>JBBAJO010000018.1:45969-65095 GCA_040404005.1 Chitinophagaceae bacterium
AACATGGCGGCAGGAATGTACCTGATCCGGATAACCGACCTGAAAGCGGGCACAAGCCAAACGGAAAAGATCATATTCGAGTAGACACATAACCCGTTATAAACCCATGGGCCGGCGACTCGTTCACCGGCCCATTTTTCTTTTACGGCACCTTTGCTACATTTTATTGTCTCATATTTTCTTCCTACCTTTGCACCCTCAAATTTCACAATATAATTGTCATGGCAGACTTAAAATTTCAAAGAAACTTCGGTATCGCAGCCCATATCGATGCAGGTAAAACAACCTGCACAGAGCGTATCCTGTATTACACAGGTATGTCGCACAAAATTGGGGAGGTGCACGATGGTGCGGCAACGACAGACTGGATGGAACAGGAAAAGGAGCGGGGTATTACCATCACTTCTGCCGCCGTAACCTGTTTCTGGAATTTCCCTACGCAACAGGGACAGCCCGTTCCGGATACAAAAAAATACAAATTCAATATTATCGATACGCCCGGCCACGTGGATTTCACTGTAGAAGTAGAAAGGTCGATGCGTGTGTTGGATGGTCTGGTTGCGTTGTTTTCTGCCGTAGATGGCGTTGAGCCCCAGTCAGAGACCGTTTGGCGCCAGGCCAATCGATATAATGTTCCCCGTTTGGGTTTTGTGAATAAGATGGACCGCGCGGGAGCCGATTTCCTGAATGTGGTGAAGCAGGTTAGGGAAATGCTCGGTGCAAAATCCGTTCCCCTGCAGCTTCCGATTGGTGCTGAGGATGATTTCAAGGGTATTGTTGACCTGATCACGATGAAAGGCATTATCTGGGATGAAGCCGGACAGGGTATGACTTACCAGGAAGTGCCTGTTCCGGACGATATGAAGGATGATGCAGACTATTGGAGGAGCCAGTTGATTGAATCAATCGCTGAGTACGACGATAGCCTGATGGAGAAGTTCTTTGACAACCCGGATTCCATCAGTGAAAATGAGATCCATGAAGCGATCAGGAAAGCAACCATCGATATGAGTATCGTACCGATGCTTTGCGGATCAGCTTTCAAGAATAAAGGTGTTCAGACCATGCTTGACTGTGTGGTCAGGTATCTGCCCAGTCCGCTGGATATTGAGGCGATCAAGGGAATAGATCCGGATACCGGGGAAGAAGTCCTGAGAAGGCCCGATGCAAAAGAACCTTTTGCTGCCCTGGCTTTCAAGATCATGACCGATCCGTTCGTAGGTCGCCTGGCATTCTTCAGGTGCTATAGCGGCCATCTGGATGCCGGATCTTATGTAAAGAATATGAGGAGTGGGAAGAACGAGCGTATCAGCCGGATCATGCAGATGCATGCGAACAAACAGAATCCGATCGATTTCATTGAAGCCGGTGATATTGGCGCTGCCGTTGGTTTTAAAGAGATCAAGACCGGCGATACACTTTGCCATGAAGATCATCCGATCGTATTGGAGAATATGTTCATCCCTGAGCCTGTGATCTCGATCGCCATCGAACCCAAAGCCCAGGCTGACGTGGATAAAATGGGCACGGCGATTGCAAAATTGATCGAGGAAGATCCAACCCTGAGGGTAAAAACAGATGATGAGACCGGCCAGACCGTGTTGAGTGGTATGGGAGAACTACATCTGGAGATCATTGTAGACCGGATGAAGCGTGAATTTAAGGTAGAAGTTAACCAGGGTGCGCCGATGGTTGCCTATAAAGAAGCTTTCCAGGCTTATGTTGAGCATAGGGAAGTGCTGAAGAAGCAGACGGGTGGCCGCGGTAAATTCGCTGATATTGTATTTGAATTCGGTCCGGCGGAAGAAGAATGGCTTAAAGAGAATCCCGGAAAGCAAATGCAGTTTGTGAACGACATCTTTGGTGGATCGATCCCAAGGGAATTCATTGCGCCTATCCAAAAAGGATTTGAGCAGGCCATGACCAATGGCGTGTTGGCGAATTATCCAGTGGAACACATGAAGGTGCGCATATTCGATGGTAGCTACCACCAGGTTGACTCTGATGGTATGTCGTTCGAACTTTGTGCCCGCAGTGGTTTCCGTGAGGCAGCCAGAAAGGCCAGGCCGGTATTGCTGGAACCGATCATGAAAGTTGAAGTGATTACACCTGAACAATATATGGGTGATGTTACGGGTGACCTGAACAGGCGCCGTGGTATCCTGGAGGGTATGGACAGCAGGGCAGGAGCCCAGGTGATCAAGGCCAAGGTGCCCCTGAGCGAGATGTTTGGTTATGTGACCCAGTTGCGTTCCCTCTCATCGGGTAGGGCCACCAGCACGATGGAATTTTCACATTATTCCCCGGCCCCTAGCGGCATCGCCGAAGAGGTGATCGCAAAGGTCAAGGGCAAAGTGAATGCACACTAAGAGCAGCCTCTACAAAAAAGCCCCCGTTGTACGGGGGCTTTTTTGTAGAGGCAATGTGATCAATGTGGTGAATGTGATGAGTGTGGGGGAATGAATGTGGGTAATGCATTGATTTTCAACGGCTTTCATTTGGGGTTATCAGTTTTTGGCATTTTTCATTTTTTTCACATTTCTCCCATTTAATTTTTGTGGAGCAATATTTTTCCCTACTTTTGCATCCCCATTGAAAAGTGGTTATAAAGTATGTCGCAGCGTATCAGAATAAAATTGCAGTCTTACGATCACAACCTGGTTGATAAATCAGCTGAGAAGATCGTGAAAACAGTTCGCAGTACAGGAGCCGTTGTCACAGGTCCAATTCCTTTGCCAACGCGCAAGAAGATCTTCACTGTCCTTCGTTCACCACACGTGAATAAGAAGGCGCGTGAGCAGTTCGAGCTTTGCACGCATAAGCGTTTGCTCGATATCTATACTTCTTCTTCACGTACGGTAGATGCGCTGAGTAAGCTGGATCTGCCTAGTGGTGTGGAAGTTGAGATCAAGGCCTGACGGTGGTTCATTAGTTCTTTACATTCATCTCCCAATTCTCCTGTCGTTGGCGGGGGGAAGTAGGAGCGCTGAAATCAAATTTTTTCCCGCTAGCGGGAAGTGAAATATGAACAAGCCCTTCGAGGTTTGTTTACTGCCGGTACTTCTTTCCATCCGTAAGGGGGAGCAAAAGAAAAGGTCGGTGGCAAACCAGGATTGAAGTACGCGGTTATACCGTACTGTCCTCTTAACCGGGGAGGGGTAAAAAAACTTATATAATGAAAGGTATTATCGGAAAGAAAATCGGGATGACCAGCATCTTCAATGCCGATGGCAAGCAGACTCCCTGCACCATCATTGAAGCGGGTCCATGCACAGTGACCCAGGTAAAATCTCCAGACGTTGACGGCTACAGCGCGCTCCAGCTTGCTTTTGGCGAAAAAACAGAAAAGCATACAAATTCCTCAGAAAGGGGTCATCTTGCCAAAACCGGTTCAACTCCAAAGAAAGTAGTAAAAGAATTCCGCAATTACTCCATTGACAAGAATGCAGGCGAAACCATTACGGTTGACATTTTCTCCGAAGGAGATGAAGTTGAGGTAGTGGGTACTTCAAAAGGTAAAGGTTTCCAGGGTGTTGTAAAGCGCCATGGCTTCAGTGGTGTTGGAGAGCAGTCGCACGGTCAGCATGATCGCCAGCGTGCTCCAGGTTCCATTGGTAACTCATCAGATGCATCACGTGTATTCAAGGGCATGCGCATGGCAGGCCGTATGGGTGGTGACAGGGTTAAGGTGAAAGGACTGAAGGTGGTTAAGATCTTCGCTGAGAAGAACTACATACTTGTGACCGGATCAGTTCCTGGCCACAATGGTTCTATTGTATACATTCAGAAATAACTAAACGGATTACCATGCAAGCAGATGTTTTAAATATAAAGGGAGAGAAAACCGGCAGAACCATCGAACTGCCAGATGAGATCTTCGGCGTTGAACCCAACACACATGTAGTGTATCTCGCAGTAAAGCAATACCTGGCGGCACAGCGCCACGGTAATCATAAGGTTAAAACCCGTGCTGAAGTACAGGGTGCGAGTCGTAAGCTCCATCGTCAGAAAGGTACTGGTGGTGCGCGTAAGGGTAACATTCGTAACCCGCTATACAAAGGTGGTGGTACAGTTTTCGGACCCAAGCCCCATGCTTATGATTTCAAGTTGAACCGTAAGGTGAAAGATCTTGCCAAGATTAGTGCGCTGAGTGCAAAAGCAAAAGAAAACAGTGTGGTCGTTGTGGAAGATGTTACCATGGGATCTCCTAAAACAAAGGATTTCGCCGGTATGCTCAGCAACCTGAAAGTGGGTGATAAAAAGGCGCTGTTCGTGATCCCTGAGTATAACGATAACGTATATATGAGTTCTAGGAATATCCCTTCAGTACTTACTACGCTGCTGTCGGACCTGAATACTTATGACCTGGTGAATGCCGATGTCATCGTGTTTACTGAAAGCGCGGCCAAGATCTTCTCGGAAGATGATGCAGCAGTCACGGCTTAATGAAAGGGGTAATTAATAAAAGAATTTAAAGAGTTAACAATGAGACTCAACGAAATACTGATCAAACCGATACTCACCGAAAAGGCGAATGCGCTTCAGGAAAAGAAAAGGACCTATTCTTTCCGTGTAGCCAAGGCAGCGAACAAACTCGAGATCAAGCAGGCTGTTGAAAGCTTCTACGGAGTGAGTGTTGAAGATGTAAGGACTATAGTGGTTCCGGGCAAGAATAAGAGCCGTTTCACCAAAACGGGTTTTGTGAAAGGACGCAAGCCATCTTACAAGAAGGCATATGTAATTGTTGCTGAAGGCGAAACCATTGATCTATATTCTAACATTTAATTGAAGAATGGCCCGCAAAGGCCGCAAACATTGCAATAAACATGGCACTTAAAAAATACAAACCGGTTACAGCAGGAACCCGTTGGAGGATAGGAAACGCGTACGCTGAGATCACAGCTGACGTTCCGGAGAAATCACTGCTGGAGAAGAAAGGAAAAACTGGTGGCCGTAACTTTCAGGGAAGAAGGTCAATGCGCTATATCGGTGGTGGTAACAAGAACATGTACCGCGTGATCGATTTCAAGCGTTGCAAGAAGAATATCCCTGCAACCGTTGCAACCATTGAGTATGATCCGAACAGGACCGCATTCATTGCCCTGCTCAATTACGCAGATGGTGAGAAAAGATACATACTCGCTCCCCAGGGTTTACAGGTGGGCATGACCGTTATTAGCGGTGATGAAGTTGCACCTGAGATCGGGAACGCATTAATGATGAAGAACATGCCGCTCGGTACCAATGTGCACAACATTGAGATGCAGCCTGGCCAGGGAGGCAAGATCTCCCGCAGCGCCGGTTCGTCTGCCCAGCTTACGAATAAGGAAACGAGTTATGCTATCCTTAAAATGCCTTCTGGCGAACTGAGGAAAGTACTGATCAACTGTTATGCAACAGTTGGGGTGGTATCTAATTCAGACCATAACCTGGAGAGCATGGGTAAAGCCGGCCGTAACAGGTGGAAGGGTATCAAGCCGCGTAACCGTGGTGTTGCCATGAACCCTGTAGATCACCCGATGGGTGGTGGTGAAGGCAGGGCATCAGGTGGTCACCCAAGGAGCCGTACGGGTAAGTATGCAAAAGGTTTGAAGACGCGGACAAGGGGTAAGGGCAGCGACAAGCTGATCCTGCAAAGGAAGAATGGTAAGAAATTAGCGAAATAAGTAATTCATGTATCACATTTCATTTACCACATTCATCACATTTATCACATTCATCACATTGTAGTATATGGGTCGTTCAATTAAAAAAGGTCCTTACGTAAGTGCAAAATTGGAAAAGAAAGTTGTTTCCATGAATGAGGGCAGCCTGAAGAGGGGCGTTTTGAAAACATGGAGCAGAAGGAGCACAATCACACCGGATTTTGTGGGGCATACACTGGCTGTGCATAACGGAAACAAATTTATCCCGGTTTATGTAACTGAATTCATGGTAGGTCACAAGCTCGGGGAGTTTTCGCCAACCAGGAATTTTAAAGGACATTCCAGCAAAAAAGTATCGTAAGTCCTGAGGGACTTAGCAACACTAAACGAATTATAAATCATGGAAGCTGTAGCAAAACTTAGAAATTATCCAACATCACCCCGTAAGATGCGTCTTCTGGCTGATGAGATCCGCGGAATGAAAGTGGAGAATGCCATCGCGTTCCTCGAGCACCATCCGCAGCATAACTCAACGCCATTGCGTAAACTGGTTCTTTCAGCGGTAAGTAACTGGAAGTCGAAGAATGAAGGAAGTGATGTGGGAACCCTCGTTGTGAAAACGATCTTTGTAGACGGAGCGAGGTCTATCAAGCGTATGCTGCCTGCCCCTCAGGGTCGTGCATATCGGATGCGCAAACGCAGCAATCACGTCACAGTGATCGTAGACAGCAATTAAACTGATAAATAACATTTTCAAAATCTATACATGGGTCAGAAAACGAATCCAATTGGTAACAGGTTAGGCATCATCCGCGGATGGGAAAGCAACTGGTACGGTAATAAGAAGGATTATTCCGTGAAGCTTATCGAGGATCACAGGATCCGTACCTACCTGACTGCCCGTATCAATAAAGGTGGTATCGCCAAGATCGTTATTGAAAGAACTTTAAACAAACTTATAGTTACGATCCATACTTCAAAGCCTGGTATCATCATTGGTAAAGGCGGAAATGAAGTAGATCGTATCAAGGAGGAACTGAAGAAACTCACCGGCAAGGAAGATGTTCAGATCAACATCCTCGAGATCCGTCGTCCTGAGCTTGATGCAAACATCGTTGGTGATACCATTGCCAAGCAGATAGAGAATCGCATTAACTACAAGCGTGCGATAAAGATGGCGATCGCTTCTTCACTTCGTATGGGTGCTGAAGGTATCAAGATCAAAGTTGCCGGCCGTTTGGGTGGTGCTGAGATCGCGCGTACCGAAGAGATTAAATCCGGCCGTGTTCCCTTGCATACATACAGGATGGATATCGACTATGCGTCTGTGTTCGCTCTTACGGTATACGGTAAGATCGGGATCAAGGTATGGATCTGTAAAGGAGAAGTATTGACGAAGCGTGACCTGAATCCAAACTTCGTAGGTGGTAAAAGTGAAGTAGGTGACAGAAGGCCTGGTGGTGACAGGCGTGAAGGTGGAGGTGGTCGTGACGATCGCAGAGACAATCGCGGCGGTGGAGACAGAAGGGATCGCAGGGATTCAAAGAGATAAATTTTTATTTTAAAGACTAAGATCACAATAATACGATCATGTTACAACCGAAAAGAACCAAGCACAGGAAGGCGCAGAAAGGCAGGATCAGGAATGTAGCCAAAAGAGGTACAACGTTGTCTTTCGGAACCTTTGGCCTGAAAGCGATGGAGCCTATTTGGCTTACGAACAGGCAGATCGAAGCTGCCCGCCAGGCAATGACCCGTGCGATGAAGCGTGAAGGTAATGTGTGGATAAGGGTATTCCCTGATAAGCCGATCACCCGCAAGCCTGCCGAGGTGAGGATGGGTAAAGGTAAAGGTAACCCGGAGTATTGGGCAGCAGTTGTTGAACCAGGAAGGATCCTTTTCGAAGCCGACGGTGTTACAGAGCAAGTTGCAAAGGACGCCATGCTTCTCGCGGCAGCCAAACTTCCGATCAAAACAAAATTCATCATCCGCAGGGATGCTTAATTGATAATCGTAAAAAAAAGAACATGTCTAAGAAGATCGATTTTTTGAAGAGCCTCGCGGGTATGAATGTTCAGGATCTGCAAGCCAGATTGGAAGATGATGTGCAGCGTATGAAAAAGCTTCAGTTTGCACATGGCATTTCTCCGCTTGAGAATCCAATGAGCCTGCGTGACCTTAGAAGGGAGATCGCGCGGTTGAAAACTGAACTGAAGAAGAAGGAACTGAGCGCTTAGTAAGAAGACAACTGAAATATATACAGGCTGATATCAGCCGGAAAAAAGCTAAAAGAGCAAAAAATGTCTGAGCAAAATTTGGAAAGAAAGATACGCAAAACGAAGACCGGAGTGGTCAGCAGCACTAAGATGACCAAGACCATCACGGTTGCTGTTGAAAGGAAAGTAAAGCATCCGATCTATGGTAAGTTCGTAAAGAAGACAACGAAATTCCACGCTCATGATGAGAAGAGTGAGGCGAATCCGGGGGATGTTGTGAAGATCATGGAAACGCGCCCGATCAGTAAGACAAAGCGTTGGAGATTGGTGGAGATCATAGAGAAGGCGAAGTAATTTCCGGAAGGAAGTTCCAGAAAAATAATTGTTTCAATTGTCGTGTTATAAGCACGACACAAAGCAAAATAAAATGATTCAGCAGGAAAGCAGGCTCAACGTAGCTGACAACAGCGGTGCAAAGGAAGTTCTCTGTATCCGGGTTCTCGGGAACAGTGGTCAGGATTACGCCAGGATCGGTGATAAGATCGTTGTGACCGTGAAAGATGCCATCCCCGCGGGCGGTATCAAGAAGGGTACGGTGACTAAAGCGGTTATTGTGCGCACCAAGAATAAATTACGCCGCAAAGATGGAAGTTATATCCGTTTCGACGATAACGCAGTGGTTCTGCTGAACCAGTCTGACGAGCCCCGTGGAACGCGGATTTTCGGCCCGGTTGCCCGCGAACTCAGGGATAAGGGTTATATGAAGATCATTTCACTGGCACCTGAGGTACTTTAATTGATTTTACCATTCTCAGAGGAGAATAAAACTATAGTCAAACATGAGCAACAGATTCAAAGCAAAGTTCAATATCAAGAAAGGTGATTCCGTAGTGGTAATTACCGGAGATGATAAGGATCTGAAAAAACCCAGGAAGGTATTGGAAGTATATCCTGATGATTCGAAGGTACTTATTGAAGGAGCTAACATTGTTACCCGTCATACCAAGCCTTCGGCCCAGAACACCAAGGGTGGCATGATCAAAAAAGAAGCTCCAATGCATATCAGCAATGTAATGCTTTGGGATGAGAAAAAAGGTGAGCCTACCAAGGTGAAGCGTACCCGCGAGAATGGCAAATTAGTTCGTGTATCTAAAATTTCAGGGGAGGTAATAAAATAATGAAAACAGCAACACATACTCCAAGGTTGCAGAAGAAGTATCACGATGAAGTGATCCCTGCACTGCAGAAGAAATTCAATTATAAGAGCAGTATGCAAACGCCCAAGCTCACCAAGATCTGTTTGAACAGAGGTGTGAATGGCGCGGTGGCAGACAAGAAGCTGATCGATATTTCTATCGAAGAGCTGACTACCATCACTGGTCAGAAGGCAGTTCCAACCATGTCTAAGAAGGATATCTCAAATTTCAAACTCCGTAAGGGTATGCCTATTGGTGCGCGCGTTACACTCAGGGGTGTGAAAATGTATGAGTTCCTGGACAGACTGATCGCTGCTGCGCTGCCACGTGTACGTGACTTCAAAGGAGTTAGTGAGAAGGCATTCGACGGAAGGGGTAACTACACATTGGGTATTACTGAACAAATCATTTTCCCTGAGATCGATATCGATAAAACGAATAAGATCACAGGTCTGGATATCACCTTCGTTACAACAGCGAAGAACAACGAAGAGGCTTATGCGCTGCTTACTGAGCTTGGCATGCCTTTCCGTGACATGAGAAAAGAAAAAGTATAACTAAATAAATAAAATCAGCAATGGCTAAAACATCAGTAAAGGCCAGGGAACTTAAAAGGCAGAAAATGGTGAAAAAGTTCGCTGAAAAGCGCGCTACACTGAAAGCTGCCGGAGATTGGGCGGGACTCGATGAGTTACCGAAGAATTCTTCTAAAGTTCGCCTGCATAACAGGTGCCAGCTCACAGGTCGTCCCCGCGGTTACATGCGTTACTTCGGTATGTCAAGGGTGACTTTCCGCGACATGGCGCTGGCAGGTAAGATCCCCGGGGTAAAAAAAGCAAGCTGGTAGTCGGCATGTTCCGGGTTTGAAAATTTTGATAACGATAATTGATAAAATATTATGATTACAGATCCCATAGCAGATTTCCTGACAAGAATCCGTAATGCCCAGATGGCGGGACACCGTATCGTTGAGATACCAGCATCTAACCTGAAAAAGCGTATTACCGAGATTTTATACCATCAGGGATATATCCTGAAATATAAATTCGAAGATGATTCAAAGCAGGGTGTGATCAAGATCGCGTTGAAGTACGATCCAACCACCAAAGAGCCGGCGATCAAGACCATGGAAAGGATCAGCCGCCCCGGTCTTAGGCAGTATGCAAGTCCTGCTGAATTCCGCCGTGTGAAGAACGGTCTTGGTGTTGCGATCGTTTCTACATCTCGTGGTGTGATGACTGATAAAGACGCCAAAACCCAGAACGTGGGTGGCGAGGTCCTTTGTTATATTTATTAAGGTCGGAGCCTGTCAGCATTTGCCTGGCAATGCCCCGTTGATTTAGCATTTTTAATTCTCTGATACATTAAGCCAGTACCTATACTGGCTGACCGGTCAGAAAAAAACAGAAAAATATGTCTCGTATAGGTAAAGCTCCAATCACGATTTCAAGCGGCGTAACAGTATCCGTTGGGAAAGACAACGTGATCACCGTTAAAGGCCCTAAAGGTGAATTGAAAGAATCGGTGGACAGGGATATCATCGTTACGGTGGAAGATGGTAAAGTGTTGTTTGCCCGCCCAACTGACCAGATCCGCCACCGCGCGATGCACGGTCTGTACCGGGCGCTGGTTGCCAATATGGTGAAAGGAGTTACGGAAGGATTTAAGAAAGAGCTGGAGCTGGTGGGTGTGGGTTACAAAGCTGCCAACCAGGGAAACATACTTGATCTCGCCCTTGGATACTCACATAATATCGTTTTCGAGATCCCCAATGAGCTCAAAGTAACTACTTCTCAGGAAAAGGGTGATAACCCAAGGATCTTCCTGGAAGGCGTCGATAAGCAATTGCTGGGTCAAGTGGCCGCCAAGATCCGATCTCTGCGTAAGCCTGAACCGTACAAAGGAAAGGGTGTGAAGTATAAGGGTGAATTTATCCGCAGGAAAGCAGGTAAAGCAGCTGGTAAATAAATTAACAAATTATCTAATTAGCTGGTAAGCTGATTAGTCAATCTTAAAAGTATGGACACAAAATCTCAAAGGAGACAGAAGATCAAATACAGGATTCGCCGCAAAATATCGGGTGAGTCAGCTGTAAAGCCACGCTTAAGCGTATTCAGGAGCAATACCGACATTTACGCTCAACTGATCGACGACGTGAATGCTGTAACCCTGGCTTCTGCTTCCAGTAAGGAAAAAGATATACTGGCCCAGAAGGTGAACAAGACGGAGAAGAGCAAACTGGTCGGTCAGGCCCTGGCTAAAAAGGCAGTTTCACTGGGTATCGAAACATGTGTTTTCGACCGCAGTGGTTATCTGTACCATGGTCGTGTGAAAGCAGTTGCTGAAGGTGCGCGTGAAGGGGGTCTTAAATTCTAACAAATCATTAATTGACTAAATAATGTCTAAGGTAAACTTGAACAAGGTAAAGGCTGGCGATCTCGAATTGAAAGAGAAAGTGGTGGCTATTAATCGTGTTGTGAAAACCACCAAAGGCGGACGTGCTTTCAGTTTCTCTGCACTGGTTGTGGTTGGTAACGAGAACGGAGTAGTAGGTCACGGACTGGGTAAGGCTAAAGAAGTACAGGAAGCGATCACAAAAGGCATCGAAGATGCTAAAAAGAATCTGATCAAGGTTCCTGTAATGAAAGGCACCATTCCCCACGACCAGCTTGCCAAAGAAGGCGCGGCGAAGGTGCTGATCAAACCAGCAGCTCATGGTACTGGTGTGATCGCCGGTGGCAGCATGCGTGCTGTTCTTGAAAGTGCAGGGGTAACAGACGTTCTGGCAAAATCACTGGGTTCTGCCAATCCCCACAACGTGGTAAAAGCCACTTTCAAGGCTCTGGCAATGCTTCGTGAGCCAATCTCTGTTTCAAAAACAAGATCACTTTCCCTGAAGAGGGTATTCAACGGATAACATGTAGTATGGAACGGTATTCAAGCCGGCCCCTACTCAAAAAAAATGATTATGAAAAAAATCAAAATTACTCAGGTTAAAAGTGTGATCGACAGATCAGAGCGCCAGAAGAGGACCATGGAAGCGCTTGGCCTTCGTAAACTCAACAATACCGTAGAAGTGGAAGCTACACCCCAGATCCTGGGAATGGTATCCAAAGTTAACCACCTTGTTAAGGTGGAAGAACTGAACTAACTCAGATCCTCATCCCTGGAGGTCAATATATCAATGCGAGCAGCACAGGGAGCTGCGTTAAGTAAAAAAACTAGTCATGAAACTTCATTTATTAAAGCCTGCAGAAGGCGCTACAAAGAAAGTTAAGCGTATTGGTCGTGGTGAAGCATCCGGACACGGCGGTACATCCACCAAAGGTAACAAGGGTGCCCAGTCCCGCACCGGTTATAAAAGCAAATTAGGCCACGAAGGCGGACAGATGCCCATCCAGCGCCGAATACCAAAGCGCGGCTTCAAGAACATCAGCCGCGTAGAATATAAAGTCTTCAACCTTGGCCAGATCGAACAAATCGTAGAGAAATACGGCATTACCGATTTCAGCCTTGAAACATTGTTTATCAATGGTCTTGTTAGCAGAACGGATAAAGTAAAGATCCTTGGTAATGGTGAGCTGAAAACCAAGATCGGTTTTAAAGTGAATGCTGTTAGTGAGAAAGCCAAAACAGCGATCGAATCGGCTGGCGGAACTATTGAGATACTCAATTAATTTCCCGATATTTACAGGCGTATTTAAAATACGTCCAACATTTTACAGCATTAAATCATTCCTCTGTGAAGAAATTCTTTCAGACCCTCAGGAATATCTGGAGTATAGAAGAGCTGCGCGGTAAGATCATCGTTACACTGCTCCTGATATTGGTCTATCGTTTCGGATCCCACGTTGTTCTGCCGGGTATAGATCCAAATAAACTTGATCTCTCTGGTGCTCAAGAAGGCCTTTTAGGACTTTTTGATACTTTCGCAGGAGGTTCTTTTTCTAACGCTTCCATATTCGCCCTGGGCATCATGCCCTATATTTCTGCTTCTATCTTCATGCAACTGATGACCATCCTGGTTCCCCAGATGCAGAAGTTGCAGAAGGAAGGTGACTCAGGCCGGAAAAAGATCAATCAATGGACTAGGTATCTCACTGCAGCCGTGACCGTGCTCCAGGGTGCGGCCTATGTTGCCTACCTCAGGAACGTCAACCGCGATGCCCTCATCGAGTCTTACCAGGGTTTTTTCTGGTTGTCAACCATTGTGACACTGACTGCAGGTACTTTATTTGTGATGTGGCTGGGTGAGAAAATTCAGGACAAGGGTTTAGGAAACGGAACCTCGATCATCATCATGGTCGGTATCCTCGCCCGTCTTCCACAATCATTCCTCGGTGAATTTGCCTCCAAGCAAACCCGCGGTGGTGGTGGTCTCCTGATCTTCCTGGTGGAAATCGCTTTCCTTATTGCCATTATCATGGGTCTTATCATCCTGGTGCAGGGTGTTCGTAAGATCCCTGTCAACTATGCAAAACAAATCGTTGGTAACCGACAGTTCACCGGTGCAAGGCAGTTCCTGCCCCTGAAGGTAAACGCCTCAGGTGTAATGCCTATCATCTTTGCACAGGCCATCATGTTCCTTCCTACCCTGATCTCTTTTACCAATTTTGAAACAGGAAAGGGTATCGCCAGGATATTTAATGACCACAGTAATTTCTGGTATATGCTGATCTATGCCGTGATGGTGATCGGTTTTACTTTCCTGTACACAGCGCTGATCTTCAACCCCAAGCAAATGTCTGACTCCCTGAAACAAAGCAACGGATTCATCCCCGGTGTTAAGCCAGGGCAGCCCACAGCTGATTATATCGGTCAGGTTATGGACAGGATCACCCTTCCGGGTGCAGTATTCCTGGCCATCATCGGTATCCTTCCGGGGATAGCGCAGCGTTTGGGTGTTACACAAAATTTTTCTACGTTCTTCGGTGGAACCTCCCTCCTGATCATGGTGGGTGTAATCCTCGATACGCTTCAGCAAATCGAGACCCACCTCCTGATGAGGCAATATGATGGCCTCATGAAAGGTGGAAGGATCCAGGGAAGACAGGCAGCTACTACTTCTCCTATCTGATGATCCATATTAAAACAAACGCTGAGATAGAACTTATTCGCGAAAGCAGCTTATTAGTAAGTGCCACCTTATCTGAGGTGGCTGCTTTTTTAAAGCCCGGACTGACTACACTCGAGATCGATAAAATAGCGGATGATTTCATACGAGATAACGGCGCTGTACCTTCTTTCAAGAATTATAAAGGCTATCCCTTCGCGACCTGCATTTCAGTGAATGATGCCGTAGTACATGGTTTTCCGGGGAAACACGTGCTTCGTTCAGGCGATATCATTTCTGTTGACGTAGGCGTGTACAAGAACGGTTTTCACGGCGACAGTGCCTACACTTTTGCAGTGGGCAAAGTAGCCCCGGAAACCATTCAACTCATGACCATTACCAGGGAATCCCTCTACAGGGGAATTGAAAAAGCAGTGACCGGTAACAGGGTGGGCGACATCGCCCATGCGATCCAGGATTATACAGAAAAAAGACATGGCTATGGCGTTGTTCGCGAACTGGTGGGCCATGGTCTCGGAAGGCACCTGCATGAAGATCCCCAAATCCCGAATTTCGGTAAGAAAGGCTCGGGCCCTAAACTTAAAGAGAACTCCGTGATCGCCATCGAGCCCATGATCAATCTGGGTACCAAGGATGTATTTTATGATTCGGATGGTTGGACCATCAGAACCAAAGACGGAAAGCCTTCAGCACACTACGAGCATACCATCTGTATCAAAAAGAACAAAGCAGATGTGCTGTCATCTTTCGACAAGATCATCCTGAATGAAAAGTCGAACCCTGAGCTATTCAGTGATTATTGAAAAACCGCTTCTAATCCGCTTTTTTCCATTTTTCTGAATGATTCCCCGGGCAATCCTTATTTTCTGAGTTTCAGTTGAGTTCCAGGGCTGTAATCGTTTTTTGATAAAACATGTTTAATGTTGCTGTATGAATGGAGATAAATCAACCGAGCCTTCAGGAATGACCGGGGATGGTGATCGGACCAGCCTCCCTGCAGCTGTCATTTTTGACATGGACGGAACGCTGGTGGAAACCACGGAGGGTGATTTTCTGGCCTGGAATAAATTGTTTCTTGAGTATGGGCGGGATCTCACCTTTGCTGATTATTTTCCTCTGCTCGGTATGAAAAGTCATGATGTAGTGCTTCATGTGCTGGGATTGGAGGGTGATGACGCACAGGTTGCCATGCATCGGAAAATGGAGTATTTTGAAGCGATCGTAAGGAAGAACGGCATTGTTACCTTACCTTTTGTGGAGGCCTTCCTACAAGAGATTCAAGGCCTGCGTATCCCCATAGCCCTGGCTACAAGTTCCAGAACAATGAAAATGAAACTGGTGATGAAAGAGTCAGGACTTGCAAAATATTTTTCGGTCTTTGTCACCGGCGGGGAAGTGGAGAGAGGTAAGCCCAATCCTGATATTTTTTTATTGGCGGCGGAAAGATTGAACGTGCCGCCCGGTCATTGCCTGGTTCTGGAAGATGCGGTGAATGGAGTTGCCGCTGCCAAGGCAGCAGGAATGAAATGTGTGGCCATTACAAGTACTCACCAAAATGCAGATCTGGTTAATGCAGACCTGGTGATCAATGATTTTTCTGCATTGAATTATGAAGTGATTGCAAAATGTTTTCATTAGGTTGAGTTCGCTGCATTTATAATGATGAAATAACATGGGCAAGAAACTCTTGGTGATAGGTGGAGGCGCTGCTGGGTTTTTCTGTGCGGTCAATGCAGCACGTATGGCGCCTGGTCTGGAGGTGAAGATCATTGAAAAGACATCCAAGTTGCTCTCGAAGGTCAGGGTAAGTGGTGGTGGCAGGTGCAATGTTACCCATGCTTGCTACGAAATAGCGGAGATGGCAAACCGATATCCACGGGGCAGAAACTTTATCAAGAAATCCTTCCGTCGTTTTTTTACGACGGATACCATAGCCTGGTTTGCTGAGCGGGGTGTTGAACTGAAGACCGAGCCAGATGGAAGGATGTTCCCCGTGTCCAACAGCAGTGAAATGATCATCAATTGCCTGATGCGGGAGGCGGATAAATATGGGGTAGAGCTGTTGCTGAATATACAGGTCAACGACCTGAAGCGAGATGAGCAGGGATGGACGGTCAATGCCTTCAGGGGAGCAGAGCAGCTGGCCATGCAGGCTGACTTCGTTTGTATCGCTACAGGTGGGTATCCGAAGCAGGAACAATATGCATGGATGGCGTCCCTGGGTCACCAGTTTGTGCCGCCATCGCCCTCGTTGTTCACATTCAATGCGCCGGGCCATCCAATTACTAAGTTGATGGGGGTAGCGGTTGAAGAGGCGGAGGTAAAGATCCCGGAATTGAAGCATAAAGAGAAAGGACCGGTGATGATCACACATTGGGGATTGAGTGGTCCTGCCGTCATACGTTTGTCAGCCTGGCTGGCTAAGGAACTGGAGTCCAGGCAATACAAGGCGGGTGTGGTGATCAACTGGCTCCCTGAGTTCAACGAGAACAGTTTCAGGGATTTTATAATTTCTTACCGCGACCGCCACGGTTCGATCAGGTTAAGAAGTCGGTCGCCATTCGGGTTGCCACAGAGGCTTTGGGAGTTTCTTTCGGGAGAGTCAAATATTGGAGACGAGAAATGGGCTGAGGTGAGCGCCAGTTCACAAAACAAACTGATCAGGAATGTGGTGGCCTATCAGATCAGGATCTCAGGAAAAACAACCTTCAAGGAAGAGTTCGTTACGGCTGGCGGTGTGTCTTTGTTGGAAGTGGATCCTGATACCATGCAAAGCCGCAAGCAGCCTTCGCTTTACTTTGCCGGTGAAGTGCTTGATGTTGACGGGATCACCGGTGGGTACAACTTCCAGCATGCCTGGACAAGTGGCTTCAATGCAGCCCAGGACATTGCCCAAAAATCCTTAATTTAAGTTTTACAACAGTGATATGGTAAGAAGAAAATTTCTGGGTACCGGCCTGGGCTTCCTGGCCTTTGCCAATGCGTCTTTTGCACTGGAAGCGGAAAAGCGTATGGCCAGGATCAGCAATTTCAGTGGCGGCGACGTGGATGATGAGGATTTCTGGAGTTGGATTCGCGAATCGTACACGGTGAGTCCGAATCTCCTCAACCTGAACAACGGAGGTGTTGCGCCGCAACCTAAGGTGGTGCAGGATGCGCATATACGGTACTACCAATACAGCAATGAAGCGCCATCTTATTACATGTGGCAGATCCTGGACCAGGGCCGTGAGCCGCTTCGAAAAAAACTGGCAGACATCTGTGGATGTGATGCAGAAGAAGTGGCCATCAACCGCAATGCGACTGAGGGTTTGAATACGGTGATCTTCGGGCTTGACCTCAAACCCGGGGATGAAGTGGTCCTGACCAAACAGGATTATCCCAATATGATGAATGCCTGGAAACAGCGGGAGAAAAGAGATGGAGTGAAACTGGTATGGCTGGATCTGCCTTTGCCGATGACCAACGATGACGACATCGTAAAAATGTATACCTCTGCATTCACCAGCAGGACGAAAGTTGTGCATGTTACCCACCTGATCAACTGGACCGGACAGATACTACCGATAAAACGGATCGCAGATGAAGCGCATAAGCGGAACATCGAAGTTATTGGTGACGGGGCCCATACGCTGGCCCATTTCGATTTCCGTGTGCCTGACCTGGGATGCGACTATTTTGCGTCATCATTGCACAAATGGATGAGCGCACCTTTTGGCAGTGGCTTATTATATATCAGGAAAGACAAGATCAGAAAGGTTTGGGCATTGCTGTCGAATAACGAGCCTGACGGTCCGGACATCAGGAAGTTCGAATCCCTCGGTACAAGGTCTTTCGCTTCAGAGATGGCTATAGGTGCCGCGGCCGATTTCCATCAGGTTATGGGAAATAAACGAAAGGAAGATCGCCTGAGATTTCTGAAAGACTATTGGGTGAAGCAGGTCAGAGACCTGCCGGGCATTTCTTTTTATCAACCGGACCATACGAGTCAGTCATGCGCGATCGCCAATATTGCTGTGAAGGGGAAAAAACCCGAAGAAGTTTCTGCGGAGCTGTTCAACAAACACAGGATTCACACGGTGGCCATTAACTGGGAAAACATTCATGGCGTTCGCGTGACGCCCAATGTGTACACCAACAAAAAAGACCTCGATCGCCTGGTTACGGCGATCCGGTCTTTGGTATAAATTAATGCCCCCAAAATCCTCAGGGTACGATGAACGAGATCGCAGGCGCCGAGGTTTGATTCAGGTTGGGGAAGATGGTTTTGCCGGTAAGCGGATCTTCGTAGTCGTTACTCTGGTAAGAATCTCCGTACAATTTAATGAATACGGTCTGGCCTGTTGCGAATCCCATAGCATACAGCTCCGAAGCAGTGAAGCCACCCAAAACATTTGCACTCAATGCACTGTTCAGTGATGAGAAAGCGGTATAGTTTGTATTGGTTACCGCATTGGATGTTGAGAGGAATGCGCGAACATAGCCCCGGCTTGTGGTTGTAGGAGCAGGGCTTACCGTGTAGTTATAACTTACGCCCGGACCGCCGTTGTATGTTGTATTGTTAAGTGTCAGTGCCGTTATCGTGGTGGTTGACAGCGCCCCGAATTGTACAGTAGGCAGATTGACCACAGTACCGGCTGTGGTTCCGCTCAGTTTTGCACCGATCAGTTTCAGGGTGCCGTAGCCCGACTTTGAAAAGCTGAGATCGTAGGAGTCGAATGGCAAGTCAGTGAACTGGAAGCTGCCGTCAGCTCCTGTTGTGGTGGTTTTCCCTGAGAGGTTATCGAGAGTTACCGTAACACCGCTTCGGTCGGAAATGGAGGTGGCTTTATCGTTCCATACCTGAACCGTTCCCCTGAGGGTGCCCGTGAGTGCAGCAGGCGTTGAATCATCCTTGCCGCAGGCATTCAGTAATATGGCAACAGTTATAAGTAAGACAGGAAGGGAAAGAAACTTTGATAATGGCATGGCTATTTTTTGGGCTATAAAGATAAA
>JBBAJO010000019.1:0-60514 GCA_040404005.1 Chitinophagaceae bacterium
TCTGGATTCAACACTCAAATTTCAATACCCCGGTTTTACCGGACACCAGTGATTGACGGATTGACGAATTCTTTACGTGAAACAACCTGATTAAAAAAATAATCAGGTTGTTTTGCATTATAGAAAATCCGTTAATTCGCCAATCCGTCAATTCGCTAATCCCTATGGTCTGATCAAACTCCCAAAGAAAACGCCATTCATAAACATCTTCGAAGTACCTAACCAAAAAGCCCGGAAAGTCAGGTTGTCGACCATCGAAATGATCCTGCCGCTCCCAACACCATCGATATTGATCGCTGCAGTATTCTTCACTACATTTTTATAGCCCCGGTACAAGTACCCGCTTTGCAGGGGATCGTCCGTGTACAAAACCGGCGTATCATAAGCGCCATTATGCTTGTCCATGAACAAAGTATTGGATTTGAAGATGATTACCTCTGGATTGGTATAGCCATAGCCAAGCGGATGTGTGAGATCCACCCTTGCCGCAAATAACGAACCTGCCATGTCTTTTGCGCGCGTCTCATCCATCCTCAGATGATAAGGCAGCTGAATGGCACTGTCCTTTTTCTCGTCACTGCCCTTAAACACACTATGGGTGAAACCGTTATCGGCCAAATACCTGGTGGCATCCTCGGTTGCGATCAAAGTACCACCAGCCGCAATCCAACTCCTAAGTTTATCATGCCCGGATCTTCCAAGATTATGATAACTGCCCGAAGGCATGATGATCACATTATAACGGCCCACATTAGCACCCGCAAATCGCTCCACATCAACGATGCTCACGGGCACATGGAAACGCGTATCCAACAAATGCCAGATCTCACCAACATCCTGGGCAGTGGTCCCCACCCCGCCAAACATCATGACCTCCGGCTTTCGCAATACCACAAAACTCGAACTGCCGATATCCACTCCACCCCGGGCAAGCCCCGAAGGCAATGCATATACATCCACATCCGTTTCACGCGCACATTCCTCAATAAGTTTGGGCAACATGGCCCCCTGCACAGCCTGCGTCCCGGCATGAACCACGATCGATCCATAACCAAACGACTCTTCTTTCCCGTTTACCACGGTCCTAAAAGGCTTGGTTGCCACTTTGGCTACAATTCCCTTTGATTGCAATCTGTAAAGCAATTTGGGCGTATAGAACTCATTCCATTTAAATGCATAAGCATAAGCACCCGTAACGAGGGTCTGACTGGCAGCAACCGCAGGCGCCTTCATGAGGCGGCTACCCGTCAGTGACCCCAACGTTTTTACTTCAGCATAAGGCAGTCCAAAAGCGAGGGGCATTGTCCAGGCAGTTACATCATAAAAAAGACTGTCCTTATACTCAAATGTTTTCTCAAACACTGTTTTGATGATCTTAAACTGCTTCTGGTTGGTGGGGATCACATAAGCCGATCCTGCTTTAAAACTTTTCCCATCCATTTTATACTCCTGCTTCAATTCAAAAATCTCTACCTCATGCCTTAGCAACATCTCAATGAAAATATTCGTTTTGGCCTTGTCATTTTCATCACCGATCACAAAGGCCTTCACCGGATATCCCGCGGCTTCCTTAGTTACGTCTTTAAAAAAATCACGCTGGAAGTGGAGCAATTCTTTTCGGAGCCCATTTGCAGCAGCCAGGGTGGACATGGCCGTGACAAACTGGTTGCGAATAGTAAATGGAAACGTCAGCAACCCGTTCTCTGTATCCTGCCGATGACCCCTGCTACTAGCCTGCTCAAACAAGATCCCGATACTGCCATTGATATCCGGATAAGTAGATCCTTTTCCATAATAAAAATCATCATACCCCTCTTTCGTAAAATACATCGAGCCAATACTGTCTAAAAACTTTGCATGGTAGTTTCCAATGGCAGCCGTCAATTCCTGATTCTTCCATGGTGTATTTGGATTCACCCGCGAAGGCACACCGGGTTGGAAAAAGAAACTGGCATTAGAACCCATTTCGTGATGATCGGTCAACACATTCGGCTTCCACTGGTGAAACATAGCCAGCCTGTTCTGACTCTCTTTATGCTGGGCGGGCAACCAATCCCGATTCAGATCGAACCAGTAATGATTGAACCTGCCGCCCGGCCATACCTCATTAAACTCACGGGCATTCGGATCTGATACCGGGGTCATACTCTTATGCATATTCACCCAACTGGCAAACCGGTTGAGTCCATCAGGATTGAAAGAAGGATCCAGCAATATCACCGTGTTTGCGAGTACCTGCTCTATCTCCTTTCCTTGCGCAGCAGCTAAATAATAAACAGATAGCAGCGACGCATTGGCACCACTGCTTTCATTTCCATGAATACTATGACCCATCCATAACACAACCGGCATGTTTTCTACGCTTAATGATCCTGATCGGCCGGATTCTGTCAACTGCACATGTTCCTGCCGGATAGACTCCAACCTTCTATGGTTTTCGGGCGAAGTGATGATCAGCACCAACTGTTGCCGCCCCTCATTGGTAAGTCCGAGGGAATGAAGCGCTATTCGGTCAGACGCCTGGTCAGCTGCCTTCATGTAACTTACCAGCCTGTCGTGCGTTACATGCCATTCCCCTACTTCATGCCCGATCACCGAGGCCGGTGTTGGGACACGCTTGTCATAACTCACCTGTTGGGGAAGATAATAGGAAAGATCCTGCCCAATGGCAGCCATACAACCGGCAAAAAACACAAAGAACAGCCCGATCACTTTCATAATAAACTGATTGATTCAGAAAAATAGGTTTGAAGAAATAAGACCTCATCCATTCATATGCTTTCCTTGACTAGCAGGAAAATCTTACATTGGAACTTACCCCGTCGGTCCCTGATTTGGGTTCACCTTTTCCCAACGGTGAACATTAAAAATAACCTTTTTACCAACAACACAAATGAACATCATTGAACTGTTACTAACCGAACGATCGAAGGATTATCCCAATACCAGGAAAATGCTTGCCCAGGTTCCACAAGACCAATTCGGCTGGAAGCCACATGAAAAAAGTACCCGGTGTTTATGAACCGAATGCTGATGATTCCTCATTCTACATGTACCTTGCAGGATGGCATCGAAAGAGAAACTGAGGCTCGATAAATACCTCTGGGCGATCCGCATCTTCAAAACCCGATCGCAGGCCTCCGAGGCTTGTGACAAGGGCAAGGTTAAACTTGGTGGCGTAGCCGCCAAACCTGCGCGACCAGTGGTAGTTGGCGATGAGTATGAGATCAGGGCCGAGAAACGAAAATGGGTGATTAAGGTGGCTGAACTGCTCAACCACAGGGTACAGTACACGGACGCTGTCAAATACTACGTGGATATTACCCCCGCAGAAGAGATTCAACGACTGGAATACCAGGCGGCTGCTTTCAACACCGGAAAAAGACAGTCGAAAATCGGCAGGCCTACAAAAAAAGAACGCCGCGACCTGGACGATTTCTTCCAATAAGTAAGGCCCTGCCATTAACCGATCCATAAGGTCCATCTCAACCCCATATGCATGCGCTGTTCGGAATCCGGTCAACATCGCGCCAATCCCTGTAAGAATGCTCTATCCATAACCCTATCCACAATAGACTCGCCCCATGACTAGCGCCTACGTATAATAGCGGGGGTTGTATATTTGGAGTATGCATATCGACATCATCTCCGTTTTACCTGAACTGCTGGAAAGCCCCTTACATCACTCCATCATGAAAAGGGCCCGGGATAAAGGCCTGCTTCAGGTCCATGTCCACCACTTGCGCAAATGGGCAGTGAACGAATATGGACAGATAGATGATTACCAGTTTGGAGGCGGAGCCGGTATGGTGATGATGCCAGAGCCCCTGGCAAACGCCATTGAAGAATTATCGGCTCTGCGAACTTACGATGAGATCATCTACCTCACCCCTGATGGTGTTACCCTAAACCAGTCCATGGCAAACCGGCTTTCATTAAAGGAAAATCTCCTGATGATCTGCGGACATTACAAAGGCATTGATGAAAGGATCAGGGTAAAATTTGTAACGATGGAAATCTCTATCGGAGATTATGTCATGAGCGGTGGCGAACTGGGCGCAGCCGTGCTCACAGACACTATCGGCCGACTGATCCCCGGCGTTCTGGGAGATGAGACCTCGGCCCTGTTTGATTCGTTCCAGGATGGACTGCTCGCTCCTCCCGTTTACACCAGACCCGCCAATTTCAGAGAGATGAACGTGCCGGACATATTATTGAGCGGGGATCCCAAAAAAATAGATGCCTGGCGGCATGAAGAAGCGCTACAAAGGACCCGACTGAGAAGGCCGGATCTGCTTACAGACGATCCTGAACTTGCCTGACTTCCTTACAGACGATCCTGAACTTGCCTGACTTCCTTACAGACGATCCTGGACTTGCCTGACCTTTTGTACCGATCTTATTGCATTCCTCAGTTGAACGAGCCCTTTGATCAGTTCCGGATCAGACGCCCGAAGTGTATCATACCGGTTCTGGAATTTCCAGTCCCTGAACGCATCGGCCCACCTTAACGCGATCCATGCCAGGAAAGGAGAAACAGCAAACAGGATCAGCAACACATTACTCTTTAGGACTAAAGAAAAAACTAACCCTAACAATAGCCATATTACATAAGAAAATGCGGAGACGGCTGTCAGCACACTGGTATAAAAATCCGCTCTCGTAACTTTCTTATCAGCCATATGCCTGCCAAACATATAAGGCAATATATTCATTAAAGCTCCCACCACAAATAATGGGAACCACAACACAAGCCAATACAAAGGCCCTGCATACCTGGTTCCCCCGGTAAAGCTCTTATCGTGCAATTCCTGTACATTCAATGTGGCAAAATACTGATCTTGTTGCTGCTTTACCGTCAAACTATCCTGCTCGCTCATATCACTGACCACATCACAAAGTGCCTTCTGCATATCAAAGATCTGCTGATTGAACTGACCCCTTGTTTCGTGCCCCAACATGTGCAACTGCTGCTCAAGCAAACCGGACCGTTCAGTCTGGTCAACAAATAACACCACAGGCTTCAGGAGCCGCTCCAATTCATCAGTAAGATGGTTAACAGCCTTAGGGGCATTGGAATGGTATTCATGCCGATATCCTGACACATCCACCACTTCCCCTGTGATCATCTGCAAATCGGCCCGGAAGGCATGACGCGTGTAATGAATGCCTATGGGTACAACCGTTACCTTGATATGCGGATGGCGATCAAGCGCTTGCAAAATGATCCTGGACACCCCTTTCTTCAACGGCATGAAATTTCTCTCCAGCCTGCTCAGGCCTTCCGGAAATATCAGCAACAGGCCTCCTTTTTTCAATACCTCTGAACCCGCATCAAAACTGCCGGCATTCCGATGCAAATCTCCACGGGCGAGATCGGCACTATAAATAGGGATCATATGGAGGCTGCCCAATACCCGCCTGACCCATGGCTTCTTAAAAATATCGCCACGCGCATAAAAGTGAATGGATCTTTTCAACATCACCCCCATCACTACGGCATCAAGAAAAGAAGCTGCATGATTGGCGATCACCACCACCGGACCTTTTGCCGGGATCCGCTCCGAATACAAAAAAGATGACTTCCTGAAATAACAGGCCAGCGCAGGGGTCATGATCATTTTTGCAAGAAAATAAAGCACCTCTAAATGTAATAAAACTTAAATTAGCCAACTCCAACAACAACAAATATGAACCCAACCAGAAGAAAATTCTTACGTAATATCAGTTTAGGGGCTGGAGCGCTGGCTACAGGATTAGAAGCAAAAGCAGATGCAGCGCCCTCACATGTCCCCCCAAAACCCCGCTTTAATATGTGCGGGTATGCCGCACCGAAACTGGACAAGGTTCGCATCGGTATCATAGGCCTGGGTCAAAGAGGGTCAGGTGCAGTGGAACGGCTAAGTTATATCGACGGCGTAGAGATCACCGCGCTCTGCGATAAGTTTCCTGACCGAGTTGAAAAAGCACAAAAAACACTGGCAAAAACGGGCCGGCCCGCCGCCATCGCCTATAGCGGAGAAGAAGGTTGGAAAGCATTGTGCGATAGTAACCATTGCGACCTGATCTATACCCCCACTCCATGGTATCTGCATGCCCCAATTGCATTACGCGCCATGAAAAATGATAAACATGCCGCTGTTGAAGTGCCCGCAGCTGTTACCATGGACGAATGCTGGGACCTGGTGGAAACATCTGAGAAAACGAAAAAGCATTGCATGATGCTCGAGAATTGCTGTTACGATTTCTTCGAAATGCTCACCCTTAATATGGCCAGGAACGGTTTGTTCGGCGAGCTGGTGCACGCCGAGGGTGCATACATACACGATCTCTCAAAAGGATGGTTATTCAATAAGAACGCTTATACGGATATGTGGAGGCTGAAAGAAAATGCCAAACGCAATGGCAGCCTTTATCCAACGCACGGCCTCGGACCCATTGCCCAATGCCTCGACATCAACCGCGGCGACCGGATGGACTTTTTAGTCAGTGTAAGCACCAATGACTTTTCTCTCGGGGCCATGGCAAAGGAAATGGCAGCAAAAGACCCTTTCTACAATGAATTCGTAGGCAAACCTTTCAGGGGCAATATGAATACCACCACCGTTAAAACGGTGAAGGGAAAAACCATGATGATCCAGCACGATGTTTCATCACCACGCCCCTATTCCCGCCTGCATGTATTGAGCGGTACAAAAGGATCTGCACAAAAATATCCGGAGCCTGAAGACAGGATCTCTTTCGGCCACAGCTGGGTGAAGCCGGACGAATTGAAAAAACTCTATGATCAATACACTCCCCCCATCGTAAAGCATATCGGAGAGATCGCGAAAGAAGTAGGCGGACACGGTGGCATGGATTTCATCATGGACTGGCGCCTGATAGACTGCCTGCGCAATGGACTGCCGTTAGATCAGGACGTTTACGACGCCGCTTCATGGACAGCAGTTGGACTGCTAAGTGAAAAATCTGTTGGCTCAAGATCAAGATCGGTGGATATCCCTGATTTCACCAGAGGCAACTGGACGTCTAACAAACCTGTTGACCTCACCCTGAACGGAGGAGGAAATACAGGCGTTAGACCAGTGCAGAAAGAAAAATAATCTCTTATTCCTGTGAGATCAAGATAAAGAATAAACAGAATAAGATGATCATCAACAGGCTACATCCGTAGTCAACTACCAGCATTTTCTTCATACGATACGGATTAACAAATTAAAGGCTGAATGACACCATTCAGCCTTTAAAATTGTGCCAGCAAATGGCATATCAATCACTTCTTTAATCCAATGGCAGGCAGCGACTTATCCCTGATCATCTGATTAAGTTGCTGTACATCCGTACTGATGATTTTCTTTAGCTTATTCAACCCCTCATCCGCTTTCGCAGCCAATTCAAGGTAAACATCCTTCACCTGCTGACTCGGCGCCATGGCACCGCTCACTGCCGCGCCATATAATCCGCTCAATTTATCATTCAGCCGGATCGGATAATTCAACACATCCTGTCCGCTTTTTGCCTTGGTCTGGTGAAATGTTTCCTCAATGGCGGTAAGCTGATCGACGATCGTGTCTGCTTTTTCCTTTACATCTTTCGGAATATCCTTTCCCTGCCTTACTGTAAAATCATTGATCTGCCCTTTCAAGATCCTGATATCTTTTACACCCACCTGCACCTCGTTATACTTATGCTGAACCTGTTGCAGAAATTCAAACTGAGCTTCATAGTCTTGCTGACTGATCTTATAATTGGGATCCGCCAATACAGTGAAAGGAGCTTCTGCCGAATCAGCACCCACTTTGACCCTTACATAATAACTGCCGGGCGGTGCAACCAGTGGCGGAGGAACACCGCTCCAAAGGATCATCCCGTCTGCTTTTTCGGCCTTACCATATTTGAGGTCCCAGTTAAACTGGTTCATTCCTTGGCTTAGCTCAAGCTTGTAGTCTGTTGATGCAGTGCTGTACGCTTTGATCAGCTTTTTATTCTTATCAAAAATAGAAACGGTCCCCGCGGTACTATCTGTCAATGACGATACATAAAAGTTCACCACAGGTCCTTTTGGAGGATTCTTTCCAGCTAGAACCGGCTCAGGATTATTTGTCCCGGGATAAATTCCCATACGGTAAGAGGGATTTACGTCAAACACATGAAGTGGTTTCGACAGGTATTCCTGTTTCCATTGTTGAACGATCGTTAGATCATCGATCACCCAGAAAGCTCGCCCCTGCGTTGCTACGATCAGATCATTGTTCTTAATGGCCAGGTCCGTGATCGGTACTACCGGCAGGTTAAGTTGAAATGGTTTCCAATCTAAACCATCATTATAACTAACATACATACCATATTCTGTGCCGGCATACAATAACCCCGGACGTTTCTTATCGGCCCTCATCGCCCTGGTGAAATGCATTTTCCCGATCCCCGCCGTAATGAGTTTCCAGGTTTTTCCATAGTCATCTGTTTTGTAGATATACGGCGTAAAATCGTCCAGCTTATATTTTGTGCCAATGATATAGGCTGCGCCTTTTTTGAAAGGATCGGTTTCAATACAATTCCACATCATCAATGCAGGCGCTTGTTTTGGCGTCACATTTTCCCAGTCCTTCCCCCCATTCCTGCTCACATGAACCAGCCCGTCGTCACTGCCCGTCCATATCAGATCTTTCTCCAATGCACTTTCCGTTGCAGCGAAAATGGTACAGTAATATTCCACGGAAGTATTGTCCTGTGTAATGGGCCCACCACTGGACGCTTGCTTCTTCTTGTCATTGGTGGTTAGATCCGGAGAAATTTTCTCCCAACTGGCACCCTCATTTTCTGTTCTAAAAAGTGCATTGCCAGCCGCATACAATCGTTTAGGATTATGCGGGGAAAAGAAGATCGGGAAATTCCACTGGAACCTGTATTTCTGTACATCGGCCCCTGCACCAATCGGACTCTCAGGCCAAACGCTGATGTTTCTGTTCTCACCGGTGCGATGGTCAAGCCTCGACAAATAACCACCGTAGTTTCCACCGTAGACAACCTCTGGATGTAAGGGATCTGCTGCCAGATGTCCGCTTTCAAACCCTGCCGTGGAACTCCAGTCGGATCGCCCAATCTCGCCCTGATACGTGAAGGCCTTGATCCTTACCGTAGAATTATCTTGCTGGGCACCAAGGATATGATATGGGAAGGAATTATCGGTGGTCACCCGATAGAATTGGGCTGTGGGTTGATTCTCATAGGTACTCCAGTTATGACCTCCATCGAAACTGACCTGCGCGCCTCCATCGTCTGCTACCACCATTCTTTTCCCATCGGCAGGGTCAATCCAAAGATCGTGGTGATCTCCATGGGGGGTATTATACGATTGAAAGGTTTTGCCTCCGTCGCGGCTGTACATAAATTCCACATTGGGACAATACACTACATTCTCGTTGGCAGGATCAACAAATACCTTTGAATAATACCAGGCCCGCTGCCGGATACTATTGTCCGAACTCGTCAGTGTCCATGTTTCCCCGGCATTATTACTGGTGTATAATCCTCCGTTGGCATTCTCAATGATGGCATAGAGTTTATCTGTTTTTGACGGAGCAACTGCAACACCTACTATACCCCAGACCCCCTTAGGTAAGCCTTTGGCAGTTGAAATGCTTTTCCAGGTATCTCCTCCATCCACACTCTTCCACAGACCGCTTCCCTCTCCTCCGCTTTCCAGGCTATGGGGCGTCCTGATCACGCGCCAGGTACCCGCATATAACACTGCTGGGTTACCCGGCTCCATCACGAGATCCGATGCGCCAGTCTGATTGTTCACGTACAAAACTTTCTTCCAGCTCTTACCGCCATCCACCGTCTTAAACACACCGCGCTCCTCATGCGGCCCGAAAAGATGCCCCATAACGGCCACCCATACCACATCCGGATCCCTGGGGTGGATCACGATCCGAATGATATGCCTTCCTTCTTTCAGACCAAGGTTCCTCCAGGTCCTGCCGCCATCACTACTGCGCCACATGCCTCCTAATCCTTCACTGACGTTACCCCGCATCGTATTCTCACCTTCGCCCACGTATATAATGGACTCATCTGAAGGAGCAAGGGCCACCGAGCCTATAGAACTCCCAAAGTATTTATCGGAAATATTGGCCCAGTTACTTCCACCATCGCTGGTTTTCCAGACACCCCCGCCCGTTGCGCCAAAATAAAACGTTTGCTCATCCTTTAAACTACCCGCCACCGCCCCGCTTCGCCCACCGCGAAAAGGACCAACCAGACGATAAGTCAATTTGGAAAGGAAAACGGAATCAGCGGCAGGAGCCTTAGGCTGCGGAATCTGCTTTTTCACTTTCTGAGCCATCAGTGGCATAAAGAAAAAGATCATGACGGTCAACAGGAACGTTTGCTTCATAAAATCAATTAAGTGCATGAAAATACTTAATTATCGGGTCATGAAATCCCGAATAGGAGCAATAAAAAAGCGCCTGCTGTTGGCAGGCGCTAAATTTTGAAATCGTGGTTTCATGATCGTTTTCAGTGGGTAAGCTTCACGATTTCCTTTTGGGTACGTATCAAAGCGGGCACAAACTTTTGAATTGAGACAAGGTTTTGATTTAAGGGTTGAAACGTTTCGTGTTTATATGATATAAAGATGTGCAAGTTTTTGTAATCTCGCAAACCGTTTCGATGAATCGTGCCTTTTATCCGACGAAAGAAATTTTTGCTTATAATACTTTTATTTTCTGAAGTACCACCGACTTGTTTGCCTTACTCACCGGGATCTCATTGCCTTTGATGTACAGTGTATTATCCTGGATATCTTCGATGACCGACAGGTTAACGATGTATGAGCGGTGAACCTTGCAGAACTGCTGGCCGCATAATTTCTGCTCCAGATTCTTCATGGTATTGAGTGTGATATGTTTCTTCTCAGCGGTGACGAATTTTACATAATCACCCATGCTTTCCATGAAGAGGATGTCGTCGTACTTTAACCGAACCAGCTTCCCGTTCACTTTGATAAAGATCTGGTTCTCCTCAATGTCTTGCTTGCTTTTATCTACTTTCTGAACGGCATCTAAAAAACGCTGATACGAAAAAGGTTTCTTAAGAAAATCTGTTACCCGATACTCAAAGGCATGGTAGGCATACTCCTCTTTAGAGGTTGTAAGTATCACCTGGGGTTGATATACCAGTTGGTCCAGCATCTGGAAACCATTCAACCCTGGCATTTCCACGTCCAGGAAAATCAGGTCCACCAAATTCCCGGAAAGGTATACAAGGGCCTGCTCTGCATCTTCACAATGCTGGTGAACGTCAACCATTCCGCTTCTTTCACAGAACTTCTTGAGAAAATCCGCCGAAGGCTGAAGGTCTTCTACTATGATACTGGTTAACTTCATGAGGCTTTTGCATTTGAAAACGACCTCATTCGGCCCAGCTCCTGCCTGAGCACATGCAAAGAATCGCCGATTGTGGAAATCATCATTTCAAATTCATCCCTTAATTCACTGGTGTCAGTCACCATTCCACATTTATTCTCAAACCGAAGCACATGATCGTGCAAGGCCGGCAATCCAACGTATCCGTACAAAGGCTTGATCTTGTGAAACACCCGGCGAAGGGCTACAATGTCACCGTTGTTGTAATGATTGATGGCATTCTTCAACTCCAGGGAAAGATGATGCACAGAAGTGTCAAAAAACTCCCTGGCACTGTCCATGTCCCCGCCATACAAGCGGGATAAGAAGGAAGAATCGAAAATTCCGGAAAACATGTAATGTATGCCTTGGGTATTCATAATCACAATTTTAAGGTGTACGTGTCGTTTAATCATGTGACCCTGCAAACAGGACCACAGGTATGAAAACGATCATCTTCCAAAAAATAGTATCGCTGCCCACAACTATTTTGAATACAGGCATTAGCCAGTACTCATCCGTTGTCTTCAGGAAGCAAGTGGTCAGACTCAATCTTTTCCTGAGCTTTTGCCTGGGCCTGAGCCTGATCAACCTTTTCTTCAACGTAATTAACGATCTGTATATCAGTGCATTCGTTAACCTTTCCGGCACCCTCCTGCTCACCTTCGCATTCCATATAATCAAAGATGGCAATTATGAGAAAGCCAAGATTGCGGGGATCGTTACCATCAATTTGAATCTGTTCGTCCTCAGCTACGTAGAAGGATTCCGTTCGGGCCAGTACATGTTTTTTTTTCCGCTGCTCCTGGCGCTGATTTTCGTGGTTGACTCCAAAAAGAACATCAACGAACTGGTATTTACAAGCGTTGTCACCCTTCTTACAACGGCATTCATTTTCGTTGTTTCGCCTTATCAAAGCCAGGTACAGATTATTCCGGAGATACTCTATGCCAAACTTTTCAGCACCAACCTTTCCATTTCACTTTTACTGACCACACTTTTCGCTTATGTGATCTTCAAAACGCTGGAGAATCATGAGGAAAAAATTCTGGATGAAAAGAAACTCACAGATACGATCTACGATACGTCCCTGGATGCTGTTTTCATTGTTGACGTGGCAGACCTGATGATCAAGGATTGTAACATAAGGGCACTCAACGTGTTTGGCTTTACCAATAAATGTGAACTGATCAGACAACCCGTACAGCACCTTCTTGGGAAAGCTGTTTTGGAGCATATCAGGAATATTGATACCAATGAATTCAGTAATACCACCCCATGGTATGGCAATATGGATTTTGAAAGGTCGGGTACCGATAGGTTCTATGCGTATGTAAACATTGTTCCTTTCAGCCACCAGAACAAGAGATTTTGTAAGATCAGTATCCTCGATATCACCGAAATAAAAGTGGCCGAATTTGAGATCATCAAGGCTAAAGAGAAAGCTGAAAAAGCTGCCAAAGTAAAAGCCCGTTTTCTCAGCAATATGAGCCATGAACTGAGAACACCGCTGAATGCCATCATCGGAACCAGCAATATCCTTCTGCAGGAAGACTACCTATGCAGCCAGCGGGAGTCATTTGACGTTTTGAAACATTCATCGGAACATATGCTGCAGCTGGTGAACGATATCCTTGACCTGAGCAAACTGGAGGCAGGAAAAATGGAACTGGAAAAGATCCCCTTTAACCTGAAAGATTTTATGAACAGGGTTACAACACCCTTTCAAAAATCTGTCAAGCCGGATATTGAGGTGGAGCTTATCGTGTCACCCGACCTCGACCTTGAGATCATCAGTGATGAAACAAAATTACTGCAGATCATGAACAACCTGTTGTCTAACGCAGTGAAATTCACGAACCAGGGAAAGATAATTATTACCGCCAGAGTAGAAAAAAATACACACCATGAGATCACTGTATATTTCGGCGTGGAAGATACCGGCATCGGTATACCTCACAACAAGATCAGACAGATTTTCGACAGCTTCACACAGGCAGATACAGAAACCACCCGAAAATATGGCGGCACAGGGCTTGGTTTGGCGATATGCAAATACCTGGTAATGAAAATGGGCGGCGAGATCAGTGTAGACAGTGAGCCTGATAAAGGAAGCCGATTCTATTTCACTGCTACATTTAACGTTAACACGCAGAAAGCTTATGTGAATGAAGAGTCACTCAAAAAACTGAACAGCCTCGAAGGCATTCGGGTGCTCCTCGCAGAAGACAATCCGATCAATATGCTGGTGGCCAGGCGATTCCTGCAAAAATGGAAACTAACGGTAGACGAAGCTGTCAACGGTCTGGAAGCATTGGAACAATACAACAAGCATCAATACGACCTTTTGCTGATCGACCTTGAGATGCCTGAAATGGATGGCATAGAAGTGGCTGCGTATATCAGGAAAACCAACCAGGAGATACCGATCGTCGCTTTTACTGCCGCAGTTTATGACAATATACAGGCAGACCTGCTGACCAAGGGCTTCACGGAGTTCATCCCAAAACCTTTCCGGCCGGAGGATCTTCATAAAAAAATTCTGCAGCTGACCGCGTACGACCAGCTGCAGAAATACAAATATGGATAATATCCCCTGCTATTTTATAGCCAGCAATCTAACACCCGCCTGCTCCACTTTTAAACGAAGTTGTTTGAGATTTTCCAACTGCAGATTCGAAGGCGCATTCTCGGAAAAACAAATCGACTGGTATAACGCCGAGATATCTTCCCTAAGCCTCGTTTCATCTGCAAACATCGAATTCTGCTTAACGGGTACCAACTCTGCCCTCAACAACTCCAGCTTATCGATACTGGCCTCCAGTTTCTTCCGGGCCTTCGGCTTCGTTTCTTTAGCAACAGCCTCTTTCAATACTTTCTCTTTACTTACGATCGAATCAACGGTAACGGCTAACTGCTCATGCAACGCAAACAACTCCATAGCTGCCTGATACTGTTTTTTTCTGTCGTCCAGGCTGAACCCGTTCACCTCTTCGTGCTGAACCACCAGCGGTTGGGTGAATTCTTTTGTTCCAACAGACAGCTTCAACGAATACGTTCCGGGCAATACCTGCGGGCCAATAAACGAACTCCTGTCGGGCTTCGACCCGTTTGCCGTTCTCGGCCCCTTTATCCGCTGGCCCCACGAGATCTTATTGATGCCCTTGCGTTTGGTTCCCGGCAAACTCGAAATCAGTTTTCCTTCAGGTGACAGGATATCCAGTTTCACCTCAGCATTGTCAACCCTGTCTTTCAGGTAATAATAAAATGGGGGAATGGCCGGTGCGTTTGGAGCGACCCAACCGCCTTGCGATTCTGTGCCACCATATCCAAAAATCCCCGTGGTAAGTACCATCGGCTTTGTGGCAAAGAAATGAACGTCTTTCTCGATCACCTCTTTGCTTACATCCCGGAAAGTGGAAATGTCATCCAGTATGATGATGCCCCGGCCGTGAGTCGCCACCACAAGGTCGTGCGTTTGGGGGTGGATCTGAATGTCTCTGACAGAAACATACCAGGGAAAATTATTCTTCATCCTGAACCAGTTCAGTCCGCCATCAATGCTGCCGAATAAACCCAGTTCAGTACCCAGGAACAGTAGTTCCTTATTTTTCAGGTCTTCTTTCAACTTATGTGCAAATCCTGAAAACTCAGGGCTGTTGAATAAAGTCCATGTCTGGCCCAAATCTGTTGATCTTGCCACGTAGGTTTTATGGTCACCGTACATGTGATTATCGAAACTGGCATACACCGTATTCTTGTCAAAGCCAGAGGGTTCAATACTGCTGACCCATGTGCCGGCGGGAATTCCCGCAGCGGCATAGTTCTTCGAAAGATTTGCCCACGTTTTACCGCCATCCCTGGTCACCTGCAAGTTTCCATCATCCGTCCCAACCCAGATCAGATCTTCGTCCAGGGGCGATTCGGCAACTGAAAATATCGTGCAATGGTTCTCGGCGGATGTCACGTCAGCACTGATACCCCCGCTTGTTTCCTGCTGCTGTTTCAAAGAATCGTCGGTAGTCAGATCAGGGGATATCCTGGTCCAACTCCGACCCTGATCCGCAGATCGATATAGGTATTGCGATCCAACATATAGGTTCTTCTTGTTAGCAGCACCTGAAACTACAGGAGTGTTCCAATTCCAGCGCAACTTTTTCTCCTTTCCCGAAGCCTGCGGCCTAATGTCTGCTTTCTTCATCGTTCTGATATCCACCCTGACCACACCACCGCCCTGCGACTCTGCAAATACAGTGTGCTCATCATTGGGATCGGGCGTTACCCAGAAACCATCACCGCCGTTGATGGTTTTCCAATCCGCATTCTTGACACCAAGTGGCGCTGATGAAGGGGCCATCCAGCAACCGTTATCCTGCAATCCACCGTAAACATGGTAAGGCGTTTTGCTATCTATGGCTACATGGTAAAATTGTGCCACAGGCAGGGATTCCAGATAAATCCAGCTTGACCCCCTGTCCAGGCTCATATATACCCCGCCGTCGGTGCCGAGATACATATGATTGGTATTCTTTGGATTGATCCATAGAGCATGGTGATCCGCATGGGGGAAAGCTCCATTGCCCGACGCACCGGCAAAGGAATAGCCTCCATCATCTGAAAACGAGAAATTATAGGCCGGCCTAAAGACCCTTTTTGCATCATATGGATCAACCACCAGGGTACTGAAATAAAAAGGCCGGGCCACCACGTTCTGTACGGCGCTTTGCTCCTTCCATTGTTCACCCCCATTCGAAGAAATATACAATCCCGTTTTTGCGGACTCAACTATCGCGAGTAGTTTATCCGGCTCAGAGGGCGCCAACGCAAATGCAATACGACCAAAAGGTTTTGGAGGAAGGCCGGTTTTTAGCTCCTTCCACGTCTTCCCACCATCCATGCTTTTCCACATGGCACTTCCGTCGCCACCTGAATTGAAAAGGTATGGCAGCCTTCTGAACTCCCACGTGGTAGCGTAAACGGTATTGGGAGATTTTGGATCGAGGGCGATATCTGCGCAGCCGGCCTTGTCGCTGATATGCAGGATCTTTTCAAAAGTCTTACCACCATCAACTGATTTATACAGCCCCCTGTGCTTGCTGTTACTCCAGAGAGGTCCCGGCGCAGCTACATAGATCACATTTGAATTGGAGGGGTCAAGGATGATCTTGGCGATATGCTCCGTACTGTCCAGCCCCCCTATTCTGTTCCAGTTGTCCCCTCCGTCAGTTGTTTTGTAAAATCCATCACCAATAGACACTGAGTTGCGCATATTGCTCTCTCCTGTACCCGCATAAACGATCTTCGGATTTTTCTGATCGATGGTCAACGCACCGATCGACTGACAATACTTGTCGAAAACGGCTTTGAAAGAAGCCCCGCCGTTCATGGTTTTCCATATCCCGCCACCAGCTGTGCCCACATAAAGCTGTTTACCGTTCTCACTGTTAACGCCATCGATGGCTGTGATCCGCCCACTCATGGTGGCTGGACCCAGCTGCCGGGCCTCCATGGTGCCAAATGTCGCAGAACTCACTGTGGTCTGGGCAATGGTCAAACAAGGAACAAATACCGCTGCGAGAAACAATAGTTTTCTCATTCACTTTTGCTCTTTAACCAGAAAACCCCTTACGGGGTTTTCTGAACAATTATAAAAATGTTATTTCACCTTGAATACGCTTTCGGGAATGGACGGATTCACTTCGTATTTCTTGTAGATCATCGGAGCAGGCAAGGCTGATGATTCCATGGTGAAGGGTACCACAATGCCCTCAGGTAACTTTTGGAAATTGCTGTAGTTCGTCTTCATTTCCATTTCCTGCCCGTTCACATTAAGCTTGTTGGATACGCTAACCAAATAGTAGGTTTTTGTATCGATGAACTGCGTCACCTCATTTCCGCTCTTCTTGGTTAATTTGATCTTAAATACTTCGGTGCCTTCGAGTTCTTCCTTACCCAGCAACTCAACTTTATTTCCTTTTGCCGCATAATCCAGCAGGTCTCCCTGGATGTCAAGTTGTTCCTGACCGATCTTCAAAGCCTCCGCTGTTAGGGGCTCAGGAGAAGTCTGACCCTGGAACGGCATATAATTCCAACCGCTGTCCACCCTGATGAGGCTGAAAGCGTTCATGTTCATCACGGTATAGTCCTGCCTGAACGCCTTATTGTGCAACTGATGCAAAGTGATCGGAATTTCCGTTCCCTGCACGTTTAGAGAGGCCTCTGACTTGAGGCTATTGATCGTTCTCCATTTCTCTTTTCCGCCAATGGCCTCAATATGTTTATTGACCACCTCATCCACATTCTGCGCATTTGCCGTACCGGCAATAACAAGCGCCATGATGAAAACAACTAAATTCAAACGTTTCATTCTTCTGATTTTATTTTGATTGATGTGTTACCTGATCTTTTAGGAACTTATAAATGCGCCCCTGATGATATGAGTCTTCAAATATAGGAGAACGTTACAAGCAAAACACGCCGTTTATCCCTAATCTTCTACCTTTATTGGAAATGTTTAAGGATGGCATCAATTACAGCCAATTACGTTGATATTTTCCACAGGAACATCTTCCAGGCCATCGTAAATTTTGACACAAAGATCAATGAAATCGCCTTCCTGTCGGACGAGTACGACCCCGCCCTCCCATTTATTCTTCCAGGTTTTATCGACGCCCATGTTCACATTGAGAGCTCCATGCTGATCCCTTCGGAATTTGCCCGCCTGGCTGTTGTCCACGGCACGGTAGCCACCGTAAGCGATCCCCATGAAATCGCTAATGTTTGCGGTATCGAAGGAGTTAGGTTCATGATCAACAACGGAAAAACCGTTCCATTCAAATTCAATTTCGGTGCCCCCAGCTGCGTGCCCGCCACAAGTTTTGAAACGGCAGGAGCAGTGCTGGACAGCAACGATGTGAAATCCCTTCTCGAAGACCATGATATCCTGTACCTGAGTGAGATGATGAATTTCCCCGGAGCGTTGCAAGGCGACCCTGAAGTGATGAAAAAAATTATATCTGCCCATGCGCTCGGCAAACCGGTAGACGGACATGCGCCAGGCCTCCGTGGGGAAGAGGCAAAAAACTATATTGCCAGGGGTATTACCACAGATCATGAATGTTTTACCCTGGAAGAAGCTTTAGAGAAACTACAATACGGCATGAAGATCATCATCCGCGAAGGAAGTGCCGCAAGGAATTTTGACGCGCTGATCCCCTTGCTTCATGATCACCCCGATATGATCATGTTTGGCAGCGACGATAAGCACCCCGATGAGCTGGTGCTTTCCCATATCAATGCACTCTGCGAAAGGGCTGCAAAAAAAGGCATCGACATCTTCCATATCCTTCAGGCCGCTTGCGTTAATCCAGTATTGCATTACAAACTGAACGTGGGCCTGCTTAGGGAAGGCGATCCTGCAGATTTTATCATCTGTGAAGACCTTAGCAGCTTCAACATCCTGGCAACATACATCGATGGACAGCAAGTGGCTGCACAAGGCAAAACCCTGATTGAAAGTCGGGGTGAAATGGATATAACATTAAACTCATTCAGCTGCTCACCCAAGGGAATAACCGAGTTTGAACTAAAAGGAACCGGTGCCTATCCTTATCCACTGATCGAAGCACTGGACGGGCAGCTGATTACCAATAAGGTAAATCAGCAACCCCGCCATGAAGCCGGATGCTATCTGCCAGATGTAGACAATGACATCCTGAAACTGGTTGTGGTAAACCGATACCATGATGCGCCCGTGTCAATGGCTTTCATCAAGAATACAGGTCTCAGGAAAGGCGCTATCGCATCATCCGTAGCGCACGACTCACACAATATAGTGGCCGTTGGAATAAACGATATGCAGATCGCGAAGGCCGTAAACCTGGTCATTGAACAGAAAGGCGGCGTGGCCATAACTACTGAAGAGCTTGATCTGATACTGCCCCTACCCGTTGCCGGACTCATGAGCGAGGCCGACGGTTACCAGGTGGCGGAACGCTATGCAGCGATAGACCTGGCAGCAAAAAAAGCGGGATCCACACTAAGGTCTCCATTTATGACATTATCATTCATGGCCCTTCTTGTAATCCCGCATCTTAAGCTGAGCGACAAAGGGTTATTCGACGGTGATTCTTTCAGGATACTGAATTAAAGTCACTCAACCAGTTTGTTGTCTTTGTTGATGGTTACGACTTTATCACCCTTCATCACCCTTGCAACACCATTTTCAAAATTCTCAGCCATATGGTACTGGTAGCTGATCACGATATTGGCTTTTTTGTCGATATAGCCCCACTGGCCTTTCTTATTTGACACTGCCGCAAGCCCTTCGCGGAAGCCCCTTGCTGCGTCGTACTGCGGCCGAATGACAAAATTCCCTGCCACGTCAATATAACCCCAGCCGTCTTTGGTGGCTACTGCAGCCAATCCTTCATGAAAACAAAGCGCGTCTAAAAAACTTAGCGGGATGACCACTTTACCGGTGCTGTCAACATACTGCCATAAACTTCCCTTCCTCATCGGCGCGTAGCCTTCACTGAATGCTATGGCTTCGTCATATTCCATGGGCACAACCACTTTACCTTCTGTACTGACAAATCCGTATTTACCATTTTTTTTCACCAGCGACAGACCGTTGGAAGGATTATCAACAAAATCATAATCCTTGGCCCATTTTTGCGCAAATGCCGGGACCATTATCGGGATCATGAGGATCAGGAATAGCTTTTTCATAACTGAAGTTTTATGGTGAGGATGATGTTTCGCCAATCAAGGTAGTCCATCATCCTATTTCAAAACAATGACCTTCAGCAGGAAAAAAATTGATATAAATGGGTCAACCGTTATCCAGTACCCGTACGGTCTGGTTGTAGATCCGGTCAACGGCCGCCTGGTCTTTTCCAATGCAAACCACCCCCAGCTTGCCAAACTGCGACAGGGCACCGATCAGGTGGAACATGACGCCCTCCTGCGAGGCCGAATCATAGTGGAGGTCGTTACAAATGGCTATTTCGATGAGGTCATGCGGAGTGAGCCCATGATACCGCTCACTTTTTAGGTTGTCAGTGGCATAATAGCAGCGGGTCTGCGCGTTAGGCATTTTATAGCAACCATTCTCTGCATCATACTCCCCATCCGTTAAGAACTGCAGCATCAGGTAGGGGTGGGTGGTACCCCCTTTCCTAAGATTTATCTCGATGGCATAATGCTTCCAGCCCTCAGGCTCCCTGACCGACATAAAGTCGACAGAAAAACGCCCGATTACACCATGATCCCTCAGCCTCACAGCGATCCTGTTGGCCATCTTACCTATGTCAACGCTATAGGCAGGATCAGCAGGAAAGCGCGCACCGAGAAAAACCTGGCCAGACTCCCCGCCCAGCGCCTGATCGTGCGTAGACACCACATCAACCTTCCCGAGTGGACTGATACGGCATTGGACGGAGGGAGACATTTTAACCGTACCGTCAATAAACGCTTCAACAATGCCCTTCATGGACTTGAACTTCTCCATGAATTCATCGTGTTTCAGATCATCGGCAACACATCGCATCGTATGTATGGAAGACGTGATCCAGCTTTTCAAATTTCCGGACACCGGGGATTGCTGATATGAGAACAGTGCATTCCCTTCGCCACTGAACCCATCGTCCATTTTGATAACCGCTTTTGTCAGAAGCGGATTCCTTGTTTTCAACTCCGTCAAGGCATCGATCACATCTTGCTCATCACGGAGATTTTCGAAACCATCCGGAACCGGTAAGCCTACTTCCCTGAACAACTCCCGGCTTTTACTTTTGGTGCCAAAATGATACAGAGCCGGATCGCAGCCGTAGATCGGCACACCCAGTTTGACTGCGAGCGTTCTCTCGTGCGGGGTTACGTTGAAACAAGCCAGATGCGCCATATGACCATCCGGAATACTTCTTTTGATCCGCTCAACCAATCTGGGCCGTTCAAGAATTTTTTCCGTGAGCGATCTGGAACTGGAATCATAAGCACTGAGTAAGGTCAGCCTCTGGCGTGCATGGTAGCCTGTGATACCTGGCAACAGGTGCAGATAATAGTCAATGATCACCGGGTCAATGGGCACGCTGGTCACATAGATCAAATGCGTCCTCGGCATCCTCAACAAGAGCATCATACACAGCATGCGCTCTTCATAAAAAACATGTCCCTTGATCTTTGACAATATCTCCTGATCCAACGTTAAGCTGGGAATAACAATAACTGTTTTTGCAATGTGCTGATGAGGGAAGACCGATTCAAACTGTGGGGCGAAATTTTCCTGGAGTTTCTTGAAGTACATCAACTCCTCCGGCGTTCCCTGGCCGAATAGAAAATGGTCTGTGGCAACAACAGGCATACCGGGTGCAGTTAGCATACTCATCTCCTTAAAGTTAGGAGGAATACACCGGATTTTGAAATGACATATGTCATCAACTGGTGATCCATAAAGCCCCGCCTATACTGTCGCGCGAGGCACCGGTCACGGATGATAAGACGGTGATATCTTCCCTCCACCTGAGTACGCCAAGCAACCCCATGATCATGGCTTCCTTGAAATTAACCAGCTTGTCATCCGGTTTATCCACCGCTACCCTCATGGGCTCAAGCTCGGCCCGCAAACATGACATCAGAAAATCATTCAGGGCTCCCCCACCCGTCACCAGAAGGTTGGAAGCACCGGTTTGCAGCTCACGAACATGGGGCTCCATTGCCCCGGCAATTTGTATAGCAATATGCCGGGTGTAGGTATGAAGAAGTTCGGGAATTGGCAAGCCCGTTGCCATCAACATGGGAAAAACAACGTCCGTTCCCAGGTCATTAGCCAGGGATTTTGGGTAAGGTTGCTGATAGTACGGCAACGCATTCAAACTGTTCAGCAAGGGTTCATTGAGCTGTCCGGATGCGGCTACCGCACCTCCTTTGTCGAATTCAAGGCCCAACCGGGTGGAAAGCATGTTCAGGACACGGTTGGCAGCACACACATCATACGCCAGATACCTCGCCCCATTGATGGAAAGATTGGCGATGCCGCCAAGATTCAGGAAAAATGAGGTGTCTTGCCACAATAGCCGTTCTCCCACGGGCACGATGGGCGCTCCCTGACCCCCCAACGCTACGTCCACTGCGCGGAGATCTGTTACCACCGGCAGACCCGTTTCTGCGGCGATAGCGGCACCATCACCGATCTGACCGGTCATGGAAGGGGGGATATGAAAACTGGTGTGCCCGTGCGAACTGATCAATGCCACTTTGTATTGAAGCTGATGCCTGGTCATGAAGGAATTCACCTGTTGACCGATATAATGACCATATTCAGCATGGAGCAGCATATAATCCCTGGCAGGCAGATTGATGGCATCCATTAACCGGCCCACCCATTGGGGAGTATATGGGAGGCATTCGGCCTCAAGGAGCTCATAGCTCCATTTACCGGCAGACTCCTCAAACTGGACAAAAGCCAGATCCAGACCGTCCAACGAGCTGCCGCTCATTATGCCAATGACCTTATATACCATAACTCAATTATTTTGGGTTTCCCTTATCTTCGTGCGACCCCGAAATTAGACATTCTTATGGTCATCAATCTCAGCGAAAAAAATTCGATCATCAGCAACTGGATCAGTGAGATCCGCGACACTTCAGTTCAGGCAGACCGGATGCGATTTCGGCGCAACCTGGAGCGGATCGGGGAGGTGGCTGCCTACGAGATCAGCAAAGGTTTGGAGTATGAAGCCAAAGATGTACAAACTCCTTTGGGTACTTCTGTCTGCAGGGTTCTTGCAAAACAACCTGTTCTGGCAACCATACTTCGCGCGGGTATGCCGCTGCATAATGGCATGTTGAATTATTTTGACGGGGCAGACAATGCATTTATTTCTGCTTACAGGAAACACAAGCGGGATGGCTCCTTCGAGATCAGCCTCGAATACATCTCCTGTCCTGATCTGACAGACCGGGTGCTCATTGTCTGCGATCCTATGCTTGCCACTGGTTCATCACTGGTGAAGACCATCCACTTCCTTAAGGATGAAGGTCTTCCGAAAAGCATTCATGTGGTATGTGCCATTGCCTGCACGGTTGGAATAGAATATGTAAGGCGCGAACAACCCAATGTTACCATATGGTGCGGTGACATCGACGATGAGCTGACGGCTAAAGGATATATTGTTCCCGGCCTCGGTGATGCTGGCGATCTTGCTTTCGGTACTAAACAACAATCCTGATAACTAAAAAATATTTGTATTTTGTTCATCGCAATAAATTGAATGAACAGGATCCTCTTTACGCTATTCAGCTGCTTATGTTACACCCTGGTGCAAGCTCAGGACCCGCATTTTTCTCAATTCTATGCGTCGCCGTTATCACTTAACCCTGCACTTACCGGCAGATTTGACGGAAGTTTCAGAATGGCCGCCAACTACAGGAATCAATGGCCCACCATCAATAACGCCTTTACCACCAGCACTGCTTCAGTGGATTTCCCGGTGATGACCAACCGCCTTCCGGAATTTGATACCTGGGGTGTGGGTGTAATGGGCCTCAGTGACCAGAGTGGAAACAAGATACTCAGGAACAACTACATAGGTGTTTCAACAGCGTACAGTAAAGGCTTGGATGAAAACGGATTCCATCAACTGGCCGTCGGCTTTCAGGGCGTTTACGCCAATAAACGACTCGATGTTTCGCTTGCCGATTTTGAAGACGAACTTACCTCTTTTGGATTCACTGGTGTAACCAACGAAGTATTCAACAACCAGAACGTGGTGGTGAATTATTTTGACGTGAATGCAGGAATTCTATATACCGGAACCACCAATACCTACAATAATTTTTACCTCGGCGTTTCGCTTTATCACATCAACCGGGCAAAAGAAAGTTTCGTTGGCGGAAACTTTTATGTGCAATCCCGTGCCACCATTCACGGCGGTGGTTACACCCCCATTGATGCCAATAAAACCCTTCATGCGAGTTTCATTCACCAGCGTCAGGCCGGAGCAACGGAGACTGTACTTGGCGCCGCACTATCGCTTAATGTGAATGGGGAAGAAGAAAGACCTACAGAGATCTATGCGGGGCTATGGTACCGGCTGAACGATGCCATCATTCCCTATGTAGGCCTTGAAATACAGAATTTAAGGATAGGCCTCACCTACGACGTAAACACCTCCTCGCTGCGGACAGCTTCAGACACGAGGGGTGGCACCGAACTCTCGGTCATCTACATCCACAAACCAGGTGATCCTTTACTCAAAAAGAATAATTGTCCGAAGTTTTAGGGATTGGCGGATTGGCGAATTAGCGAATTAGCGAATTCCTCTCCGTAAATTTCTTAACTCAATCCGTTAATCCGTTAATCCATCGATCCGCTAATCCATCGATCCGCCAATGGTCATGATCTTCGGTAAAATGAAATAGCAAAAAAATACGATCAGCACAATCGCAATCAGGTTCATGACCAGCCCGGCTTTCATCATATCTTTCATCCGCACGTGACCACTGGCAAAAATGATCGCATTCGGCGGCGTGCCCATAGGCATCATGGAAGCACAACTTGCACCCAGTGTAAGTGCTACTCCCAATATGATCGGGTTAAAACCCGCGGCTTGCGCAATGCTGGTCACCACAGGCGCAAAAACAATAACCTGGGCGATATTACTCATGAACTCGCTGATAAAGATGGATACCGTAGTGACCACCAACAACAACAATAACAGATTGGAACCTGAAAATGAGGCGATCCACTCTCCGAGCTTGCCCATCAGACCGGCTTTCTCCAGGGCCCCTGCCAAAGCTATTCCGCCGCCAAATAACAAGAGTATACCCCAGGCAATATGGCTGGTATCTTTCCACTCCAACAATTTCTTTCCGTGCTCCCCGGAAGGAACAACGAATAACATGACTGCGCCAAAAACAGCGATCGAGTTATCGTCCAGTTTCAGCCATCCCTGCTGATTGATAAGATCTCTCGTGATCCACAACAAAGCCGTTCCAATAAATACGATCATCACGCGCTTCTCTGCCGTCGACACAGGACCCAGTGCTGCCAGCTTTTGATGGATCACCTGCTTCATTTCTGCACTGTCGGAAATAGTATTCGGAAACAAAAGTTTGACGGACACGATGTAAAGGCTGAACATCAACAAAAGGGAAACAGGAAGACAAACGATCAGCCAATCAAAAAATGATATTTCAACACCCAATTTATCGGTGATATAAGAAACATAGGCCGCATTGGGCGGAGTGCCGATGATGGTGGCAATACCGCCAAAGTTTGCAGCGTAGGCAATGGCCAACATCAGGCAGAGGGAAAAATTCTTATAACTCTTGTCATCCCTCCCATGACCCACCACACTGATCACTGACAGCGCAATGGGAAACATCATCATGGTAGTAGCCGTATTGCTGAGCCACATGCTGATCATTCCCGTAGCCAGTATGAACCCCAGTATGATCATGTTCCCGCTGGTACCGGTCACCTTCACAATGGTCAGCGCAATCCGCTGGTGCAGATTCCATTTTTCAATACCCAACCCTAATATAAATCCGCCCAGAAACAGGAAGATGACCTCGTTTCCATAGTTCGAGGCCGTTTCTTTCACGGTAGCGATCCCCATCAGCGGAAACATAATGATCGGGAGCAGGGCCACAACAGGCATCGGCAAGGCTTCTGTCACCCACCACGTGATCATAAGAGCGGCCAGGGCAATGACCCTGCAGGCATGCTCATCAAAATGAAAGGGATTGAATATCCAGAGAAAAAGAAAAAGTATAATGCCCAGCGCCATCGCAAGATAGTGTCCGTTCTTTGGGGCTATTGTGATATTCAATCGTCAGTAAAATTTGAGGTGAACCTTTTTGCGCTAATATCAGTATGACCCTTGATCATGAATCGGCTTATCGGTCGCCCTGGTAAAAGGCAGCTGCAAGTATACTGTAATTAAGCGGCAAATTCACTATGTTTGATGAGGAAGTAAAATACGATAATGCTTGCTTAAAGAGATCGTCATAGCCATTCAATCATATGGGAAGGCCCACCAATTCATCAGGAAACACAACTTATGGAGGTGGATCATTATTCCCGGGATCATATATGCCCTGCTATTTGGGGTCAGCATGTACTTTTTTGGAAAAACGGCAACCGGGGTCATCGAATACCTCACCCACGCTATCGGACTCAGTGAGTGGATCCAGAAACTGCAGAACTCCTTTCTTGGCTTCCTGTTTACGGTGGCGGGCGTAATTCTCTGGATTATACTCATGTTCTTCTATTTTTCCCTTTTCAAATATGTGTGGCTCATTCTGGGCTCCCCCATCTTTGCATACCTCAGCGAAAAAACAGAAGCCATCATAGAAGGAAAAGATTATCCGTTCAACTTCAACCAGCTCATGAAAGATGCCTATAGGGGCATCAGGATGGCACTTAGAAATACGCTCTGGCAAACCGTTTATACCATCACGATCCTGATCTTATCATTCATCCCGCTGGTCGGTTGGGCTACACCCATCCTTGCGATGTTTGTGGAATGCTACTACTATGGATTCTCGATGCTCGACTACAGCTTCGAAAGAAATAAAATGACCATGCAACAAGGTATTGAATTCACTGGCCGGCATAAAGGCCTGGCCATTGGCAACGGAATGGTTTTTTACCTGATGCACATGGTGATTGTGATCGGCTGGATCTTTGCGCCTGCCTATGCCGTGATCGCGGCTACCATCAGTATCCTTGAACACCGCAACAGCCATCCTTCTTCATCCATAAATCCAGATACATTTTCCGGCCGATGAATGCTGTCATTTACCTCATCCCCTGCCCCATTGCAGAAGACGCCACAGATACCCTGTCACCACAAATCCTGAACGCAGTAAAACACTGCGAGGTGTTTTTCGTGGAAAATGAAAGATCCGCCCGACGATTCCTGAAAAAGATCTGGCGAGACGTGGTAATCGATGATTACCAGTGGTTTGTGATCCAGGACAGGGAAGCCATCCCGGAATTCCGCAAACAGGCCCTCGCTGGAAAGAAGATCGGTATCGTCAGCGAAGCAGGTTGCCCCGGTGTGGCAGACCCCGGTCAGCACCTCGTAGCCGTTGCTCAGGAAATGAAGGCCAAACTGGTGCCTCTGACAGGACCAAGTTCTATACTGCTGGCCCTGATGGCCAGCGGCATGAACGGACAGCATTTCTGTTTCAACGGCTACCTCCCGATAGATACCACCCACCGTATGAAAGCCCTTCGGGAACTCGAGGCCGACATCAATAAAAAAAATAACACGCATATTTTTATTGAAACCCCATACCGCAACAACCAAATGCTGCAATCGATCCTGAGCATACTTCATTCCGATTTACGTTTGTGCGTAGCCGTTGACATTACCGGACAAGGCGAATGGATAAAAACAATGACGTTGGCAGAATGGAAACAAAATCTGCCAGACCTGCACAAAAAAACCTGCATCTTCCTGCTCGGTAAATAAAAAAAGGAGGAAGCCATGCCTCCTCCCACCACTAATGATGTTTACAAACTAATTGCCGTATTTGTCGATCAGGTAGATCAAACCTACCATCACTCCAGCTCCAAGGTGAAGTTCTCTCCTGCTTACCGCCTCAAACACGTCGAGCGCGCTGTGGTGAATATCAAAATAACGTTGCGAGTCCGGGGAAAGACCAACCAGCGTAGTGCCTAAACCAGCGAGTGGATTGATATCGGCACCGCCGCCGCCACTCGTAAATTCATAAATGCCAAACGGCATAAACAACGGAGCCCAATGCCTTACCCTTAATGCCCGTACACTGTCATGACTATTGGATACGCCAAAACCCCGGGGAGAAAATCCACCAGCGTCTGACTCCATTGCAAAAATGTATTTTCGGCCATCTTTCCCCGCTACTTCTGCATATTTATTGCCGCCTGCCGTTCCATTCTCTTCGTTCTGGAACATCACTACCCGAATAGTCCTTTTGGGCCGGAGCCCGAGCTCCTTAAACACCCTGATCACTTCCATACTCTGAACACAACCCGTGCCGTCATCGTGCGCACCTTCAGCCAGATCCCAACTGTCGAGGTGACCGCCTACCGTGATCACTTCATTCGGGAACTCTGTCCCCCTGATCTCACCCACCACATTATGGGATACCACCTGACCCTGCATACCGCAGATGGTCTTGATATAAACTTCAGAGACCATTCTTTTCTTCAAGGCCCCGCTCAGGAGATCAGCATGATTGGTACTGATAGCCACTGCCGGGATCTTTGGATAGGCTTCATCATAACTCATCACGCCAGTGTGCGGATAATCGTCCGGGTTGGAGGCCAGCGATCTTACGATCACTGCAACAGCGCCATACTTTGCGGCCCTTGATGCGCCCGTGGTCCGGTAACGCCCGGCATCACCATAGGCACTGTTCGTCCTGATAAACCTGGGGTTCATGGGGTAGTTATAGAAAACGATCTTACCTTTCACCAGCTCCTTCATTCTCTCCAATTCATCGAAATCCCGTACTTCAATCACGCTCGCTTTAAGCCCCTTCGCTGAAGTTCCTTCCGAATTACCGAGCGCTGTGATATTTAGCGATTGGGCGTTACCGTTAGCCATGATCAGATTTGCCGTATCTCCTTTTTGCCTGACCCATTTAGGCACCATACATTCCTGCAAGTACACCGTATCAGCGCCAAGCTCACGCATCATGCGGGCTGTTTCCTTAACAGCAGCGGCACCCCCCGGCGAACCAGAAAGCCTCGGCCCTACCTTTTTGCATAGAAACCTCAAATTTTCGTAAGCTGCGCCCCGGACCAAAACATCTTCTACGATCTTCCTAAGCATAGTGGAATCATGCTGGGCCAAAGACACAAAGGGTAATGCCAGTCCCGCGAGGACGGCAACAAATCTCAACTTTCTCATGAATTTCTAATGATCTGAAATGGAAATAACGCTGTCAACAATATACGCACTGTGGCCTCTCCACGGCAGGGAGCCTTTGTACTCCTTATAATGCAAATTGACCATTCTTCCTTCGTTCGACATCAGCTTCTTGGCGATCTCGTCATTAGCCACTGAAAATTCAAATTCGTAAGACTGTATCGTATTGGGTGACTGCGAACGAAGGCCGGCCTGAACGAGTTTACCCTCCCAGGTTTTGAATACATACCCTTTCTTTACCAAGAAGTTCAGTTCTCCGGCTTTGGCACCTTCACCAAAGACAAAATAGAATTTCCAGTAAACAAATGCAGCAAGTAGAATGATGAAAATGACAAAGAAGGAGCTAATGAATCTTCCCATACGTTGAATTATTGCTGAAAAGTACAGAATGTTCTGAAAATTCCCCCACTACCGTTGAAAATGGTACAATTATCAGCCGTTATTGCCTCCGGTAAGGCCCTTTGGCCCCTTGATGCAAGGGTTGTGGGGCTATCCCACTAATGATTATCTTCGTATCATGAACATTGGGATCGTTTGCTATCCAACTTTTGGTGGTAGTGGTGTATTGGCTACAGAACTGGGAAAAGCCCTGGCAGATAAAGGGCACAACATCCATTTTATTACCTATCAGCAACCTGTGAGGCTAACAGGATTCAGCGCCAATATCTTTTATCACGAAGTAAGGGTGCCAACCTACCCGCTGTTCGACTACCCTCCCTACGAAACAGCCCTGGCCAGCACGATGGTGGACGTGATCAGGAATAATCACCTAGACCTGCTTCATGTACATTATGCAATTCCCCATGCGGCTGCAGCCTATATGGCCAAAAAGATTTTGGAAGAAGAAGGCCGCAGTATTCCGGTGATCACCACCTTACACGGTACCGACATTACCCTGGTAGGAAGAGATAAGACCTATGCCCCCGTGGTTGCTTTCTCCATTAACCAGAGCGATGCTATTACTGCAGTGTCAAATAACCTGCGCAAAGAAACCTATTCCACCTTCACCATAGAAAAAGAGATCGAAGTCATTTACAACTTTGTAGATGTTGCCCGGTTCGATAAAAAACCGATCGATGCCTTCCGGAAAGTTATCGCCCCACAGGGAGAACGCATCCTGATGCATGCTTCCAATTTCAGAAAGATCAAAAGGGTTCAGGATGTGATCCGTGTATTTCACAACGTGAACAAGGAAAAACCATCTAAACTGCTCCTGGTAGGTGATGGGCCCGAAAGACCGATGGCAGAAGAACTGGCCCGTGAGCTCGGTATTTGCGATGATGTTCGGTTTGTAGGAAAACAGCAGGACATGGAAGAGATCTTTGCCGTCACAGACCTGTTCCTCCTGCCTTCAGAATATGAAAGTTTTGGTCTTGCCGCCCTGGAGGCGATGGCAGCAGGCGCCGCGGTCGTTTCTACCAATGCCGGTGGTTTACCGGAAGTAATAGAACAAGGGGTGTGCGGTTATATGGCCGACATCGGTGATATTCAGGCCATGAGCAATTATGCCCTTGACATTTTGAAAGATGATGACCGGCTTGCCATGTTCAAGGATGCCGCAAAAACCCAGGCAAAGAAATTTGACATCCATAACATCATCCCTGAATACGAGAAATTATACGAAGCGGTGGTGAATGGTGAATCAGTTAAGATCTGAACACCTCTCTACCTCGATTTCAACCACTGCTCAGGATCCATCAAACGGCTCTCGAGATTCACCAGAAAAAGGATCTCACCATCGCCATCATCGTTGACCCCGGCCCTGCCAAGGACCTGACCCATCTTCACCTGCTCGTTCTTATTGACATTCACGCTGGAGAGATTGTAGTATGTTGTGAAGTACTTACCGTGCTTAATGGTCACGGTCTGTGAGCCCTGTATGTCATATACTGCAGAAACCACCCCTTCAAAAACAGCTTTTACATTTGAACCTGCCACCGTTGCTATGGTCACCCCCGAGTTATCTTCGAACAGACTTGTACCCTCGATTTTTCTACGGCCAAAAGGTGAACTGATCGTGCCTTTGTCTACGGGCCATGGCAGGTTACGTTTATTCTGCTCAAAGTTCATGGACACCTTAGTGACTTCAGGAGTACTTTCCAGAACGTTGTACTTTCTGGAAGGTACAGTTGCATTGTTGGATGGTTTAGGCGCAGGAGCTGCTGTTGTAGTTTCGCTACCTGCCGCTTTAGCAGCAGCATTTCTCGCTGCGGACTCTTTCCTCGCTTCTTCCTCTGCTTTCTTCCGCGCAGCGTCAATCTCCCTTTTTACAATGGCTGCGATGGCATTCTGCAGGTTATTCGCGACCCTTTTTTTGGCGGCCATTTCCTTGCCCAGCTCTTTCTCCCTTGCTTTTAGTTTCGCAACATAACTGTTCTGCTCCTTCTTCTCATCTTCCAACGATTTCATTTCCTTGGTTTGCTCCAGCAAAACCTTGCTTTTTTCTTTCTTGTTCTCTGAAAGTGTATTGATCTTTTGCTCCAACAGTTGCTGTGTATTGGTGATCGTAGCAACCTGTTCTTCGCGATAGCCCCGGTAACTTTTCAGGTATTGGACCCTTCGGATCGCATCATTAAAACTGGCGGCAGAAAACAGAAAATTGATCATGTCATAATTACTACGGTTCTGGTAGGCATAGACCACCGTTCTTGCATACTGTCCTTTCAGGGTGTCAAGCTGTTTTTTGAGACGGTAGACCTCCCTGTTATTGGAAAAAATACTATTGTCGATCAGTTGAACCTGATCATTAATATTGGTGATGACGGCATTCCTCTTCTTGATCTTATTCTGAATCATGGCCAGTTGAGCCAGATTCGCTTTTTTGTCTTTCTGAATCAGGTTCTGATTCCGCTGAAGCTCGGCGATCTCCTGCTGGATCTCCCGCCTCTTTTTTTCAAGGTCGTCCCTCGATTGCCCAAATACGGCAGCAGAAAGAGATAGGGCCAACAGGTACAACAGGATTTTTCGCATGGTCCAAAAATAGTTATGGATTAGATTAACAACAGGGTATCGATTTTTTCAACTGCGTTAAAATTACTTCAATTTGTATTTATCGGGAACGCTGAAAGGAAAATTAACAGGTGTGTTAAATTGGCTCTGCCTGAACTCGAGTTCAATATCAATACGTGACTTATCGGCCAATGAGATCTTCCTTTTACCGGCGAACATCCAGGTTTCGTTCCGCTCATACTGATCGTACATCAGGTCGGCGCTCCTGCTGCTGGTCACATCCACATCATCCAGCTTCGTTCGCTGAAGGTTGAGGCCTGGATTAAGGAAAGTGCTGAAATTCTTGAACTCTTTTCCCAATGTGGTCAGCGAAGTAGTGCCCTCCGTTTCCTTATATGAAACGATATTCGAATCAAGGAAGATGGGATTTCCAATTAACAGATCCTGCAGGTCAGCGAACTCGATGGGCAACTTGGCAACCTCCTGCAGATAATCGAACTGCTTGTACTGCACGGTGTTCGACATTTTATCCAGGATGCTCACCGTATCCGGGGTGATCTTCAGCCGGAACACCTCACCAATGATAGGAGCCTGTACCGATATCCAGATCACTCTATCCTTTTGCATGCGTATGATGCCATTCAGATCATAATTCCGGCCTTTACCGTCTTTATCGTTGCCTTCGTAATTGATCTTGAGCTTAGCGGTGAACGTATTGAACTCTATACGGTTTGTTTTGATCTGCGCGAAAGCGCTCAGTACTTTCCTTGCTGAATCTGATTCCAGGGGATTAACGATCACCGTCGCACTGTCTTTGGTATTCAGCGCAGTGGATATCTTTCGGGCCGATCTGCAGGATCCGAGCCATACGATCAACAATAATGGCAGTATATATTTCATCGCGCTTTTTTAGTGTTTTCCGGTATGCCCGAACCCGCCGGCATTTCGTTCTGTTTCTGTCAATGCTATTACAGGCAGCCAGTTGGCTTTCTCCACCTGCTGGATCACCAGCTGTGCGATACGATCGCCGGGTAGGATCACCTGTTTTTCCTGGGAAAGATTGATGAGGATCACCTTGATCTCACCCCGGTAATCTGCATCTATGGTGCCAGGAGAATTCAGGCAGGTAAATCCCTGTTTGATGGCAAGGCCGCTTCTGGGCCTCACCTGTGCTTCGTATCCTTCAGGCAGCTCAATACTAATGCCCGTAGGAACCAACAAACGTTGAAAAGGCGCAAACACCAGTTCTTCTGTGAGATGGGCGCGAAGATCCATTCCTGATGAACCCGATGTGGCGTATTCAGGCAGTGGATGATTGGAAAGATTGACTATAGGAATATTGATATCGGCCATGCTGGCAAAAGTAGCGTTTTTGCGCAACGTGGTGAAGCCGGTCGGCCTGTTCGGGACACAGAAGAAAGGAGTTTGTCACATTTACCAGATTCCTCACAGCATCAAAGCTTACGAAGCAATACAGTGGCATACGCAACAAGTCCTTCTTCCCTACCGGCAAAACCCATTTGTTCGGTAGTGGTTGCTTTCACGGAAACGTCTTTAACGGTCAACTGGAGGATGTTGGCAATGGCCAGCTGCATCTGGGGTACAAAAGGCTTGATCTTGGGCGCTTCCAGGCAAAGGGTTGAGTCAACATTAACAACGGCATAGCCCTCTTTTTGGATTAACGCGTATGTGCGCTGAAGCAGGATCTTACTATCGATGTCCTTGAACTCGCCGCTGGTATCTGGAAAATGAACTCCGATATCACCGAGGCTAAGCGCACCTAACAAGGCATCGCATATCGCATGCAACAATACATCGGCATCGCTATGCCCTTTGGCGCCTTTATGGTGAGGAATGTTGACGCCGCCTATCCACAGATCCCTGTTCTCTACAAGCTGGTGAAAATCTATCCCTGATCCGATTCTGTACATAATGGATAAAGATAAACAGCCGGAGGACAAAAAAAGTCCACCGGGTGGACTTTTTCGTTATCTAACTAAAGTAAGATTTACAATTTTGTGGGATCTGTAAGCCTGACGATCTATTCAATTGGGGATGCACCAAAATCAAAGGTCAAGCCAAAACGAATGGTATTTGACAAAGGATTCCTGTTCACACCATTCCCCGAAGGGATCAGGTAAGAGAAATTCAGCCCGAACATATTATACTTGATTCCGGCACCCACGGTGAAATACTGCCGGTTTCCTTTTGTCTGGTCCTCGTGAAAGTAACCAGCCCTGAAAGCGAACTGATCATTATACCAGTATTCGGCACCAACGGAAAAATAAAATTCGCGAAGCTCTTCGCTGAATCCACCGGGTGCATCCGCAAACGAGGTGAACCAACTGCTCACCACACCCTGCTCACGATATGTAACCAGGCCGGCAGAATCTCCAAGGGCAGGAGGCGTGGGCACAAGAAGTTTGTTAACGTCAAGGCCAAATGACAGCCTATGGACCTCCTGAAATGTTTTCGTATATACAGCACCGAGAGACATGTTCGCCGGAATGAAGTCTTTTTGATTGGGATCATCCGTATATCCGATCTTAGAACCCAGGTTGGTGAGCGCAACGCCAAAATTCCAACCATTACCGGTCTCTTCTGATCCGGTATAATACAAACCGATGTCACCCGCTACTGCGTTTCCCGCTTTATAAGAAACACCGTTTACAGCCTGCCCGCCGGCCAGATTTGAGTTGATGTATCTAAGGGCAATCCCCAGTGCCATCTTATCAGACAGTTTCCTGGAATAGCCCAGATCAAATGAAAATTCCCGTGGCCTGAATGAATTGAGGTCGTTACCCAGATTATCTGTAAACTGGATGTTTCCCAGGCTGAAATACCGCATACCGGCAGATATAGCCTGCTCACTCTCTTCGCCGAACTGGTGATATCCAGCCATGGTAGCCAGGAACACATCGTTCAAACCCAGATCCTTCAACCAGGGTGTATAGGTAAGCCCGGCAGAGGATTTGGTTTTTGCGAATGGGTATTTTGCAAGATTATAAAACTGTGCGTTCACATCGGGTGCAGTGGCGGTTCCCAATTCGCCCATACCACCGGCCCTGGCGTCAGGGGAGATCCGGAGAAAAGGCACCGCGGAGGTCACCACATTAAGTTGATCAGTCTGGGCCTGGATGGTTCCTATAACAAAACACACACTCACTGCTGACGCAGCAATACGCTTGATCAATGGTTTCATGAAAATTTAAGTTTGGCTTTAGTGACTAAGAAAATTCGGGGTAGAGTTTATGCCATACTTTCATTTAGGAATGCTCAAAAATACAGTTTTTTAGATACTATCAAAGAATAACGAGCTTTTCCAGCTTCTGCTGCTGACGCCCGTCCTTCGTTTTTACCAAAACCTGGTATAAATAAACGCCCCTGCCCAGTTTCTCACGATAATCGTCCCTCCCGTCCCATTCTATCTCATCAGAACGGTTTCCGGGGGTATTTATTGTTTTTGCTATGGTTTTCACCACTTTACCGGTTATAGTCATCACCCTGATGGTGACCATAAGGTCTTCCGAAGGCCGGTTATGTTCAAACCAGAAGTTCGTTTTAGTGGTAAAGGGATTCGGATAATTTAAAACATGTTTTAATTGGAGTTCTTCCTTCTTCACTACCCTGAATTCCAAAATGTACTCGGCGGAATTATTAAAAACATCCCATACCCTGATCCGGATACTGTGCAATCCTTCTTGCAATTTGGGAAGGGGGAATTTGATCGTCCCCACCTGGTAACTGCCGCTTTCCGCCTCATAGAAATCATTCAACACATATACATGGCTGGTATTGTTATCCAGTACGGCAGTCATATCGTGCCCAATTCCCGTTCCCACAGTGTTGAGCCCTGAGGAATCACTTAATTTAATGATCAGCACCGGCGTCTCATTGACCAATCCGCCGTTCACAAACTTTTCGTCGTTCATAAATGCCCTGATCCCCGGACCCTCCCCATCGTCCTTCACTTCATTTCCCAATCCCCCCACGTAATACCCTGTCTCAGCCCCGGCCGCATCGATCAGGCCGTTATCAGCGTAATAACTTAGTTTACCCCTGCCCGTTCTGAGGTCTATATCTTTTGGAACGATGAATGTAAAACTAAATCTCCCGCCCTGCACTTTGGCCTTGCCGTTATAGATCAGGTTCTGCTGCTGCTCGAATACCGCCTTAATACTTCCGGGATCATTACCCCTGGTAGCCACTTGCTGCAGTTTATCATAGAACGAAGGATAAACCGTGCCATTGAAATCAGACATCAATAGCCCATTATCGTCACGTACTTCTCCTGCAATGGTATACCTGTTCAACGCCTTTAAGGTATCGGAAAACACAGTTGCGCCAACGCCGTTAATGGTAGTGGTAGCCACCCGATAACGTGGATAGCCCAGCGTGAGTGCCGGGTCTCCCAGCAGCGTAAACTTTCGGTTGTTCAGTACATCTGAAGTGGTTTGATAAGTGTAATTCTTCGCCCTTTTAACCGCTTCACCCAGGCTTAGATAGCTGCCGTCGGGATTGCGGGTCAGGGCAGTCGATATATAATTATTGTTCATGATGCGGTTGGAAAATGCAAACACCAACCGCGTGGTGGTCATCAACGCGATACCGCCACTTTTTGCCTTTAGTATGATATATTCGCCGATCGACTTCACACCCGGATTGTCGTAAGGCGCAAAATCGCAGGTGGCCGTGATGAACAAAGGCAGTTTCTGGTCATTGTTCCACTGGTCAACCATCTCTTCTTCAAGAATGGCTTCTTGCGCCAGTCGTCTGTTTCCACCATGGCCGCTATAGTTCCATATCAGGTTACCGGTGAACATTCTTCTGTTGATGGCCTCATTGACCTGCGGATACCGCGCCCCGCCCGCGCCGCTCTCCTGGGTATAGGCATCCAGGTAGATCTTCCCTATATTGATGTCCGCGTTGGAGGATCGGGCTGCTGAGGCTATAAACTCTGCGTCCTGCAGATGCAAATTCTGGTCTTCATCATCGGCCACAATGCTGCCTATGGTTCTCCATGGACCGAACGACTTAACATACGCAAATAGCTTGTCTGCATAAGCCCGGGCTTCGGCAAGGGTAGAGGCCGGGATCCTTCCAATACCGATGTCGAGGTAATTATTGGTGGTGGGGGCATTAACATCTTCATTGTCGTCCAGGAATCCATAAAAATCATCAGACGTGTAACTGGTGAGCGGGTCCAGCGAAAAAGCAGACTGAAAGGCGGGCACCCTGGCCAGACGCTCAGCATTTGTTTTGTAATCGTAGGAGGCATCCCCCAATAGCAAAAGATACCTTGGCCGTTTTGTACTGTCGCCTCCCGCCCTGTCGTAGTGCATCTTCACAAAATCCCGAATGGCCGTAGGATCGGGTGTACCGGAAGCAAATTCCTGGTAGATCTGATCAACATCGACCACCAGGGGTTCCAGTTTATCCCTTTCTTTGTGGAACCTGCCGATGCGTTCTGCCTCTGAGAGCAGTGAAGGATGTGATATGATCAAAAACTGCGGGGCTGTCACCGCATGGAGGTTTTGATTCTGGATCCGGCCCGAAACCATGGGCACCAGATGACGATCAGGGGCAAACGAAACATATTCCCTTTGTTCGGTGCAGTCGTTACTGAACTGAAACCCGTTGCCAGCCCGGGTGACCTGGTGTTCCACCGCGGCAAATGGATCGGTGACCTCCCAGACCCTGGTGCCATTACCGGCTGCGGCTATAGAATACCGAACCGAAGTGAACCGCCCTGCTAGTGATCGATCGCGGAAGACCATGTACCCCAGGCCGGTCATGTCCAGTTTTCTCCGGAACATCAGTTCAAATTTGTTCAGCCAGCCCTGCCCGTTGACACTACCGGGATAGAACGTGTATGCCAGCTTCAGGTCAGAGGAAGGCGCCGTTGTGGAAGTTGTTTGGGAAGCCGGCGTTGCAACAGGCTCATAGGCGATCCCCGGCAATGGCGGCAAAGAGAGTTGCTGTATAAGGTTGTTGTTCAGCTTTACCTCGAAGCGGCTGAATTGTCCGGCTGACCGGGCAATCAGCGTTGAATAAATGGTAACCGGCGTTCCTGAAACGGCGTTCTTCAGCGGAATGTCGAACTCCCGGGTGGTTAGCCTGCCGGGGCCGGTTCCAAATTCCTCCCCATACCATTCCTTTCCGCTGTTCAGGAAATTGACCTGGTCCAGCTCATGGGCATAATACTCATCGTATTCATTGATAACGTCGGGAGCAGGTGGATCTGACCGTGAAACGATCCTTTTGCCCGTTCCGCCCACTGTGATAAAATACCAGGCACTATCAGCATACAGGTTATTCATATGCCGGTAGCGGCTGGTCTGGGTATCAAACTCCCAGGTATCAGGTCCCGGGGCGTAAAATAGAAAATAGTCATTGCCCGCAAAGTTCCCGTCACCGCCATCATCGACCCAAATGGCATTTTCTTTCAGATCGTCCTGCCTGGACCCTGCATTTTGTTCAGGTAACATCTGGCCGCCATTACCGAACAGCCTGATCTGGGCGGAAGGAACCGGTAAACTAAGCCCAACCCTGGACAGCATGGAAGCATCAACCCTGTAAACGCCCCGGGAAAAAATGGAGATCTTATACCAGGCACCTGTGGATAAAACGCTGTTTGATGTGTATTGCCTTTGGCCCCGGCCCTCAGCAGAGGTTAGGATCATGAAAATCAGCATCAGGAAGGATTGCAACGGAAGACGCATCCTGTCAAAATTAGCATTTAGTAAACACTAATTCTTTGAAAAACAGGGGGCATGGATAACATAAAACCTATAAATTCGCAATTCATTATAATCATAGTTAGTGGGTTCCGGTACAATATTCTGATAACACCGCTCGTTATCCACTAGTTAAATCCAGCAAAATGCAGAAGACAAGCATGAAAAACCTTTTTGTACTACTTGCGGCCGTATCCCTCTTAGCATCATGTAAGAACGGAATGTTCGGCAAGAAAAAGCACGATAAGTCCACCGTTACCGGTTGGAACTATGACGACAAAAATATGGGCGGATACAATGTTTCCAAAGAAAGGGAACAGAAAACCGGTCCCGGCCTCGTATTCATTCAGGGCGGTACTTTTACAATGGGTGCCACTGAAGAAGACGTTATGGGCGACTGGAATAACGTATCCCGTAGGGTGACGGTATCCTCGTTCCTGATCGACCGTACGGAGGTGGCCAACGTTCACTACCGTGAATACCTTTATTGGCTGGAAAACGCGTTTGATGACCCCCAATTTGTCAATGTCGTTGACGGCGCCAAGCCCGATACGTTGGTATGGAGGTCAGAACTTGCCGCCAATGAGCCCCTCGTAGAATACTATTTCCGCCACCCTTCTTATAACTACTACCCTGTAGTAGGTGTTAACTGGAGGCAGGCCAATGATTTTTGTATCTGGAGAAGCAACCGCGTGAACGAATTGATCATGGTTGAAAAAGGATACATCAACAAGAACCAACTGAAGACCCTCCAGGGTCAGGGTGAAGAGAACTTCAGTACTAAATCATATTTGCTTGGCCTGTATTCGCCTCAGCCTGGAAAACCAAAATCCAAGAAAAGTCCATTGCTCGATGGCAACGGAAAACCACGTAACTACGTGAAGTTTGAAGACGGCTACCTGTTGCCAGATTATCGTCTGCCTACAGAAGCAGAATGGGAATATGCCGCTTATGGCCTGATCAGCCAGAACCCGAAGACCAAGAAAAAAGAAGGTAAGCGTGGTGAGGAATTGATCATGAATAAGCAGGTGTTTGCCTGGGCCAATAACGTGAACGGTTTGCGTGAAACACGCACCGGCACATGGCAGGGTAAGTTCATGGCTAACTTTAAAAGAGGATCTGGTGATAACATGGGTGTTGCAGGTGGCCTTAACGATAATGCTGCGATCCCCGGTCCTATTGAAGCTTTCCTTCCTAACGGATACGGACTGTACAATATGTCAGGTAACGTGAACGAGTGGGTAGCTGACGTGTTCCGCCCAATGTCCAATATGGATGTAGATGATTTCAATCCCTTCCGCGGTAACCAGTTCAAGAAGTTGCATAAGAACGAGAACGGAGAATTTGAGCGCGATAGCCTTGGTCGTGTTAAGTATGATAACGTTACTGACGAAGAGTCTAAGAATAGGAGAAACTACCAGCGCGGTAACGTGATCAATTATCTTGACGGAGACTCTTCATCCATGGTAATGTATGGTTATGCAAAAACAAGTTTGGTCAGCGACAAATCAAGGGTTTTCAAAGGCGGAAGCTGGAACGATCGCCCTTATTGGCTGAGCCCCGGCACACGCCGTCATCTTGAAGAAGATCAGGCCAGTGCAACCATCGGATTCCGTTGTGCGATGGACCGTGTAGGCAGCCAGGAAGGCAATGGCTTTAAAAATGGTCAGCACTTTGGTAAGAGAAGGCAAAATACAAGGAAGAAATAATTTCCAAAATGATATCAGAAAGCCACCCCCGGGTGGCTTTCTTTGTTTACGGCCGGTTGTAAATGGGAAGACCCTCCTTATCTTTACGTGATGATCGAAGCGCTTTACAAAGTTTTCAAAAAACATCCCAGCGTTAAAACAGATACCCGCCAGCTGCAGCCCGGAGATATTTTCTTTGCACTGAAAGGCCCCAACTTCAACGGCAACCAGTTTGCCATACAGGCACTTAAGTTAGGCGCAGCCGCCGTGGTGGTCGACGAGGACACTGGCATCTCAGACAACCGCATTTTCCGTGTCGATAATGCATTGGAGACCTTGCAAAAACTAGCCTTGCACCACCGCAAACAACTAGATATTCCTTTTCTGGCCATCACCGGCAGCAACGGTAAAACAACTTCCAAGGAACTCATTTATGCCGTTCTCAACACCGCGTTCAAAACAACAACAACCCAGGGCAACCTGAATAATCATATTGGAGTGCCGCTGACCATTCTATCCGTACCTCCAGATGCAGAATTGGCAGTGATTGAAATGGGGGCGAATCATCAAAAAGAGATTGGAAGTTATTGCACCTATACCCTGCCTACCCATGGTGTTATCACCAATTGTGGAAAGGCGCACCTCGAAGGGTTTGGCGGCGTGGAAGGTGTCAGAAAAGGTAAAGGGGAGCTTTTTGATCATCTTCGCGCTAATAAGGGCACTGCATTTGTCATGTGGGACTACGACTACTTCCACACGATGAGCGAGGGGATCCTCCATAAGATCACATACGGGACCATTGATGCCGACTTCATTGGCTCCGCCGTGCAAAGCGAGCCTTTTTTAGTAGTGCGTATGGATAAGGGAACTGCTTTATCCACTATATCCACCAATCTTGTGGGCGACTACAATCTCCCGAATGTATTGGTGGCCATAACCGTTGGAACATACTTCAAAGTGCCGGCAGAAAAGATCAAATTCGCCATCGAAAACTATCATCCTACCAACAGCAGATCACAACTCCTGAAGAAAGACAGCAATACGTTCATCCTTGATGCCTATAACGCCAACCCGAGCAGCATGAGGGCAGCCATAGAGAATTTCGCAAGACAAAACCATGCCCACAAATATGTATGTATCGGCGGGATGATGGAACTGGGTGACGAAAGCCGCATGGAACATGAGGGGATCGTAGAACTGCTTAAACAACATTCATGGAAAGATGTTATGCTGGTAGGGGGTGACTTTGAAACGATCAGCCATCCTTACCGCTACTTTCCGGATTCCGAAAGCGCCTCCAAATGGCTAAGGGACAAGCAGCTTCATGATGGTTTATTTTTGATCAAAGGTTCCCGGAGTATGAAAATGGAGCGGGTGTTGACGGCATTTGAAAATGAAAAATAATTGATGGAACAAGAGAAGAAGATCAAACCAGGAAGGCCAAGTTACCTGGTCAGTACGCTAGATAACCGATGCCCCCGGTGCAGAACAGGGAAGCTATTTACCTATTCGAACCCATACTACCTTAAAAATGCCGTAAAGATGCCAACGCAATGCCCCGTCTGCGGGCAACCAACAGAAATAGAAGTGGGTTTCTACTTCGGCACCGGCTATGTCAGTTATGCACTCACCGTAGCCTTTAGTGTAACCACCTTCCTGCTCTGGTGGATGATCATTGGATTGTCAACGGACGACAATCGTTTCTTCTGGTGGCTTGGTGTGAACTCGGTGTTAATGATCTTGCTGCAGCCCATCCTGATGAGATTATCAAGAAGTATCTGGCTTTCCTGGTTCGTTTCTTATGATGCCGACTGGCGGAACAATAAGATCCAAACCCTGGATCGTGTAATTCCCGGGCAGATGGAAAAATAACTCCGCAGGAAAATGCGCTACAACATAATGGAATCATCAGGGAGATCGATTCTCTCGGTGCGTTTTAAATAGATCAGTGAACCAAATGCGGTTGCCTCAGGAACAGAAGTGGAACATCAACCATTTTGAAGGAGTAGACCAACTTATTCAGCAGGCCGCGCGTCAGGCCCCTGCCAAAATAAGGTCAGCGGCTTTCTCACCGATCATGATGCTGGCAGCATTTGTATTTCCGGAAACAATAGTTGGCATAATGGAAGCATCGGCCACGCGTAAACGACCAACCCCTTTCACCCTCAAATGATGATCGACCACCGCAAGTTCGTCTGGACCCATTTTGCATGTCCCAACAGGATGATACAATGTTTCCAGACTTTTCCTGATGTGGTCCACTAATTGCTCGTCATTAACTGGCAACGCAGGGAAATTCACCCCACCCGAGCAATACTTTTGCATCGCTGCAGAGCCGGCAATCTCAATGCTTTTCCGGATCCCCTTGATCAGCACCTGAAGATCGTCTGCATGGCTCAACAGGTTGGGTTGGATCAATGGACTGGCTAGTGGGTCACTGCTTCTCAAACCAATATAACCCCGGCTTTTAGGCCTGAGCAGAATGGAAAGTATGCCGTAGCCATCTTTGCGGGAGTACGTGCTGAGATCGTAAATATCGGTGGAGTAATCCGGTGAAATGCCGATGGGTGCAAAATGAAATTGAATGTCGGCCCGGTTCATGGAATCATGGGTGCGGTAAAATGCATTGGCTTCAAGCGGACTATTGCAAAGGGGACCCCGCTTCAGAAAAAGATGTTGCAACAACGATTTTACTTTTCCGTACGGTTTGAGTAAAGAGTTACCGGTAGGGATATCAGTATTTCCACTGATGCCACTCCATACATGGTCCTGCAGGTTCTTCCCCACCCCGGGCAAATCATGTTTTACTTCAATTCCAAATGCACTTAATTCGGATCGATCGCCAATCCCTGAGAGCATAAGTATTTGCGGAGACTGCATCGTGCCCGCAGATAGGATCACCTCTTTTCTACAGCCTACCCTTTCCACTTTCTTCTCCCTGTTCACAAACTCAACCCCTTTCGCTTCCCCATCTTCTAAAACAATCCGGGATACATGGCAGTCCGTTCGAACAGATAGATTTTTCCTGTCAAGCACCGGTTTCAGAAATGCCACGGCCGCGCTGTGACGCTGACCGTTGCGTATGTTGAACTGAAGCATGTGCGCGCCCAACTGTTCCTCCCCGTTATAGTCGGCATTTTTAGGGATCCCCGCCTGCTCGCAGGCATCCACGAAACATGCCCCCAGCGGCGAAGGCTGGCGGGCATAAGACACATGAAGAGGGCCCGACCGGCCATGATATTTGCCTTCTAAATTTTCATTATACTCTGACTTCAGGAAATAGGGCAATACCTCTTCATAGCTCCAGCCCTTATTCCCCAGAGCCGCCCATTCGTCGTAGTCATGCCGGCTTCCCCTTACATAAGCCATGGCGTTTGTGCTGCTTGATCCACCCAAAACTTTACCCCTGGGAATGTAGATTTTACGGTTATCCACGTGTTCCTGCGGCTCGGTCCAGAACTGCCAGTCCACCTCACTGCGATGTAACATGCCATAAGCACCAGGTATATGGATCTCCGGCTTTTTATCCGGCTTCCCGGCCTCGAGCAGCAATACCGTTGTGGATGGGTTGGCAGACAATCGGTTTGCGAGTACGCAACCCGATGATCCCGCCCCAATGATGATATAGTCGAAGTCCATGCTTAAATATACAAAACCTATGTTTACCGGCGGCCCGTATGACCATGGTCATCGTATGATTTTTGCAGGGTACCTACCTTAGCGTATGGCTTATATCGATTATTATAGCATCCTCGGTGTTGCTAAACAAGCTACACAGGAAGAAATCAAAACCGCATACCGGAAACTGGCGCGGCGCATGCACCCCGACCTGAACCCGGATGATAAAGACGCGCACAGGAAATTTCAGCAGATCAATGAAGCCAATGAAGTATTGAGCGATGCCGAAAAAAGAAAAAAGTACGATCAGTATGGGGAACACTGGCAGCATGCGGACGACATTGAAAAGAACCAGGCCCGGCAACAGCAGCAAGGCACACAGGGTTTTGGGGAGGAGATGCACGAAGGAGAATTTTCCAATTTCTTTGAGTCCCTGTTTGGCCAAACAAGCAAGGGTCGCCAGCGTAGCGGGAACGTAAAGTACCGTGGACAGGATTACCATGCAGAGTTGCTGTTGTCACTCCGTCAGGCTTATTCCACCCACCAGCAGACCATCACCGTCAATGGAAAGAATTTGCGGATCACCATCCCTGCCGGCGTTGAAAATGGCCAGACCATCAGGCTAAAGGGACACGGCGGACCGGGGGTAAACGGCGGCCCGGGTGGAGACCTCTATATCACTTTCGGCATCGAGAATGATCCCGTTTTTCGAAGAGATGGAAACGACCTCTACACCCTTGTAGATCTTGATCTCTACACGGCCGTACTTGGCGGAGAACTTCTCCTTGACACATTCTCCGGCAAAATCAAATTGAAAGTGAATCCTGAAACCCAGAGCGGCACTAAGATCCGGCTGAAAGCGAAGGGCTTTCCTCTGTATAAGCAGGAAGGATCCTTCGGTGATCTTTTTGTTACCTACCAGGTGAGGATACCAACGGGTTTAACTGAACAACAGAAAGAATTATTTGCACAATTATCACGACTTTAAAAAGCGAACCATGGACAAAGAGAACCGGATCAGGGTCGAAAGCTTTTGCTTGTTTTATGAAGTGGAACCTGCCTTTATTCATACCCTGCAGGAGTCAGGCATGGTGAATATTACCCATGTTTCGGAGGATGAATTTATATCGGTCAATGATATTGAGCAATTGGAAAAATTCATGCGGCTGCATCGGGATCTGGACATTAATGTGGGCGGTATTCAGGCAATAGATTATCTACTGCATAAGATCGCGGATCTGCAAGAAGAGATCCGCGGCTTGAGGAATCGGTTGAAAATCTATGAGTAACGGTGGCGGCCAAAAAATCTCTTTGTTACATTGCGTGTGCAAATCAACACCATGAAGATTTTTTCAGACCCCCATATCACCATTGCTGATGAAACCGACATTGCTTCCATTGCATCCTTGCTGAACATCAGTTACCGGGGGGAAGAATCCCGGAAGGGCTGGACCACGGAGGCGGATCTGATAGCAGGTTCTATAAGAACTAACCATGAAAACCTGTCGGATGTACTTCGCGAGCCTGGCAGTGTGATGCTTACTTACAAAAGCGATGAAGGTGATTTACAAGGCTGTGTGAACTTGAAAAAGCACGCAGACAAAATGTATTTGGGCATGTTCAGCGTATCTCCGGTTTTACAGGGTGGCGGTATTGGCGGGAAAATATTGGTTGCTGCAGAGGAATATGCCCTCAGCGTGGATTGCAACTCGATTTATATGCACGTTATTTCGCTTCGGGCGGAATTGATCGCCTGGTACAAACGGAAAGGTTATCAGGATACGGGGAAGTTGATCCCCTTCCCGGAAGACGGCCTCACCGGGAAGCACCTTCGCCCACTCGAGTTTATGGTACTCGAAAAGAGCGTTTAGTTCGATCATTTGACGGAAACATCGTACATTTGACGCCCCGGAGGGGTGCAGGAGTGGTTGAACTGGCACGCCTGGAAAGTGTGTAAACTCGTAAGGGTTTCAAGGGTTCGAATCCCTTCTCCTCCGCCAAATTCTTTCTATAACCCAGAGGGCCGCAACGGTGCCAATGGCATAGGGATGATGTTAAAATCATTCACCATGTAGATACTACTCACATTTTCGGTTCCATCTCTTAATGCTGTACTTACCTCCCACGGTCCACCATAGCACCCAAAGATTCAAAATGACTGTTATTGATCGGACGCTTAGAATCTAGGAATGTTCCAACAAGAATTCAGGATCAATTTTGAAAGCCCTATACAGCCCTTTTAAGAAGGCCACATCAGGTTTACGTTTGCCGTTCAGAATTTCAGACACCTTGGATTTTGCAAGACCCAATTCTTCAGCAAGTTTTGCCTGGGTCATTTTCCTTTCAAACATCTTGAGTTCTACGATTTCTATGATAGATTGGGGTTCTTTCCTGGGATTCAGGCCCAAAACTTTGTCCTCATAATTTTCTGCTGCCAAAGACATAGCAGCGAGTTTTTTTAATTCAGCGGGTTTAAGATTTGCCTCCCCCCTATTCATCAGGGTATATATTGCAACCATTAATTCGTGGTAGGCCTTTTTGGATTTAATTTCGTATTTCATAAATGCTATTTTCTAAAGCTCACATTACTGGCATTGACCTCATCATATTCTTTGTGGGTTCCTATAAACAGTATAAAGACTGTCCTTACTTTGAAAATGATCAATGCAATAAGCCGGTATTGATTTCCCTTAATATCAAAAACGTATCTGTCATTCCCTACATGGTCAGCTGTGTTAAATGTCTTTTTTAATTCCGTGAAATTTTTCCAGTCTGCTGATTTCGTTTCATCATATCATTTTTCCAGGGCTTTTGCGACAACCGGGTGCAACAAGGAAAAATCTTTAATTATCTTTTTGGAAATAATGATCATTCGCGAAACAAATATACTATATTATTTTGTATACGGAATAATATTCTGGATTATAGAATTATATTCAACTTATTTTTTGTCATGGATGAAAGTGGGTTGCAGTGAATAAAACTCGAGATATTTGGGGTAATTTTTGAATTCTACGAAGCATATCACCGTGGGGCCAAATTCGGGGCCATATACCATTTACGAGTTATAAAGTATTGATAAAGAGTTAGGTTCTTTCCCCTTCTCCTCCGCCAAGTAAATCAGAAAAGCCCCGCAAGGGGCATTTCTGATTTTCAGCGGCAGCCAACCTTGTTTGTGCTTAAGCGAAGAAATGAAAATGCCCGGGTGTAGGGTCAACAACCTTTAGAACGAATTTGCCTTCAGGGAATTAACCTGTATATGAAAAAATTTCTGGCAGGCCGTCCGTTTCGATTTTGGGTGAACACCGTATCCAACTGAAAGGATGAAAACCGGCTGCCGGTGACCTGTTCCGGACGTCGTGGAAGATTTGAGACTTCAATATACAGTAAGGTATCTTTCAATGTAGGCTCGCCCCGTTTATCATTAATCCAGCGATACTGATGAATGTCGAATAGGGGACCCATTCCGTATACTGACGTACCTGCAGCACGGGCGATATATTCGTCGATATGAGCCGCGGGAAACCATTGCGGGCTTGCGATCCGGTAGCGGCTCAGCTCTTTTCTTTTCAGGTAACCAGCGATCACGGGGCCTTCCGTTGACCAGCCGTACATATCGAGTGTAAAATCTCCTCTTCCCAATTCTGCCTGATTTTGTTTCCCGAACGTACCAGGGTAAAGATTTATCAGCACGAGGCCTGCCGTCACAAATACGATCAATAATGAAAATGCAAGTCGGGGAAGCCGCATCTTTCGGAATCGTTCTTTTTCTTCCAACCAAAGGGCGCAAACAAAAATCAGCGGATAATATCCAGGACCTGTCCAATGGGGAAGGGTATCCCGAAATAAGGAAATGGCCCACACGGTAAATAAGATGGGAAATGAAAGCCAGAGCAATAATTTGATTTCATTAGAAAAGGAAAGCAATGTTCCTGACATTTAATAACCGCTCGTAATGAAAAATACAATCTTAGCTTAAAGGGTACCCTATGTGATGTAGATGTAAACAATGTGTTATTCGATAATCGTTTCCCGATAACTTATGGGCAAATAGATCATTTCCTTTCTCTCTGCCTGCAACTTCAAAACGCCCTGGTGGACGAACAAAACTTAATAATCAAATAATCTAGCAACGGAACAAAATTGTTTCTAAGAGAGGACATTCGTAATTCACAATAAAACTAAGATAAAATGACAACAACAGAAGTGGCTAATAAATTGGTGGAACTTTGCCGGCAGGGAAAAATCGACGAAGTACATGAAACACTTTTTGCGGACAATGTCCAAAGCATAGAAGCAAGCGAAATGATGGGGCCTAAAGTGGCAACAGGATTGGATGCCATTAAAGAGAAAGCAATAGCTTTTCAGTCGGGAGTGGAAGAATTTCACGGCGCAACAATTTCTGATCCTATTGTAGCAGGTAACAGTTTTGCTATCACCTGGGCTATGGATGCTACATTTAAAGGACGTGGAAGAATGACCATTGAAGAAGTATGTGCATATCAGGTTCAAGATGGCAAGATAATTTTGGAACAGTTTTTTTACTAATTCGTATTGAAACCGGCAGATCGGCTGGGTATATCCTGATCAACCTTTTAAGGTTAAAATATTCGGCATAAACTAAAACCATACTGATAACCTCGAGTTGTCCGGAGGAAGTATTTACATGTGTCAGCACATTCGTGTAGGTAGTACCACTGAACATTAATGTGTCTCCAACAATTTACTATATAGAAATCTGTACATTTTTGTTTGACGAGCTACAAAATTAATTTTTCTAGGATCTCAACTTAACACCATCAAACATCCGCAAATAAGGCCTATGGCCATTCGATTCTGGCAGATACGGTTATTGGTAACCGGTATGGCCATTGCTATCCTCATTGCTGGAGCAGCGCTTATCTCGATGGAGTATAAGAACAAGAAGTTAAGCAGGGTATATTATGCGGAAAGAATGGATCCAAATAGAACGGAACCGGGTTTAACACCTGCTGACCTCATCATGAACCCAAATATTCCACAGTCCAAAGTGGAAATGGGCATTTATGTGGACAGGATCGTAGAACTGTCAATGAAGAATACCAATTGGATCGTGGATTTTTATGTTTGGTTCAGATGGAAGGATAGTGGAATGGTGATCGGCGATAATTTCCAGGTAATAGATGGATCAATTGAAACGAAAGAGAAGAAGAATGAGTATCACCAAAAAAATGACCACTATGTTTTATATCGGGTGGTAGCAAGTATTACATCCGTTTTTGAAGAATTTCGGTTTCCCTGTGATGATCACCTACTGACTATTTGTATTGAAGATCCCAACTTTGATCGTAGCAAACTGATATGGGATGCGGATAGTATAAACTCTGCTGTGAGTTCCCGTGTGAAGGTCCCTGGTTATGAAATATATAAAATGTCTGTGGTAGAAAAACCACATTCCTACAAAACCACCAGAGGTGATCCGCGATTGACAGATGGTGCAAAAGCAACCTATTCCCAATTTAGAATGGGACTTTGGATTAAGAGGGAAAGCTGGGGATTTTTTCTGAAGATGTTCCTTCCATTATTTGTTGCCGTTGCCGTTGCACTATTGTCTTTTTTTATCAACCCCGTTCACAGCGATCCCCGTTTTGGCCTTGGCATTGGAGCCTTGTTTGCCGCCGTAGCGAATTCATATATCACTTCATCGATGTTGCCCAATACAGGTGTGCTGGCTTTGGCAGATATTATCAACCTGGTTGGAACAAGCACCATTCTATTGACCCTGATCCTTTCGGCCATTTCACTCTTCATTTATGAACACCGGGGCAAGCACGAATTATCTCATCGCTTCGACAGGATTGCTTTCTATATCATCGCCTTGGGGTATGCGGCACTGAACATTGCATTGCCTCTTGCCGCAACGTTCCGGAATGATTGATGTTGGTGTGAAATCCCCTCCTGCAATACCTTCTTATTTTTTTAGTTAATTATGGAAATGCGATGTGCAAAACGAATACAATGTATATTGACACGAATAATAATCCCTCATAAAGAGACATCTTCTTATCCGCTGCCAGCATATAGAACAATAATCCCGAAGCGGCCATTACAGGAAGTGAGAAAACCAACAGATCCCTCGGAACTGTAATTGTACCGAACAGACTCGCCACAGGTGGAATAACCAATGTGTTGAAAATACAGGACCCTAAAACATTACCTACGGCCAATTCCGCCTTTCCCTGCCGGATCGCAGAGATATTCACCACCAATTCCGGCAAGGTTGTGCCTAGTGAGAGCAGGGTCAATGCCACAATTGAACTGGGTACATTCAGACTGATCGCAATTTTACCCAAAGAGGAGACCGTATATTCAGCACCAAAATAAATTCCCAGGCATGCCGCAAGTAATATGCCTACGCTCATGATGGGAAAGGGACCCTTTTCCTTTTTTTCCTTCGTTACATCAATGCTTTTTACGTTTCTGATGAGGTACAAGCTATAGATAATGAAAATGCCGAGGCCCATTAGGGCCTCAGGCGTTTTGATCACGCCATCATATGCGATCATGCAGAAATAGAAAAAGCTTCCGATTAGAAAATGAAGGTCGATAAAAAGATAGGTACTGGCCAGGTCAATACCTCTTTTCAGCATGACCTGACTAAACACTACGGCCAGTCCAGTGATCAAAAGGATATTTGAAATATTTGAACCCAGGATATTTCCGGATAGAATTTCTGAGGTGCCCTGTTTTACGGCCAGACTTCCTGATATCAACTCAGGCAACGAAGTACCAATACCCACAATGAAAATCCCGATCACCATTTGTGGCATTTTTAAAAAGTCCCCGATTTTTTCTGCGGCTGAAGTAAAGAATCTGGCAGAAAAGACCAGCAGTGAGAGCGATGCTACGAAAATCAACAATTGCATTGCCATAAAACATTTAATTTTTAGGTCGGTGATGAGATTTTTTTGAAACCATTTATTCGATAATAAAATATGAAAACCTGCTTTTTAGTGCAGTATTAAATCGCCTATATTAATACGTGAGGGTATAGAATCAAACATAGATAAGGATAAGGGCTTAAATATTTTATAACGGCATAATTTGAATCGGTTGAAGTCAAAAATAATGTTCCAATGTTTCCTTATTAAGAAATCTGTCTTCACGAAAGATGACTTTGATTCAACATAACATAATGAGACAAATCATAGTATTCAGTTAACAATTTGGTCACAGATTTCTTAAAATTTCATACTGCCAAATCTTCCAGGCGGCCCTTCGGAATACCAATATTTACACCATGCAGTATCAGACAGATTTCGCAATACTTTCATTGATAAGGATGTGTTGGTAAATAATTTGAAGTCAGCACAAAATATTGTAAACAAGGAGCAATAATGTACAAATAGATATTCATGGAAACGTACAACATCATCATCATTGGCACAGGAGCAGGCGGAGGAACAAATCTTCATGCCCTAAAGGATTCCAGGAAAAGCATATTCGTTCTTGAAATCCTGGCGGGATGGCTTATGGATGATGAGACGGAATGCACTTATTAAAAAGCAAACGTAAAACCAGTATATATGATTTCATATTCATTAAAAGGGCAATCTGCACTCGTCACAGGAGCCAATTCGGGTATAGGTGAAGCAGTAGCTTTAAGACTAGGCGAAGCCGGCGCTGATGTGGTTGTCAACTATGTCGTCCATCCGGAAACTGCCGATCTGGTAGTAGAAAAGATCCGTTCGGTTGGGAGCCGCGCGATCGCCGTTAAGGCAGACGTCAGCAAAGAAGAGGAAGTAAAGGAGATGTTTCAAACCATGTTCCAAGAATTTGGCACGATCGACATCCTGGTCAACAATGCCGGAATACAAAGGGACGCCCCGTTTCATGAAATGTCGCTGGAGCAGTGGAACAAAGTAATCAACATCAACGTCACTGGTCAATTTTTATGTGCAAAGCAAGCCATAATCGAAATGCTGAGAAGGGGAACGATTCCTGAAAAATCTTCTGCTTGCGGAAAGATCATCTGTATGAGTTCCGTACATGAAGTGATTCCATGGGCAGGGCATGTTAACTACGCATCATCCAAAGGTGCAATCAGGATGTTCATGCAAAGTCTGGCTCAAGAATACGGCGACAGAAAGATAAGGGTTAACAGCATTTGCCCGGGTGCCATCAGGACCCCAATCAATACGATGGCATGGAGCACTCCCGAAGCATTGGACAACCTGATGACTCTCATTCCATATAACAGGATCGGATTGCCGGTAGATATCGGCAACCTGGCTGTCTTCCTGGCATCTGACGCAAGTGACTACATTACGGGAGCCAGCATTTTCATTGATGGAGGGATGACTGTTTTCGAAGGTTTTGCAGAAGGTGGATGAGCAAGGGATATCGTCGAAGAGGATTAAATACAAGATAATATGCTTTCTGCGCGCATCCCTGATAAGCATTTAGCGGTAAGGCATTCACCAAACTAAAACCAGTAATCGATATAAAGATGAAACATGAACTGTCCCAAACTGCTGAACAGAAACGCTTGGATGAAAACGCAACAAAAAGGACGCCATTAGAACTGTGGGGACCATATCTTAGTGAAAGACAGTGGGGCACCGTTCGGGAGGATTATAGTTCAAATGGTGATGCCTGGAATTACTTCAGCCACGATCATTCCCGCTCGCGTGCATACCGGTGGGGCGAGGATGGCATTGCGGGCATATCGGACTATAATCAATTGCTGTGTTTTGCAGTCGCATTCTGGAATCATAAGGACCCCATACTGAAGGAAAGACTTTTCGGCCTGACCAATACGGAAGGGAACCACGGAGAAGATGTCAAGGAATTGTATTATTTTCTCGACAACACGCCCACCCATTCGTACATGCGCATGCTGTATAAATACCCCCACGAAGCTTTCCCATACAGGAAATTAGCAGAAGAGAACGGCAGGCGTGGAAAAGATGATCCCGAGTACGAGCTGCTCGATACAGGGGTATTTAACGAAGGAAGATACTTTGACATCTTCACGGAATATGCAAAACTCAACAGCGAGGACATATTCATTCGCATTACTGTATTCAATCATGGTCCGGAAACCGCGCCCATTACCGTACTTCCAACATTGTGGTTTCGAAATTACTGGTCTTTCGATGAATCTTCATCTAAGGCAAGGATGTGGCTTGAAAGCAACGAATTCGGCTCATACATCCATTCGCAGCACCCTGAGTTGGGTGGATATTTTTTTTATCCTGACCAGTCCTTAGAAGCAATCCTGTTTACTGAAAACGAAACCAACCTCGATAGGCTGTATGAAATTCCAAACCAATACCCATTCGTAAAAGACGCATTTCACCAAGTGATCATTGATGGGAAAACAGAGCTGCTCAATGGAAATGTTGTGGGTAGCAAAGCTTCGCCTGTTTATCGTTTAGAGCTTGGGAGCCTGGGGAAAAAAGAGTTTTATCTGCGTCTGTCCAAAAGCCGGGTTGCGGGTCCCCCATTGATAGATGCACCGGGAATTTTCGATCTTCGCATTAACGAAATGGGGGAGTTCTATCAATCTTTAAGCCCCGATGTAATTGACCCTGAACTCAGGGAAATTTCGAAACAGGCCATCTCAGGTTTATTGTGGAGCAAGCAGTTCTATTATTATGATGTAAATCTTTGGCTAAGCGGTGACGAAGCCACAAACCGGCAACACCCGGAAAGATCGCAGGGCAGAAATAAGGAATGGAATTTTCTCAACAATAAAGACATCATTTTAATGCCGGATACCTGGGAGTACCCATGGTATGCCTCCTGGGACCTTGCTTTTCACTGCATTCCTATGGCATTTGTGGATTCCGGCTTCGCCAAGCACCAAATGATCCTTCTGCTCAGGGAATGGTACATGAGCCCCTTGGGGCAAATTCCAGCTTATGAATGGAATTTTTCCGACGTCAACCCACCCGTTCATGCATGGGCCTGTCTTAACATATTCCGGATAGAAAAGACCGTTCATGGCAGGGCCGATATCGACTTCCTGAAACGGGTCTTCCAGAAATTAATCATCAATTTTACCTGGTGGGTTAATCGAAAAGACAAAGATGGAAACAATCTCTTTGAAGGAGGATTCCTTGGACTGGATAACATCGGGGTAATTAATAGAAATGAAATACCGCCAGGCTTCATGCTTGAACAGGTAGACGGTACCAGCTGGATGGCCATGTTTGCGCTAAATATGATGGATATTGCACTTGAAATAGCCGTTTACGATCCTACTTTTGAGGATGTTGCTACCAAATTCTACGAGCACTTCGTGCATATATCTTCTTCTCTCAACGAAGCCCACCTGTGGCATGAAGGTGATTCATTTTTCTATGACGTACTGATCAATGAAAACGGCGCCATATCCCCCATTAAAGTAAGATCTGTCGTAGGCTTGAGCGTTCTCTTCGGGGTGTCCGTAATCCCCGGTGAAACATTAGCAAAACTGAAAGACTTTGAACGCCGGACAGCCTGGTTCAAGAATTACCGTATAAAAAGAAACCAATACCTGCCAAATGAGGAAAGAAAAGAGAACCAGGATATATTACTCTCACTTGTCAGCAAGAATAAATTGGAAAAGCTTTTAAGAACGATGCTGGATGAGCAGGAATTCCTCGCTCCTGGTGGGATCAGGGGCCTCTCAAAATTCCACATGGAAAATCCCAGGGAGTACTTTTTCGGTGACTCTCGTCATTTCATACGCTATGACCCTGCGGAATCCACAACCGGCATGTTTGGCGGAAATTCGAATTGGAGGGGCCCTATCTGGTTACCAATAAACTATCTCATCATCAAGTCACTGAAAAAGTATCACCAATTCTATGGTGATGATTTCAAAATGGAATATCCAACCGGTTCCGGACAATGGCTAAACCTTGGTGATATCTCGAATGAATTGGTCAAACGCATCGCCACAATATTTCGTAAAGATGCTTCGGGTACACGTCCTGTTCACTACGATCATCCTGAATTTTACAATAGGCCTGAAAATAAAGATCTTATACTATTCTACGAATATTTTCATGGTGACACATCCAGGGGGGTTGGTGCATCACACCAGACTGGTTGGACAGCCCTGATTGTAGAACTTATCAATGGCAATTACTGGCATTGGGAATAAGCAGTAAGTGAAGGTGCACCTTTTTTTTGTAGCCTTTGAAAAATACCTGGCACTCAAAATCAATAATCCCAGCGATCCAAAAATAATCAGAAGTCGTAGCGCGAAAAAGAAATTGATTCTAGATTAAAAAATCTATTTTACCCGGTTAAACCAAATAACAGCAAGGATAGTAACCATAACCATCAGGGTAAGTGCATACAGGTAACCATATTGCCAATCTAATTCGGGCATTACCTTAAAATTCATACCAAAAACGCCGGCCAGTAAAGTTGCAGGTGCAACGGAAACCGCAACTTTAGTAAAAATCTTCATATGGTTATTCTGCTCAATACTAATATTGGCAGAAAAAGAAGATAGCATAAAATCGAGTCTGTTGATATTGAAAGCAGAATAATCGAGCAATGATTTTACTTCATCCCGCATATTGGAAATCCTTGATTTATTTTCATCTGAGTGCCCCTGTATCATCAATAAATGTGAAAGTGTAAGTTCCTTATTCATCATGGCAATACGGAACATAAGTAAATACTCCATCTGTTCGTTAATATCTATCAATATTTGCTTTTGAAACTCTTTTTGATAATTGATTTTAAAGTTTAAATCAGAAATTTTCCGGATCATCTCTTTCATCTTTTTGGCCGCATGATCAATCCTTTCAGATACCAATAAAAACCCAATTTCTGCCCCACTATCGCATTCACCATTTATTAAAACAGTATTTCTTACTTTTTCAAAAGACACAATGGATTGTTGCCTTATTGTAATAAGTTTTTTCTGGAACAAATAAAAGGAAACAGATGACAAATCGGAACCGTATCCTTCGCGCTCGTGTACATAAATTAAATGCAGTACTACAAGGTTATTATCGTAAAAGATCTTGGAACGGGATTCTAAATCCCTCTCCTCTTCATTACTAAGTAGGTTTATACAAAAGAATTTTTCCACCAAAGAACGTTCCAAATCAGTTGGAGCAACCATGTCAATCCAAAGATAATTCATGAAAGGAATTTCTGGCGGGTCTTCAAAGGTAATGCTTACTCTTTGCTGCCCCGGATTGTCGATGATGGTAAAAATCATGCAGGCATTTTTCCAATATCAATATAGGGTATCATCGCTTTCTTCGCGTATCACACCATTTGGCCAAATTAAAACCGTTTTGGATATTTCCTCGTCCTTCTTATTTATCAAATCCAATTCATAATGCCTTTTTCCATTGCCCAGCGAAACGATTTCTGCCGAATCAACCATGAATTGCTTGTACTTCGTTTTTACCTCTTTTTGCAGGTTCAAAGGAACCAAATCAACTGGAATATTTTGCTCGGTTAGCAGGTGATGACCGGTTACGGTAATTTCCACTTCATGGCTGATGCCGTCTAGCATAAATTCAGCTTCATAGATTTTATGAGGTATTTCCCAACTCCATTCAATTTCCTTTGGCTTCACTTCCGGAAATAGCTCAGCTACTAACTTCCGAACAGCCAATGGCGGTTTTGCCATTGCTATGTTAGTGCTTTCTTTTCTGGCCGTTTGCTTCGATTTTGATTTTATTGCCTTTCCAACATTTTCTTTAGCTACAGCCATTTGCCTGGGTTTCAAGCTTGCCTTCTTGCCAGCTTCTTTTTTTGCTTTACTCATTTTCTATTATTTTGATTGATGAAACAAATGATAAAACGCTTCCTGGGCATCCCGGCCTTTCATAAGGTGCTCATCAAAAGCATGGGATTGAAGGTTTTCATCGAGGAGGTGTGTTTTCCTGTATTCCCCAAGTTGTGTTTGTAAGAAAATAAGTATTTCGTCCTTGCAATTTTCATCGTAAATCGGAAATACCACTTCCACCCGCGACCTTAAATTTCTCCTCATCCAATCGGCGGATCCCAAATAAATTTTCGGACTGCCGCCATTGTGAAAAACAAAAACCCTTGAATGTTCGAGGTATCTGCCAACTACCCTCACCATGCGGATATTTTCACTTAACCCTTTTACGCCCGGCCTCAACCGACAAATGCTCCTTACGATCATATCTATTTTTACCCCGGCCATGGATGCTTCATATAGAGTATCAATCATTTCGACATCTTCCAGGTTGTTCAATTTAATGGTAATCTTTCCTTCCCTTCCCTGTTTAACAAGGTCTGTTTCCTGCTGTATTAAAGCTTTAAACCCTTCGATAGTATTAAAGGGTGAAACCAACAAATGGTTGAATGCGGAAGGCGTATGTTGGTTGTACAAATACATAAAAACCATTTCCAATTCTTCCGTCATTTCCTTATTAGCAGTAAGCAACCCAATATCAGAGTAAATCCCTGCTGTTTTCTCATTGAAATTTCCTGTTCCAAAAAACCCGTAACGCTTTCTTTCCCCATCTTTTTCCCGGATAATGAGCGCAGTTTTTGCATGTACCTTAATCTCCGGAAGGCTGTAGGTGATTTCCACCCCAGCTTCCACCATTTTGTCGGCCCAGCGTAGGTTATTGGCTTCGTCAAATCTTGCCTTTACTTCCACAAATGCCTTTACTTTCTTACCATTTTTTGAAGCGCTGATCAATGCATTTACAATATGCGAATCGGGGGCAACCCTATAAAAAGTGGCCATTATTTCGGTTACATAGGGATCAAGCACTGCCTGGTTAAAAAAGACGAGTACATGGTTGTAAGATTGGTAGGGAAAATGGAGCAGGAAGTCCATTTCATTCATGGCATCAAAATAATTGGTATCCACATTCAGCTTCGAATGTTTTAGTGGTTTCCATCTTTTTTGCTCTAACAAAGGCTTTAACGGATTGGGGAAACCAAAAAAATCACTCATGCTCTGGTACCTTCCTGTAGGGGTAATTTCCTCTTTTTCCAGGGCAAAATATTGTTCGCAAAAATCAATCATTTCTGCGGGCATTGCTGCATCAAATTGAAACCTTGAAGGTGCGCCTAACCCTCTTTTACCTAAACTCAACCGGATCTGATCTGCAATATCGCCCGATTCTTCATCAAGGTTAAGGGCTGCATCCCTGTTAAGTTTTATGGAATACAAATCCAGTCCACTATTTTTCAGTAACCATTTTCTGATGCCCAACCTGACAATATCGTCAATAAAGGCGACATGGTACTTCCCATTGCGCTGGGAAAATGAAATAAAACGCGGCAGGGAAAAACTGGGGATGTTTACGAGCAGGTATTGTTTGGTTCCATCTTCCCGGGTATTTGTTTCACCCAATAAATACAAAACCCTGTCTTCCAAAAATGGCGCATTGCCCGGTGTAAGCCAGGTAAGCTGCAAAAAAGAAGCTACATAAGTATTGAAATAATCATCTATTTCATCTTCGTGTTCAAGGTGTAATTGCTCCAAATCGGTACAGAGCAAAATACCATTTTCTTTCAGTTCCGGTAATATGAGGTCATGAAGGATCGTCCTTAGGTACTGCCCTTGTTGGTTTGCTTCGGCACGTATTATGCCAAGCAATTCGACATAGGAAACCTGTTCTTCTTCATTATACCCGTCAAGCTTAGCCATGGTCTCCATGTATGCAACTCGTACCCGGTAAAATTCATCGAGGTTGGATGCATGTATGGCTATAAATTTTACACGTTCGTACAATGCAAGCGAGGTATCTGCACTTTCTTCAAGCACCCTTTGGTTAAATGTTAACCAGCTAATATCACGGTTGAAATATTTTAATGTTGACATAGAAAAATAGAATACTTAAGTGCGGGATTACAAAATAGTGGTCATAAATGAACAATAATTAGCAAATCAAGAAAATTTATTTTTGAAGCAAGAAAACATGCTTTCGCCTTCATTTAAGAATTGTATACACGCTTAATCATCCTATTAAATAAATCGGCAGATGAGCGGAGGTTGATCATGGAAGTTAAAAACAAGTTTGAATTTTTGAAGTTGAAACTCCCTTCGCCTATCCCTTCCATTTGTTTATCCAATGCATGGTCTGTGTGCTGGTTAATGTCCAGTAAAGCAGCTTCTGCTATGGCTGGTTCATTTGCCCCCAAACCAACCTTGGCAATACCAACGAACTTCGAAATTTTTTCTTCAAGTTCCCTTAGCAGACGCACTTGTGTTTCCTGTAACGGCCGGTGCATATTAAGTATATGGAGCCGTGCCACTTCATCCAACCGGTTCATTTCCATCAGTATATGACTTTCCAGCGAATAAAATTCCACGACTTGCCTCGCCATCTTTTTTTGTTCCGGCTTCATTTTGCCAATTTTGGCAGCAAGTTGGCTCCTGTTGGTCAGGTTTTGGTTGCTTAAATAATCCAATTGGGTACCCAAAAGGCGAATGGCATCCTTGTCTTCATTAGCTATGGCCGAAACGAGAGTACTGGTATACCTTTCAAAGGCAGAAAGGCTTTCAGAAATCCTTTCTTTTACGATAGCAGTGAACTTCTCGGGGTGCTGTGCCTGAAAAATTTCATCTTTCCATTCAAGCGATATCTGCACGGGCGAAGGCGTTTCTTTATGGTACTGGTTAAGTTTGTACACCGCAAACCCAACAATAGCAATGACAATACCTATCCCTATAAATTGCAATTTGATACAAATAAACACGAACACTGATGAAATAAAAAGGGCGGCGAGTGCAGTAACAAACCAACCACCAATAACCGTAAATACGCCAGCCACACGATAAACAGCGCTATCCCTGTTCCAGGCCCTGTCAGCAAGGGAAGTACCCATGAGCACCATGAAGGAAACATAAGTGGTGGAAAGCGGTAATTTCATACTCGTGCCTATTGATACCAGCGAAGCAGCGACGATAAGGTTTATGGAACCTCTTACCATATCAAAAGCAGGAATATCTTCTGCAGGCAAATTATCATCTACCGGTATTGGGGTAAATTTTGCATTAATCTTATTGCGAAGTGATGCAGGCAGCAAAGAACTAACACTATTGGCAAGAAAAGTAATAAAACCCACTACGCTCCTTACCGGGGTATTTCCCTGCGACTTCTCCACCCCGTCCTGTTGCCTGCTTAGGCTAACCGCAGTCTCAATTACGGCCTTGGTTTTTTTGGAACGGAACATGGTTACCACCATGATGATTC
>JBBAJO010000020.1:0-60319 GCA_040404005.1 Chitinophagaceae bacterium
TCCTACCGCACTTTCAACATGCCTTTCACCTGTTGGATCTGACCATTTTGAAGGCGCACATAGTAAACGCCCGGGGCAAGATAGCCGCCATCGAACGAAACCGTATGCGTGCCTGCATCGGGATATTCTTTCTCTATCAGCACCCGCACCATATGTCCAGACGCATTCATGATCTGCACCAGGGTATGCCCACCCTTTGTTTTAAAGGTGATCTTGGTAGAACTGGTGAATGGATTCGGGTAGTTGAATACCAGTACATTTTCGTTGGTGAATGAACTGCCTGGCCTTACTGATGCACATTTACTGTTGTTGACCAGCGGGAGCGACTGGAAATTCTTCAGCATGATCTGTTGCAGGGTGTTGTCAGGAACACAGAACCACTGTTGCAATACTGAGGCGTAGACGCTCCTGAAATCGTACTGGTAAGGAACATTTTCACCAACCGTAACATTGGCGGCTATGGTTGGATTATTTCCGGTCAAACCACCCATTACATCTTTCCCGAACAGGAATAAAGGGGCAGCAGAACCATGGTCCGTTCCGCCACTGGCGTTGGATTTGATGCGGCGACCGAATTCGGAGAAGGTCATCCCAAGGACGCGATCCTGCACGCCAAGTCCTTTTGCATCATCCATAAACGCTTTGATGGCAGACGATACATTATTGAGCAGGTTGGCATGGGTACCTGTTGCCGTGTTTGTACCTACCACCTGCGTTGCGTGGGTATCGAAGCCTCCAAAACTCACCATATAAACCCTGGTCTTCAATCCGCCTTTGATCAATCTGGCAACGATCTTTAATTGGGCAGCAAGACTGTTATTCGCCGGATAGGTTCCCTGGGTAGGCACGGCGAGCGCAGCCTGCCTGATTCGTTCTGTGTACTTATTCGTTTGCCTCGCGATCTGTCTGAGATAACTTAATTCACGCCCCATGGGACTGTTGGGAACAGGATCTTCCACATTATCTACCAGGTTATAAAAACTGGTGGGATCTGTAATGCTCATTCCCATGCTAACCGCAGGCCCCTGGCAGGTTAGGGATGTAATGGAGCCCACCTGGATCGCCAGCGGATCGGGCATCTGAGCAGACGGGTAATTGGTGGGAAAGCCGGGATATTGGTCATCCAGGTATCTTCCCATCCAACCATTATTGATAACGGTATTGCTGTCTGATGCGCTCATCCAGATATCCGTTGCCCTGAAATGCGAAAAGTTTGGAGAGGGGTAGCCTACGGCCTGGATGATGTTCATCTTACCCTCGTTATACAACTGCTGGAAGCCTTTTAATGAAGGATGCAATCCGGTTTTACTGACGCCATCGAGCCGCAGGATGCCCGTCTCGGGAATGGCAATGTTCTTTCTTGCATTCAGATAGTTTCCATACCCGTCAATGGGAATCACCGTGTTAAGTCCATCATTACCCCCGCTGAGTTGCACAATCACCAGCACCTTATCTGTTTCAACATACGGCAGCATGGCGGCCTGGATAAATCCGTTTTCAGCAGCGAACGCCCTGATCGGAAAACCATCCACCACTCCCGGTATCATTCCTGCTGCAGGCAGCGTTTGTTTTAGGAATTTTCGTCTGTCCATACTATGATAATTGATACTCGGGCAGGTTCATAAAATACTGAAAAAGGGTTTTCAGCCTGTTGTTAACAATATTGAAATTCGCCGTGGAGGGATTTTGTATATAGATATTCCATGCGTCAGTCCAGTAATGATCTTCTGCCTGGTTGCTGAGCAGGATCTGCTGTTTTATGCTTTGTTTGGTGGCGGCAGACATGGGTACGCGGTAGATCACCTGCAAGATCTCGTCGATCAGCTTATTCGGATCAGCAGGATTGTTGAGTTTCTTAACAAAGGCAACTGCGTCGATCACGATCTTTTGTCCGGAGCTGCTGTATCCGCTGGTGATCATGGTATCTGTAAACCTGTTGCGTTTGGGCAGGGTGTCTGAGTTGATCCAGATCTCGTGAAACTGGGGCTCCTGGTAATAGGCCGGCCATCCCGAAACATCAGGCGGATCACCCACGTCCTGCGTCATGGAGGCGTACCAGTTCCTGATATAGTTCCACATGATATACTGGTTGGTATAGGAAGTAGGGAACACCACGCCAAATTCACGGAGGCAGCTGATCACATTATCCACCGGGCTTTTAATGAAGCAGCCCTGGTTAAGTACGTCAAAGAAATGCTGGCTTTCAAAAAGCGCACGAAGAACGGGCTTCATTTCATACCCGTTATCACGGAAAATTTTTGCAAGAGGCTCGATGACGTTCTGTTCAGCAGCAGCGTCTATTTTGTAGTAGACGAACCATATGTATAATCTGCGGCAGATGTATTTGGCCACTTCATCCTTCAGGAAGATCATGTCGATCAGCTCGTCGGTTTCTCCCGCACCGGCAGCGCCTGTTTTTCCGGTGATGATCTTATTGCTGTAATAAGATGAAAATTGCTTAGGGGTGGTATCGTGCCTCGCCGGATCAAAAAACGAAACGAAGCTTGCATTGATACGCCAGCCTGTTAGCACTTTTGCTGCCGCCCTTACATCAGCTTCGGAATACTGCACGGCAGGTCCTTTCCCCAAGGTGAACAATTCCTGCAACTCGCGCGCGTAGTTCTCATCGGGGGCGGAAGATGTATTGATATAGCCGTTGAGATAACGAAGCATCCCGGGATCGATGGTGACCTGCTTAATGAGCTGCCGGTAGTTGCCCACCGCGTTTAGTCTTAGCAGCGTATGATGATTATACACCCAATGCGCATTAGAGATTTCATTACTCTCTGTACCAAACAGGTTAGCCCAGAAAAGGGTCATCTTCTCCCGGATATTCGACTCCTGGTTGATCATGATCCCAGCCCACCATTTCTTAAACGAGCTCCGTCTTTGACCGTTGATGGTTCCGTCGTTAGTTGGATCATTCACCCAGGTCGCCCCGGGAGCAACAGCAGGGTCAGTAATGGTGGAACTATTATAATCATTGACAGGAGGCGCCGGTAACGGGGATGTGTAGTTGATGAGCTGGTTGACCGTGGCAGTAAGACCGAGGGAGGTGAACTTGTCTATATCGGCCTTGGTTGAGCCAAAAAGGGTTCTTTTCAGTAAATGCTGGACTTCATTGGCCGTCCACGCACCGGTGTATTTACCCAATCCGGTATTGGTCCTGGCCGCATGTAGTGCAGGCTTTTTAGCCTCCGGTTGCAAGCTGAGAAAAGAACGACGGTCCATATAGTTTTTTTTCGATTTGACTGGAGGCAGTATAAATATATATAGAAAGCCGCTTGAATACAAGCTTTCAGTATTCTAATTTTCACGGTTTGACGGCTAAACGAAACAAAGGTTTAAACGACTTTGACCTTATTTTATTTTGCCGCCGACCCCTAAGATTTTGGCAATCAGGAGAAATGGCAGGTCAGAATCGAATAGGCAAAATCAGGTTCCTGTCTGATCCAACTTGTTTCTACAGATGATTTATTTACATTTAAAAATGGAACAATCGGCAGAAGAGAACAAAGAGCACTGGAGATCGCGCCTGTTTACCGTCATCTTTGAGCACGATACCCCGGCGGGTAAACTATTCGATATTGTTTTGCTGGTACTGATCTTTCTGAGCCTTGTTTTGGTGATGCTACAGAGCATTCCCGAATTGGAAATAAGGAACAGGGAAATATTTTACCAGGCAGAATGGGTCATTACTATTTTGTTCACCATTGAATACGTGCTCAGGCTATTGGCGGTAAAGAAACCACGGTCCTATGCGACAAGTTTCTATGGCATCATAGATATTCTTTCTATCGTTCCCACCTATCTCAGCCTGTTCTTACCGCTGTCGCAATACCTGCTGGTCATTCGCTCATTAAGGTTGATGCGTGTATTCAGGATCTTTAAACTGACCCAGTTCGTTCGGGAAGGCACAAGCCTTGCTTTAGCCCTCAAGGCCAGCGCGCGAAGGATACTTGTTTTTTTTGCATTTGTACTGATCATCACCATAGTGATGGGATCCATTGTATATGTAGTCGAAAGCCCTGTGAATGAAAGGTTCAGCAATATCCCCCAGAGCATTTACTGGTGCATTGTAACGATCACCACGGTTGGATACGGTGATATTTTCCCGATAACTACACTGGGGAAATTTTTGGCATCTTTTATTATGTTGCTTGGATATGCTATCATTGCGGTGCCCACGGGTATAGTAACTGTTGAACTCACTAAAAGCGCGCGGACAGACCAGGTTAAAGGGCAGGTCTGTCAAGTTGTTCTATCGGCGGCCATGACCCTGATGCAGTACATTGCAAATATTGCGGACATCTCCTTTAATAAACTTTACTATATGCGTTACTTACTGCTTTGCCTTCTGCTGCTCCCATCTTTCCTCCTGCTGGCCCAGAAAAAAGTGAAGCAGGAATATTATCTTGTTAAGGTGTATCACTGTGTGAATCAAATACAGATCGATCATGTGGAAGAGCATGTGGGCAAGCAGGTTGTTCCATTCCTCAAGAAACACAAGGTGCCGACAGTCGGTGTTTTTCTTCCCATTGCCAACGATACAGCGGTTGATAAAAAATTAATGGTCTGGGTTCCCCTTTCCAACCTGGAACAGCTCGGAACCATCGAAAACGCATTTGGAGCCATCGACCCTTTTGGCGCTGATCCCCTGATCCATTTAGACAGTTTTCAAAACAATTCGCCATTTACCCGCATTGAGTCGATGCTGGCGTCAGCCTTCAAACTCCATCCGCAGCATAGTAGGAAGAGGACCTTTCAGAAATCGCCCGACAATATTTTTGAGTTTCGTAGTTACGAAAGCAGCACAGAAGATTTACACTTGAGGAAAGTACATATGTTCAATGAAGGCGGCGAGATCGACCTCTTCAACCGGCTCAACTTCAACGCGGTATTCTATGGCCGGGTTGTGGTAGGCGCCAGAATGCCTAACCTGATCTACATGACCAGTTTTAAGGACATGGCAGACCGGAACCAGCACTGGAATACCTTTAGGGATGATCCACAATGGAAGCAGCTTTCACCTATGCCTAAGTACGCCTCTACCGTTTCGAGGAATGAAACGATTTTGATGAAACCATCGAAGTACAGTGAGTTGTAGGATCGGGCGGGCCAACCTAAAAAAGTGCGACGATGAAAACATGGCAGTGAGTGTGCTTCAGAAACTCACTGCAATTCGATTTTAGATGCGTACACACATGGAAGTGTGACCCGGAAAACCCTGAATTATCGAGACGATTTAGCAGGCTCCGGTTTCTCTTTTTTACCTTCGTATATACCGCCGCTGTAATCGATTTTAACCAGCTCTACTTCGCCGGCCGCATTTCTAATAAAGGCAAAAACGGCTTGCCCCAGCGCATCAAACGTATCTTTTTTGTCGTTCAGCGGGGTCAATACACCTGCATATTCACCGCCGGAGAAGAAAAGGCTGGCGTCTTTCACGGTGACTTCCATGTAATCGAAACCTACACCCTCCATTTTATATTTTCCCTTGAAAGATGAGCTATCTGAAATAGTAAACCAGGCCTTGGTACTATCCTTTGGAAGTGCCTGGGCGTAAAGGCTTGAAGTGGCTAATAACACCGCGAACGCCAGTAACATTTTTCTCATGTTCTCTTTTTTTTTAATTAGAAAAAGGCATCTTGCAAACTAATACAAATACCCCAATTTTAATTACAAATCCTGATCACATTTTTTTGATCTCGTCCATTTCAGCGTGATGATTGATGCCGCCCTGTGAATACATTCGCTTACAAAAACTGTGGCCAGGCAGGTTAATGGGTTGGGAAAAATACTCTGTGGTAAATAAAAATTGAACTTATGAGAAAGCTTATGCACGCTCTGGCATGGCTCGGTTTGAGCAGTTTGTTGGTGTTCAGTTCATGCCAGAAGGAGGAAGTCGGCTCCCAACCGCCTGAGGCAAATGCCCAAGCGAGGGCAAACGCCACATCTAATACTTTCTATGGCCCGCAGACCAACATGGGTAATGGTAAGATCCGTTCGCTCATCACCATTTCGCATGAAGGCCATCCCATAGAATACGGCGTGGCTATGACAAAGGAGGCTATGGAAGGATTACCTGCCACTCCGAGTTCCTTCATGATGAAAATCCACCAAAAAGCTACGGATGCAACACCATTCGAGTTCATTATGGTGGATTGGAATCCCCAGGGGCACGAACCTGATTTCCTTTACCATGCTCCGCATTTCGATTTCCACTTTTTCATGATCGGTATGGAAGAGAAGTCTGCCATCACACCAGGCGCAAATATGGAAAAGCTCCCCCCTGCAGGATATATGCCGGCCAATTATTTCCCAACGCCAGGCGGCGTCCCCCGCATGGGAAAATATTGGTTAGACGAAAATGCGCCTGAACTGAGGGGCATTTCTTTTACCAAAACATTCATGTATGGGTCCTACAATGGAAAAGTGGTGTTCTATGAACCAATGATCACACGCGAGTTCCTGTTATCGGAAAAAATCTGCACCACCCCCTTCAGCACACCACAACGCTTCTCACCGAACAATACCTGGTATCCGTCTGAGTATAAGATCTACCGCGACGAAAAAACCGGGGAGATCATTGTTAGTTTGGCCGCTTTTACCTGGAGATAAGGTCAGGTAATGATATCCCATGAGGTATGTAATGAATAACAGACCACTACCAGGTTAGTCCGTGGCAGTTTTCAAACCCTTCATTGTCAGCAGTTTAGCATGCCCCCGACCCCACTAACTTCCATTTTTTGGAAAACTCAGGCCCGTTCCTGACATATTCGGGAACCCCTTTGCGGATTTATATGCTGGCGGGGCCCAGGTCAAATGGTTTAGGGACAACACCTGACAAGTCCATCCTAATCCCTTAATTTTGCACCTCCCTAACCTTAACCTTTCATTAACTGGGGTAGGGATAGTTTTGTCCACTCAAATCATATCATGAAGAGGATCGTAATTGCATTGGCATTGTTGATAAGCGGAACGACTGCGATGGCGCAGGAAACCAAACCTGCGAAGAAAGACTGGTCAAAGGTGGACCTGAGCAAAAGACCGGCTGATCACTTTATGATTCAATTTGGATATGCAGGCTGGAGTGGTAAGCCAGACTCCATAACCACCTCAGGCTTTTCAAGGTCATTCAACATGTATTTACTGTTCGACTTCCCTTTCAAGACCAATCCCAAATTATCTGTAGCCCTGGGACCCGGTATCGGCACCGATAACATATTCTTTGAGAAAACAACCATCGATATCAAAAACAGGAGACAAGCCGAATTCAATAGGGATACTGTCACTAGACATAAAAAATACAAGCTCCAGACAGGCTACCTGGAACTTCCCGTTGAATTCCGGTATTCCTCTAAACCGGAGAACATGAATAAGAGCTTCAAGTTTGCCATAGGCGCCAAGGTTGGAACTGCCATAGAAGCTAAAACAAAAGCCAAAGTTGAACTGGACGCTGAAGGCGATGGCGGCTATATCGCAAAAGTCAAGGATAAAAAATTCTTCAATGGCACACGCCTCGCTGCCATCGGCAGGGTCGGGTACGGTAATATCTCCCTGTTCGGATCTTATACTTTTACGGAATTCTTTAAGGAAGGTTCCGGACCCCAGGGTATCAGGCCCTTCACGGTTGGTTTGTGCCTGAGCGGCCTGTAAAGGCTAATAAAATGTAAGGTGGACAAGGCCAACGATCGCCTTTAGTCTTTTCCCTTGCTCATTTTATTACCTTTACAGAAATACCAGCATTTGATTGATAAGAAACAGTTATTGAATCACGAGGAGAAAGCTGTTCTCGTGGGTGTGATCGGAAAGGATCAAACGGATATGCAGGTCAGGGAATACCTCGACGAACTCGCTTTTCTGGCTGAAACCGCAGGAGCCATCACCGTAAAAAAATTCACCCAGAAATTAGCGCACCCCGACAGCAAAACCTATATCGGCAAGGGCAAGCTTGAAGAGATCAAACATTATGTAGAGGGTAAAGACATCAAAGTGGTCATCTTCGACGATGAACTCAGTGGTGCCCAGTTAAGCAATATTGAAAAAGTAGTTGGCATAAAAACCATCGACCGCTCGGACCTCATCCTCGATATTTTTGCCCGGCGCGCCAAGACTGCACAGGCCAAGGCGCAGGTTGAGCTTGCGCAGTATCAATACATCTTACCCCGACTGCGAGGCATGTGGAAACACCTTGAACGTTTGGGTGGTGGTATCGGTACCCGGGGGCCCGGTGAAACGGAGATTGAAACTGACCGTCGTATTGTAAGGGAGAAGATCAGCCTCTTGAGGAGGAAACTGGCCGAGATCGACAAACAGTCATTTACCCAGCGAAAAGAACGTGGTGAGTTCATCCGTGTTGCACTGGTGGGGTATACCAATGTTGGCAAATCCACGATCATGACCCTGCTTAGTAAGTCGGAAGTTTTTGCCGAGAATAAACTGTTCGCCACACTTGACACCACTACGCGAAAGATCGTATGGGAAACAACACCCTTCCTGTTGAGCGACACTGTAGGATTCATCAGAAAACTCCCCCACCATCTGGTAGAAAGTTTCAAAAGCACCCTCGACGAGGTCAAGGAAAGTGATATCCTTATCCACGTCGTTGATATCTCACATCCCAATTATGAGGACCAGATCAATGTGGTGAATACAACCCTGATGGAAATGAAATGCCACGATAAACCGGCTATCATGGTGTTCAATAAGATGGACCAGTATGAGAAAAATACTTTTGATGAGTGGCTCGAGCCGGAAATCAAAGAAGAAATGCTGAGGGATCTGAAAGAGCGGTGGGACAGGGAAACGGATCATAACGCAGTCTTCATTTCGGCTACCGAAAGGAAGAACATAGACGGATTGAGGGCCACCATCCTGGGCAAAGTGAAAGAGCTTTACCAGATCAGGTATCCATACAAAACAGCATTCTACTCTTAATGGCGAAAAAGATCAAATGGCATCGCATCGCCCCTGATGTGCAGTCGCTCCAGTTCCCGGACAACAATATGATCGTTACCGACTGTGGCGGAAAGAACATCACGCTGGGCCGTCATAACGGGGAGATCTTTGCTTTTGCCTATAAATGCCCCCATGCCAGTGGAATACTAGCCAATGGAGCCATTGATCCCCTGGGAAATGTGGTTTGCCCCTTGCACCGATACAAGTTCAACATCACCAATGGCAGGAATACAAGTGGCGAAGGTTATTACCTGAAGACCTACCCGGTGGAAGTTCGGGAAGAAGGCGTGTTCGCCGGTATCGAAGAAGCAGGTTTTTCAATTTGGTGATCTTTCTACATTTTTGCACCCATACCAGTTATGGAAAAACAAACCTCCTCAAGACTTTACAACCTGCTGCTCACGCTGGCGATAGCCGTTAATTTCTCTGGATTATTCCTGGTGATCATCGGTCCTGATGGTACCCTATATGCCGCTATTGCCAAAACGATGGTCAAAACCGACAACTACCTTGAGTTATTTGGCAACGGGACCGACTGGCTGGATAAACCGCATTTTCCTTTCTGGATCACCGCCCTGTTCTTTAAACTGTTTGGCATCAACAGCTGGAGCTATAAACTCCCCGCCATACTGTTTATGATGCTGGCGGCGGTTTACACGTACCTGTTTGCCAGAAAATTTTACAGTGATACCGTAGCAAAATGGAGCGTATTGATCGTGCTTACTGCGCAGCACATTATTGTATCAAACACGGATGTACGCGCAGAACCCTATCTCACCGCACTTATCATTGGTGCCGTTTACCATTTTCACCGGGCCTGGGAAGAGGACAAATTCCTGCAGTTATTGTTGGGGTCCCTGCTGACAGCATGCGCAGTGATGACCAAAGGAGTTTTTGCCGTGATACCCATTATGGCTGCACTGGGAATACACCTGATGGCTATGGGAAGATGGAACCAGATCTTTCATCTTCGTTGGCTCTGGGCGGCCCTGATGACGCTGCTCTTCATCACACCGGAACTTTATACATTGTACTACCAGTTTGACCTGCACCCGGAAAAGATCGTATTTGGGAAATCAAATGTATCCGGGCTGAAGTTTTTTTTCTGGGACAGCCAGTTCGGCCGGTTTTTCAATACCGGACCTATTAAAGGCAAGGGCGATCCTTCATTCTTTCTGCATACCACGCTGTGGGCCTTTCTTCCCTGGTCGGTTTTGCTATACATTGCGATTGTAAAACGGATCAAAAACAGGAAAGACAAGGCAGTCACGGAATGGTATTGTTTGGGCGGTGGACTCGTCACGTTTCTGATGTTCTCGCTTTCCAAATTTCAGCTGCCCCATTACCTGAACATCGTGTTTCCATTTTTTGCCATACTCACATCGGCTTATATCGCAGAGAGTGTAAACGTAAAACATATCCGGATCATCCAGTATCTGCTGGTAGCCGTTATGCTGATCATCCTGCCCGCACTGCATTTCATTTTCAAGCCCGGCATCACTCATATATCTATGACCATCCTGATGTCGATTGTATTTGCGTTATTATTATTCCTGCCAAAATTCTTCGACATTTCTGAGAAAGAACTGATCATAGGAAGAACGGTGTTGGCTGCGGTGTTGGTCAATCTTTACCTGAACGGTTTCTTCAATCCTAAATTGCTCACCTACCAGGGCGGCACTACTGCGGCGCAGCATGTCAATGAGACATTCCCGGGTATACCCGTAGTACAACTTCGACCGCGATTTAGCTACCCCTTGGAATTCTATCTGGAAGCGCCGTTGATCACCATTGACAGACTTTCAGATACCAGCCGTATTCCTAAGCCTTCATTGCTGCTCCTGCACCAGGACGATGATAGCCTGGGAATGATACCCATAAAATCGTTCGACGTTTTTCCCATCAGTAAGTTGAATAAAAAATTCATTGACCCTTCCACCCGCAGCGACCAATTGAAGCAATTCAATTTATATGTCAGGTACTAAGCCTTTTATTGACGGACTTACAAAACATTTCAGGGCGGCGGCAGATCCTGAAAATGCTGCTTTCCAGAAAGCCTACATGAAAGATCAGTTCGAATTTTTCGGGATAAAAACGGGACAACGGCGCATCATCACCAAAGATCATTTTCGCCTTCATGCATTAAAAGATCACGAACAGTTGGAAGAGATCACAAAAAAATTGTGGGAGCTGCCCCAGCGGGAGTATCATTATGCGGGTCAGGAATTATTATACCACTACAAAAAGATATGGACGGGTGATACGATCGGGTTGATCGAATACTGTATAACCCATCAGAGTTGGTGGGACACGGTCGATTATCTTAGCACCTACGGTGCAGGGAACTGGTTTGTCAAATACCCGGCAAGGGCCGAAAAAATCACCCACAGCTGGAATCGATCAAACAATATGTGGCTGAACCGGTGCAGCATCTTGTTTCAACTGAAATATAAAGGGAACACTGATCCGCGTTTATTGAGCAACTACATCATGACCCTGTCTGGCTCCAAAGAGTTCTTCATTCAGAAAGCGATAGGATGGGCGCTGCGCGAATACAGCAAAACGGACCCTGCGTGGGTGAGGCAGTTTATTAAAGATCATACATTGGCTGCACTGAGTGTTCGCGAAGGGTCGAAGTATACCCAGGTTAAAGCAACCAGTAGAAGTCCATCAGACATTAGGTTCAAAAGGATTTGAAGTGAGTGCAAGCGAGGTACCATCTGCCTGAGGTCAGGCTCGCGATCTTGCGAAAGACCTGCTGATCCTGTCGAGCTGCCGCTTGTGGTGTCGCGTGTGAATGTCGATGAACTCATACCATTTCACTGCATCCAGCATGCCCATGCGGGGATGCTTTTGCCGTTGCGTTTTCGAAGCCCCGGGGGTAGCGGGCGTGATGGCTTCCAATTTATCTTTGAAATCCACGATCAGTGCCCTCGCCTCATCCCGGGTGGCCTTGGTCACGTTCTCCTTGAACCGATCCGGAACTTTGTTGCCCCTTGGGAAGCGACCGAAAAGGAAAACCATCCTGACCAAAAAATGCAATGGTGTGCTCGACTCAGTGGCCTTACCCTGAATGCACTTATCAATAGCAGCAATACAAACAATATTGGTAGTGAATATGTGCGTATACACTTCTGCATATGACCATCCACCCATGGGTGGGGTGGCTGTAAACACATCTTCAGAAACGGAGTCAAGCAGCCGTTCATAAACACCAACGGTTCTTAAGATAGAAAGATGTGACCTTGCCACACTCATAACGGCTGATTCTTAGAAACCTCTTCCGGCAAATAGTGTTCGTGTGTTTTTACCGGTGCCGACATACGCCGGTTCATCCTTATCTGAAATACGTTGACTAACAAGGCAAAACTCATTGAAAAATATATATAGCCCTTGGGGATCTCAAAAGACAGGCCTTCTGCCACCAGTGACATCCCGATCAGCAAAAGGAAGCTTAGCGCAAGCATCTTGAACGCCGGGTGTTTATTGACAAATTTACTGATGGGTTCTGCCGCAAAAAACATGATCACCACCGTTACTACCACAGCCGTATACATTACCCAAAGTTCTTTCACCATACCCACGGCGGTGATAATTGAATCTACTGAAAATACGATATCCAACAGGAGGATCTGAAAAAGAACCTCATTGAAAGTGGTGGCTTTGATATTCTTGGATTTATCGCCTTCTTCCCCTTCCATTTTATGGTAAATTTCAACAGCGCTTTTATACAACAGGAATAATCCGCCAAGGATAAGTATCAGGTCTTTCCCGGAAATATCATTACCCTGCACCGTAAACAAGGTACCCTGTAACCTGAGTATCACGGATATGAGGGCGAGTAATCCCAACCTGATCAACATAGCCAGAAAAAGGCCCAGCTGCCTTGCTTTTTTCTGCTGGTGCTCGGGAAGTTTACCTGCGAGGATAGAGATGAAGATCACGTTGTCCAAACCCAGAACCACTTCGAGCAGTATCAGGGTAAATAGGGCGATTGCTGTTTCCATGTTTGAGTTGACTTAAAAAATAAAAATAGGGCATAAAACCGAAAACTGATGTCACATCAAAACTTTGGGCCAACAATCCGGGCGCCAGTAAAGGCAAACAGCATAATCCGACCCCCCTCAACTGCTACAACTTTTTTGGTGTGGTTAAAATCCTGCAGCATCTCAATGAACATTACGGATATGGACCTTTCGGGAACAGCCAGAAGAATAGAACCTCCGGTTTTAAGTTGTGTGGAAACAAGATCCTGCAAACGGTCAAAATCCGATGGGTCATAGCCCACATCACTCATTAGAATAACATCGGCCAGAGGAATGGGATGATGCCAGTTGATCTGTCGGCATTCCACATCCTGAAGGCCTAAAGCACGCAGGTTGAGTTCCATCCAGGTCAGGGCCTCGGAAATATGATCGGAAATCATCAGGTGTTTAGCAAATGGAGCGGCAACCAGGGATGGAAGGCCAAGCCCGGCGCCAAGTTCCAGAACCGATTTGCCTTCTACCCATTCGGGTTCAGCCCTGAGCCATTCGGCAAGGGCAATGCCCGATGGCCAAAGCCTGGACCAATACGGGAAAGGCATCCGCCCCCCTGCGCTACGGTAGACTTGCTCAACCTGTTGCGGATCGGGGACCTGCAGGGTAAGCCCGCAAACGATCCTGATCACACTATCAAAGGGTAAATCACTCATAAAAGCGGATAAAACTAATCATATTTGTCTGCCTGCGGGTTCCCGGGAATCGAATGCACAAGTTATTGACGTCTAAGTCAGTGCATGACCTTAAGTCAGAATAGATACCGTTTTCGGGTTACCTTTGAACGTTTTCAGTATTAACCGACAAGCAAAATTTAGGATTATGATTCAAAAAACTTACTATAAAACCAAGGACTATTGCAAGGTGAAATTCAGCTTTCAGATTGAAGACGCTGAAACCATAGAGATACTCGGTTTGAACAGTGATTGGGAGAATTCTGTGATCATGAGTAAAAAGAAAGACGGCACATTTTCTGCCGATGTAAACCTTCCAAAAGACAGCAAACATGAGTTTAAATACAGGATCAATAGTTCAACATGGATAAGTGACCCGGACGCAGACGCAGAAGCACCGAACAGCTTTGGCGGAAGCAATAGCGTAGTGACACTTTGATGCTTTTTTCTTTTTTTAGGCCCGTTGGCTAACGGTAGGCACTTGCCATGTTAGCGTTTTCCCATTTCTAAATGACCCATAGAAATGCCGGAGAAAAAACCGATATTTGCATATCTAAATAGAATTAATGGGAAGATCTTCAGAAACGTTCAATAAGAGGGAAAAAGAAAAAAAACGGCTCAAAAAAGCCCAGGATAAGGCTGAAAAAATGGAAGAAAGGAAGGCTACTACCAAAAAAGGTAAGAGTCTCGAGGATATGTTGGCCTACCTTGATGAAAACGGCAATATCTCTGCCACGCCGCCAGATCCTTCAAAAAGAAAAGTAGTCAACCACGAGGATATACAGTTAAGCGTGTCAAGGCCGGAGATAGAGGAGGAGGAAGGACCAAGAACGGGCCAGGTTACTTTCTTCAACAGCGCAAAAGGGTTTGGATTTATCAAGGATACAACATCCGGCGAAAGCTTTTTTGTACACGTGAACGAACTTACTGAACAGATCTCCGAAGGGGAAAAGGTATTGTTTGAGCGTGGATCTGGCCACAAAGGACCTGTTGCCCTCAATGTTAAGAAAGCTAAGTAAATTAAGACTGGTTCAAATAAAAAACTAAAGCAAGCCGCGAGGCTTGCTTTAGTTTTTTTACCCCAAAAGGGCACTTGTTACTTTTAATTGTCTAAACCTCTGCGTTTGTTTTCAGGAGCGACAGTTTAGAGAAATCAGAACCGCTGAATATCTTCGCAAGATTGATGTTTTTAGTTGCCTGGTATGATTCAAATTGGCTCTGGGGAACGATCCTCCAGAAATTCTTTGATTTCAGGTCTGCAAAGTCCTTGTCCCTTACAAAGAGACCGTTGATGGGGTCACGCTTCTTAAAGCTAATTCTCACGTAGTTATTATCGTTCTTGGCGTTTGAAATGAATTTTTCAATTTCGTCTATACTCATATTAACGATTTATTTGATGAACATTAAAGGGGACAACAAATATACCGATTTTTTCTTGTCTTTTTAGATTAAATCCCCTAAAAGCTACGTCCTATTCAATATAAAGCGTACCTTGTTCCAATAATTTGAGCTTCGCATCAGTAATCGCTAACACTCTTACTTCGTGCTGCCCTCAGATAATCATCAATTTATCAATTAACAAGTATGAACATTTACATTTCAAACCTGAGCTTTGGCGTTCAGGACGAAGACTTAAGAAAATTATTCTCAGAATACGGAGAAGTATCTTCTGCCAAAATCATTACAGACAAATTTACCGGTAAATCAAGGGGATTCGGCTTTGTAGAAATGCCTGATTCAGCCGCGGCAGAAAACGCGGTCAACGGCCTTAATAACACCAGCATTGACGGAAGGTCAGTGAAAGTGATGGAAGCCCGCCCGAAAGAAGAAAGGAGATAATTTCCTGATACTATCTGGAGGTTAGGAATAGAGTTTATACTTTACGCCTGACCTCCATTTTTTTTGCCCCTACCCACCGTTTTCATTCCCTCGGTCCCCTCCCCTTTATTTCCACCATAATGTAAAGAAGGATACTTAACTTATGATGTTAAGTTGAATATTCATGAATATTAAGATTGCTTCTGAGCCATCGGAGTTTGACCAGATCCACCGGATTAATTATAAAACGTTTGTAAAGGAGATCCCGCAGCACAAAGAGAACGAACAGGCCATGCTGGTGGATAGGTTTCACGATAAAAATACTTATGTAATTGCCAAACGGGATGAACAGGTGATCGGTATGGTCTGCTTCAACCTGAGCCGGCCATTTTCACTGGACGAAAAACTTCCTGACCTCGAAACCTATCTTCCCCCATTTCATAAACTTGCTGAAATACGTTTGCTTGCGGTGCTACCCGAAGAAAGAATGACGATCATTACCTATAAGCTACTGCATCAGTTGGCTTTGACTTTGATGTCCCAACACGTGGACGCCGGCGTTATTTGCGGATACCAAAAACAATTGCATCTTTATAAGCACATCGGTTTTATCCCGTTTGGACCGGTTGTGGGTTCTGGCGAGGCATTATATCAACCCATGTATATTACCCTAAAAGAACTTTTTAATGGATTTAGGAACAATTAATATCTGTACTGGCCCCGTGCGTATTAGTGAAGCAGTTAAGGCTGCCTTGGCAGCTGATCCGGTTTCACACCGTTCCATTGCTTTCCTCGATAGCTACCATGCCACCACCGAACTTCTTTGTGATTTATTCAATGTCAAGCGCGCATACCTGCTTACCGGGAGCGGCACACTCGCCAACGAAGCCCTGCTTCACCAGGTAAAACACATAAAAGGCAAGGGTCTGATTTTATCCAACGGCGAATTTGGACATCGCCTCATCAAGCAGGCCGAAAGGATCGGCCTTACGTTTTCTACTCACTCGCAAAGCTGGGGGGAGGGTTTTCAGCCTACAGAGATTGAGGAGCTGCTGGTCAACAGCTCGCCAGCCTGGATGGTTTTTACCCACTGCGAAACATCAACCGGCGTTGTCAACGACTTAGATGTACTTTCCAAACTTGCCAACAGCCACCACTGTGTTTGCTTTGCCGACTGCATGAGCACCGCAGGCACAAGACCGATCGATCTTTCCAGGGTAGCCATGGCCACCGCCTCCTCTGGGAAAGCACTGGCCTCTATTCCAGGCCTTGCCATCGTGTTTTCGAATATCGAACCTGTCTCCGGCAACCATACCCCCAGCTATATCGACCTGGGGCAGTATGCTTGCAAAGGAGGAATTCCCTTCACCATATCCTCAAACCAGGTTTGCGCGCTGCTTGCATCCCTGAAACAAAAACTGGTCAAAGATCAGTATGCCCTGCTGGAGAAATATCGTAAAAAAATTGCGGCCCTGTTACAACAAGTCCACCTTACCCCATTCAATCATCAGCATTCTTTCGTTTTCACCGTTGTTCCACCCGCAGATGAATACGGCGACGTATTGGAACAACTATTACGATCCGGCCTGATCGTCAGTTATGAAAGCGACTACCTGAAAAAAAGAGGCTGGATACAACTCGCGCTTTTCAATTATTACCAGGAAGATGAACTGTTCAATGTTGTCAAAAGGTTGAAAAAATTGCGGACACTGTCTTACTGATCACCTGTTTTATTATTTATCCGGATGATGATCCAGCGTTACCTGAAACACATGTCATGCAGGATCTAGAGTATAATACGCCCTATATTGGCTTTGCTGATGTCAGCGTTTAACTCAACCACTTCTTTTTCCAGTTTCTCTTTTCTTCCTTTCAGCGCCAGCCATTGGTTATGCAGCACATCAAACTGTTTCTTATGGCCTTCGGGCACATACGGTGTATTGGAATCCAACTCCCCTTTGAGGAAGATATAATCAGCTGTTAATTTGTTTACGAAGTTGATCACGTCGTCATTTGACTGTGATTTGTTCTGAACGATGTCCTCTTCCCAGCTCTTAAAATCATCGGCGATCTTGTCCGCTTTTTTCCTCAATGGCTCGGTGCCGGGTGTATCTTTCAGCATGAGAGAAGTCTCCCTCAATTGCATAACTGTTTTCCTTGCCTTGATCACTTCTTTATGAATGATACTGGTCTCTTCGCAGATCTTTTTCATCAGGGCCTGCTGTTCGTCGTACTCAGCCTGGGTTGCCTGAAGATCGGGTCTCGGTTTGAGGTTGATCCTTGCTGTTTGAACCTGACCTCCCACTTTCAGGATGGCCGTGTACTCGCCGGGCGCTGCGAGGTAGCCCGCATAATCACCCTCAATAAACACGGTAGGGACACCAGTGATGGATTCCCCTTTGAGGTCCCACACGAAACGGTTCAAGCCCACTCTTGCGGTCATGATGGGGTCGGCGTCAGGTCCGCCTGCATAGGAAACAAAATCGCCATCTGACTTAGAAGAATAAGACCTTACTATTTCCTTTTTGCTGTTGAGGATATCCAGGGTGACCAGCGAATCTTTACTGATTTCGGGCAGCTGGTAATAGATCACGGCACCGGAAGCAGCATTGGTCCCTGAAAAAGAAGGAGCTGGAGAAAAAGGCTCATCTACATTTTGCGGATAATTGAGTGAACTGCCGGAGGTGGTTCTGATCACGTCAGCAGGAGTATATAATTTGAAAGAGGAGGTTGCATTGACATCGAACTCTCTCAGCACTTCAATATCATCCAGTATCCAGAAAGCCCGGCCCATGGTGGACGCGATGAGATCGTTCTGATGAACCTTGAGATCTGTAATAGGGGTGATCGGCAGTCCAAATTGCGACTGTGTCCAGGTCAACCCACCGTTGTAAGAAATATACAAGCCCGTCTCCGTTCCGGCGTACAGCAATCCTTTCCTTTTGCTGTCTTCCCTGACCACCCTGGTGTAAGCGGTTGGTGAAATTCCGTTGACGATTTTAGTCCAGGTTTTACCGTAGTCGGAGGATTTGTAGATAGCAGGACTGAAATCATTGACCTTATAACGGGTGGTGGCTATGTACACCGTGGCTTTATCGTGTGGGCTGACTTCAATGCTGTTGATCAAACATTCGGGTAGGCTGGCAGGGGTAATATTGGTCCAGGTAGCGCCGCCATCTTTCGTAAGATGAACGAGACCGTCGTCGCTGCCTGTGTAGATCATGCCCTTTTCATGGGGTGATTCGATCACATAGGCGAGCGTTCCGTAGTTTTCACCACCCGCGCCTTCATTGGTGTAAGGCGTTCCGCTTACACCTTGTTTAGTGGTATCATTCCTGGTAAGATCGCCTGAAACTGCTTTCCAGTTTCTGCCCATATCATTTGTTTTGAAGAGCACATTTCCCGCATGATAAAATGTATTGGGCTCATGCATGGAGTAGATGATGGGGGCGTTCCAATTGAAACGATAAGCCATATCCTTTGGCTTGAGCGACTGGTATTGGACCGGAACTTGCATCAGGGATTTTCTTTCCATGGTGTTATCATCCAGGATGCCCACGGTGCCCTGGTAGGATCCGCCCATCACATACCTTGGATTCTTAGGATCGAAAGCGAGGAAAGCACTTTCGCCGCCCGCGCTCCTTGTCCACTCAGATTCACTGATAGCGTACCCGGAAGGATTACTGCTTTTGATCTTTACGGAACTATTATCCTGCTGACCCGCATAAATATGATAGGGATAAAGATCATCCGCATTGATCCGATAAAACTGTGCAGTAGGTTGATTATCCTGGGATGACCACGTTTTTGTCTGATCAAAACTGACAGCCCCGCCACCATCATTTGAAACGATCATGTTCCTGGGATTATCGGGATTGATCCAGAGATGGTGGTAGTCGCCATGCGTACCCCGGATATTCGTCCAGGTTCTGCCGCCATCCTTACTCATCAGTCCGGGTGAGTTGAACACATACAAGGTGTTTTCATCTTTAGGGTCAAGGAACAGTTCTATATAATACCATGCCCTCTGGGTAAGCCTATTGTCTGTACTGATCTTGCTGAATGAATTTCCAGCATCGTAAGAAACGAATAATCCCCCCAGGTCTTTCTCAGTATCACTTTCCACCAATGCGTACACTTTATCTGCATTGGCAGGAGAAACAGCAATACTCATCTTTCCCATCTCTTTCGGCAATCCTTTGCTGATTTTGGCCCAGGTTCTTCCCTCATCTGTTGATTTGTATAATCCTGATCCGGGCCCGCCCGAGCGAACCTCCCAGGGCAATCTCCGGTGATCCCACATAGCGGCATACAGGATCCTCGGGTTCTTTGTATCCATGCTTAATTCCGAGCAACCGGTATTATCATCTACAAAAAGGATCTTACTCCAGGTCTGGCCCCCATCCACTGATTTATAGATCCCACGATCCGGAGAAGGTCCGTGTAATGCTCCCTGTGCGGCTACATAAACGATATCGGGATTAGCAGGATGAATGCTGATACCAGAGATATGGCGGGTCATATCCAGGCCCATCTTCTTCCAGGTTTTGCCGGCATCCGTGCTCTTATATACCCCGTCACCATAAGAAGTCATAACCCCTCTGGGTGCATGTTCTCCTGCCCCTACGTAGATCACGTTGGGATCAGCAACTGCCACTGCAATGGCGCCAATGGAACTTGTTGTAAAAAAACCATCGGAGATATTGAACCAGGATTGCCCCGCATTGATGGTTTTCCATACCCCACCACCTGTTGTACCCATATAGTAAATCTGGTCGTTACCCCTTACGCCCGACGAGGCAACGGAACGCCCGCCGCGGAAGGGTCCGATATTCCTGAACTTCAGTGACTTGAAAAAATGTTCCTGATCAAAGGGAGGAACGGGGGTTGGGTCAACTTTCTTTTTCTGACCGAGCACGGCCAGGGTACATGTGAGCATGAAAAACAGGATCAGAGCACGCTTCATATTTTGATGGATTATATATCTCAAACTTAAATCAAAAAGCTCCAAAACTAAACTTCTATTTTAGCCTTAGTATTTCTTTTGCTATGGACCTTATGACGTCAATGCTTTTGTGGTGCTTCAATTCGGAAGATGAATCATAAAACTATGACTTTAAAAAAACCAAGGCATTACCTTTATTTTTCAGGAAAAATATCCATTACATTTGACCAACAACCAGGTGGATAACCCTTCATGACAAGGAATTTTCTTTCAGGCTTTATCATCTATATCGTGCTGACTTTTTCGTTCAGCGCTGTCATGGGGCAGTCGGAGTTTGACTCGCTAAAAAGAAACAGCAATCTCGATACGAGTTATCAGCCCTCCCAGAAGCCAACATTTGTTACTGAATTTGCAGAAGGCAAGATATCCGGGTTCATCCAACCAGCATTCTATTTTGACTATAACAACCTGACCGATAACGATCTTTTTGTAACCTCAGGTATACCTACCACTAAGTTGACCAATGTCAAGTTCAACCGCTTTCATTTTTCTGCTAACCAAAGCCGGCTTGGCTTCAGTTTCAAATTCCCAAAGGCAGGTAAAAATACCACGGCCGTGTTGGAAGGCGACTTTCTCTCAAGCGCCAGGGGGGTCAATACTTTTTTCCGAATGCGCCATGCCTACATCACGTATGGCGATTTTCTAATAGGTCAAACATGGACCAACTTTGGCGACGTGGGCGCTTCTCCCAATACCCTTGATCTGGAGGGCCCGAATTCCATGCCTGCCTCGCGGGTAGCCCAGGTGCGTTGGCGGAAACAGATCTCCCCCAGTTGGAACCTGTTGTTTGCCCTGGAGGAGCCAAAAGCGGATTACACTACATTGGATAGTGCCAATCCTGTAAAAGCAGGCTTACCCGAACTGGTGTTTAAACCCAAACTGAGTTTCAAAGGTGGGACCTGGATCAACTCATTCGTCTACAAACCAATTGTCTATACCAATAAGGATTTCAGCATTAAAAAGAGATTACCGGGTTGGGGATTTACCAGCTCCCTAAGCCTCCGCATCGCTGATAAGAATTTCAGTCCGCTGGGTGTTAAAAAAAGGGTATTCAATGTTTTCGGCATTGTGGGTGATGGAACCCAGGGCTCCGTCAATGATTTCGGAGGACTAGGCTATGAAGCATTTCCCAAAGACAATGCGACGCTGGAGAGCCTGCTTTATTACGGTGGATACGTCTCGTATAGTTTCGTGTTTAAGAAAAGATGGACTTCCACCTTTGTTTATAGTTACCTGCACCAGGAAAAGCCAACCATAACCGATCAAACTTTCAAGCGAAGCAGCTATTGGTCGGCCAATGCCGTGCTGGCCATCAACAGGTACTTCACTGCAGGCACTGAATTCCTTTACGGAAGCAAATCGAATCACGACAATACCTCCGGAAATGCGATTCGCATACTGGGCCTGATGAGGCTATTGTTCTAGCCCCAACCCAAAACATTTCTATTTAAAACATAACACAAGCCAATTTAAAAAATAATAGTCTACTAATTTGGTAGACTAAATTATTGCACCTAATCTTGCTCTTAATTAGTCTACTAATTCGATAGACTATTAAAACATGGTTATGCGAAAGATCGTTTTTGTGATCATTTTTGCCTCGATTGGTTGGCTGGGCGCATGGGCCCAACAAGGGATCTCCGGAACCGTAACGGACCAACAAGGGCGGCCTGTTCCTGCAGCTACGATAAAAATAAAAGATAGCGATAAGCAGGCCCTTGCAGACTCCAATGGCGTATTCGCCCTTCCATCCACCCCAACCCTGCCGTTCACACTGGAGATCAGTTCCGCAGGTTTCAACACCAATGAGATCGTGGTGACCGACCTGAAAAAACTCACCAGACAGTTTATCCTCGTGAACAACGACGAACTCACCGAGGTGGTGATCACCTCGAGGCGGCGACTGGAAACCGCCCAAAGCGTGCCAATCGCCATTTCTGTCATTACCGGGAAACAGGCGGAAGATGCCGGGGCATTTAACGTAAACCGACTCAAGGAACTCGTTCCTTCAGTGCAACTTTATTCGTCCAATCCCAGGAACACAACACTGAATATCCGCGGCATGGGCTCCACTTTCGGGCTTACCAACGATGGTATCGATCCCGGTGTAGGTTTTTATATTGACGGTGTATACTACGCCCGCCCTGCAGCGACTGCCCTTGATTTTGTGGACGTAGACCGGATCGAAGTGCTGCGCGGCCCGCAGGGAAACCTTTTCGGCAAAAACACCACAGCCGGTGCATTCAACATCACCAGCCGTGCCCCGGGAACTACACCCGGAGCGACCTTTGAAGTGAGCTATGGTAACTTTGGCTTCATCCAGGCAAAGACCTCATTCACCGGTCCGCTGACAAAAAATAAAAAACTGACTGGAAGACTCTCTTTCTCAGGTACCCAACGCAACGGATTATTGTACAACACCACCACCCAACAACATATCAACGACCTCAATAACCTGGGGTTCAGGGCACAACTTCAGTACCGGCCAACAGAAAAACTGAAGATCACCTTCATAGGCGATATCACTGACCAAAAACCAGACGGCTACGCACAGGTGGTGGCCGGCGTTGTCAAAACGCAACGCCCCGCATACCGACAGTTCGACGCGATCATAGCAGACCTGAATTACAGGCTGCCCACATCCAATCCTTTTGACCGCATTGTTGATCATAACACCCCGTGGCGATCAGGTAACCAACTGGGCGGCACTTCCCTAAACGTAGATTATAAGATCGGTCGCGGTACCCTTACCTCCACCACCGCCTGGCGCTACTGGAACTGGGACCCCTCGAACGACAGGGACTTTACCGCCTTACCTGTGTTGACATTATCACAAGCCACATCAAAACATCAGCAATTCACGCAGGAAATCCGTTATGCCGGCGACTTTTCGCAAAAACTTAATGGCGTCATCGGAGCTTTCCTGATTGACCAAGACCTTAAAACGGATCCCTACCACATCGAAGAATCGGGATCCGCCCAATGGCGCTTCTCACAAAGCACTACTAGCAACCTTTGGAAAACACCAGGGCTATTCGATGGCTATGGCATCAGAACCAATTCGCGCCTGCAGACATTTGGTGCAGCATTATTCGGACAATTGGAATGGGCCGTAAGCGACAGGTTCTTTGTCATGCCCGGCGTCAGGTTTAACTACGATAAAAAAGATGTTGAGTTCGACAGAAAAACATATGGCGGGCTGCAAACCACCGATCCCGCATTGCTGGCATTGAAGCGTCTGGTGTATACCGACCAGTTCTTCACGACTAATGTTGAAGAAACGAATTTCTCAGGAGGCCTTACCATTGCTTATAAGATCGAGAAAAAGATCAACGCATTCGCCACTTATTCGATCAGTTACAAACCCGTAGGCGTCAACCTGGGTGGCCTTCCAACCAGCAATGGTGCGGTTATGCTTGAACTGGCCAGGATCAAGCCGGAATATGTAAACCATTGGGAAATTGGTGCAAAAACCAACCCGACTAAAAATTCCACTTTCAATTTCGTTTTTCACCATACTGCCATCGAAGACTACCAGACGCTGGTACAATCTCCTGAAATAGGCGTTAACCGAGGTTATCTGGCGAATGCGGAAAAAGTGCGGGTCTTTGGATTTGAAACTGATGGCAACCTCCGGGTTAACAAACATCTCTGGCTCTACGGCAATCTCGCATACACAATTGCAGAATACCAGCAGTTCTCCAACGCGCCCGTACCATTGGAAGAAACAGGCAGCACAAAATCTTTCAAAGATATCTCCAGGAACAGGATGCCCGGGGTTTCAAAATGGGCAGGGTCCATAGGCAGTGAAATCACTTCAAATACATGTCAGGCTTTGGGGAATAGCGGTAAACTATTCTTTGCACTGGACAGCTATGCACGGACAGAATTCTCTTCCAGTCCATCCCCTTCTAAATACCTGAACGTCCCCGGCTATGCTACTTTCAATACCCGATTTGGATTCAGGGCAGATGAAGGTCTCAGCCTGTTTGCATGGGCAAGGAATATTTTTAATAAGGACTACTTCGAACAGTTGCTGCCGGCAGCCGGAAATGCAGGCCATTATGCTGCTGTGCTAGGTGACCCCCGAACCTTTGGGATCACCGCGCGCTATACTTTTTGAGAACTATTTTGCCGGGGTGATCCTGATGTTCCTGTATTCAATAGGGCCATGATCACCCTGCAGCATAATGGGACCGGGCTCTCCTTCGTTACTATCAAGCGCACCTCCGGTAATACCGGGGATCACCTGGTTGCATATGATGGTAACGCCATTGGCTACAACCGTGACGAGTCGACCAACAAGGGTAATATCAAAAGACTGCCACTCTCCAGGGGATTTAGCCGCCATGGTGACGGGCAGCAGGAATCCGTACAAGGCACCGTACTCGATTAACGATGGCTCAAGACCCTTGCTGTCGGACACCTGAATTTCATACCGTCCGCGAAGGTATACTCCACTATTACTGTGCTTTGGATAGCGGAACTCAATATGGAGTTTGAAATCATTGAATTTTTGGTCGGATATGATATTGGTGCCTGATGCTGGACTTTTCAGTACCCCATTCTCGGCGATCCACTGGTTCTTTTTACCTGCCTCAACATGCCATCCACTGGTGTTCTTGCCATTGAACAAATCGATGGGAGTTCCCCAAACAGGCGCTTTGGCCCTTACCAGCGAAGGTGCCCTCACGCCCGTCCAATTGAACTTCCGGCCATCAGGTAAAACCATCGTCCCAGACAATTTATCGCTCTCCAACTCGCCTTCAAACACAAGATCCTTATCGCCCTGCTCCCATTGCGGCGGAATGGCAAAACTGAATTTCCTGCCATCAAAACGCACATGGGCCACGGGCCTCGCACTTCCCCCATCGGCAACAAAATGTCCCACCAGCGTTTTTGACCCCGATACATGAACTTCCAGCCATGACGCCGTGACGCGGTCACCCGCCGTAACGGTGAGGTCCCATTTTCCGGCCAAGGGTGATTTGTATTCCTGCGCGCGTGTATGCATAGAGATCAGAGTAAGTAAAATGACAAGGATTCTTACAAGTTTCATGAACTGTTGATTTAGGGCAGGTAAAATAAGATTAATACCCGATATTTATTTCAGTATGACCAGCTTGAACAGAAGAGATTTTCTCGCGATGGTGCCAGCCATTCCGGCCGCAGGCCAATTATCCGTCAATCGCATGGAAAATCTGCCGCCGAATGTCAGGCTTAGCCTGAATGCCTATTCATTCAACGATATGCTGATGAAGAAAAAGATCAGCAAGGCGGAGTTGATTGATTTTTGCGCTGGCGCCGGCTTCAGTGCCGTTGATATGACAGGATACTATTTCTCCACCTATCCGGCCACACCCCCCGATAAAGAGATCTTCGAGTTCAAACGAAAAGCACACGAACTTGGAATAGAGATCAGTGGTACCGGTGTAAGGAATGAATTTTCATATACCGAAGATGCATCACTGGACAAGGAAGTGGACCTTGTAAAACGATGGATAGAAGTGGCGGCAAAAATGGGCGCCCCTGTTTTGCGCATCTTTACTGCAAAAAAATACAGCGAAGGCGAAGAAAGAAAACGTATTGCCGACAGGATCGCGCGTGCCATCAACCAGTGCTTACCTGTGGCAGCCGCACATGGTGTTATCCTGGGCATTCAGAACCACAACGATTTTCTTAGAACTGCCGCCGAATGTCATGATCTCATCAGACCGTTTAACAACCTCTGGCTTGGCCTGGTGGTAGATACCGGAAACTTTATTGCGGCGGATCCGTATGAAGAGATCAGGAAAGCATTGCCCCTGGCAGTAAACTGGCAGGTCAAGGAAAAATTATTGATCAAGGGCGTTCAAACCCCGATGGACCTCCCGAGATTATGCCGCATGATTAAAGACTCTTCCTACAAGGGGAATATTCCGATAGAAACCCTCGGCCTGAACGACCCCCTCAACGAAGTCCCCATCTTTCTGGCAAAAGTCAGGCAGCAACTGCTTTGATACAGATTTTTTAAAGCTCAGGCTTGATGCGGCCGGTACATCGGGTTTGCCGATTACATCGGTATGCAGCATGACCACGACTGAGCAGTTTTTAGTATCTTTCGCCTAAATCATTCCATGAGAATCTGTGTCTATTGTGCCTCGAGCGCGAAGATCGACCAGGCTTATTTCGAAGCCACTGAAAAGTTGGCGATCGACTTCGTTAAAAACAATATTGACGTTGTATATGGTGGGGGTGCTTCCGGACTGATGGGAAAACTGGCAGATACCATCATTGAACATGGCGGCAATATCAAAGGTATCATGCCCAAGTTCATGAACGAAGTAGAATGGGCCCACAAAAAGGTGGTGGATCTGGAATTCACAGAAACCATGCATGAACGTAAGGCGAAGTTCCTGGTAGACATCGATGGCCTGGTAACCTTACCGGGCGGTTCGGGTACACTGGAAGAATTGCTGGAAGCGATCACGTTAAAGCGTTTGGGACTTTTCACAAAACCCATCGTGATCCTCAATACCAATGGCTACTACTATCCCTTAAAACTTATGTTGGAAAAAAGCGTGGAAGAAAACTTTATGATAACCCGCCACCTGGAGATGTGGACCTTTGTTGACCACCCGGAAGATGTAATTCCCGCACTCCACTCAGCCCCTTCCTGGGATAAAGACGCTATCAATTTTGCAGCGATCAGGTGATGTATGCCCTCGCTTCACTCCACCCCTCGTGGGATAAAGACGCCATCAATTTTGCAGCGATCAGGTAATATCAGCCTGATTAGCTGAAAATTTATCGCGATTAAAATCTGCCGACCGGTCACGGGGAATAGACAACGAAGCCCAGTCTCTACTCAGCATTTTACTGATATAAATGATCTGCCCAACATGGCAGGGATAGTGCGCCAACTGGCGGTTGATCGCGGCGATCACTGTATGGGCTTCGTTACGTATATAGATGATTCGATCAAGATCAGTTTCCTGCATTGAACTTAACGAATTGAACAGACAGGCCCAGCCGTCATCCCAAATTTTCATAAGTTCAGTACGGGTATCAACATCATTGACAAATTCTGCATCCCGGTTGCGCCAGCTTTTCTCTCCATCAGAATCGAAGATGTCGGTCCACCGGGAGACCATATTGCCAGCCATGTGTTTTACGATCACAGCAATACTATTTGATTCGGCGTTGGGATGCCAAAATAACTTCTCATCTTCCAACTGCCCCATGGCCTTTTCCCCAAGGGATTTATAATACCGAAACTGCTGATCGATGCTTGTGAGGTAAGACGTATTCATGATGGGAAATTGAATCTAAAGCTAAGTCAAACAAATACAAATAACGCCTGTCAAAATGACCTCAAAACGCCAGTTGTAAAACCATGTAAACAGGTTTCATACCGGGGTAGCACCATAAAAAATAAGTCACTATAGTCAACCCGGCAATGTATCTTTAAAACGAAATATAACTGACGTGACCGCTATGAGCAAACTTTATAAAAGACTAACCCTGACCATACTGGTATTAACCTCAATCCTTACAGCCTCTGCTCAGGATAATCATTATTCCTGGATGCAATATGGTTCCCGGAACTCATTGCTATACAATGCCGGCTTAAGTCGTTTTGAAGACCAGTCTGCCGTGATCATGAACCCCGCCACATTGTCTGAAGCCACGCAGTCGAGCTTCAACTTCAACACCAATGTGGTAGGATACAATAACATCAGGTTTGCGAATGGTTTGGGTGAAGGTTTCACGGTAAAAAGCAATAATCTGAATGTGCTCCCTTCCATGGCTTCGGGTGTATTCAAACCCAAGAGTCAAAAGAAATGGATAATGGGTTACGCACTTTATCACGCCAATTCAGACGTGCTGGATTTCTCCGATCGCACGGAGCGCAGGATAGACCTGATCAATGAAGCCGAAGGTCCGGGAGCAGAAAACTACCTCGCACAATACAATCTCAAAAACGACCTGGATGAATTCACTGTGGTTGCGGGCCTGGGATGGAAGATCAGCGATAGACTTTCCTTCGGCATATCTCAATCATTTGTTTACAGGAACCAGAAATACAGGGAGTCATTCGCCGCCTACGCGCTCACCGATCCCCCACTCAGGGCGCCAGTAGATCTGGTAGGGTCTAACATTGATAATTATGTCCAGTATAACGCCCTCATTACCTATACAAAGCTGGGACTCACATACCGCACCAACAAATGGGACCTCGGATTGACTTTATCCTCACCCACCCTGCGTTTGATGGGCACTGGTGAGATCCTGGCTGACCTTAGCTTATCCAACATCCGGATCTCAAAAGACCTGTCACAACCACGTCGGAATTTTCTTGCAAATGGGCATATTCAAGATCTTAAAGCAAAGTATAAATACCCGATCAATGTGTCTCTTGGAGCTTCCCGGTTAATGGGCAACGTAAGGTTTTATGGCGGCTTGCAATGGTATGGAAGCGTCGGTGAATATACGGTTCTCGATCCCGGCACCGCTTCATTTGCACAGCCGCCCACAGATGACAATGTGCTGCTAACCCGAAAGTTATTGAGGGTCTGGAGCGCCAATAAAAGCGTCGTGAATGGATCACTGGCAGCGGACTGGAGATTGAAGAACGGCAATCACATGCTTTTCTCTTTCAGAACTGACCATCATTATGCCAACTTCGACCGAAATGTGGATGGTAATAACCTGGCTATAAAGCAGTGGAACAATTATCATTTTACCATCGGAAACCAGCGCGAATTCAAATCCAGTACCTGGATCTACGGCGTAAGGCTCAACTATGGGATGAATAAGGACTTCCCACAACCCGTCAGTTTTACAGACCCCACAGAAGGAAATTTTTTGCAGGGAGCCCCTGAAAAAGGAACCATCACCTCTTTGGGAGTCCAGCTGATGGTGAGTTACACGTTTAAGTATAACAAGTCCTAAGCTTTTTGTGAAAAAATACATCAAAAATAGGTACGCCAGGATCGCCATTAAAGTGGCGATCACCCTATCTGTAGTGTACCTCATTGCCCTGCTGTTGCTCAAAGTATACACCCGCGATCTCCTGCAGAAGGCGATCGTTTATCAAACCGAGGGGAAAGTCAGCATTGATATCCGCAAGGTGAAAATCAAGTTGTCGCCCCCAGGAATTGACTTGCTGGACACCAAGCTTTTGTTCCACGACGAAACCGGTAAGAAAGTCATCTATGATATTCACTTCACCTATCTCGGTCTGCAGATCCATTCCCTTTGGGATTTTTTACTGGAAAGAAAGATCGTGATCGACTATCTGGTTGCCGAAGAACCCAAGATAGAAGTGAGTCCTGAATTCAGGAAACTGAAAGAAAAGCAAGGGAACGAATCCGTCCAGTTTGAGATCGGAAATCTCTACCTCGCACTCAATAAGATCGCGAGATCCATGCAGATCAAAAGATTCGGCATTCTGAACGGAAATCTAATTATCAATAAGTTCGCCCCAAATAATACCAGCATCAACATCGGCGGGATCAACATCACCGGCAAGGAACTGGCCATGCTCCCGGAAAAGTTCACTGCCTCACAGGAATTCGAAGCAGGCCGCCTCAGAGTGAATACAGGCAAACAAGACGTTACATTCCCGGAAGGAAACTATCGAATCCGCTATTCAGCCCTGCGCCTCGACACGGAGGAAAAGGTGATCACCATCGATGGATTTCAACTCAATGCAAATACAAAAGACAGCGTGTACGGATCCATTGAAGCAGGATTTTCCCGCCTGAAGGTATTCAACATGGACTTCTGGGAGATGTACGAAAAAAATCTACTTAAAATAGATTCAGTGATCTGTGAGGATCCTGTTCTCAACCTGAATTTAGATGTTACTCCCAAACAGAATAATGCAGTCAAATCTGAAATTCCCCTGGAAAAAAGAATTGCGGGCCTCACTGGAAAGATGAAGATCAGGTACCTGGGATTACTGAACTGTAATATCGCCCTTACTACCATGGACAATGGCAATTTTCGTTCGTTCAATAGTAAGGGGGATAATTTTGAAGCATTCAATATTGATATTGACAGTTCAAAGGCGGATCCTGTACATATTGAACAGATAACTTTTGCCATCAAGAACTACAAATCACCGAGTACGGATGGTATGTATAATATCATATTTGACAGCGTTGTATACCATAAAGAATCCCTTAAGCTCCTGAATTTCCGGTTGGAACCTTCCGAAATCAACAAGCGGAGGGATAAAAAATATTTTGTCATACCCTATTTCGAATTAAGAGACCTCTCCATTGAAGACCTGATCACAAAAAAAAAATTAAAAGCCAGGGAACTGTATCTAAAGAACTCCATTACCATCAATAATTTTATTCCCGGCAAAACAAGAAACAGCGCGCCGCCAAAGCCCCTGAAAATTCTGATCAGGGAGTTGAGCGACAAGATCGATCTGGAGAATGTGGTGGTAGAAAATGGATTTGTAATTAATCAGTCTGCAGATGATAAAAACAAACGGATTGTTATCGGTGGTATACGATCCCGCATTTCAGTAAATGAGATGTTTGATGCGTCGACCTACGAGTTAATGGGCTATTCCATTGGTCAGGTCGCATTTGACTCCGCAGTGATTCTCAACGGTCCGTCTAAAACCACCCTATACCGCGGCGAGGCCAGGGGTAAAGATAAAAGGCTTACTGCCGAAAGCCTTAACATGACAAATGCGAGCAATAGGGGGAGTATATCTGCAAAAAATATCATCATCAAAAATTACCATTTCGATGATGAATTCCGAAATATTGCCGTTGATTCAATACGCTACGAATCTGCCAGTGTTACGGTGGATCAGAAAAAAATAAGCGTCCAAAAAGAAGATAAAGGCGGTACCGGGAATATCTCTCTTCTCTTGAGCCATATCACAGCCGGACCCACCAAACTGACCTATCTTTCGGGGGATAGCATAAACGCAAGCATAGCTCTCAGCAAGATTGATGTGGCAGGCGTACAGATAGATGCTGATAAAAACATCAGCCTGAAGAATTTGGATGTAACCGGCAATAGCATCTTCTATTCAACCCCTTCTCTTGCAGCAAGTACGGGGTCTTTCAGGATCAAAGAATCAGCAGTCTCCGAGATCAATCACATTAAACTTGAACTTATCAAACAGTCTGATACCGTTAATGGCAACATCAGCATACTCCAATTCACCCCGGAGATCAACAAATCATTACAAATAAAGCATCCGGTGATCGGCGATGTGATTATAGAGAAGCCCATTATTTTTGCTTCTCTGCAAGAGTGGACCAAAAGCACATCTTCAAGCAAAAAGGAGCAGCCACTTGAAATTGGATCGGTGCAGATTATCGATGGGAAAATCGAGGTAAGGCAACACGGAGCAGGCGCCATTGCAGCCCGCATATCGAACCTGAATCTTAGCATCAGCAACATCAGCAAGGAGATGAATGACCATTCGCTGGCCATCGGAAAAACAAAAATGTCCGCCCACACATTTGATGTTGCCGTAAACGACAGCTTGAAGTTGACCATGGAGGATGGCCAATTCAATGTCGAACTGGATCACCTGGTTAAAGGCCGTGGTGACGACAGTGCCCGATTTGATGTGCTCCTGAAAAAAATGGTTGCAAAACAGCTGAATGTCAGCATGCAAAATAAAAAAGGCAAATCCCTTACATTGAACCGCATTGATATGGGCGGAGAAGACCTAAAGCTGGACAGCCTTGACAAAAATCATATCCTGCGCAGGATAAAAAATAATCCTTCCCTGTTTGTCAGCCATATCAATCTCTCAAATGTTAATGAAAAAACGGCAACACAAGCCTATGGGATCGCCTACAAGAATGGCGGGAAAATAGTTACCATTGATTCTTTCCGCTTCATGCCGGTTATGGATAGAGATTCATTTAACAGGATGCAATCCTATCAGAAAGACTATATGGAGCTTCGTACCAAAGGAATCCTGATCCGAAATTTGGATATTGAAAAGCTCGGCACCGACTCGAGTTTTCACATTGATCATATCCAAATATCAGAGCCTGTGTTTCGTGATTATAAAGACAAGCGCCTGCCCTTTGAAACCGGGATCATAAAGCCCCTGCCCGTTGACCTCCTCAAGAAGATCAAGGTCAAATTCGACATAGACAGCGTTCGTATTTATGATGGCAGTATCACCTACGAGGAATTTAACGACAAAACCAACAGTGCCGCCACCGTTCATCTCGGCAAAGTGCAGGTGAGGCTGAAGAACATAAAAAACCATAATATTGGCCCGTCCGACAGTCTTTATCTCGGCGTCACTACCTCTCTCCTGGATACTGCCAATATCGGCATCAGGTTTCATGAATCCTATACCGATACTCTTTCTGCTTTCCTCCTTCAGATCAGGGTGGGGCGCTTATCCCTTCCCATGCTGAATCCAGTGATCGGCCCATTAGCATCGGCCAAGGTGGTTAGTGGCTACCTCGACACCCTGGAGTTGAAAGCCATCGGCAGGGAATATATCGCGCATGGGAAGATGAAAATGTTATACAAAGATCTTAAAGTCGAATTTCTGAACAAGAACGATCAGGGCAAGAAAACCTTGGTCACTAAGGTCATTAGTATCGTCGCTAATCTCCTGGTCAAAAGAAACAACCTGAAAACGAGCGGATCGGTATTCGCAGAGCGGAATCGCGAGAGAAGTTTCATAAATTACTGGATCAAAATTGTACTCGGCGGCAGCTTAACGAATGCTGGCATCAGGAGCAATTCCAAACAGGAAAAAAAATACCGAAAGGCCCTTAAAAATGTTAATGTGCCGGAAATTCCGGATGTTGAACTATAAAATTTGATCAGCCAATGTTAACCGCCATGAAAGTATCATCGAGGTCAATCCCGGGTCTGCTTATTTTTTTGTTGCTGACCGCGTCAGCTTTGTTTGGTCAGGATAGCTTAACAGCTAATGCCGACAACAAAAACAGTCAAAAAATAAACCCCTCAAACTGGGTACAACAAAGCGAGAACGCAATCCTGCTATTTGAAAGCAGGCTGATCACAGGCCTGGATAGTAGTTTTATGGAAGGAGAATATGCCAGATTAAAAAAGGATTTTGAGATCACACTTAATGATCTTGAGGCTCATGGCAGTGTGATGCGTATAAGAACACTGGACGACGTGAACGCCAAACTTCAACAGCAAAAGTCCCAGCTCGATAAATGGAGAGCCATTATCCGTAAGCAAAACGATGTACTGGCCGGAAATTATCTTGAAATAGAAAAGATGCTGGCCGATAGTATAGGTCAAAGCTTCAAGTCCGATTCCGTTCTCGGATCTATTTACAGCACTGAACTTAGCAACGTGGAGACCAACCTTCGTCGCACAGAAAGCATGTACCAGGATCTGCTTAAAAAAAACGTAAGCATTGAGAACAAATTGAATGTTACCAATTTCAGGATAAGCAGGGCCATTATGGACGTAGCCAAAGAGCTGAGGCAAAGAAACGCTGCAATTTTCAACAGAACACATCCCGCCTTCTGGCAATTAAGCCGAAATACCTACACCGTAGGCATTTATGAAGTACTGGTGGAAACCGTGAAACAGAACTTGGACTCATTGAAGTTCTATGCCAAAAACGCCTACATCCGGGTCATCCTGTTCCGGCTCCTGCTATTACTGATCACACTTCTCCCTATTTGGTACTTCAAGAAGCACAGAAAGGGGTTAGATGGAAAAGATGTGAATCAGCCATACAGATTCGTTCATAAATACACCGGCGCATCCACCAGCAGTTTTGTGCTCGTGATGGCCCCGTTTATTTTTGTGAACTCGCCGCATATCTTCCTCGAGTTCATATTGATCACTCTCGCGATAACGACCTCCATGATCTTTGTCAAGGAGCAACCCAATATCAATAAAAAATACCTATTCATCATCCTCGGGGCCTATGTGATCCTGAAATTGCTGAATCTTCTCGTATCTGTTACGTTTTTCGGCAGAATAGCATGGACGCTGAGCATATTCGTACTGATCCCCCTGATTGGCTTATACCGGTCCATTAAAGACACCAGCCTGTCAAAAAAATGGTTGTTCCAGACCTTGACAGCCCTGGCTACGCTGATGTTCCTGGGGGGCTGGATACTGAATTTTACAGGTCATTACCCACTGGGCAGGATCCTGCTGCTGGCCGGCCTGGATCAGTTCTTTCTGGCCATCATCCTGTACGTTGCCATCTTTTCATTTATTGATTTCATCGCTATCATCGCAAATATCTACAACGCTTCGAAGAATACGACCTTGATCAAGGTTAACCTGATCTATAACAAGTTGCTTTACCTGGTTCGTTTTATTGCTGTAGCATTCTGGTTCAGCTCGTTTATTGCTGCCCTTAATGCAAAGGCCTTCCTGAAACAGCATGCATGGGGCTTTTTCACACAGCAACTTACGATCGGGAGCGTATCGGTTTCACCGGGAGGCCTGCTGATATTCTTTATAGTACTCTACCTCGCCTTCTATCTTTCCAGCTTGCTCGACGGACTTTTCTATGACGAAAAAAGAACAGAGGAAAGCTCGGGCAAAACCAGCCTCGGGAGTATCGTTTTGATACTAAGGCTTTTCATTTTATCATCCGGAATCATCATGGGGCTGATACTGGCGGGCATCCCGCTGAATAACCTCAATCTATTTGTGAGTGCCCTTGGAGTGGGCATAGGCTTTGGCTTACAGTCGATGATCTTGAATTTGATCTCGGGAATCATTATTGCTTTTGAAAAACCCATTTATGTAGGTGACATTATTGAAATAGAAGGCACAAGGGGCAGGGTTACGGATATTGGCTTAAGGGCCACGAAAGTGGATACTGCGGATGGAGCCGTATTTGTTGTTCCAAACGGGGAACTCACTTCAAAAGTGTTGAAGAACTGGACGCTAACCAGCAGAACCTATAAAATAGAAACGACGATTAGTGTAGACCACAATAATAATCCAAACATGGTAGCTGAATTGGTTGAAGAGGTTCTAAAGGAAACTCCCTTCATACTGCCGTTTCCAAAACCAAAAATTCAACTGGAGGAAATTGCCCCTCAAGCCATTCGTTTTTCTGTCTCTTGCTGGATTGGAAACATTTCAGAATCAGGCCGCCTGCAAAGCGAGCTTCTGAAAAAAATACACACCAGGTTGGGTGAGGCCAATGTTGTCTATCCAAAGAATGTTAAAGACTGATCACCGGATCGCCGAAACAACATCTGGAAAGAATATGCTACAAATTAAACGAACCGGATGCTAATGATTCAGCTTAATTTCCAAAAAAATACCACATGCTAAAATGTTTGTTCCTGGCTATTATCACCTGTGTTTTCTTTTCTTGTAAACAGGCTGAAAAAAATAATGCAGTGGAAACAGCCGTTCCCGCTTCTGAGGCGGCAACCATTCTTCCTTCCTGGAACGAAGGGGAGTCCCGAAAATCAATTATAGATTTTGTCACCCTCACCACTACCAAGGACGGTCCAGGATATATTCCTGAAGAAGACCGCATTGCCTGTTTCGATAATGATGGAACACTCTGGAGTGAACAGCCTGTGTATTTTCAATTGCTTTTTGCGATCGACCAAATAAAAGCAATAGCGCCGAAACATCCAGAGTGGACAAAAAAAGAACCGTTTTCATCCTTGCTTAAAGGCGATATGAAGGGCTTCATGGCCTCCGGAGAAAAAGGAATCGCTACAGTGATGATGGCTTCCCACGCGAATATGACCACGGAAGATTTTGATAAAGCGGTGAAAAACTGGATCAGCACAGCAAAACATCCTACCACAGGGAAGCCCTATGATCAAATGACCTACCAACCCATGGTTGAACTCCTGCAATTCCTCCGCGCGAACGGTTATAAAACATTCATTGTGTCTGGTGGCGGTATAGATTTCATGAGGGCCTGGGCAGAGAAAGTTTATGGCCTGCCTTCTTATCAGATCATTGGCACTTCTATCAAAACAAAGTATGAGAACAGGAATGGCAAGCCGGTTTTGATAAAGACGCCGGAGCTAAATTTCGTTGATGATAAAGAGGGCAAGCCAGTTGGCATTCATCAGCATATTGGGAAGAGACCGGTATTCGCAGCAGGCAATTCAGATGGGGATTATGCTATGCTTGAATGGACTACCACCGCTTCTGGCTATCCAAGGTTCGGTATGATGGTTCACCACACCGATTCAACCCGCGAATTTGCCTATGACCGTAAATCGCATATCGGGCAATTAAACAAAGGGTTGGACAGTGCCGCTACCTTCAAGTGGACCATTGTTGATATGAAAAAAGACTGGAAGAAAGTGTTCAGTTTTGAATAGTAAAACAATAACCCTTCAAAACTTAGGAAGCTCAACTACCCGCGCGTAGGGATAGGCTTTTATTTTCTCTGCGCGATGATAGTTTTCCAATCCGGAAATGCATATGTCGCCCGCCTTGCCCAGGTTGATATTCCCATTCTCTTCCATGCAGGCAGGATCGATCAGCAGGTGTTTGATCTTTCCGATGACCATCTTCGTATCGTTATGGGTAATGGGAACCACTTCAACCAGCTCAAGTCCGAATTTAATCCGGCTCTCCATAACAAATGGCGCATGAAACCCCTCAATAAAATGAGGAGTCAGTTTACAAGCCTCAAACTCTGAAACATCAGCATCAAAACGCGCGGAAGTAAAATGAGCCTTCTCGGTGAACGATTCATGCACATGATTGATGGTGTAAAATCCACTTGCCGTGATATTCCTGAATGTATCCCCTGATACGCCTACGGGCCTTTGTATAAATCCAACCAGCGCAGGATCTGCGCCGATGTGGAATACGGACGAAAATATGGCGAGATTGTGTACACCCTCCTGGCTCTGCGTGCCGATGAGCATGGCGGGCTTATACCCGGTCACACTATTGATCAGATTGGCGCGGTAGAAACGTTCAAAATTTTCTAAATGGGCACTTGTCAGGTGCAATTCGTTCATGCTCGCTTACTAATTTTATTCATACTGATTTCCCGCTGCCTGCTGCACTTAAACCTTGATATGGATGCAGCCCTTTTCTTTAGGTGCTTTTGACTTACACCGCTATTTACCCTTTTCCGCCAGAGATTAAAACTGCCCCTCTTCAGGGACTGGCGCATCAGCCTGATCACTTCAGATTCCGGCACTCCAAATTGCGCATGGATCGCTTCAAATGGCGTACGGTCTTCCCAAGCCATTTCAATGATTCTGTCCCTGTCTATCGCTGACAACATATAAAACACAACAAACACTTAAACAGCGTTTCTGTTCAGCTTGCTTCAACAATTACTTTGTAAGAAAATAGGAAACGCCGAATAAAATCATCTAATGGAATTCAACCACGTTGTGTTGAGTATGTCGAGGAACTGTTCTATCCCGAGGTGATGATTCTCTTCCCAATCATTGCCATCGCCGCTGTCACTGATAAACTTATAGGCGGTAAAATCAAATCCCAGAATCCTGCAAACCTTGGCAACGCCATAGGCCTCCATATCGTTCACTTCGTACTCGGGTTGCTGCTGAAACGTATCCTGCGTAGTGCATAGCGCACCCGCATCGCCAAAAACCAAAATATCTTGTTCAATGTGCGGATATAGCAGATCGTCAAACGGCGTGTGTCCCTTATGCTGCATGAGTGGCCGCGCATCCATATCGGCCTGCTGAAACTTCTTGCATGTAAGCATGCTAAGTACCGGATGCATGGCAGAACCAGCAGACCCGTAATTCAGCACCACCGTGTTCCTTGGATTCAAATGCATAAGATGCTGGGTGGCACTGATGGCTGCATTCACTTTCCCTACTCCTGTATATACTAGTTCTACGCCTTCCGGACAAACATCCCTCGGGAGTTCAGAGGGGATGGCGACAAACAACTTGATATGCATAGCTTATTTTCCCACTTTTGCAAATGAAGCAAAATAGGGTCTCATTTTTTTAACATAAAAACTCCCGATCTCTTTTCCCTGCCAAACACCTTGATCGATACCATCACGGTAATGAATTCCGCCATACAACCTCGAGATGGATGCTTCGGCAGCAGCAGAGCTGAAAGAATTAAATTTCCGGATCGGCAGTCCAAACTCAACCTCGGTGTCATCAGCATAAGAAAATTGATCCCCAAAAATAGCTGCGAGTATAACGGCCGCTGCATTTGAAGCTACACTGTGGCCAGACACATACTCTGGGAATGGCGGTGTTTGTAATAAGGGCTTCCAGGCTGGATCCATCAATTTCTGTATCACATGTTCAGGCCTCACCCGGTTAGATCTGTATTTCTCATCCCAGCAGGATATGAATGCATCAGCAAGGCCAATACTCAGCAAAGCATGCACCATCACGGTCCGCTCCAGATTCAACTTTTTCTGTTTACATGCAATACCAGCGATCCCTACCCAGTGTCCGCCGGGAGATATTTTCTTCAACCCATATTCTATATGCCCGATTTGCTGCACAGCGAAGGGATTACAGTCCCAGAAATTCGCGATCTCCCTTTCTTCCGTATTGGCACGTTTGTCAACATCATACACCTCTTTCACCAACTTATAAAAAACGGAGGCTTTGGAACTGTCGTATGCAACCGGAACTGCAGGTTTAAACTGTTGCGCAGAATCCAGGAAAAAGGTTCGCAGGCTGTTCCAATGCGGCTCTACCGGAGCCATAAACGCGGGCTGGGTAGGTCTCCAGTAGCCATCGCCTTTCTTAACGACATAACGGGGCATGTTATTCAGCTTTCCGAAGCCATCCGCAGATACGTATTTCATGATCTGCTGTACTACCAAATCCACCAGCGCAACTGTTTTTGGCGTAGTTGACCTTTTTGAATAACTGAGCAGCATAGAGTCCGTGCCTTTCTTCACCATATATCCGGAGGGCAAGAGGCGCTCTCCCATTTTCATCACGGCTAAGAGAATAGCCAGTTCCTTATCGGTGCCGGAGATCATTGCCTGGTCAACCTGCAATCCTTCAAAACCATGTAATGAGCCCTTCAATGTTTTTAAATTGCCATATAATGCCGTGGTTTCATAGGCAGCCAGGTTTACATAAGCGTAGTAACGGCTTGCTGCAACGGGCGATGCTACATCATTCAACATCACATCGGTTACTTTCTTGACGCAGCCCACATACTGCTCCGCTGCGGTGGGCGTCCGGCCACCTGCCACGATGTTGTTGGCTATCAGAAGCAATACGATCACTAATGTTCTCACACTCATGTTTTTTAGTATGATATGAAGACAGGCTGGCCATTGTTGATACCCGCCATCAATATTTTCTTACCCAATTTGTTGCTGATCAAAGCGAAATCCCTAACGCAGCCACCGATCTTCAAGCCGCTCTGAAGCTGATCAACATAAGTAAAATTCCCTTTTCCATCACCGGTTAACAACACCCCGAAACTCGCATCTATCTTCCCGATCTTGATCCGGGTCTGCTCAATATTGCCGCCCAATAAAATATCCTTCTTTCCGTCTTTATTAAAATCATCCACATGGATCGCATACACTGGGGCGTAGTCGGCCTGCAGGGGAAGGGCACGCGCAACAAACTGCCCCCCTTTATTCTCCAGCCATATCGTATTCAGGTGCGTGGCCGATAACACGGTTGCTCCATCGATCTGTTCCTTGGTCAGCACGTCCTTGATCGTCATGTCTGCATACGAATCATAATTCGGATACTTCTGCCTAAGACTCACGATCTGGTCCGTCATCTCATCCCTTGATGCCATGGGATATGAATTGCCCTGAATGTAATAACAGATCAGGGGATCGATGAACCCATTTTTATCAAAGTCGCCATAGTACAATTCAACCGGCTCTTTTATACTCGCGTGGATCTGGCTATTATCGCCCCAGTTCCCTGCGATCATGTCCAGGTCACCGTCATCGTCCAGATCCGCAAAACTCATCCTGTTCCACCAGCCATTCATCCTGCCCTTAAACACCCTGTCCGTGATCTCCTGACCCTGACCATTTACAAACTCAAAGGCCCTGAAACTCATCCACTCGCCACACACGATCAACTCATTTTTTTTATCCCCGTTGATATCCACCCAAGCGGCATCGGTCACCATTCCCAGTTCTGCCAGGAACGGCGTGCGCGTTAAACTAACATCAGTGAACTTGCCTTTCCCATCATTCTGCAGTAACATGCCTGAAGCGGGCTGAGGATATTTTTCGGGGATCACCCTGCCCGTTACCAACACATCATTATCCCCGTCTCCGTCAAAATCAAGTATCAGCACTTGTGAGCCAGATATATTCTCAACAGGAAGATTGTCTTTCTTTCGTACCATCCTGCCGCGTTCATTGATGTACAACCTGTCCTGCAAATGCGAAGGCTCATCCACAGCATACCCGCCACTCACTACATAGAGGTCCATATCCCCATCGCCATCCGCATCAAAGAAAACCGCTGCACAGTCTTCAGACGCTTCATCCTTCTCAAGATCGGGCTGCTTCGATTCTGCGTAGCCTCCGTTTTCATCTTGTAAAAAAATACTTCCTTTCTGGTCTTTAGGGCCGCAGATGTAGATATCCAACAGCCTGTCGTCGTTCACATACGCCGTTGAGAATTTGGGCCCGCTGTAAGAGAGCATATTGGGCATGAGCGGCTGGATCTTGAAATCGTTCACCACATCTTCGGTATGCGTGTATAACATGGATACCTCCGTTTCCCGAAATACGGTATTGGTGGGAGAGGGCACGGCTACCCATTGTTTCAAAGTTTGCGCCTGCTCATAGGCCAGTAAAGTATCTATCGGGACAGTGCCTGTCTTCATTTCAAAAGCACCGTCGGGCCAGATGATCCTGATCGAATCGATCTTGTTTTCTTTTATTCCAAAATGCAAGGGCCCCAGCATGGCAGATTGAAATCCATGTACGGGATAATTCTGCACGGAGTACTGACTGTTTGCCGCAAACACCGTAACGGAGGCACCGATGGCCCATTTGTTTTGGCCGGCTGCCTTAAGGTCAAGTTTCAGGAAATGCGAGCCCGACTTATTTTCAATCGTATTGTTTCGGTAAAGACTGGCTTCCACATTCATATTATTCACCACCAGATCAAGGTCGCCATCATTATCCAGGTCAGCATAAACGGCACCATGACTCAGGTTAAACTCATCAAGGCCCCATTCTGTAGATCGTTCAGTAAACTGGAGGCCGTTGACATTTTCAAAAACGTAATTGTGCAGGGGCGTAGTGGTGATGGTCTGCAACATGCCCAGCATCTTATCGTCCGTTTTACCTTGCCAATACTTGAGCCGCTCATCGGCATAGAACTTCATAAAGTCGCGGTTGATCATATCCCGGCCATAGCCATTGGTGACAAAAAGATCTTTGAGTCCGTCGTTATTATAATCCGCAAGCAGTGCGGCCCAACTCCAGTCTGTGTTAGACACTTTGGCGATCTGCCCGATCTCGCTGAATGTACCGTTGCCGTTATTCAGCTGCAACATGTTGCGCATCAGCTGGTGATAGAAACCGTTTTGTAGCGTATTGGCGTACAGCTCGTAGTTATCGGGTGCGTATAACAACTTTTGCCGACGGTTACTTTCCGGAAGCATGTCGAGCGTAAAAATATCGGCCCAACCATCGTTGTTGATATCGGCCACATCAACGCCCATCGCGAAATTAGACAGGTGTCCGAGGGACGTTTTCATCACTTCACTAAACGTTCCATTTTTGTTGTTGATGTACATGTAGTCTTCTTCCACGTAATCGTTTGTCACATAGATATCCGGGTACCCGTCATTATTCAGATCGGAGACACTGATACCCAGACCGTAACCCAGTGGATTAGAGATGATGCCGGCTTTCAGGGTCACGTCCATGAACATACCACCGCGATTCTCATAGAGCCTGTCACCCGCATCCCGATCTACCATTTTTTTCACATAGGCCGCATCAAAATTGCGCAGGCTCCGGTTATTGTGATTCATTACGTAGAGATCGAGATCGCCATCGCGGTCGTAATCAAAAAAAGCGGCCTGGGTGGAATAGCCCAGATCGTCCATACCCATTTCTTTTGCTTTATCCGTAAAGGTGAGGTCGCCGTTATTGATCAGCATCTGATTGGCCCGGTACGATGAATCTGTATTGCCCGAGTAACATACGTAGATATCCAGTAAACCGTCGCCGTTTACATCAGCAACCGAAGCACCGGTTTTCCAACCGCGCCGGCCCCCTGCCCCTGAGGTGCGGGTAATATCTTCAAATGTCCAATTCCCTTTATTCAGATAAAGTTTGTTGGGCATGATGTTAGACGTGAAGAACAGATCGATCAGCCCATCGTTATTGAAATCTCCTGCTGCCACGCCCCCACCATTGAAAAAATACTCGTAGGTGATGATATTCAGCTCCGCGGTTTCCGGGAGCACGTTCTTAAACAGAATGCCGGTTTGGGAAGAAGGTTGTTTTGTAAAAAGATGGGGAGTCTGGCCTGCAGCGGTAAAGCAACTGAAGCCGGTCAATAGCACAAAAATCGATCTAACCAGGAACACTCTTAACATAGTCGGGTTATGGATTACAAAGTTCCCATAATTTAATACAAAAAGGCGCTCTGGGAGCACCTTTTTGGCATAAAATGATAATTGGTAAAATATGCTCGTCTAAACCCCAGCAATGCGGGTTTTATAGGTAGCCAGCGCTTCTTCCAGCCTTTCTTTCGCGGTAGTATCCCCCGGAACATTGTGGGAAGGATGGATATGCATCTTGAATCCCCGCTCTGCAAGAATTTCACCAACTGTAGTGACCGTCATCCACACGGCCGTGACAAATGCCATGGTGGACACCGGTCCCAGTTTATCCTGGTGATTTTTCACGGGAACAGTAGCGTCCCCGGCAGGAGCGCAGGAATCGACAACGATATCAGCGATGTCGAATATGGTTTTGGTAGACGAATGGCGGCTCTTCTTTCCCGCTGCCGTAGCTGCTGAGCCATATGCGATCACTTTCATGCCGCGTTTCTTGGCTTCCAGGGCTACGTCGATATTCACGTTATTGATCCCGGTATGGGAAAAGATCCACATGGTATCGCGGGGATCGAAAGTGTAGCCTTTCATGATCTCTACACCATAGCCTTCCACCCTTTCGAGGAACACAAACTGGTGTACACCCATCTCCCCTGTAATGCGGGTGAAAAAAGTCAATGGCAGTTCCACCATGGGATGAAAACCCACAAAACCCCCGATCCTCGGATACATCTCTTCTACGGGGATGGTAGCATGGCCACAGCCAAAAGTATGTACCCAGCGTCCGCATTCAATACTGTCTGCCATCACTACCGCAGCTTTCTGGATGTTCTCCATCTGCGTGTCTTCGATTCGGGCCATCACTGCCCTCGCTTCTGCAAGCCATTGTTTTGCTAACATGATCAGTTGGTTTTTTGGTTTAGTTGTTTAACGATAAAATAGAAGAAAAGAACCATCACAGCGATTGCGAAATAGCATATGATGGGAAGATATTCCACACCATACTGCTGGATGAGGACGCCCGTGAGATAGTTGATCAGCATATTGCCGATCAGCGCCACTACAAATACAAAACTGATGGCTGTTGCGGATATTGATGGGAAATGTTGCCCCACAAAGCCCAGCATCACCGGGAACCCTCCTGATACGCCTGCGCCAGAAAGAAACAGTCCTGCGATTACAACATAACCGTTCGTACCCAGCTGCATCAACAGCACGCCCAGCAGCAACAGGGAAAGGCATAACCAAAGTATGCCCACCTGCGAGGCCTTACGCATCAGGGTACCTGTGATCACCCGCATCAGCACCGTGCCCAGCATATGGATAGATAGAGCAACCAGGGCCCAGCTTTCCGACATCAGTTGCCTTGACCCGATGTATATGGTGGTCCAATTGGTGATGATGGATTCAAGACTACTTTGAAAAAACAGGAAGAAGGAGATCAGGATCAGGATGGGCTTGATCAACTTGTTCCATTCCACCTTTACCTTGCCCTGTGTTTGTTTCGCCGGCGGGAACTGTACAAACTTGTACGTGATGCCCGCCAACAGCGTGATCCAGCCGAGGCCGGCCAAAACCTGCAAGGGCGACATGCGGGTGATCAGTACACCCAGCAATAAAGGCATCCCTAAGGCACCAAGCCCGAAGAAAATACCAAGGATACTCAAATTAGGACCTTTGTGTTCATCACTAAGGTCCACCACAATGGAATTGGTAGCGCCGTTGATCACGCCCGCGCTGATGCCAAATAGCAAGATAAATGCACGTAGCACAGCGAGGTTGTTGGAATAGGCGATTCCTTCAAACCCGATGAAGATACCGATGGCCGCAAGAGCGATCAGGTTCCTGTAACCGTAGCGATCTGCGACCGGGCCCGAGAATACCGAGCCAATGATCAACCCAAATGGCAGTATGGAGAACAGGGTTCCTGAATCGTAGTTACTGAGCGAGTACTTCTCTTGCAGCTCTTTGGCCAGCGAGCCAAGGGTTACGATGGTCATGCCAAAAACCAGCATACCAGAGCAGGCTGCAGCGAAAGCGATCTTTTTATTATACACCAGCGTCCGTTTTTCCTTGTTGTGCGAGCATCGCCGCCCCATAGAGCCCTGCTTTATCGTGCAGCATGGAAGCCTCCACCTGCACCAGTTTCATACTTACCGGTTGCGCCCATTTCGCCGCCTCTTCAACGATCCGCGGGATGAATCTTACCCCCGGGCCAAATACCCCGCCACCCATGATGATCTTCTCGGGATCATACAGACTCACGAGGTTGGCAATAGCCATACCCCACAGCTCGATGCATGTGTTGATGACTTGTACCGCAATTTCATCCCCGGTTTCATAAGCCTTGAATACATCTTCTGCCCGCGACGCCTGCCTCAAAGCGCCATTGTACTGTGCATTTTCTTCCATCAGTTTCTGTGCGTGAAGTGCCATACCCGTTCCTGACGCATGGCCCTCGAAACATCCTTGAGCCACGTACGCCGGCTTAAACGGCCTTTCGAGCGCCATCCAACCAATGGCCCCCGCGATATCATGACCTCCTCTGAGGATTTGTCCGCCCGCCATGATCCCTGCGCCAATGCCCGTGCCGACGGCCAGGTATATGGCGTCGCTGCATCCCTGTGCGGCCCCTTTCCAGTACTCCCCCAAGATATAACAGGCCCGGTCACTGTCTATGCGGGCCGGTATCTTATCCAGCAATGCTTCCAACTCCCTTTGTAACGGATAGTCTGCCCAGCCCCCGATATTTGGTGCCCACACAGTACCTGAGGCCTTGCGGTAAATGCCGGGTACACAAATGCCTACGGCAGATACTTCAAAATGTTGCAGGAGTTGATCAACCTGTTCAACGATCAGCTGCCCCACTTCTTTCCCTGCACGTTGCTCCAGGGCAACGCGTTCTTCAAACAGGATCTCCCCTTGCTCTGAAAAAATACCCAGCGCCAGTTTTGTCCCGCCCAGATCCGCAGCCAATAATGCCATCAGGAATAAAAAATTAAAGTTTGATCAGCTATTGACAAATATATTACCATATAGCACTTACATTCAGAAAAAGAAATCAACGATGGCTCGCGGCTCCCTACTTATGATGTTATTAGTGGCCCTCTGCATGCAACTTATTGCGCAGGACCCACCCGCGCATGTACGTGTGAACCTGCTGGGATATACCAACGCCGCAACAAAAAAAGCACTGGTGTTATCGAAGGTTAAATTGAAAGAAAAATTCACCCTCGTGTCCGTTAAAGATGGTGTTGCCAGGCCACTCAATGCCACACTATCTGAGAAAACGGCTTGGGATCCTTTTCCTTTCAACTATCAACTCGATTTCTCCGCCATCACAGAGCCGGGTCAGTATTATATCTCCAATGCAAAAAAAAACCTTCGTTCAACTGTCTTCACCATTGGAAGTTATGGCCCGATCTATGAAGATGTAGTTCACTTCATGCAAACCCAGCGATGCGGTTTCAATCCCTATATCGATCAGGTATGCCATGTGCATGATGGCCGTTCCTACTACGGCAATATGCCCGACGGAAGTTATGTAGATGCCCGCGGCGGCTGGCACGATGCCGGCGATCAACTCAAATACCTGATCACGGGCAGCAATGCCACAGCCAGGATGATGCAGGCCTATGAGTGGGACAAAACCGCTTTTGCAGATGCTTACAATGCCTGGGGCCAGCCCGGGGAAAATGGCATCCCCGATATCCTCGACGAAGCGAAATGGGGGTTGGACTGGATACACAGGTTGCATCCCACACCGGACCAACTGATCCACCAGGTGGCTGATGACCGCGATCACCTCGGCTTTAAAATGCCCAATGAGGATCCCGCGAATTATGGGTTCGGACCAAACAAGGATCGTCCCGCCTATTTTGCCAACGGTAAACCGCAGGGGCTGGGCAAATACAAAAGTGAAGCAACGGGCGTATCCAATGTAGCAGGACGTTCCGCTGCTGCCATGGCCATGGGCTACCGGATCTGGAAGAATGATTTGAAAGATGAAATCTTTGCCGCACAGTGTCTGAAGGATGCCATCGAACTATATCAAATGGGCAAGGAGAAAGAAGGCTTCCAGCAAGGCAATAGTTTTGGCGCACCTTATCGTTACAACGAAAGAACCTGGGCGGATGATATGGAATGGGGCGCCGCTGAACTGTATAAGGCAACAGGGGACGCGCAGTACCTGAAAGATGCCCAGCACTATGCCGACATCATTGGCACCTATTCCTGGATGGAGCGCGACAGCACCTCACACTATGAGATGTATCCCTATGTCAACATGGGGCATTATGTACTGTGGGAGATCGGTGATGCTGCTGTTAAAAAGAAAATGACCGATTACTACGCGCACAACCTGGACCAGATCATGAACAAGGCCAATTTGAATGATTATGGGGTAGGACATCTTTTCGTATGGTGCTCCAATAATTTCGCAGCCGCCGTAGCCACCCAGGCCATCCTGTACGAGAAAATGACGGGCGACAAAAAATACAATACCCTCATGCAGGACCATATCAATTGGTTGCTGGGCCTGAACCCCTGGGGTACCAGCATGATCACGGGGATCCCCGCTGATGGCGACTTCCCGCTGGATGTCCATATGCCGTTCTGGAGATTAAAGAAAGAAGTGATCAAGGGAAGCCTGGTAGATGGGCCATTGTGGTCGAGCATACACGAAGGCATGCTGCAGATCCGTCTGAGTGAGCCCGATGAATACAAACAATTTCAGCCGAAACACATTACCTATTGGGACGACTGGGAAGACTACTCCACCAATGAACCAACGATGGATGGGTCGGCCGACCTGTTCCTGCTTTTAACCTGGTTGCATGCTCAAAAATAAGATCCTGCTCATCCTCTTGCTTGGTGCCAGCCAATTGAAGGCACAGCCCTATCCCACACAGCTTGCCCTAAAGGAAGAGGCGGGTGCTTACTATCGTGCTGATACCACGTCCAAAACCATCTACCTGAATTTCACTGCCCATGAATTATACGAGGGACTGCCATTTATCAAGAAGACGCTTGACAGTTTTTCAGTCAAGGCTTCGTTCTTCCTTACGGGCGACTTCGTTCGCAAAGAACCCAGATTAACCCAGCAACTGTATATGGACGGCCACTATGTAGGTCCACATTCGGATAAACATTTGCTGTACTGCGACTGGACGAAGCGGGACAGCCTGCTGGAAAGCACAGAAACCATTAAGAAGGACCTGGTCAACAACCAGAACGCGCTGAAAAAATTGGGCATCCCCGTGAAGACGTTAAAATACTTCATGCCGCCCTATGAATGGTATAACCGCGCTGTGTATGAGATGGTAAATGGTATGGACATCACGATGGTGAACTTCACGCCGGGTACTTCCTCGAATGCTGACTACACCACGCCCGAGATGAAGAACTATACCAGCAGTGACACCATCATGGCGAGGATCAAACGTTACGAAAGGGAAAGTCCCTCCGGGCTGAATGGTTTTCACTTGCTGATCCACGTAGGCACAGAACCCGCCAGGACGGACAAACTCTACAATCGCCTGCCCGAGCTGCTGACCTACCTGAAGAGCAGGGGCTACCGGTTCAGCCGCTATTGGTAATTGGCTGATTAGCTCATTGGCTAATTAACTAATTCTGCTCGGCGAAAAGTTAAGTCATCACTTAGGGCTTCGCACAAAAGAATGAGCTAATGAGCCAATTAGCCAATAAGCTAATCTTTATACGTAGCTTGGTTTAACAACTATTGTTTATGACCAGACGCCAACTTCTTGCCATACTGCTATTTGCCCAGGTTGCCGCGATCGCCCAAACAAAAAGCCAACCTGTTCTTGGTTATCGCTCCGCACAACTGCTTACCGTCAACGGCATGCAGTTCAAGGACCTCAATAAAAACGGCAAGTTGGATTCCTACGAAGACTGGCGACTTCCCAATGATGCACGTGCAAAAGACCTGCTGTCGAAAATGTCGGTAGAGCAGAAAGCGGGATTTATGCTGATCAGTACCACGCGCATGAAAAATGATGCGCCTTTTGGCGGCGGTGGCGGAAACCGCGAAGCGATCACGAGTGACTTCAATGAAGAAGACCAGGTGAATGCGACGAATATGTTCACCCGAAAACCACTCCCCATACCATTGATGATGGCGGCCGGAACAACCAAGGCGGTCAAACAATTTCAACTGCGTCATTTCATATTGAGGGCGAATACGGCTCCACGCACCATAGCAGCATGGTCCAATAAACTGCAGGCGGTTTGTGAAAGCGATGGCCTGGGCATACCCGCCATCGTTGCATCTAATCCGCGGAACCACATCACCAAGGACGCTTCGGTAGGACTGAGTGTGGGTGTAACGCCTTTCTCCACCTGGCCTGGTGAACTCGGTCTTTCTGCGATGAATGACCTCTCGCTGGTACGCGAATTTGCAGACATCGCCCGCCAGGAATGGCTGGCGGTGGGCCTGAGAAAAGGATATATGTACATGGCTGACCTGGCCACTGAACCACGCTGGCAGCGCATTGAGGGAACATTTGGCGAAAACGCTGAATGGGTGGCGAAGATGATGACCGAAGTGGTGCTGGGCTTCCAGGGTACTAAACTATCATCCACATCAGTGGCCCTGACCACCAAACATTTTCCGGGTGGTGGTGCCGGCGAGGGCGGGCAGGATCCGCATTTCTCCTGGGGCAAGTACGAAATTTTCCCTGGCAAGATGTTCGCAAACAACCTGATCCCTTTCAAGGCGGCGATCAAGGCCGGAACGTCAGCCATCATGCCTTACTACTCCATCCCCAAGGATACCAAATATGATACGGTCGCTTATGCCTACAACAAAGGGGTGATCAAAGACTTGCTGCGTGACAGCCTCAGCTTTAAAGGCATCATCAATTCAGATACGGGTCCCATTGAAATGATGCCCTGGGGCGTGGAAAACCTGACCATCATCCAGCGTTACCAGAAAGCACTGGAAGCAGGTGTTAATCTTTTCTCGGGTACCGCCGATCCTGCGCAGTTGCTGGAGACCATTCATACCGGCAAGGTGGACATGAAGCTGATCGACAATTCGGTCTATCGCCTACTGATGGAGAAGTTTGAACTGGGGCTGTTTGAAAATCCTTATGTGGACGAAGAAAAAGCGGCCACCATTGCCGGCAACAAAAACTTCCAGGCACTTGCCGATCTGGCCATGAGAAAATCGATCGTGTTATTGAGGAACGAAAAAAATCAATTGCCCGTTAAGCCACGAACAAAGATCTATTTCGAATCCTATTTTCAGAAAAGAGGCGGGGCATCTCCGAGCAACGTGTATCAACCGGCGCAGGCACGTGCAGACATCGAATTCGTAAAAACGCCTGAAGAAGCGGACATGATCCTGCTGTGGATATCTCCGGGAGCCTCATCCCTGTTCGAATCCCAGAGTGCGCCTATCCTTTTATCATTATCTAAAAACGCGGTAGATGTGAAATACATCAATGAGCTGACCGCAAAAAAACCTACCATCCTCGCCATCAACTATACCAATCCCTGGGTGATCGATGAAATTTATAATGAGTCTACCCGCCAGCGTTTCGCCGGTATACTCGCGACCTTTGGCACCACAAGCGATGCCCTGATCGATGTAGTGACGGGCAAATTCAATCCTTCAGGTAAGATGCCATTCTCAACGCCGGTATCAGAAGAAAAAGCGCAGAACCAGTTGTCTGATGTGCCTGGATACCTCGAAGGAAAAGGTTATGAACTGTTTAGATATCGCGAAGGCTTATCGTACAAGAAAAAATAAGCCTCACTATAATGGCTACCTGTATTCCAGATCGGTCTTCAACGGCAGATCACGGCTCGATGTACCAATCATGATCCTGAACATACCAGGCTCTGTGATGCGCTTGCCCTGTTCGTTGAACATGGAGAGCATGTCGGGCGTAATGGTGAAAGAAACTTTCTTCGACTCACCTGGTTCGAGGCTAAGTTTTCTAAACCCTTTCAATTCCATGACTGGCCTTGCTACCGATGCTAATTCATCGCGCACATATAACTGTACCACTTCGGCACCCCGCACAGCTCCTGTGTTTTTAACCTGACAACTCAGTTCCACTGTAGCGCCGGCACTCAGCGTGGAAGATGAGAGCTTGATATCGCTGTAGGAGAAGCTGGTATAGCTGAGGCCATAACCGAACGGAAACAAGGGAAGCCCACTGAGGTTATGGTAATCATCGCCACGTCCCGTTGGCTTATGGTTATATACGAGGGGAAGTTGCGACTCGTGCACTGGAAAGGTTATGGGAAGTTTCCCGGAAGGATTAACGGCACCTGTAAGCATATCCGCAACAGCGTTCCCTCCTGTTTCTCCGGGATACCAGATCATGGAGACCGACTGCACTTTGTCCAGCCATTTATCCATCACAATAGCGCTACCACCCACCAATAATACATGAATCGGTTTACCAGTTTTAGCGAGGGCCAGGATCAGGTCTTCCTGGTGCCATTCCAGATTCAGATAGGCGCGGTCCTGGAATTCGCCTTCATGGATACCAGCAACCACCACCACGGATTCTGCTGCCCTGGCAGTGGCAACGGCAGCATCGATCTTCTGCTGCCAGTTGTTGTTGACACCGGCATTCCAGACCAACCTAACGGTGGCATTGCCTGCAGGTTCTGAAAACTCAACGCGGATGTTGTACTTCTTCCCTTTTTCAACGAGAACATCTGCCAGTTCCGCGCGGAAGGATTGTTTGACGAATCGGTCAATGATCAGTTTCCCATCGAGGTAGAGCCGGAAACCATCGTTGCCTTCCAGTCCCAGTTTCATTCTACCGGTCTGCGGCGCGGTCAGCTCTCCTGTCCACCGCACACTGTAGTGATCTTTTTTCAGGCGTTCATCGGGGGAGAACAGGGTCCAGTGAAAATTGATCTGCTTATCATCCCGCGAAAAAACGGGCGTGCCGGATAGCGAGGGATTATTGAAATACTCGCCCTTGATCTTCAGTGCGCTAGCAGGGACAACCGTAAAGTCTTTCGCATCACGATCATAGCCCGGAGAATACGTTACTGTTGTCGTAGGCATCTTCGTTTTGATACCTGCGAGTATGGATATTTTCTCGCCGCCGGGACCACTGTAACCTCCCAGTCTAGAATCCACCGCGTCGGTTCCGATCAACGCTAACGTTTTTACATTTTTGCGAATCGGAAGTCCGCCCTTATTCTTCAACAACACAAAAGAAGCGGCAGCGGCGTCCTCCGAAATTTTCCGGTGCGCGGGCATGTTGATCAACCTGTCGATATCATCCACGGTGACATAGGGCTGTTCAAAAAGGCCCAGTTCGAATTTGATCCTCAGCACGCGGGCAACGGCATCGTCCAGCCTGGCCGCATTGATCTTGCCATTGAGAAATGGCGGGATGAATAATTTATAATGGTCATAATCAGTTTGGAAGATCACATCAAGGCCGTTGTTGATCGCCTGTTCGCCAGACTCTGGGTAGTCGGCCGAAGTATTATGAAGAACCAGGGAGCCTCCCACCGCGCCGGCATCAGAGATCACAAAACCTTTGAAGCCCCATTCTTCCTTAAGTTTTTTCAGCAGCAGGTCGTTATTGGCCGATGAAGGTTTCCCGTTCACAGAATTATAGGCAGTCATCAGTGACCGCGCGCCGCCTTTTTCGATCAGCTCTTTGAAGGGATAGAGATGCGTTTCCTCCAATTGGTTGTTGGAACTGTAAATGGGATAGCTGTCACGACCGCCGTCACCCACGTTTGCGAGGAAATTTTTGGGTGTGGTCACCACGCCTTTCTTTTCAAATTCGCTGACGAATGCAATACCCATCTGTGCGGAGAGGTAGGGATCTTCCCCATAGGTTTCCTCTGTTCTTCCCCAACGGACATCGGTGGCGAGGTTCACCACCGGCGAAAGGATCTGCCGGATGCCGCGAAGTTTGGTTTCGAGGGCGATGGCATTGGCCACTTTATGCATCATGGCCGTATCCCAGGTGGCAGCGAGGGCAATGGATTGCGGGAACGCGGTAGCTCCTTTACGCACCAGCCCATGCAGGGCCTCGTCAAATGCGATGATCGGAATGCCGAGTCGTGACCGCTCTATGAAATAACGTTGGATATCATTGATCTTCTTTGCGAGAGATTTTGCATCGTCGGTAGCATTGTAGGTAAGCAGTTGTGCCGATGCATTTCCGCCCTGGCTGGCGGCGCTGACCTGGAAACCGAATATGCCGTTGACATATTTCGACTCCTCACCTGCTTTGATCTCACCGGGAATCATAAACAGTTGCCAGAATTTTTCTTCCGGCGTCATGCGTGCCACCAGGTCCTTCACCCTTGATTCCACGGGCGCCAGTGCTTGCTTATAGATGGGGGGTATCTGGCTAAAACTGTGAAACTGACATAAGATGAAAACGATTACCGATAAAACCCGCATAGTAATGAATGACATGATCTAAAATTAGCGCTTCCTCTTTATCTTACTGCCGTAAATCCCAAAATGCATGAAGAAGTTGATTTTGTTCGTCTTGATTTTCGTTGGTTCAAAAACCATCCGTGCCCAGGAGACATTTTATTTCAATGAAGGGCTTGCGAGTGGTGCCGTGCACCAATATGGCAGGCAGGCTCTTTATGCTGATGCCCTTGCTTATGAATTATACCAGGGAGGTCTAAGCCCAAAAGAAGGCGCGCCTGTGATCAACAACGCCCAGAACAAAAACACCTGGGTCAAAATGCTGCCAGACACCAATCATGTTTTCCGCGGCCAGGCCCTTGGCGGCGGTTATCTCTATCTCCAATATCAATCGCCCAAAAAACAAACAGCTGTTTTGATCGCTACAGGCAATGCGATGTTATATGTCAACGGCGTGCCCCATGGCGGCGACCAGTACCGGTATGGTTGGATGAATATTCCGGTGGAATTAAAGAAAGGGTTGAACGAGATATATATACGTACAGTGGGTATGGGAAGGTTTGGAGCCCTTTCCGCGAAGCTCGAGTTCCCGAAGAAGCCCATTGAGATACTCACCAAAGACCCTACGCTTCCATTCTTCGTGAAAGGTGAAACTGCAGGGCCGCAGTGGGCAGGCGTTGTTGTGCGAAACACATCGGCCATATCCGCCAAAGAACTGGCGATTGAAGCAATCGTTGAAGACAAGAGCATACGGACTGCGCTTCCAACTGTTATCGCCCTGGCTACTCGAAAAGTTCCTTTGCAGATCCCCGTTCCGTCCGATATTCAAAAAGGCAACTATCGGCTGGGCCTGAAACTATACAATGGAAAGAAGTTGATAGATACTACGTCGTTGTCCGTAACAGCGGTGAACGCCGGAGAACACGCGAGCTATACGTTCATCAGCGATATCGACGGCAGTGTGCAGTATTATGCCGTAGCGCCTCAGAAGAACAGCAACGGGCAAGCTCCTTCGCTTTTCTTTTCGGTACATGGCGCTGAAGTGGAAGCCATCTCCCAGGCCAGGGCATATAAGCCAAAAGAAGAGGGACCTGTGGTAGCCCCAACGAACCGCAGGCCCAGGGGATTCAACTGGGAAGACTGGGGTCGACTGGATGCGCTGGAAGTATTGAACATTGCGAAGAAAAGGTTCAGCCCCGATCCGCAGCGGATTTACCTGACGGGCCATTCGATGGGTGGCCACGGCACCTGGTATCTCGGTGCTACCTATGCCGGTCAATGGGCAGCCATCGCTCCCTGCGCAGGATACCCAACCCTTGCCGGATATGGCTCAGCGGATGGACAGATCCCAACAGACGCCAGTTCACCGATAAGGAAAATGCTGGTCAGGGCCAGTAACCCCGCCAACGTGCTGGAGCTCGCAAAAAATTATAAAGCCGGTGGAGTATACATCTTTCACGGCGATGCTGACGAAACAGTGCCCGTTAGGCTGGCAAGGCAAATGAGACAAGTGCTGGGTGAATTTCACCAGGATTTCAGTTACTACGAATACCCCGGTGGAAGCCATTGGTTCGGCGATCAAAGTGTGGACTGGAAGCCGATTTTTGATTATTTCAAATGGCACACGATTCCTGCCCTTGACGCGGCTAATGAGATAGATTTCAGCACAGCGTCTACGGCGATCTCTGCGACACACCGCTGGATCACCATCTTACAACAACAGAAAAGTTACGACTACAGCAGGGTGGTCTTAAGCAGAAATCTTAAAGCCAGAACCATTAAAGGAACTACAGAAAATATAGGCGCCCTGAAGATCGACCTCCCTGGATTTAATACCGGTGATACGGTAAAGATCGAATTGGATAAAGAATCCATCACGGTTATCAAGACTTCCGAAAATGGCGTGGTACTGACCAGGGATGGTAAATGGAATGTGGGCAGTGCGCCTTCGGTCAGTGAAAAAGGGATCATCAGAAACGGGGGGCTTAAAGAAGCCTTCAACCATAGGATGATTTTTGTTTATGGAACGAAGGGAACCGCGGAAGAAAATGCCTGGTCGTACAACAAAGCCGTGTACGATCTTGAAACCTGGTACTTCCGTGGCAATGGAGCTGTCGATGTTTTGTCGGACGTAGAATTTCTAAAGATCAATTATGCTGATCGGGGCATTGTGATTTACGGAAATAACACCACCAATGCGGCGGCGGCGGCGCTGTTGAAAGAATGTCCGATTAAGATGGAGCGTAGCAAAGTCAGTGTGGGTAATAAAACCTATACAGGTGATGATATCGGGGCTTTCTATATCTGGCCAAATTCATTGTCGAATCACAGTATGATCGCGTTGATCGGCGGCACCGGCATTCAGGGTATGAGGGCTGCAGATGCCAATCAGTATTTTAGTGGCGGAAGTGGATTTCCTGATTTCATGGTCTTTACCATCGACATGCTTAAGGGCGGCGACAACGGCCTTAAAGCAGCCGGATTTTATGGTAACCAGTGGCAGTTGGGGCAGGACTATCAATTGGCAAATTGACTCATTGGCTAAAGAGTACAGCCCCAATTACATAAACCCTGATGCTAGCAACTGGTTAATGAAGAGATATGCACTCAAATATTTTTGTGTACTTATTGTAACCGCTGCTAAGTGTGATGCTCTCCCTTTTTATAAAAATATTATTGTCAGTCATTAGTTTCTTAAATTCCAACTCCGTTAAAAAAGGATAATTGCAACCCCTGCCTTTTTTTTCCGGCTTGTGTACTAATATCTCTCTAATGAAAATGGAGCCATTTATCTGCAATATTCTTTTGATATCATTCAGCATTTCAGTTTTATAAGTCATTTCGTGAATGACATCAAAAATTAAAACCTTATTAAATTTTGCAGAAGGCAAATTAGTTGTCTTTTCGGTCCCATAATAAAATGCGAAATTTTCAATCTTTGTCTTGTTGCCGGTATTATTAATTCTCCCAGCCAGATTCTTCAGATTGAAAGAAGAACTATCGATATCTTCAACTACAAATTTGCATTCCGGACAACTATTGGCGATAGGAATTAAGGTATAACCCCCTCCTGTTCCAATATCAGCAATATCATCGGTAGGTGACAGACTTAAGAACATACTGACAATACTAAAGTTCACAGCAGTTAAGCTGTCTCTTTTTTGTTTTTTAGATTGGCTTTGTCCAAAGGAGAGCGTTGCAACTAACAAAAAAGGTAAAAATATTAATTGCCTCATTATTGAATATTGTTAAGAATAATTTACTATTAACAAACAGGTAATGCTGCAAGTTTGGAATTCATTGCCTGACCTGGCCGGAACTGATGCTCCATAATGATTTGAAATTACAAGATAAAAACTATAAGCTCACAAGAATTTCTTCCGCCGAAACCGATTCTGATAGCGAACTCCAGCCGCAGATTACAACGTCCAGACGCACTTGCAGCAATATACATGTTGCGCGTTCGTACTTCCCTTTCAATGGTTAGGAACTTTCCTAAACTTTTGAACTGTGTTTTCTAAAATGTCGCAAACGTAAATATTTTCTTCTTTGTCAATTGTCAGGTCGTGATACCAAGAACTGTTGCCATCGTAAGAGCCACTTCTCCCGAACCTTGTTTGTACTTTTCCTGTAGTGTCAAAAATAAGAATATCTGAACCTCGATGCTTTACTTTCAAAAATGTAAGGTCGTCAACAGTAAACAATTGTAAGTTCAAGTTATAAGTGCGATTTTCATTGAGTAGATCTGGTTAGCTGATGTATAATTAAATTTTCTGATAGGCCTGTTATTAATGTTGTCCTCTACTCGCTGAACCTCCTGATCGGTTATAAAGGTAAGATCCGTTTTCTTTGGAAAGAACTGTCGGCTCGACCATAAAGCATTAACAAATCATTTGTCCAAAGCGTGAGATTTTCCCCATGGTTAATACACGATCACCACATAAATTAGCGAATGATTTTTTCGCCGTTGTTGGTTACCGTTTGCTCTTTTTTATGTTGCCAACTGAAAAAAGCTTTAAGTTCTTTCCAATTGAATGATATCATCGTGAAGAAAGCCATCCATGCAGCATGAAAGAAATGATACTTCCATGAGTGTTGCTGGTCAAAAAAAAACTGCTCAGTAATTAGCCAAGCCGTCAGCCATAATATCCAACTCAAAATAGAGGATACGACCAACCTCTTCAAGGGCGTCAAGCTACGACGCTACTCATTAAATTTCTTAATCATGACAATTAACAGTTTCAATTGAACTCACCTCGTCATCAAGTGCAGTTGTCAAGATACTTCTGCCAACGATCACGGCTTGCTGCTGTAATGGCATTTGGAAACTGTCAGCCCGACAACTGATTCCAATTTGAATATTGATGATTGAATTTAGTACAAAATCAATTGAAAACCGATCAGGCCGAATCTGAAGATGATGGATAGAAGAACCTGAAGCTATCCCGTCCAGCAGGCATTGCAGCAAACCGCATATTGGCTGGCGTTATTGTTTCACTAGGTCACCCTTTGGCAAGGCATTTGGCATATTGTAAATGTAACCGTCGCCAGTTAGGTATGGGTTCAATATTTGAATATGGTATTTAATGTCGGAAGGTGGTATTAAACATAACATATTGTCCACCGGCAGTACCTTTATATTCGGATTCGAATTATATAAACGGTATGAGAAAGCCAAGATAGAATCTCTATTTGCCAATCTAAACGAATAGGGAGATGACTCTTTTTTATACTTGAATGAAAAATAATCAGGATTCATTTTTATTTGTGCCTTTGATCCGATTGAAATAAACCCTAACAGTATAAATAAAAGTATAGAAATTAAGTTTTGCTTCATTGTTATTACATTAAGAGTATTGCAAAATTATGTTTTTAAAATTACTTGAGCATACTAATTGCCGCCAATTAAAAATGGCTTGGCGTTGAGACGGTACTTGACAAACGTCCGACCCGGTAGTTGAAGCTAGAACAAACTAATGACATAATGCAGATAAATACAAAAGCCATTTAGATGAATTCAAGCAGGAACCACAGTACAATAGCGAATAAAAAAACGATGACTAAGAAGTCCTGACGCCATGAGACGAACCCGTATAGAGCGTTTCTCTTTCACGTTTCACTGATATGTTTGTCAATTGTCAGTCTATACTCTTCACTCCAAAGTCTGTAAATAAAATAATGAAACGAGACTATAATTAATCCATAAATTACATATAACGGTCTGCCAACTAAATCTCTGAAAGAATTATAAAATGAGATATTATAGAATTGACATAAATTATGAACTGTTGCTAAGAAACTTCCAAAAATGCAAACTCGAACGAAAACATATCCTGAGTGAGCAAGAAGTATCTTTTTGTTTTCGGGTGTCTTATAGAAGATTTCAAGAAATCGTCCCTTTTCATTAAAATATAGTTCAGAGACAAAATCAGTCAGATTATTTGAAGTGGATTTGAATTTTGTCGGACTATACTTAAACGTATAGTAATAAAATGCATAAATAATAATTCCAACAATAATTACATTAGATATAATTAAACCAGTCCAGCCAACACCAAAATATTTGTATAAAATATTTTGTTCGTCTGTGGGGTTGTCAAAAAACCAAAGGCTCGTTGAATAAAAGTCACAACCTCTTGCAAAAAGAAGAAGGAATGTTAGCACAAAAAATTTCAGTTTCATAATATTTGTCGTTTAAATATTGTTTTCGTTGTCGTTTCAAAATGCCCTATACCGGTGAAGGCTTACCGCAGCTCGGGCTAAACTTAAATTGGGCTGCCGCAAATTGGCGTACCTTTTTTCTTTACGGCAGACCTGGTATACCAGCAAGTAAACCATTCCGGAAGCCCGTGTCGTGGCAAGCAACTATGTTAGTGCAACTTGTAGTCATAATCGCCACTTCTTGAAATATCTGATTCCAAAAATCAAAACAAAAAGAAGCTGAGTAAATACAATTGCAAAAAATACGATAAGAATGAGATTGCCGAAATACCGGAGTTTTTTATACCTCTCAATCGTCCAGTAGTCATAATAAATCCTGGGCATTCCTGCAAAACCTGCTGAAATTTTGATTGTAAATAATAGGGGCCAGGCCAAGTAATACCAGAAAAAAACCTGTTATAGCTACATGGTTCCATATTACCCCTTTACTTCCCAAATGCCTACGCGTCAAAAAGTAAACAAGCCAAATCAAAATTGAAATAAATAATGCAATTGCTGGTAACAGTGTAGAACTAATGACAAAATAGGTATCATGAAAATGAAAATCCATTTCTTGGAATCGCAATAATGGAATTTCACACAAAAATATTAAACCCAAAACTAAAAACAGGTTAAATGGCCTCTTCATTATATTTAAATAACCGTCATTCTCTTTTTTCATGAGAATAAAACTAATGAAAATATCCCTGGATTGGGCATATACAATTGCCGCTTATGGTTTTCAGATTGGCGATGGGCGGTCTTTTCAGCACAGAAGTTTGTTCGGAGAACTGAACTTTCTGTAACCACAAAACTGTCAAGCGGAGACGAAACCCTGCCTATTGCCAATGTGGTGTTAGCGGTAGTTATTTTTCTATGTCCGAATATTTCTTGTAAATTGCTCTATACCCAAATATACGTCCAATAGGCCCTACGACATTCATTTGGAATTTCTGCATTCCTTGCGGAATATCGGCAAGCCGACACTGGAGAACCTTTCAGCCACTTTTGAACGTTCTGACTCCAATGAGGTTCAGGATACCGAAAAACTCTACGCGGCCATCGGTCAGCTGAAGGTCGAGAATGAGTTATTAAAAAAAGTTTTAAGATATTGGGGATAGAGATCTAAGGTCTCAGCTTGTTACATCCCATGTCCCCAAACGTATCCGCCGCCTGTTCAGGATCATGGGCCGGGAAACGATGTACCGGCGTAAGAACCTGACCAAGTGTGGGCTGAAGGCATTCATTAAGCCCTACCTGTTGAAAG
>JBBAJO010000021.1:0-59176 GCA_040404005.1 Chitinophagaceae bacterium
ATCCGTTAATTCGCCAATTCAAATGGATTCCCGAATATCATGCATCAGCCTCAGTGCAATGTTATTAGCGGTGGTTTCGAAATTACTTTCCGCGATGATCCGGATGATGGGTTCCGTATTACTCGATCGAAGATGCACCCAGTCGTTATCAAACTCAATGCGCAGTCCATCTTCCGTGTTTACGGGATGACTTTTGTATTTGGTTCTGATCTTGCTGAAAATAGAATCCAGGTCGAGCCCCTGCTCCAACTCCATTTTATTCTTGATGATGAAATAATCCGGGTATGATCCCCGAAGTTGCTTTGCACTTTTCTCAGAGCTCACCAAATGGGTAAGAAACAAAGCGATACCTACCAGGGCATCGCGGCCATAGTGCAGGTCGGGCAGAATGATCCCCCCATTACCTTCACCTCCGATCACTGCATTCACCTCTTTCATTTTCTTCACCACATTCACTTCTCCAACGGCACTTGGGAAATACTCGCCCCCATGTTTCACCGTAACATCCTTCAAAGCACGGGAAGAGGAAAGATTACTCACTGTATTGCCTTTTCGTTTTCCGAGGACATAGTCTGCAACGGCTACCAGGGTATATTCTTCTCCGAACATCGAACCATCTTCACAAACCAATACCAGCCTGTCTACGTCCGGATCAACAGCGATGCCCAGGTGAGCACCGGACTTATTCACTTCAAGGGATAATTGGGATAAATTCTGCGGGAGCGGCTCGGGATTATGGGCAAACTTGCCGTCCACTTCACCATTCAGCAAAATGATATCCTTGATGCCCATGGCCTTTAGCAACTCAGGAACAAAGATCGCTCCCGTGCTGTTCACCGCATCCACCACGATCTTGAGTTTCTTCTTCTTTATCGCCGCAACATCCACCAGGTCCAATGCCAGAATCGCATCTATATGCTTCTGCATGTAACTGTGGTTTTCCGAATAATTGCCCAGCTTCTCAACAGGAGCAAAACTGAAACTTCCGGATTCTGCGCGCGCCAGTACATCGGCCCCGTCGTCACCCGATATGAATTCTCCCGCTGCATTCAGCAACTTCAGGGCGTTCCACTCCCGGGGGTTATGGCTGGCTGTGATAATCATTCCGCCGGCCGCCATTTCCGAGGTAACGGCAATTTCCACCGTGGGTGTTGTGCTCAATCCCAGATCAACCACATCGATTCCAAGGGCTACCAGCGTGTTACTCACCAAACCACTCACCATAGGCCCGCTCATCCGGCCATCACGGCCGATCACTACTTTCCTTTTTCCAGTTTTATCAACCAGCCAGCTTCCAAAAGCTGCGGTAAATTTCACAACGTCAAGAGGGGAAAGGGTATCACCGGGCTTCCCGCCGATGGTGCCCCTGATACCAGAAATACTTTTTATCAATGCCACAGATCACAGATTTAGAAACGCGAAAATATGCCAATCTCAAAAGGGTTGGGTGAAAAGTTGAAAAAAAGCTTTCGCTTGCTTTTTTAACGGCCGGAAGGCCAGCAATGGCCAGTCATTCAGCATCGAAGCAGGATTTACCAGCCAACAATAACCGACAAGGCCGGAAATACGAACTGGTTTATCGCCTGACAGGTGTCCATGCAGGAGCCAAAAGATGAAAGAGGGCGGATTTACTATATTTGCGCATGGTATTATTGGAAGAACTGTCTTTTTTCCAGAAACTGGTGCATGCTGATTACGCGTTGATGCTTAAGATCAACCGCGATTGGCAGTCGCCACTATTCGATACCGTTTCCCTGTTTATCAGGGAATCCACATTCTGGGTACCTCTCTATGTTTTTCTGCTGCTGATGGCCACCATTAACTTCGGCAGACAGGGATTCTGGTGGGCCGTGGCCCTGATTGGACTGGTGGCGCTCACCGACCTGTTAAGCAGTCATGTGATCAAAGAGGTCTTATACCGTCCCCGGCCATGCAGGGACGAGGTGATGGCCCATAAGATCCGTTTCCTGGCAAAAACATGTGGCATGAATGGAAGCTTTACTTCCTCGCATGCCACCAATCATTTTGCCATCGCCATGTTCATATATCAAACCCTGAGGTCACGTTCTTCGTGGTGGGGAATAGCTTTTTTATGGGCAGGATTCATATCCTATGCCCAGATTTATGTGGGCGTGCATTATCCGGCGGATATTCTTGGAGGAGCCCTCCTGGGAAGCTTTGCAGGATTTATTGCAGCCCGCTTATTCAATCACCAAACAGGCCTCGGCCTAACTAATGAATGAAATTCTGATCCTGATCGGTCTTATCTTATTAAATGGTTTTTTCTCCATGGCTGAGATCGCCCTGGTATCTTCCAGGAAAGCCCGCCTCGAAACCCAGGCGAACAAAGGGGATGCAAGGGCAAAAGCGGCCCTTAAGCTGGCTAATAAGCCCGATAATTTCCTTTCCACCGTACAGATCGGTATCACCCTGATAGGCATCCTGACTGGTATATACTCCGGCGATAAGATCATCGATGATGTAAAACGCTGGCTTGAACAATTCCCGTCTGTTCAGTCTTATGCGAGCGGACTGGCCACCGTGCTGGTTCTGATACTTGTTACTTTTTTATCGTTGGTCCTTGGCGAACTGGTTCCCAAAAGAATCGGCATGGCAGCTCCGGAAGCGATCGCCAAACTGGCTGCGGCACCAATGAGCCTGATCAGTAAGATGACCTTCCCTTTCGTATGGCTGCTCACCTTTACCACCAATATGATCGTGAAGCTGTTTAACATGAAGTCGCGCGACAATATGGTGACGGAAGATGAGATCAAGGCGATCATCAGTGAAGGAACAGAAACCGGAGCCATTGAAGCCCAGGAACAGGAGATCATTGAACGGGTATTCCACCTCGGCGACCGGAACATCACCTCCCTGATGACCCACCGGAGCGATATCATCTGGTTTGAGATCAACGACAACGAAAACAGCATCCGCGAAAAGATCTTACAGGAACCGCACTCCGTATACCCGATCTGCGACGGCAGTATAGACCACATTAAAGGTATTGTCAACATCAAAGACCTTTATGTCACACCAGACGATGTGCGTTTTATCGACACCATGAAACCGGCATTGTTTGTCCCCGAAAACAATTCTCCCTATCAACTGCTGGAGAAGTTCAAGCAGACGCAAATACACAGCTGCTTCATCGTGGATGAATATGGCACCCTCCTTGGACTGATCACGCTGAATGATATCCTCGAGGCCATTGTGGGAGATATACCGCAGCAAGACATGGATGACTATGAAGTAGTAAAACGCGACGACGGCACCTTCCTGGTTGATGCACAGATTCCGTTTTACGATTTCCTCAGCCGGTTCGAAAAAACAGCATGGATGAACGAAGGCGAGCAAGAGTTTGATACCCTTGCCGGTTTCATTTTGCACGACCTCGAACGCATCCCCCATACCGGCGACTCATTGGAGTGGCGTGGCTTCCATTTCGAGATCATCGATATGGACGGACATCGTATCGATAAGGTGCTGGTGAAGATCTCAGAAGAACTCCGCGAAGAGATGGATGAGGAGTGACCCGTCTAGTAAAGATAAAATAGGGCTACGTGTGCATGCATTTGCCTTGAGAGCAAATCATGTTGATGAATGATTGATTGACTACAAAATTCTAATGGAGGTGCGTATTCTGCAACCTTCATCATCTTTCTTTGTTTATAAGGGCATGCCATTTAATCTTTTCTACCCCCAGATCATTGAGCGGATCAGCGCCGTTGACCCTATTACATATGCGAGAACAAGAAATTTTCTGAACGGTTCGGTAACCCAGCTCTCACCGTTCATCTCAAGGGGCGTGATCAGTGGCAAACAGGTATTGGATGAAGTGCTAAAAAAAGGATACAAACCCTACCAGATCGAAAAATTCATTCAGGAACTCGCCTGGCGTGAATACTTCCAAAGGGTATGGCAGGCCAAGGGAGACCTGATCTGGAAGGACATCAAACAACCCCAACCGGGGGTACAGCACTGCAAAATGGTCCATGCTGTGCATGAAGCAAAAACCGGCATCGAAGCCATCGATCGAGGAATAAATGAACTATTTGAAATCGGATACATGCACAACCATATGCGCATGTATGTGTCAAGCATCACCTGCAATATCGCAGGCGCCCATTGGGAGCAACCTGCCAGATGGCTCTACTACCATTTGCTGGACGGCGACATGGCGAGTAATAACTGCAGCTGGCAATGGGTCGCCGGTGCTTTCTCTTCAAAAAAATATTATTGTAACCAGGAGAACATCAATAAATACACGGGGTCAACACAACGAAACAGTTTTCTTGATCAGGGATATGATGAGATCACCTGCATGCCCCAGCCAGAAACGATGAAAGCAACCGTATCACCGGTTTATATCACCCCCCTTCCATCTACCCAACCCCTGAAAATTGACCCCCGTAAACCTACCCTCGTTTACAACAGTTATAACCTTGATCCATTGTGGAGAAAGGAGCTGGATGCCAACCGGGTGTTGCTGCTGGAACCGTCTCACTTCCGTTCATATCCAGTCAGTGCCAAGGTGATGGAATTCATCCTGAGGATGGCAGATAACATAGAGGGCCTGCAAATCCATGTGGCAGAGTTTACCGACCTCACCGATTACTATAAAAATAGCGCTGATATCAATGTTCTCCTGATCTCTAAAGAACACCCTGCGTTTCACCACTATCAGGGCACAAAGGATGAGCGCGACTGGATCTTTCCATCAGTTACTGGCTACCATTCTTCATTTTCCGGCTATTGGAAAAAATGTGACCGGCATTTGAGAACACGGCCGAATCCTTACCAACCTATGCCATAATCATCTCCATGATTACTGCTGCCGCCCCAAAAACTTCCATGCTTCCAATCAAAAAAGATAGCATTGATCGGACCTGAAGTCCTTTCTTCAAAGCTCAATGTATACCCCATCTTAATCAGGTCTTTCTGAACCCATTTAGGTGTGCCTGATTGTAACAGGAGATTGCCAGGCTTGGGTTTTCGGTCTGCCCCGCCCAGCGACAGATAGTATTGATAGATATTGATGTTGGCAGCTTCGCAGGCCTCCTGCACATTCATTCCAAAATCGACCATGTTTACAAAAAACTGGATCAGGTTCTCGTCTTGCGTGTCGCCACCCTGGACGCCGAACGACAAATACGGCCGTCCTTCTTTCATCGCAAGGCCTGGCGTAAGGGTAACCCTGGGGCGTTTCCCCGGAGCAATCACATTGAAAGGATTTAATGCAGCATCCAGCACAAAACTCTGCGCGCGCTGACTCATTCCAACACCTGTTTTCCCGGCTATACAGGCAGGGATCCAACCGCCGCTGGGAACAATGGACACCACCCAACCCTCTTTGTCTGCCGCCTCCACTGAGGTAGTTCCGAGAAATACATTTTCCAAATATGCTGCACTGATGGGATCCGTGGAAGCCGTACCGAATTTCTGCAACTGATCAAGGTATGGATTTGTTTTACCCTCAAATGGATATGGATCGCCGGGTTTAATGTCGGGATCATTCCGATCCTTGTTGATCTGCTTAACACGCTCCTTAGCATAATCTTTGGAGAGCAACCCTTTCATAGGCTCTTCCGGAGGGAAATAGGGATCGCCATAATAAAAATCCCGATCAGCAAAACTCATGTTCAACACTTGCGACATCGTATGGATGTAATTGGTGGAATTGTATCCCATCGACTTCAGGTCGTATTGCTCCAGCATATTCAACGCCTGCAACATCATAGGCCCCTGCGTCCACTGCTGGAGCTTGTATACATCGATCCCACGATAATTCACATGCAGGGGCACTTCTTCCAACACCTTCCAGGTAGCAAGGTCCTGCTCCGTGATCAGACCACCCTGCTCCTGCGCACCACGAGGAATTTCTTTTGCTATATCGCCCTTATAAAAGCGGTCTGAAGCGGCATAAATAGCTTCCCTGCGTGACTTCCCTTTTTTCAGGGCCTGTTTTTCTGCCTCAACCATCTTGGTCAATGTATTAAACAGATCCTGCTGCACAAAGATTTCTCCGGCTTCCGGCGCTTCACGTTTCTCTCCTTCATGGGGAAGAAACACAGCCTTTGAATAGGGCCATTTCTTAATCTCTCCCTTGTTCCTTTCTATGCTGTTGGCCGTTTCCATATCGATAGGATAACCCAAAGCCATCTGCATCGCAGGCTTCAACACTTGCTCCAGGCTCATCGTTCCGTATTCCGCCAGCATATGGCAAAGTCCACCAGCTGTTCCCGGCGTCACTGCCGCCAATGGCCCATACTGGGGAGGATAGGTATAACCCTTGCCTTTGTAAAACTCCGGTGTTGCCCCGGATGGAGCAACGCCCAGCGCATTGATTGCGATGACTTTTTTCGTTTTGGGATTATAGATCAACGCCTGTGTTTCCCCGCCCCAGCTTAATACATCCCACATGGTGCAAGCTGCAGCCAACATCGCGCAGGATGCATCAACAGCGTTACCACCCTGGTTGAAAACGGTCGCCCCGGCTGTCGCAGCGAGCGGTTTTCCCGTAATGGCCATCCAGTTCTTTCCATGGATCACGGGTTTCTGAGTTTTCTGCGCCTGCACTCCGGCAGAAACAAGTAACAGTAGAATGATCAGCTTCCTTGTCATCATGAGTTATTTAGTATTTTTTTCGCGATCTCAGTGATTGATCGAAGTACAGGTATTCATCCCGGTGCAGATCCCACGAGGGATGAAACTACACAAATTGCAGCAGGATCTTATACAGCATGAATGCTGCCAGCAACCATTCACCCTGGTTAGCTTTTCTATATGTAGCTTCCCATTTCATACTGATATTGTCTGGCTATAGCACCCGCCTCCACAGCAAAATCTTCATTTTCGGAGGCGTAGATAATAGCACGACTGGCATTCACCAGTATGCCGCAATCCTTGATCATCGCTTTCTCTGATATTTCCCTAAGACTACCTCCCTGGGCACCTACGCCTGGCACCAGGAAAAAATGTTCGGGACAAATCTTGCGGATATTGGTAAACTCACTCGCCTGGGTGGCCCCGATCACAAACATAAGATTGCCTGGCGAACCCCATGTTGAAACCGTAGTGATCACCCGCTCATACATCAACATATCGCCCGATGGCTGCAGTTCAAAATCACGTGCCCCTGCGTTTGACGTGAGACCTAATACAATGGTCCATTTGTTGTGGTACTCAAGAAAAGGCCGGATACTGTCCTCCCCCATATAAGGCGCTACTGTAATGGCATCGGCGCCCATGGTTTCAAAAAAAGCTTTTGCATAGCGGGAAGATGTGTTCCCGATGTCGCCCCTTTTTGCATCTGCGATTTTGAAATGGGTAGCAGGGATATAGGCGAACGTCCTTTCCATGATCTCCCAGCCTTTCGAACCCAGCGCTTCGTAAAAAGCGGTGTTGATCTTGTAGCTTACGCAATGGTCCAAAGTTGCATCGATGATGGCTTTATTGAATTCAAAAACCGCATCAGGATGATCAGCCAGGTGCGCCGGAATGTTAGCCGGATCTGTATCCAAACCAACACATAAATAAGAGCCTTTGCCTTTTATCTGATCATACAAAAATTCACGGGTCATATCATGTTTTTAATCGCCTCATAGAAACGGTGGACGTCTGCGAAGGTATTGTATAAAGGAACAGGCGCAAGCCTGATCACATTGGGTTCCCGCCAGTCAACAATGATGCCCTGATCCATCAACCCTTCAAAGATCTTTCGCCCGTTCTTCAACATGAACAGGGATACCTGGCTACCTCTTTCCTGCCGCGGCGTAAGTACGTGGATCACCTGTTCCGGCTGGGCTTTATTCAGCTCATCCAACAGGAACCAGAGATAAGCATTGAGTTTTTTTTGTTTCACCAGGATGTTTTCCCAGCCCGCTTCATCAAAGAGTTCCAGAGAGGCAAGATGACAGGCATACAACAACATGGACGGTGTAGATAATTGCCAGCCTTCCGCAGCAGGGATCGCCTTGAAGCCCTTCTCCATCAGAAATCTGGTAGGTTTATCATATCCCCACCATCCTGCAAGGCGGGGCATGGTGGAATCCGTATGGAAACGTTCGTGAATGTAGACGCCACCCACTGCCCCCGGACCCGAATTGAGGTATTTATAACTGCACCAGCATGCGAAATCCACGTCCCAATCATGTAATTGAAGTTCAACATTACCTGCCGCATGAGCCAGGTCAAATCCTACCCGGATACCGTACTGATGTGCCTTTTCGGTAATGGCTTGCATATCGAACAACTGGCCCGTGTAATAATTAATGCCGCCCCAGAATACCAATGCGATCTCATGGTGATGCTGGTCAATGGCTGAGCAGATATCGTCCAGCCGAATAACATCTTCCCCATCACGCGGCCCGATCTCCATGATCACTTCGGCCGGGTCCATCCCAAGATGGCGAACATAGGTCTCCAGTACATACTGGTCACTGGGAAACGCTTTCTGCTCACACAAGATCTTGATTTTAGCACCGGCAGGCTGATAAAAGCTCACCAGCATCAGGTGAAGGTTGACGGTGAGCTGATTCATAACCGTGAGTTCATGAAGCCTGGCGCCGACAATTTTTGAAAGCGGTTCCAACAGGTGATCGTGGTAGTTCATCCAGGGGTCGTCGCCCCTGAAAAATCCCTCTACTCCAAAAGATGCCCACTGCTGAAGCACCCGATCGATGTGCTGCTTGGTATTGATGGGCTGAAGCCCAAGAGAATTACCCAACAAATACGTTTGATCGTGACCGTTATGTTCGGGAATGACAAAACGATCACGCATCCGCGCCAGGGGATCCGTTGCATCCATCGAAAGGGCAAAGTCTTTATCGGTACTATAATTCATAACAAAACACAATCCATTCCCACATTCATTCGCACATTCCTCTCATTCTCACATTCATTCCTCACATTCATCACATTCATCACATTCCCCACATTTCTTCATATCGCTCCCGTCCTCCCCCCATCCACAGGTATGCTGGTGCCATTCACATAAGCCGCAGCGGGGGTTGCGAGAAAAGCTGCTACTGCAGCGATCTCTGCTGCCTCACCGAATCTTTTCGCCGGCACTTCATCTTCCATTTGTTTTGCAACTTCACCTGCATCCAAACCTTTCCTCGATGCAATGTTACGGATGAGCGCATTCAACCTTTCAGTTTTTGTAAACCCGGGTAACACATTATTAACGGTGATACCATGTTTCGCAACTTCCAGGCTCAGGGTCTTTGCCCATGATGCCACCGCACCCCTGATGGTATTTGAAATACCAAGGTTTTCAATGGGAACCTTTACCGAAGTGGAAATGATATTGATGACGCGGCCATACTGATCGGCTTTCATCAAAGGCAGGCAATGCTGCACCAGGATCTGGTTGCATACCATATGCTGTTCGAAATACCGGGCGAAATCAGCAGGCGCTGCATCAGCGATCGGACCCGGGGGCGGCCCACCTGTATTGTTCACGAGTATATGCACTTTGTTACCGGCAACATGGCCGGCTATGGCCCGCTCTACCTGTTCGGGGAAACTGAAATCCGCTACCAGATAACCATGCTGCTGGCCCGCTGAGATATCCAGGAGCGAAACAGCCTGCTTCAGGGCCGCTTCGCTTCGGGCAAGTAATGTACAACTCGCTCCAAGTGCAGCGAGTTCAACGGCAATCGCAAGGCCTATGCCCTGGGTACTACCACATATAATGGCTTGTTTGTCACGTAACGATATTTGCATGCACAAATCTAACAAAGACTTACTTACCACGGTTATTCTTCAGGTCGGAGTTGCAATTGGCGTCCATGCGCGGAATGCCCGTACCCTGGATGGTGGTTTCAATCAGGTGTTTCACCATGCAGCGCTTATGATCCAGTGCGAGCCATTCGCGGCATCCTTATGCGGCTTAACCATGGGCGTTCCCTGACCTCAACCAGGCCCAGCAAATGCCCCATTTCATGCTGAAGCAAGTGAATCTGCAAGAAGCTCGAGCTCACCCGCCCAGGCTGTCCGGAGAATTTTCCCACGGTTTTACCGAATATACAGGTAGAAGTATTCCAGTAAGACGTGCCCAAAACTTCTGAACACCCCGTTTCCGAAGCCGGCACATAAAATGAACCGCTAAGGTTTGTCATTTTGAAGAAAAGCTGATTTCTATTTTCAATGAAGTATACGCGGAATCCGACAGCAGATCTCTGGCTGATGTACCCAGATTTTGGTGTTCGTACCCCTGGGATAGATCATCTTTTCTGCAGGAATGAAATCCTGCAAATACCAGAACGAATATAAAATGATGAGCAATGTTCCGCATGGCCCGAACAAAATGGGCTATAACCCGGATGCTTTCAGAACAGCGTCGGCCCAGCGCTTATATTCCAAGCCTGACGGATGCAATTTATCATTCGCCACCAGCTCATTATTGATAAAGGCTTCACGACTCCCCTCAGTGATATCTACGTATTTGACATTATGCTTGGATGATATCCTGGTGTTGCGCAGGTTAAAGTCGTTGATCTGCTCAGTGATCTCGCCCCGGTTCCTTCCTTTAGCAAAGGGTGTAGCCCCCCAATCCGGTATGCTGACCACAATAACATTAGAAGCCTTCCCGCCTGCCAGCTTAATACCCATCTTCAACAGCTTCTCAAACTCCGCGGCGTAATCCTCAGGCGCAAGCCCGCGGTACTGGTTGTTCACCCCAATCAGCAAGGTCACCAGATCATACTCAGGTAGGAACTGCGCACTCGCCATCGCATTCAGCAGTTCACCGGTTGTCCACCCCGTCTTCGCAATGATCTGTGGTGCGGACACATCAACACCTTTCTTCCGCAACATCTGAACCAGCTGGTTTGGAAAATTCTCTTCTGCAGGTACAGCTTCGCCTATGGTGTAAGAATCGCCAAGGGCCAAATAGTTCATTGTTTTCTTTTGTGCCATGACTGAAAGATTAAGCATCATCAGAAGCACTACACTGCCAACAATTTTCATCTTGTTCGACCTTTAAAGATCTGGAATTTAGAAGGCACTTCCCTCACCGGCCAGTTCCCATTTGCCGGGTTTATATCCGCCGTTTCCTGCAAGGGGTCTAAAACAATCCCGGATACTTCTTTCTCCTTATAGAACACTTTCTTGAAGTTATTTTCATTCTTGGCCCATGCCCCAACAGGCACCCTGTCGACCTCTTTGGTTCCATCTTTGTACGTCCATTCAATGATCACAGGCATTACCATCCCGCCCTTGTTAGACAGAGAGAGTTCATATAGATTCACATCCTTGCCGTTCAAAGGCTCGTCCGACTTAGACCATGTAACAGAGTCCAATGCCATATCAACCGGATCAGTACCAAAATACCAACCCCTCCAGAACCAGTCGAGGTCAAAAGCGCTGGCATCTTCTATGGTACGGAAAAGATCCGCGGGAGTAGGATGCTTAAATGCCCAGCGCCTCGCATATTCCCTGAAGGAAAAATCAAACAGCTCCTTGCCCATCACTGTCTCCCTGAGGATGTTCAATCCTGCAGCCGCTTTAGCATAGGCATTAGGTCCAACATTGATCACCATGTCCCCTTTGGTCATGATGGGTTCGAGTTGGTCTTTGGGCAAATTCATATAATTTACCATGCTACTTGCAGGGCCCCTCCTGGAAGGATATCCTGGCTCGAACTCCTGCTCGCAGATATATTGGCAAAACGTGTTTAGCCCCTCATCCATCCACCACCACTGGCGCTCATCACTGTTTACGATCATCGGAAAGAAATTATGACCCACTTCGTGGATCGTGACGCTGATCATACTGTTGCGAACTGCCGTAGTGTAATTGCCATCTTTATCCGCCCTGCCGGGATTCATCGCCAGCATGGGATACTCCATGCCAATATTAGCCTCTACCGATTGTGCAACCGGATAAGGATAAGGAATGGTTATCCTTGAATACGTCTTTAAGGTATGGGCAACAACCTTGGTAGAATATTTACTATAAATAGGATAAGCCTCCTTTCCATAAAAACTCATACACATCACCTTCCTGCCTTCGATATTGGCAACCATGCCATCCCATACCAGCCTGCGGGAAGTATTGAAGGCAAAATCGCGCACATTCTGCGCCTCAAATATCCATGTCTTCTTTTCCGTCTTCTTCGTCCTGGAAGCTTCTAAGGCTTCAGCAAGGGTCTGGATCTCCACAGGCTCCTTTGCCGTTTGTGCCTGCGTATATCGCTGCATCTGTTTAGGAGATAAAACAGCCGCATAGTTCTTGCATTCCCCCGTTGCAGCAACAATATGATCGGCAGGAACGGTGATCTTCACTTTATAATTTCCGAATGTCAGGGTAAACTCAGACTCCCCAAGGAATTGAAGATGCTGCCATCCCTGGAAGTCGCTGTACACCGCCATTCGTGGAAACCACTGGGCTATGGAATAAAGATTATTATTGTCGTCATCAAAATGCTCGTAGCCGGCTCTTTCTCCTTTTGATTTCTCAGTGATCTTATAATTCCATTTCACATTGAACACAAACTTCTGTCCGGGTTTCAAAGGCATCGGCATATCGATCCTCATCATCGTCTGGTTGATCGTGTAATCGAGTTTCTTCCCCGTTACATCAGTCAGAGAAGTGATATTCACGCCCAATCCCTCGAGACGTCCATTGGTCAGCCCTTTGATATAGTTCTCCGAAACACTGGAGGGCAATGCCCCTGTCTGTGTCAGGTTGTTAGCGGAGCTTTTTTTATGGAAATTTTCATCCAACTGGACCCACAGGTATTTCAATACATCGGGGGAATTATTAAAATAGGTGACGGTTTCCGCGCCTGTCAGGATATTGTTGGCTTCATCGATGTCGACCGTAATGTCGTAATCAGCTTTCTGCTGCCAATACTTCGGTCCCGGTGCGCCAGACGCTGTCCGGTATTCATTCGGACTTTGCAACAGGTAGTCCAGCTGCTCGAAGCGGTTACCGTGATTACTTCCCGGATTGTGAAGTGCCTGCGAAAAACTCAATTTTACAAGCATCAGCATGGCCAATGCGTACATCAATACTCTCATTCAATTCAAATTTGGAATTCTGTCAAATGCCATTATTAAAGAAACAATCAGGATGAACAGTGAAATCACAACAACCCATCGTCTCCTTCCTATCCTTGTGTAACGATTTATGATCTCTCCCAGAAGGAGGATCATCAAAACTACTAAAAGCTGCCCTAATTCCAGTCCTACATTGAAGGCCAGCAGACTCCAACCCAAACTCTGCTCCTCCATCAGGCTGAACCTGATGGCATTGGCATAGCCCATACCATGGATCAGGCCAAAGAACAGGGCAAGGACATAGTGGATACGGATCGACAGGGCTTCTCTTGTTTTAACCATGTTGATCAGGGCCGTGATCACGATGGTCAGAGGAATCAAAAATTCTACCCAGTTGGAGGGGAAACTGACCCGGTCAAGCACCGTAAGCCAAAGCGTAATGAAATGACCAATGGTGAATGCGGTAACCAGCACCAATAAACTTTTCCATTTCTTCATTTCAAAAACCACGGCGAGGGCTGCTATGAATAGAATATGGTCGAGGGCCTTTGTGCTGATAATATGCTGCCAGCCCCAGGAGAAATAAAAGTTAAAATCACTCATGCCATCTAAATTTATGCAAATTTGCAGTTCGGGCATGTACGCAAACAATAATCCTGATTAATATATGCTGGTACTCCTGTTTCCCTTGTTGCTATTATTCCCGGCCCTGGGCCATCACCCTTTTTTTGTAAGTGTTATCGAGGCAGAATACTTCAGAAAGGAGAACATGATCGGCATATCCTGCAAGATCTTTAACGATGACCTGGAAAACGTACTAAAAAAAGAGTCGGGCACCGCAGTCGATATCCTTGGAGGTGACAAGGAAACCAATCTCCGGAAAATGAGACCTTTCTTTTCAAAACACCTGCAGGTCAAAGTGAACAACAAGCCATTGAATTTTGAGGTGCTGGGTTATGAAACAGAGAAAGAAGCCACCTTTGTATTCCTTGAACTTAAGAACACGGGGGACCCTGTTAGGGTTGAAATAACAACGGACCTGCTGTACGAGCTCGACAAAAGTCAGGTGAACCTGATCCATTTTATCAAAAATGGCGACCGTCAAACAGAGAAATTGAGTTTCCCCAAAACCAGGGCCCTGTTTGAATCCAAATAATAATGCCTGATCTTTCCCGTTTTAAAGCGATTAGTCCCCATCCCCACCACGATTCCATACCCGGCCATTGAGCTTTTCTGATTTCGTTCAAAATTGGATCCGGAAATCAGCCATCGTACAGGAGCTTTCAGAAGAAAACACCATCTGAAGCAGTCCTGGCAAGTCTTCCAGGCTGAATACTATCTAGCATTTCTCGCCAGCAAAAAACCCCAGGCTTCAAACCTAACCACGATATATTTGTTAATCTATTTCCTAATTACAACGCATGAACAATTCACGTTTTCCCATCTTCACGATCATCGCCCTGTTTTTCAACCTATTTGAAGGCCAGGCTCAATCCCTCAGTCCTGGCTTTGATAAAGAAGAAATGCTTCAGGTGATGTACGTTTCTGTGCGTGCAGGCGGTGTGACCAAATACTACGCTGATTCAAATTTTGTTCCTGAGCCCAGTCATTTCAAAATGGCCTATAGATCACCGGTCATAGGACTGAAAAACCTGTATGAGATCTGGACCCACGATAAAACAGCCGTGATCTCGGTGCGGGGCACCACCATGGAAGCAGAAAGCTGGATGGCTAATTTTTATGCCGCCATGGTGCCTGCAAAAGGATCGATCCTCATGTCCCCAACCGATAGCTTTCACTACCAGGTGGCATCTGACCCGAAAGCTGCAGTCCATGCCGGCTGGATGCTCAGCACCGCCTATATCGCACGTGACTTGCAACCCAGACTCGACTCCCTTTACGATCAGGGATGCAGGAACCTGATCGTGACAGGACATAGCCAGGGGGGCGGCATCTCCTACCTGCTTACCGCCTACCTCTATAACCAACAAAAATTGAAGCTTCTTCCAGCAGATATCCGCATCAAAACCTACTCCACCGCTGCTCCGAAACCCGGCAATCTCTATTTCGCTTATGAGTATGAGGCCGCCACCCAGGGAGGCTGGGCGTTCAACGTGTTGAATACGTCCGACTGGGTGCCGGAAATGCCTTTTTCCATTCAAACCACGGACGACTTCAACACCGTGAACCCCTTCAGGAGCGTTTCATCCATCATCAAAAAACAGTCTTTCAAAAACAGGATCATTTACAATACCCTATACAAAAAACTGAGTAAGCCACCCAAACATGCCCGCGATAGGTATCGGAAATTTTTGGGTGATAAGTTTTACCCCCAGGTGGCAAAGACGTTGCCTGAGTATCAAAAGCCGGATTTCTACAATAGCAGTAACTATACAAGAGCGGGAACGCCTGTGATCCTTAGTCCTGATGAAAGCTATTCAGAAAAGTACAAGGACAACGAAAGTAATTTCTGGATGCACCATATGCATCATCCTTATATCTATCTCATTCAAAAAATGAAGCACTAGATCAATATCATGCCTCGCAGACCTGGCCATGGCGACCGGACCATCGCGATTCAATTGAACAAAAAATCAAGGGGAGGGTATATCCCAGCGTCACCGGAGCTTCGCCATTTCAGCAGCGCAATCACACCATCATGTCCACCACCTCCGTAGAAGGCATGGCAGCATTTCGCATACTGATACTTCTGATCGCATTGCCGGCAAACTCACCAAAGGCACCTTGGGTAATGGTATCTGTTCCCACCATAGCCGGCATCCCCTTATCGCCACCTTCCCGTATGCTCTGAACCAGCGGGATCTCACCAAGGAAAGGAATATCATATTGATCCGCCATATTACGGCCGCCGCCCTTGCCGAAAATGTAATACTTGTTCTCGGGTAATTCGGCCGGCGTAAACCAGGCCATATTTTCAACCAGCCCAATGATGGGAACATTGATCTGCGCCTGGGAAAACATGGCAATGGCTTTTTTGGCATCTGCCAGGGCCACTTCCTGGGGCGTAGTAACAATAATGGCACCGGTTACAGGCACCGTCTGCACCAACGTAAGGTGAATATCACCTGTTCCGGGTGGCATATCTATGATCAGATAGTCCAGATCATCCCATTTCACATCGGTCACAAACTGCTTGATGGCACTGCTGGCCATCGGCCCGCGCCAAACAACGGCGTTCTTCTCGTCTACCAGCAGACCTATACTCATCAATTTGATACCGTACTTCTCCAACGGTACGATCTTATCTTTCCCGTCTTCATGGGTCATCAATGGCTTCTGACCCCTTACCCCAAACATAATGGGAACACTGGGACCGTAAATGTCTGCATCCATCAACCCCACTTTGGCACCGCCCTGCGCAATCGCCAATGCCAGATTTGCCGCCACGGTCGACTTACCCACGCCCCCTTTACCCGAGACAACGGCAATAATATTCTTTACCCTCGAAAGCACTGCTTTTGCATCCACCCGATTGCTGCTGGTATTGGCGGTGAACTTCACTTCCACCTCTACATCGCCCCCAACATACTGTTTTACAGCGTTTTCACAATCTCTACGGATCAACTCTTTCAACGGACAGGCCGGGGTGGTGAGCACAATCACAAAACTTACCCGGTTGCCATTGATCTGAATATCCTTCACCATATTCAGCGTTACCAGGTCTTTTTTAAGATCCGGCTCCTGAACATGACTTAAAGCATCTAACACTTCCTGACTGGTCATAATTCAATGAATTGTTAAAGAAATTTTTGCACTGCAAAGGTAACCATTCAACCCCTTACTTTGTTTATTGTCAACATTGAACGTAAATTGCTCCCTCCTGAATGAATAAACTTTTAAGATACCTCGTCATACTGACAATAACCTTCATGCCTGTGGCAGCGAAGGCCCAGTTTGAAAGCTTCAAAGACTCAGTAGTACAACTATATGGCGTGGTGATGACGGCTGATAGCCTCCGTGGTCTTCCGGCCGTGAGTGTGGTGGTTATGGGTACAGGCCGGGGAACCATAACCAACAACCAGGGGGTATTCTCCATCGTGGTTTTGAAAGGTGATAAGGTGGAGTTCACTTCCATTGGCTTCAAGCCAAAAATAGCCGACATTCCGCGAGATATCCAGGGGAACCAATACAGCTTGATCCAGCTCATGGTCACCGACACGGTTTATCTGCCTGCAACCATCATCAGAGCCCGCCCTACCCGGGAACAGTTTGAACGTGATTTCATTGCCACTGATGTGCCGGATGATCAGATAGAAATAGCACGACAAAACACGGATGAAGCAAAAAGACGGGTTTTAGCCCGGTCGTTACCCGCAGACGGTAGGGAAGCCACCAATTTCAGCCTGAAACAAGGTGCCCAAAAAATGTACTATACCGGTCAGACGCCCCCACAAAATATCTTCAACCCCATGGCCTGGGGGGAATTCGTTAAAGCGTGGAAAAGAGGGGATTTCAAGAATAAGTAACTGGCTCAAATTTCATCATAGGCCAAATATGATGTTCAGTTCAGCGGTTGAGACTCAGAGAACATTCATCACATTCCCCACATTCCCCACATTCATTCCTCACATTCATCACATTCCCCACATTTATCACATTCAAGTATTAATGCAAAGCATTAATACTTGTAAAATCCTTCTCCCGTTTTAACGCCCAACTTTCCCGCTGCCACCATATTGACCAGCAAAGGGCAAGGCGCATATTTTGGGTTGCCAAACCCGTCGTACAACACTTTCAAAATCGCCAAACATACGTCCAGCCCAATAAAATCAGCCAGTTGCAAAGGTCCCATGGGATGGGCCATGCCGAGCTTCATCACGGTGTCGATCTCTTCCTTTCCCGCCACCCCCTCATAAAAACTATAAATGGCTTCATTGATCATCGGCATCAGAATTCGGTTGGCCACGAAACCAGGATAATCGTTCACCACGCAGGGTTCTTTTCCGAGGGTACGACTAACTGATACAATGGCTTCCGTAACGCTTGGTTCGGTTGCATAACCATTGATGATCTCCACCAGTTTCATAACCGGTACCGGATTCATAAAATGCATCCCTATCACTTTTCCCGGCCTCCGGGTGGCAGCTGCGATCCTGGTGATTGACATGGATGACGTGTTAGATGCCAGTATAGCCCCCTCCGGCGCCAATTCGTCAAGCTCCTTAAAGATCCTGAGTTTAATGTCCATATTCTCCGTGGCAGCCTCTATCACCAGATCCGCATCCTTCACGCCGGCTGCGGCAGCATTATATATAGTTATGTTGCTGATCGCCGCATCTTTTTCAGGCGCAGAAATAATTCCCTTACCCACCTGCCGATCGAGGTTCCTGGAGATCGTCGCCAGCGCTTTGTCGAGCTGCGGCTGCGAAAGATCAATTAATGCAACCTTATACCCATGCTGGGCAAAAACGTGCGCAATTCCATTACCCATCGTACCCGCTCCAATAACGGCAATTGATTTCATCCTATTGATTTAATTATTTTAAAGTATCGTCACTCCGTGCAAATCGGCCAGGAGCTTGATCGCCCTCTCTTTGTGCTCAAGGGGGATCAAAAATTTATACCTGCAAAATAAGCCCATTTCCTGGCTTCCTATCCTGCCATCCACCTGCCTGACCATGATCATCACATCATTCATCATGGTGTAGTCAAATTCAATACTCACTTCATGCTCCACTTTTTTCTCCACTATGCCTGATTGCTCCAAAGCCTCCAAGGCAGCCGTTCTGTAAGCCTGGATCAATCCGGGCACACCCAACAGGCTACCACCAAAATACCTGACCACGACTACCAATACATTGGTCAAATTCCGACTTTGGATCTGGCCCTCAATTGGCTTTCCCGCCGAACCCGAAGGCTCACCATCGTCACTCACCCTCACCGTTTCTCCACCTGCGCCAAATCGCCACGCAAAACAGAAATGGGATGCCTTCGGATGCAGTTTCTTCAATTGCTGCAACTTATGCCTCGCTTCTTCTGGTGATAGTACCGGATACGCATAACCGAAAAACTTACTTCCCCTGTCGCGGTAATCAGACAGCCCTTCTTTCTCAATGGTTAGAAATGTAAAATTTGCCATCAACCCCAAGCCATTAAAGTGATCGCAATCACCGAAAAAAATATGCCAGCCCAGTTCAGCCAACTCAGTTTTTCCCGAAACAGAAAATAAGCAACCAGTGTACTGAACAGAACGATTCCTATGTTGATGATCGGAAATATGGCCGAACTGTTCCCCTTGGATGCTGACAAGGCCTTCACCAATGTCCAGATGGAAAAATAATTGGGCAGCCCAATGCAAATCCCGGCAATGACGGCCCTGGGATCGAATTTCTCTTTCCCAGTCAGGATCCTGAATAGAAGAACCGTCAATCCAATGATGCCTGCAGCGCCAAATGCCGTTATAAAATACCCGTCTTTATTGGCATCATTTAAAAATGATCTTTCCACATAACTGATCAATGTGTCCAGCAGGCCACTGCCGATGAATAAAATCACCGGCACCAATAAGATAAACCCATGTTCAGTTTTGAGGGAAGAACCCCTGATCTCTTTATGTGGCCAGCAGGTGAAGACCACAGCCGTTATCGCCAGTCCGATACCGGCGATCTTCAAAGGAGTGGCAGTTTCACCATAGAAGAAAACGGCAAAAAGAAAAGGGATCACTAAAGACAGTTTATTGGCGACAGAAGCAACGGCTACCCCCAGGTGCTGGGTGGTGAACGCGAAGATGTTGAACAAGACAATGAAAATCCCTCCCATCAGCAAACTCCAACCTACCCAGGGCTCCCAGCTCACGATAGGGTTGATCGGAAATCCCCCGTTAACCAGCGAACCCACCAATACACAGGTGATATAATTGAATACGATGGTTTGCAATGTCGGGATCTTCAACTTTCCGATCACATCGAAGCCTAAAGTCAGGCAGGAAGTCAGCACAATGGTCAATGCTAAATATATCATTCAGGATAATATATAGAAATGGTATCGTTACCCAATTCAAATTCCTCCCTGCCTCCGATCTCCGGCAATTCCGGTGCCCACAATCCTTCTGCCACATGCAGGTCGCGGTTCGTGATCACCCTGATCTCATCCCAGGCTCCCGCATCGATAAACGACTGGAGTAACAGGGAACCACCCTCCACGATCACACTTTGGATCTTCAGTTGATGGAACGCATGGATCATTTGAACCACGAGCCCGGACTCCCTCTTCACTTCGTACATCAACAGATTGTCCTGTTCCTGGTGCATGATGGTATTGAAAACGATGGTGGGGTATTTCCGGTTAAAAAGCTTCAGCCCTGGCGGCAATCTGAGATCCATATCTACTACTGCCCTTACCGGATGACGGCCAGACCAAAGCCTGGTGGTCAATGCCGGGTCATCTATCAGGGCGGTATTGGTCCCAACCAGAATGGCAGCTTCCTCGCTCCTCCATTTATGAACAAGCCGGTTGCTATAATCGTTCGTGATCATCAGCCGCTCATCCCCACGACCAGCCATTTTCCTGTTGGCCGACTGCGCCCATTTGAGAATGATGTAAGGCCGGTGTTTTTGGGTATAGGTGAAAAAGCGTTTGTTAAGCGAAATGCACGCATCTTGCTCTATGCCAGCGATCACATCTATGCCTGCCGCCAACAATTTTTCTAATCCCCTTCCATTTACTTCCGGAAAGGGATCCGGGGCACCTACCACTACACAGGGAATTTTTTCGGAAATAATTCGATCGGCACATGGCGGTGTCTTGCCGAAATGAGCACAGGGCTCAAGGGATACATACAACGTTGACATAGGTATCAGCTCCCTGTCCTCATCTCTTACAGATGCAAGGCAGTTGATTTCCGCATGGGCTTCGCCGTACAATTCATGCCACCCCTCGCCAATGATCCTGTTTTCATGCACAAGCACAGAGCCAACCATGGGGTTCGGAGCCACATAGCCCGAGCCCTGCCTCGCCAGCTGAACACACCTTAACATGTATTGTGAATGATCGGGCATCCCGACAAAACTACTTTAATTTATGTTTGCAGTATGACATTCCGGGAGGCACAACATCAATTGAAAGATAAGCTCACAGAAATATATGATCTGCGCGAAGCCGCAAACATCGCTGAATGGGCGCTGGAAGATATCACGGGCCTGTCGAGAATAGACAGATTGATCCATGATGGCTCATTTACCAGGGATCAGGAGGAAAAATATGGGGATTACAAAGCCCGGCTGATGTCAGCCACACCTGTGCAATATGTTACCGGCTATGCCTGGTTCATGGGAGAAAGATTCAAGGTAAATGAAAATGTACTGATACCCAGACCAGAAACCGAAGAGTTGGTGGCCTGGATAAATACTTCGGTGACGGATATGTACCCCCGGATCCTTGATGTGGGTACCGGATCAGGATGCATACCCGTTATGCTAAAAAAATCAATTCCTAATGCAACCCTAATTGCCGTTGACCTGAGCGAAGATGCCCTGGCAGTTGCGCGGGAAAATGCGCGCATTCATCAGGCAGAGATCAACTTTCATCAGGCCGATTTCCTCAACGAACGTATATGGCCCCTCCTGCCCGATATGGATATCATTGTCAGTAACCCACCCTATATTCCCCTGAGCCAGAAAGACAGCATGGAAAAGAATGTGGTGGACCACGAACCCCACCTTGCCCTGTTTGTGCCTGACGAAGATCCCTTGAAATTTTACAGATCGATACTCGCCTTTGCCAGGCAAAAACTTAACCCCGGTGGAATGATATTTTTTGAAACACATGATGACCTGGCTCAACAAGTGGCGGATCTAGGAGGTGCACATGCAGAGATCAGCAAGGATCTTTCAGGAAAAGATCGAATGGTCAAGATTATGTGCTGAGGATAAAACGGGAAGGGCCTAATCCTTTTCAACGGACAATACGGTTCTGGCCCCCAGTTCGCGGGCAACACGCATCACGGCAACAACATTGTCAATAGGCACATTTTTATCTGCATTGATCACCACGGTTGGGATCTCCGTTTTTTCTTTCTGTATGGCCGGCAGCAGCGCAGCACGCAGAGAATCGATGCTTACTTTGCTTGTTCCAACAAAATAGTTCTTATTCCCGTCGATCGATACCACCACATTTTGTTTCGCCTTGGTATCACTTTTTGATTTCGGCTGGGAGAGTTTGATCACATTAGGATTGGCGAGGGTGGAGACGATAAGAAAAAACATCAGCAGGATGAACAGGATATCGTTCAACGCATCCGTAAAAACTTCGGCTTCGCCCCTGTGTCTTTTTCTTACCCGCATGTGTTAATGGGTTGGTTCCTGTAACGTGTCTAAAAAATCAGCCGCAGCCACTTCCATCCTGTTTGCTGCCTTATCAATCTGGGTAAAAAGGAAACTATAGCCGAGGTAAGCAACGAGCCCTATCAATAATCCGGTCAGAGAGGTTACGATCTTTACATACAAACCACCCGCGATGGTATTCAAAACGAATTCCCCTGTTGAATTGATGTTGAAAAACAACTGCATCAATCCCGCCAGCGTACCGATGAATCCAAAAATAGGTGCAGCCCTGGCGATCACCGAAAGAATGTTTAGGTTTCGCTCCAGATCATACATCTCCAGCTGGGCAACTGATTCCATGCTTCTTTCGATGGCATCGATCGGCTTGCCTATCCGCTGAATACCCTTATGGATCATTCTCGCGATGGGGTTATTGGTATTCTTGGCCTGCGATCTTGCGGCAGCGATATTCCCGTTCACAATATGGTCACGGATAATCCCCATAAAGTTTTCGTCGATCTGCGCTGCCCTCTTAATGGCTATATAGCGTTCGATAAAAAAGAAAATGGCAGCCACCAGGAGTAATGCCAGGGGTATCATGATAGGTCCCCCTGCAACGAGGATCTCCCAAAGATGCATTTCCTTTGGTGTGGGGGGAACAGCAGGTACTTGTTGGGAAAGGGTGTCAGAAACCAATGATGGAGCTTGCAATAACCAACCGGGCATGTATCTCAAGTTTGAGCAAATGTAAAAAGAATTCAACTGGCAGAAGTTAAACAAAACTAAATAGTTCAAGGCCCATCGTTTGATTTGTTTAGCTTATTGTGTTAGAAACCATATTATATGGAGCGAGGAAGCAGAATATGACTGGGATTTTTCACTTTTTTACCCATCGCACTCATGTTCACCTATACGGCGTTTTTTGCGATGATCATGCTTTACGTACTGCTGAAGCAGGATGACATTTCACTGCTGGCCGACATTGGCCCCGCATTGCTGCTTGTATTGGCGATGGGGATCATCTCCTTTGGACTCTTGGTATTTTACATCATTCATGTGATCAACAGCAAAACGGACAACAACGAGAAAATCCTCTGGATGTTTTTTTTCATCACGTGTAGCATCCTTGCCTTCCCTATCTACTGGTACATGAGGGTCTGGAAATCACCCGCTGAGAACATGCCCATGATCGCTAAACAATAAAGCCGATCAGGAAACAGACTTCTCCGCCCATATACCTGCGAGATGTACGATTGTTTCAACCGCTTTCTGCATGTCTTGCACACTCACGTATTCTTGTTTAGAATGAAAAGCCATTTCGCCAGTGAAGATATTAGGACAGGGTAAGCCCATGAATGACAACCTTGAGCCGTCTGTCCCCCCGCGAACTGGTACCTTACGAACCTCCATCCCGGCCCTCCTGATCGCCTTCTCGGCAAACGACACTACATGGGGATGCTGATCGAGCACCTCCTTCATATTCCTGTACTGCTCCCTGATATGGATATCGAAACGGGCACCGGGAAAGTCACCGATCATTTCATCAGCCAGGTTCCTGAGGAATTCAGCATGTGCTGAAAGCTTCGCCGTATCAAAGTTACGTATAATGAAATCAACCGTTGCCTTCTCCGCTGTACCTTCCATATGCACTGGATGTACAAACCCCTCGGTGCCCGAGGTTGTTTCAGGTGAAAATGCGCCTTTTGGAAGTGCATCCACAAAAGCGGCAGCCACCTTCACCGCATTCACGAGCTTGTCTTTCGCATAACCTGGGTGCGCGCTGATCCCGTAAAAACTCACGGTCGCGCTATCGGCAGAAAACGTTTCATCTTCCAAAGACCCCCTTTCGCTGCCGTCCAGCGTATACCCATAGTCAGCCCCCAACACATTCATGTCAAGCTTGTCCACACCCCTCCCGATCTCCTCATCCGGTGTGAAAAGCAGCCTGATCTTACCATGCTTTACTCCTGGATGGCTCACCAGAAAATGAGCCATATCCATGATCACAGCTACACCTGCCTTATCATCAGCACCCAGCAGGGTGGTACCGGAAGCGGTGATGATATCTTCACCGATTTTCTCTAACAGATATGGATGATCTTCCACCCTGATAACCTGGGTGGGATCATCGGGCAGCACAATGGGCAATCCCTGGTAATTTCTGTGAACGATAGGCTTCACACCGGTTCCACTGCTATCCGATGAAGTATCCACGTGAGAGCAAAAACATATGACTGGTACATCATGGTCCACGTTGGACGATATGGTCGCATATACATAGCCGTTATCATCCATCACTACATCAGGGATACCCATTTGCATAAGCTCCGACACCAGCAGTTTGCTCAGTTCTTTTTGCTTGCCCGTGCTGGGGAAACTGGAAGAATGGGGATCAGACTGCGTATCGATCATGGCATACCTGATGAACCTCTCCTCAACTGTAAATGGATAACCGCTGAACATGTCTTTTTTTAGCAAATTAACATGAATTAAAGGCCAATTTGTACTATGCTAAATTCTTTCTGTATTATGTCAACAACTAAACATCACAACATGAAAAAGCATCCCCGGGTATCTGGCAGGATTTCACGGATTCAATGGTATCGTGGGGTGCCGCTGGAGCCTGGTTAGGATGGTACCTGAATCGTAAATAAAAAATCCGGGGCCTGATCACGGGTAGGATTTACCATCCTATTTTGTGATCGGGACCCGGAATTTCAATGTCGCTTTATCAGCCTTCTACTACAATGATTTCAACAAGTTCAATATCAAATACCAGGTCTTTTCCGGCCAGTGAGTGATTGGCATCCATCACTACGATTTCCTCCTTTACTTCGAGAACAACCACGGGGATCGGCTGACCAAACTGGTTGCGCAGGGTAAGTTGCATTCCGGTTTCCAGCTTCATATCTTCCGGAATATTTGACGACGGGAATTCAATGACGGCTTCTTCATCCCGCTCACCATAAGCATCCTGGGGCGTAATCTCAAGCGTTTTTTTATCGCCTACTGCCATACCCAAAACACCACTGTCAAATCCCTTGATCATCTGACCTGCGCCGATCGTAAACTCAAGGGGTTCTCTTCCTTCGGAAGAATCAAATAAGGTACCATCTGTTAATCGTCCTGTGTAGTGAACACGTACTACATCACCTTCTTTAGCTTGCATGATAATTAAGTTTAAAATTTGTTCCACCAGACCTGATCCCGCGACGTTGTCACCCAAGAAAAGATAGAGGAAGAATTAGGCCGACAAGGTAATAAATCTTCGTCTTTTGGATGCCCTTTTTTACTGATATTTGACGTATGGGCAAATATTTAATCACATCATCCTATTTGTTTTTGTTGCTACTTACAGGCTTCCTCTCGGAGTGCAGGGCTCAGCAAAAATCTGCAGCCGGCACATTGGAAATCACGCCCGGGGCCAGTAGGGTAACGACCTATGTACCCCTGCTGAAGAATAAACGCGTTGGCATTTTCGCCAATCATACGTCCTTGGTTGGCAACTCCCATGTAGTGGATACGCTCAGAAAACTGGGCGTGAATATCACGGTGATCTTCGGACCGGAACATGGTTTCAGGGGCAACGCGGACGCTGGAGAAAAAATAGGCAATTACACGGATGATAAAACAGGCCTCCCCGTAATATCCCTATATGGTTCAAAACGAAAACCCAGCAGCGACGATCTGAAGAATGTGGATGTTTTGTTGTTCGACATACAAGACGTAGGTGTGCGTTTCTACACCTATATATCCTCCCTTGAAGAGTTTATGGAGGCCGCGCTGACCAACGGTAAACCATTGATGATCCTTGACCGTCCGAACCCAAATGGTTTTTATGTGGATGGCCCCGTTTTGAAAGCCCCCTATCGTTCTTTCGTTGGTATGCAACCTGTTCCCGTGGTTTACGGCATGACCATAGGCGAATATGCCATGATGATGGCAGGAGAAAAATGGCTCTCCCCAAAGGCTAATGAGAAGTATGACTATTACAGAAAAGCTTCGAACAGCGCTGACACGCCCTTCCACTTTCAGGTTATCAAATGCCTGAATTATACCCATCAGTCGACATACGAGCTCCCGGTTAAACCCTCACCTAACTTACCCGATATGGGTTCCATTTACTGGTATTCCAGCACCTGCTATTTTGAAGGAACAGCACTAAGTGAAGGCCGGGGCACCACTGCTCCATTCCAGATCTTTGGCCACCCCTCGCTGCCTAAGCACCTGTACGCCTTTACCCCTGTATCCACGGCAGGTTCCAAAGAGCCCAAGCTGAAAAACCAGGTATGTTATGGCTGGAACCTAAGGGGAACCAACAATGAGATCCTGAAGAAGATCAACGGAGGAATTCAACTTAGTTATTTATTAGAGGCTTACAAACTCTTCCCGGAAAAAGATAAATTCTTCTTACTGGCTAAGTCGGGCAAAAAAGAAGATCATTTCTTCAATAAACTTGCCGGCAACAGCGAGTTGATGGAACAACTGATCGCGGGCAAGTCTGAGGCCGAGATCAGAAAATCCTGGGAACCCGACCTCGCCACGTTTAAAAACATCAGGAAAAAATACTTGATGTACGCAGATTAAAAATGTATATGGATTTTCGTTCACTACGAATTGTGTTTCTGGGTACCCCGGAATTTGCAAAATCAAGTCTTGCAGCCCTGGTTGACGCTGGATGCAACATCGCAGGTGTGATCACAGCGCCGGACAGACCAGCAGGCCGCGGTATGAAGCTTACTCAAAGTGCCGTCAAGGAGTATGCCCTATCAAAAGGCCTTCATATACTCCAGCCGGAGAAATTAAAGAACCCTGAATTCCTGGCAGAACTCCGTGGACTTAAAGCAGACCTCCAACTGGTAGTGGCATTTCGAATGCTGCCTGAACTGGTCTGGAATATGCCACGCATGGGAACCATCAACCTTCATGCTTCCTTTCTCCCCGATTACAGGGGGGCCGCTCCCATTAACTGGGCCATCATCAACGGTGAAAAGACTACAGGCCTCACCACATTCAAACTCCGGCAAGAAATTGATACGGGTGATATTCTTCTCCAAAAAAAGCTTGACATCGACGATGCCGAAACGGCAGGTGAGTTGCACGACAGGATGAAAGAAATAGGCGCGGCCCTCCTCGTGGATACTGTCACACAACTGGCGGAAGGACGGGTCAGGGAAGTACCCCAGCATACCATTCAGTCAGAACCCAAACACGCACCTAAGATCTTTACCGAAACCTGCCGAATAAACTGGCAAATGGATGCAGATCATATTTACAACCTGATCCGCGGACTGTCACCTTACCCCGCAGCTTTCACCAGCTTGCAAAACAAAGTTTTCAAGATCTATCGGGCAAGAAAAGAAATCATATCGCATAATGAACAACCAGGCGATCACGCCGTAATTCACGGGAAGCTGAGATTCGCCTGCGCTAACGGATACATATACCCTGAAGTGGTTCAGGCAGAAGGCAAGCGACGCATGGGCGTGGATGAGTTTCTACGGGGGTGGAGGGACAATTAGCGGATTGGCGGATTGAATAAATTCGTCAATCCGTTAATTCGCTAATCCGCCAATCTTAATACTGCAGTTGGATGTCAAATTTCCCTTCAGGCATCTGTAACTGGGCTAAGGCGGCATTACTCAGCCTCGCCAGCAGACCCTCATTCTCCTTGCCCACAGGTATCTCGCCCAGTACCTTCGCATATACATGCTTGTTAGTGGAAGGGGTAGTGATCTTCACAATGGTTCCCGGCGCTACATTGTTCATCAGTACATAGTACTTACCGTCTTTCCAGCCACTGGTGCTTTTAAAACTTGCCGCCTGCCCGGTAACGGAATTGGAAGGATTTCCGTTTGACTGGTCTCCGTACAACCCTGCAAATGCGCCTTCGGTTCCAGGGGCCGAAGGAATGGGCTTCGAGACCGTTGAAGCAGGTTCAGCAACAGGCTTGGCCACAGGAGCTGGAACGGACCCTTTTTTTACAGGTGCGGCATTAGCCGGAGTGGTAACCGGAGTAGTTGCAACAGCAGTAACCGGCGGAGTGGTGGTTTTCACCGGTGGTGCCGGCTTGGGGTCAGGCGCAGGGGTGACAGGCACTGACGCTTCAGGCGAAGCCATAGCAACTGGCTGACTGGCCACCTTGGTGAGCCCACCGCTGGCCAGGGTGGACAATTCTCTTTTCACCCGCAGATATCCAACAATAAGGTTCATCCCCTTTGATGTCTCATCAGATTTCAGCTTGTTCCAGGCCTTCAACTGGTCAACGGATACTTTATTGTAATTCTGCCCGATCCTGAACAAACCTTCTTTCTCCTTTACCGTGTGGTAGACTGGCACAAAAACTTCATCAGGCGCAGGCTGGCCACCTTGTGATAAGTTCACCTCAGTCAGTGGCACTCTCAGCTTTTGCCCGATACTCAGACTTTTATCAATGGATGTACTGTTAAATGGGGCGATATCCCTGGGACTGATATTATACGTTCTGCCTATGCTGTACCAGTTCTCTTTCGCAGCAACGGTGTGATTGAGGTATAATTTACTGCCTTCCTGCTGTACCTGCAGATTCTGGGCACCCAGGTTCAGGGAGAACAGCATACACAGATATACGAGTCCTTTTCTCATAGTTAACCTCAAAATTAAGACATTAAAATACGCCATGATGCAGGATAATAATTATTCATGCGGTTACCCAAATGTTTCACAAGTCCCAGACCTAATTGCCTGTATTTGACCACGTACCAACCCTTCTCCGGGGCCTCCAATTGAAAACCCTGTTTCCTGAGATATTGATGGGCCGCCAGCTTATCCAGTTGCAGCGATGGCGCCAGTGAAGATGCCAGGTTACTCAATACCAGCTCATGATCGGGCAGGAATTCGTCCCGGGCCATTGCGCCTGCCTTTACCCCTGATTTTCGGATATTCAATACCTCCCGCAAGGCATGATGATCACTAAATAACTCAGATAAAATACAGTATACCTCCTCTCCCGCCAAAATGGTCTCTACAGGGTGATCCTGGTTAAGCCACCCTTCAGGCACCGAGGCTTTTGCATGGATCACTGGTTTCCTGCGACTGGTATCCAAGCCTCCTCCAACAGTTTCAGCCACCCGAAAACAGGCTATGAAAAACCCTTCACCTTCGGCTTTGCCCGGGAAGAAGCGGAACCCCTTTCCGCCAAGTTTGGATTCAGTTTTTACAATTCCCCATGATTCGGGCACCGGCATGTCAAGGGCAACCAGACCCGGGTGACCCATCAGCCAGTCAAGTATCTCCTCGTCTTCCCGGGAGGAATAGGAACACGTGGAATAAACCAGGATCCCTCCTTCCCGAAGAGCAGGTAAGGCGTCTGCCAAAATTCTTTTCTGCCTTTCCGCACAATGCAGAACATTCGCTTCTGACCACTCCTGCAACGCAGCTTTGTCTTTTCGAAACAAACCGCTCCCGCTACAGGGAGCATCCACCACCATCACGTCAAAATAACCGGGCAGGTTTCTAAATTGGGAGGGATCATTGTTGCTGATAAAAATTTTGGGATCACCCCACTTCACAACATTTTCATAGAGAATACTTACCCTCGTTCTGATGATCTCATTCGCTAAAACCAGGCTGAATTGCTCCATGGAAGCCAATAAAGTGGTTTTACCACCCGGCGCAGCGCAAAGATCCAGCACCTTTAATCCCCGGGCATCCCCCAGGACCTGTCTGAGTAAATATTCTAAGAACATACTCGAGGCCTCCTGAACATAATAGCCCCCGCCATGTATCGCTGGATCGAGTGTAAAAACAGGCCTTTCCTGAAGGTAATAGCCTGTACTGCTCCACGGAACAGCGTGCGATGGTACCAGATCCCCGTCCGATAAAATACCCTGCATCAGCCCTTCATTTGCCAGGTCAAGTTTCTTGCTATTGAAGCGGATTGAAACGGGGGCTGGCGCTTCATGTGCGGCACGAAAGGAGGATTCATCAAATCCTTCAACGGATTGCAAAGACTGTATCAGCTGTTGTGGTAATTGCACAAGATCAGTTCTTAAGAATGACCGATATTAAGCCTTCCCGGAAATAAACGAAAGAAAAAAAAGATTAAATATTCTTGATCTCACCGATAAGATCCTGAAGTGCTTTCTTTGCATCGCCAAAAAGCATGGATGTTTTGGGCTGATAGAACAACTGGTTTTCTATCCCTGCATACCCGGGCTTCATACTCCTTTTGTTGACGATCACCGTTTTCGCTTCTTCTACTTCAAGGATAGGCATTCCATATATGGGGGATGCTGGATCATGCTTGGCAGCAGGGTTAACCACATCATTTGCGCCCAATACCAGCACCACGTCAGTGGTTTTAAATTCTTCATTTGCCGCTTCCATTTCCTCGAGCTTGTCGTAACTCACATCCGCTTCAGCAAGCAATACATTCATATGTCCGGGCATGCGACCCGCTACAGGGTGAATGGCATATTTCACTTCTACTCCTTTTGCTTCCAACAGTTTCTCCAATTCATGACAAGTGTGTTGCGCCTGTGCTACGGCCAGCCCATATCCCGGCACGATGATCACCCTGTTGGCATAACTCATCACCATCGCTGCATCACTCAGGGAGATCTCTTTATAAGAACCAGTAGTTTTCTCTCCAACATTTGCTGAAGCGGTAGCCGTTGCCCCAAACGAACCGATCAATACATTCTGCAAAGACCTGTTCATCGCCTTGCACATGAGAATCGTCAGCAATGTACCTGCAGCTCCAACCAGGATACCGCCCGTCAGCATAACGGGGTTATCATACAAAAAACCTCCCGATGCTGCTGCCACGCCTGTGAAGGAGTTTAGCAATGAGATGACTACAGGCATATCGGCTCCGCCAATGGGAAACACAAACAAAACGCCGTAAACAATCGACATGGCGAATAGAAGGTAAAACACATACAGCCCCACATTGCCACCCTGGATGACGATATAGGCAGATACAAAAACGATCATTACCAATACCAACATATTCACCAGGTGCTGCCCCTTAAAAGTAAAGTCTTTGATAGAACCATTTAACTTACCCCAGGCAATGACACTTCCGGCAAAAGACACGGTTCCGATCACTAGACCCATCACAATAGCGATGAGGGTACCGGCAGAAACAGGTTCACCCTGTTCGAGGAATCCGGCATGGGCAAGATGATCAAATTCAACCATGGAGATCAGTGCGGCGCATGCGCCGCCCATCCCGTTGAAAAGACTCACCATTTCTGGCATGGCAGTCATCTTCACTTTCTTTGCTGCCAGAGTTCCTACGATCGTACCTATGATCAGGCCTGCAAATATCCAGGCATAGTTCCCGAGTTTTTCTCCATCCCTCTCATAAAGAAAAATGGTTCCTAGGATAGCGATGGCCATACCGCCGGCAGCAATGAGGTTGCCCCGCCGGGCCTGTGCAGGCTGCGATAACATCTTTAAGCCCAGAATGAACGTTACTGACCCAATAAGATATGCTACAACAAGTAAACTGACTCCCATGGATTGCGTTGCTTATTTTTTCTTTTTGAACATTTCCAGCATCCGGTCTGTCACCACAAATCCACCCACCACATTTAAAGTCCCCAATACTACAGCCAAAAAACCCAGTATCAGCGCGAGATAATTATTCTCATGCGCCTGCCCCATGACAATGATCGCCCCAATGATCACCACGCCGTGGATCGCATTTGCACCGCTCATCAACGGTGTGTGCAATACACTGGGAACCCTGCCAATGACTTCCACCCCAAGAAAAATGGAAAGGATCACGATATAAATGATCTGTTGATGTGCTGAGATCCAACCTAAAATATCATTCATACAATTTTTTTTATATCAACCGTTCGTGCACGACCTTACCGTCCTGTGTGATGCAAGACCCTTTCACCAGGTCATCGTCAAAATTCAGATTCAATGCGCCTTCTTTGCTGATCACCAATTGCAGAAAATTAAACACGTTCTTGGCATATAGTTTACTGGCATCAAATGGCAGTGTAGCCTGCAGGTTACTATTCCCTATGATGGCAACTCCGTTTATATGCACCGTTTCATTGTTCTTTGTAAATGGCGTATTACCCCCCGTAGCAGCCGCAAGATCAATGATCACCGATCCGCTCCTCATTTGATGAAGCATATCTTCCGTGATCAGCACTGGCGCTTTTTTTCCGGGGATCTGCGCCGTAGTGATAATGATATCAGATTTTCGGACAGACTCTGAAATCCTGTCCTGCTGTTTACGTTTATAATCTTCAGACTGGTCCACTGCATAGCCGCCAGCTTTCGATGCGTCTGCCGCACCTTCCACTTCTACGAATTTTGCACCCAGGCTCATGACTTCTTCCTTCACGGCTGGCCTTGTGTCAAATACTTCTACCACTGCGCCAAGCCTTCTTGCAGTAGCTATCGCCTGCAACCCAGCTACACCCGCTCCCAATATCAATACTTTGGCCGGAGGTATACTTCCGGCTGCCGTCATAAACATGGGAAAATATCTTGGAAAAGCATTTGCAGCCATTAAAACGGCTTTATAACCCGCAATGTTAGCCTGGCTTGACAGTACATCCATGGATTGCGCACGCGTGGTTCGGGGAAGCATATCAAGACTGAATACGGTGAGGCCCGTCCTCTGCATCATATCTACAGAAGCTCTGTTGAATAAGGGCATATATACCCCGATCATCACCTTACCTGCAGGTATTGACAATAAGTCCTCTGGCACATGGATGCCGAGGATCACGTCTGCCCCTTCTAATATTTTCTTCCGCTCCGAGATCAAAGCTCCCGACTGCAAATAGACCTCATCACTGCAAAAGGCATTTGCCCCGGCGTCAGACTCTATCCATACTTGCAACCCCTTCTTGGTAAATGTAGCAACCGTTTCAGGTACTAAGGATACTCTTGTTTCTGAGGAGGGTTCTTTAAGAACGCCTATAATCATATATCAGTGGTTGTTCTGATTTTTGTAAAGTTAATTATTTTTTCGGGAGACCATCGGATTATCATGGGTCAATACCTGATCACGAAATGCTGCTTTTCCCTGAAATCCTTCCTGAAAAAAACCAATCCTATGAAAAAAAGGTCAATACTCAGTGTAACCCGATCATCTTTACAGATCTTTTTCCATGCCCCTTCCATTTCCTCACTCCAGTGAATGTCGTCAAAAACCATACAGGAATATTCATCTATGCGAGGAATGATACTTTCAAAATAATGCAGCGTTGGCTCAAGTCTGTGATTGCCGTCAATAAATGCAAGGTCAACCCCGCCGAGCCCCGCTAGTGCATCCTCCAACCTGACATCGAATCCGCCTTTTATTAACTGCACCTGGCCCATACCGAACTCGTCAAAATGCCTTTGCGCCAGATCGGCAACGGTACTGGCTCCTTCGATGGTCACCACCTGTTCAACACCAGGAACAGCAGCTAAATAGGATGTGGTCACGCCCAGCGAGGTGCCCAATTCCAGAATCCGCTTGTACTTGTAATAAGCCGCCAACCTGTAAAGCAACTGAGAATAACGCCTGGGTTTAACCGAGGTTCCGGCAATGTCAGCAACCTTTCTTTTTTTCACCATCCCCAATACCGAACCTGCACCCATATCCTCTATATCAAGTACGTTTCCGTCCTGCAAGAGCATCTTCCTGTATCGTTCTGGAATAGAGTACCCTGCGTACGGCTTTCTGTCCATAAAGACATTTCGCACCAGTTCATAGACGAAAGGAGAATGGATGCCATGACCCCTGCCATTCTGCGCAGTGACGAGGTACTTCAGGTATTTTATACCAAGCCTGAATCTGCTACGCATGAATTTATTTCTCCCAGGTTTCGAAAGTAAAGGCAAAGGAGTGTTTCTCATCAGCCGGGAAATCAAGAGAAGAAACCCGTTTCCATTCCGCCTTCTCGATCTCAGGATAAAATATTTCGGCGTCGGGAAATTTCTGATGCACACGGGTCAGGTAAATCCTTTGGGTGAAAGGCATAGAAAGTCGGTAGATCTCACCGCCGCCTGCAACAAAAACCTCTTTACAATCTGTTTCTTCAGCCCTGTTCAATGCAGCCTGAAAATCGCGAACTACAACGGCCTTATCATGACGGGGGTCAAAGTCGAGGTTTTGGGTAATGATGATATTTGTCCTACCCGGAAGCGGCTCTCCCGCAATGGATTCATATGTTTTCCGGCCCATGATCACTGGCATGCCCCATGTAGTATTCTTAAAGAACTTCATGTCATTCGGCAGACGCCAAAGCAATTGGTTTTGTTTACCAATTTCATTATTCTCACCCGCAGCAACGATATGCGATACGATCATGGTTGACATTTAAACGGCCACTGGTGCTTTTATTCCAGGATGACACTGATAATCTTGTAATTCAAAATCTTCATACCTGAATGAGAACAGGTCTTTAACAGAAGGATTGAGTTTCATCTTGGGCAGTGGATAAGGTTCCCTGCTCAACTGAAGCTTCACCTGCTCGATATGGTTGTTGTACACGTGCACATCCCCGAAACTATGGACAAAATCGCCAGCCTCCAGCCCGCAAACCTGCGCAATCATCAATGTCAGCAATGCATATGATGCGATGTTAAATGGGACACCGAGAAATACATCTGCAGAACGTTGATATAGCTGGCAACTCAGCTTTCCATTTGCCACATAGAACTGAAAAAGACTATGGCAGGGCATCAAAGCCATTTTGGGAAGATCGGCTACATTCCAGGCCGAAATAATCAGGCGACGGCTGTCTGGGTTTTTTTTGATCTCATCCACCAGCCAACTCACCTGGTCGATCACCTTGCCGTCTGCCCCTTCCCAGCTTCGCCATTGCTTCCCGTATACCGGACCAAGTTCGCCCTTTTCATCCGCCCACTCATTCCAGATATTCACTCCATGCTCCCTCAGGTATGCGATATTTGTTTCTCCCTTCAGGAACCACAACAGTTCGTGAACAATGCTTTTCATGTGCACTTTCTTGGTGGTCACCAGGGGAAATCCCTCACCCAGATCAAACCTCAACTGGTAACCAAACACACTGATGGTGCCGGTACCCGTGCGATCGTGCTTCTGTGCACCATTGTCAAGGATATGTTTCAGCAGATCGTGATACTGTTTCATGCCTGCAATTTAATCATTACTTGAGGGCCTCGCTCACCGTGTTACCCACATTCCCACTCGGCATTTGTATCCTGAGCAAGCTTGAAATCGTTGGCGCTATGTCCGTCATATTCACGTCCCGGAGGAGGCGGCCTTGTTTGATACCCCAGCCCATGAGTACAAAGGGAATGTGGGAATCATATGGGTACCAGCTACCATGTGTGGCACCCGGATTGGAATAGGGATAATAGCCAGACTTAAGGATCACCTGGATGTCTCCACCCAACTTTGGATGAAGACCCTTGATGAATCGCTCTTTTACTTCTGAAGGAAGATGGGCATTCATGATCTGCTCATTGTCGAACGCATAATGAATGCCTTCTTCTTTGTTCAACTGCTCGATGAAATATGTTTTTACTTCCCTGAAATTGAGTTTGGCACTATCGATCGCCTTCCTGTTCAGGTAAACCTGATAATTCGAAAAATTCTCAATGAAATTCATCAGGCCGAATTGGCTGATCGTTTTTTTTACCGCGGCCGACGTATTGGTCAACATCACACCACCAGGCAGATTATTAGCCCTGGCATAGCCGGGAGCATGCGCAACGCCATGGTCTGCAGTAAGGAAAACAGTATAGGATTTCCCCAGCCTGCTATCGAGGAACCTGAAGAACTCACCGAGTTCTTTATCCAACCTCAAGTATGTGTCTTCCACTTCTATGGAATTGGGGCCATACTGATGGCCGATATAATCAGGAGAGGATAAGCTGATGGCCAGGAAATCGGTAACATCATCAGCACCCAACCCTTCTGCCAGCATCGCCTGTTTAGCAAACTGCAGTGTCAGGGTATTGCCATGGGGAGTTGAAGGGAGTATACTGTAATTCGCCCCGGCAAATATGCTGGTGTTGTGCGGAAAAACCGGCTTTTGCTCCCCACTCATCGCGCCCTCGTAGGCCCTATCGTCCGGGTCGCTCATCACATAGCTACTGATGGGGTACATGGTATTCCAGTTCAGTCGGTATAAAGAATCAGGTAATCGCCTTTGGTTAAACGCGTTCACCCAGGCCGGCAGCTCCTTCATATAGTAGCTGCTGCTGATCCAGTGTCCCGTACTGCTCTCATACCAGTAGGCGCCGTTTGCGGAATGACCGGCTGGAAGTATTCCACCCCGGTCCTTTATTGCTATTCCAATCACCTTTGCCTTAAAATTCGTTGCGATCCTGAGCTCATCGCACATCGATGTCACGGTCATGTTTTTGGGCGACAAGGGCAAGCTTTTCTTACTGCCCACGGCCGTTACCCCGTCATCCTCTACGCAGTACACCGATCGCCCCTTTTGCTTGTCGTACCACTCATTCCCCATGATCCCATGAATGGATGGCAAAGACCCTGTGTATACTGTTGCATGCCCGCAAGCTGTTACTGTCTGCGCATAAGGTATGTACGTATTTTCACAGGTGAACCCTTCTCCCAGCATTCTTTTAAATCCATCGTTCCCGTAGCGGCTGGCATACCGGTACAGGAAGTCCCAGCGCATCTGGTCAACCATGATCCCAACAACCAGTTTCGGCCTGTCGACACCCGAATTCACCTTTTGGGCACGGACTACCAGCATGAAAGAGATCAGAAAAAAGGCGATAGAGATTTTTCTCATGTATTTGATTAGGTATGTAAAGGTATGCAATTGGATATTCGGCAAAAAAACATCATTTCTACCGTGCGACTATTGACTCCCGGCAGAACAGATCCGCCCTTTTGCCCGGGAACATAAACGAGATACAGCACCGGGCAGTCCCGATCGGCCACTCGCCCCGGCCCCCACAACTTCTTGGGAATACGCACACAACTTCTTGGGAATACGTTTGTTAGAAATCAGTTAAGTTGTTTTGGAGCCTAAGTACCGTCCCATACAGCTTTAAAGTAAATGCTGTATTTTTACAGCTTCAAAATTGTGCATAAAACAATAATAGCATGGCAGACATTTTTGAGAGATTAGTACGGAACCAGGGGCCGCTGGGCCAACACAGGAAAAGGGCCCACGGATATTTTGCCTTCCCAAAATTAGTTGGTGAAATTGGGAACAGAATGATCTTCCGGGGAAAAGAAAAGATCGTTTGGAGCCTTAATAACTACCTGGGCCTTGCCAACCATCCCGAAGTGCGGAAAGCAGACGGTGATGCGGCAGCGAAATACGGACTGGCGCTCCCTATGGGTGCAAGAATGATGAGTGGGAACAGCGACCTTCATGAGCAGCTGGAAGCGGAACTGGCAGCCATGGAATCCAAGGAAGATGCCATCTTATTAAACTACGGTTACCAGGGAATGGTAAGTTTGATCGATGTGCTCTGCAGCAGGCACGATGTGATCGTGTACGATGCAGAAAGCCATGCATGCATAATTGATGGGGTAAGGCTGCATCCCGGTCACCGCTTCGTCTTTAAGCATAACGATCTTGAAGATTGCGAAAAACAACTCCAGCGCGCAACTGCCTTAGTTGAAAAACAGGGAACGGGAGGAATTCTCCTCATTACAGAAGGCGTTTTCGGCATGGCCGGCGATCAGGGCAAACTGGTGGAAATAGCCGCATTGAAAGACAAATATGAATTCCGGCTGCTTGTAGACGATGCCCATGGCTTTGGCACATTGGGAAGAACCGGTGCTGGAGCCGGTGAAGAGCAGGGTGTTCAGGACCAGATCGACCTTTATTTTTCGACCTTTGCAAAATCCATGGCCTCTATCGGTGCATTTGTTGCGGGCGACAAAGCCATCGTTGACTATATCAGGTACAATATCCGTAGCCAGATCTTCGCCAAAAGCCTGCCAATGCCGTTAGTGGTGGGTAATTTGAAAAGGCTCGAACTGGTGAGGAAGCATCCTGAGTTGAAAGACAAGCTTTGGTCAAATGCCCTGAAACTGCAAAAAGGCCTCAAAGAAAAAGGGTTTAATATCGGGAAAACCGACTCCGTAGTAACTCCAGTGTATATGAACGGGGGGGTGGAAGAAGCCACTGCAATGGTTATGGACCTTAGGGAGAACTACGATATATTCTGCTCTATAGTGGTATATCCCGTGATTCCAAAAGGACACATCATATTCCGTTTGATACCCACCGCGGTTCATACCGACGAGGATATTCAGCGCACCTTGCAGGCATTCGAAGAAACCAAACAGAAACTGGACGAAGGAGAATACAAAGTAGAAGCAATTCCGGATATGACAATTGGCTAGTTTGGATTGGCGGATTGAATGGATTGGCGGATTGGCGGATTGGGCGGATTGGGCGGATTAAAGAATCAGCCAATGAGCCAATAAAAAAAGGGCCAGGATAGAAATCCAGCCCCGTTTTAAATCCAATATCCTATGAAAAACCAAGTCTAAAACGACGGCTATGATGTCTTTATTGTGCCTATTTCCAAGATCCGGCAAAGTTCTTCATATACACATCAAAAGGCGTTTTCCCGAAATGGCCGTCGCCAAAGTACTTCAGCAGGCTTTCTATATCCCCGGGCTTCAGGAAACCCGGTACAGCCATGGGTTCAGGCTGGGATGCGTGGATAAATACAGTGGTAGGAAAACTGAGATTCCCTCTTGTCAGGTAGACCGCGTAGGCATTCATACTTGAGGAGGGCTGATAATTATACTCTTTACCCAACCACGTGATTTTCTCGCGGGTTTCTGCATCCAGCTTAACAGGCAAAAAGTGCTCGTTAATATATTTTACCACCTCCGGGTCACTGTAGGTCTTCTTATCCATGACTTTACACCAGCCGCACCAGTCTGTATAAAGGTCGATCAATACCGTTTTTTTCTCTGTTTTAAAGGATTTTTCTGCATCGGAAAGGCTGATCCAGTTTATCTTCTCTTTTGGCAAGGGCATTGCGTACCTGCTTTCGGTAGTGCGGGAAATGATGGCTGGGGAAGAGAATCTGCCAGTTTCATTCATAAAAGACCATGCAAATGGCAACAACCTAGCAAGGAAAGCCGCTGCGATAACTTTTTGCATAGTAATTTGTTTGAACTACAAAGTAATAACGAAAAACATGAGAAAACTAGTGGTTGCAGCAACGGGTGCGAGTGGTTCGATCTACTTTAAGCTTTTGTTAGATAAACTTGCCGTGTTATCGCCCCATTGGGATGAACTGGCCGTTGTGATGTCGGATAACGCCAGGGATGTTTGGGAAACAGAACTAGGCAATAGGGAATACGGTAATTATGCTTTCCCTTTTTATTCAAAAAATGATTTCTCAGCTCCATTCGCATCAGGTTCAGGGCAATTTGATACCATGATCATTGTCCCCTGCTCCATGGGCACACTTGGCAGGGTAGCAACCGGTATCTCGAATGATCTGATCACCCGGGCAGCAGATGTAGTACTGAAGGAAAGGCGAAAATTGATATGCGTTGTGCGCGAAACACCGTACAATCTCATTCATATCAGAAACATGGAAGCAGTTACACTCGCCGGTGGGATTATTTGTCCAGCGACTCCCTCCTTTTACAGCAAGCCTCAAAGCATTGAAGAAGTTGCTGCAACTGTTGTAGATCGCATCATAGACCTGGCAGGCTTTGAAAGCAAGTCCTTCCGGTGGGGAGCAAAAGATTGACGGATAAACGGATTGACGAATTTATCAATCCGCTAATCCGCCAATTACTTTGCAACCTACCTTAAATCAATAACTTCTACGCCTGGGAATTTCTTTGCATCAAACGCGAAGGTATCGTCCGTGATCGTGGTATTGGTGGCCACATTACTCATAGCGTAAGCATACCTGTTGCCAGACTTTTCGAAGATCTGGGTAGACGTGATCATCTTCGATGCTTTATCAATACTTAACAGCACTTTGAAGAAAGGCTTGCTTTTGTCTGTAGGGGTTAATTCCACTTCCTGAACCACTTTACCGGCAACTTTCTTTTCATCATTCATCTTGTACAGAAAATCTTTATCATAAAAATTCGTGAACAATTTCTGGGGTGTGATGGAACTACTCGAATTGTCAAACTGGGCCAGCTGTACTTCGTTGGCACTTTTATCTAAGGTCCACACATTCTTTCCGTCACAGAAAATCTCCTGACCGGTAATGCTTACGCGGTACTTTATACCCTTCATGTACACGGTACCCTTCTTGGTGCCCTGGGTTTTTCCGTTACCGTCTTTCACATCAAGGGTAAAGTTGCCCTTGAGCGACTTAAATGTTTTGAATTTAGCACTCACCTCATCGAGCAGCTTTTTGGCGTCAGGATCGTTTTTTCCCTGCGAACTCGTTTGAGCATGTATGTTAGTAGAGACAAACAATAACAAAAATATGGAGAGTAAATTTTTCATTTGATAAAATTGATTAATAATGGTATGATAAAGATATAACTATAGACGGTATCTATGGGGAAAGGGTTTAATGTGTTAATGTGAAAGTTTAAGCAAAATCAAATTCCATAATGCTGTAGTACTTCCTGCAACTCCATATCAGATTTGATCATCACCTCCCGGGCCTTGCTGCCCTGGTTTCCGCCAACTATTCCTGCTGCTTCCAGTTGGTCCATCAAACGCCCCGCCCTGTTATATCCCAGTTTCATCCGCCGTTGAAGCAGGGAAGTTGAGCCCACCTGGCTTTGAACGATCAGTCGTGCAGCTTCTTCAAACAACGGGTCGCGCTCAGACATATCAATATCTTTCCCTTCTGAATCTTTCTCATCAATATACTCAGGCAAAAGGAATGCCTGCGGATATCCGCGCTGCTTGCCGATATACTCTACCACCCGCTCAACTTCAGGGGTGTCCACAAAAACACACTGCAAGCGGGTAACCTCACCGTTATAAGAAATAAGCATGTCGCCCCTCCCTATCAGCTGCTCGGCACCGCCCGTGTCCAATATGGTCCTTGAATCGACTTTACTGGATACCTTAAATGCGATGCGTGCGGGGAAATTCGCCTTGATCGTTCCGGTAATAATGTTCACAGAGGGCCTTTGGGTGGCAATAATGAGGTGAATTCCAACCGCACGGGCGAGCTGTGCCAACCGGGCAATTGGCATTTCAATTTCCTTTCCGGCCGTCATGATCAGGTCGGCAAACTCATCAATGACCAATACTATGAATGGCAGGAACTGATGCCCCTTTTCAGGATTCAGTTTTCTGGCTACAAACTTTTCATTATACTCCCTAATGTTCCGGCACCCTGCTTCTTTCAGCAGGTCGTACCGATTATCCATTTCAATACACAAGGCGTTCAACGTGTGCACCACCTTACGGGTGTCTGTAATGATCGATTCGTCTTCACCCGGCAATTTGGCAAGAAAATGTTTTTCAATCAACCTGTAGAGGCTAAGCTCCACCTTTTTGGGGTCCACAAGCACAAACTTCAACTGGGAAGGATGTTTCTTGTATAACAGTGAAACCAGGATAGCATTCACGCCTACTGATTTACCCTGACCCGTGGCACCTGCCATCAGGAGGTGGGGCATTGTTGTAAGATCAACAACAAAAAGCTCATTGTCGATCTTCTTCCCGAGTGCTATTGGTAATGTATAGTGGCTATTTTGGAATTTATCGGAAGACAGGATGGTCTTCATTCCCACAATGCTCTTCTTCACATTCGGGACTTCGATACCGATGGTACCCTTTCCGGGAATGGGTGCTATGATACGAATCCCAAGGGCCGAAAGACTGAGCGCTATGTCATCTTCCAGGTTCTTGATGCGGGATATCCGAACTCCAGCGGAAGGAACAATCTCATACAGTGTAACTGTAGGTCCAACCGTTGCCAGGATCTTTTGAATAGCGATATCGTAATTCTTGAGCGTATTGATGATCTGGTTCTTATTTGCCTCCAGTTCCGCTGAATCCATGACGATCTTTTCATTGCCATGCTGATCAAGTAGATCCAGTTTAGGATATGTATAATCCCTTAGGTCAAGGATCGGGTCGTAAGGAGGCAGCTTAGCAACTTTTTCTGCACCGCTAACCGGCTCATCTACCGCATCCTCCGGCTGAACAGTCTTGATCTCCAGTTCCAAACCATCTGAAGGCTTGGGTTGGGGCATATACTTCGCATGCGCAGGCTCAGGCATTGGTTCAGGCTCCGGCCCGTGTTCCGGCAATGGCAAAGGATTCACCCTGGGTACCAGTGCTGGCTTCTCAACCAGTTCAATCGCAGGTTCCTGATCTTCTACCGCGTCGGGGAGCAATACGATAGGCGGCTTGTTCTTCTTAAGCCTGTTTCCTTTTACAGAAACGGCTTTATCCTCTTCTTCTGTCTCAGATACTTCTTCCACTTCCTCGTCAATGGTCGCTGCCTTCCGCTCTGGTAATTTCAGCGATGGAACTTTGAACACCGGGTTAACCCGCCAGATCATATACGAAAAGAAGGCTACAAGTATCAAAACCCCCGTTCCGAGGTTACCGATCAAACCGGCACACCAGTTGCTCAGTTGATTGCCCACTTCGCCTCCGTAATGAAAATCGCTGGTACGAAAAACAAAAGCAAAACTCAGGCTGAATAAGACCAGACCTGTCACCAGGTATTTCAAATTTCTCGGTATGGAGAATATTCTTTTGTTGAAAAGGAGGTTTGCTCCAGCAACGAAAAGAAAAGAACAGAACAGGTAAGAGGCGACTCCAAAACCTTTGAAGAAGAACAAATGGGAAACATAGGCCCCGAAAGCACCCAGCAGGTTAGCAATAGGATAGTCGTTTGGTGCAAGGATCGAAATGCCGTACTGAAAAACCTTATCCTGGTCCTCTTTCCACGTAAACAAGTAAGAAGTAAATGCGACAAGGAAGAAAAAGCACAGCATGAGCAGCAATGCCCCCATGATCTTGCGTGTACGCTCATCTTTCACAACATCACGCAAAACAACTTTTTCCTCTATATCGGCAGTCAGTTTACCCGGATCAGCATTCTTCTTGACGGTTTTTAAACGATTCGCCATATCGCTGCAAACCTAAGATTTTTTTTTGCCTGATGAACTAATCGTTGCCAATAGGTTTCTTTGACGGTACGCCGACCATAATGCAGATCCAGCCTGCTGCAAGAAACAATCCGCCAACTGGTGTAAGCAGGCCAAAGCCTCCCAGACCGATATCTTTTATGGATTTCAAAAGCGCAAGCAGATAAAGTGAGCCGCTGAACAAAATAATACCTGTTACAAACAAGCGCCCTGCCCAGATCAGCCAGTCGTTTGGATATCTTTTAAGCAGAATGCCGGTGATGAGGAGGGCCAGGGCATGGTAAAACTGGTAGGTAACACCGGTCTGAAAAGTGGCCAATATTTCAGGAGCCAGGTATTGCTTCAATTGGTGGGCAGCAAATGCACCGAGCAATACACTGAATGCTCCGATGAAAGCGCCGATCTTGAGATAAACTCTATGCATGTTCTCGCAGTTGGTTGATCAGGTCTGTAGGGGTGATGGCTGTAGGATCGATCACTAGCTGCGCCTGGCTATAAAACAGTAGTCTTTCTTCGAGTTTATCGTCAATGAATTCCTGGAGATCACCCGGAGACATCCCTTTTACAAGGGGCCTGTGCTCCGCTTCTTCGAGGAGTCTGGTAGCCATCACCTGCTTGGGAGTGTTCATCCATACCGTAATGCCCAAAGAATTCATTAACGCCATATTATCAAAGTAGCAGGGCGCTCCGCCCCCACAGGCCAGAACGAAGTCGTTCAATTCATGCAGTTCCCTCAGGCACACTCCTTCGATCTTACGAAAATAGCTTTCACCTTTCTTATCAAAGATATCATTGATTTTCATATTCACACGATTTTCAATAATATCATCGAGGTCAAAAAAAGTTTTTCCCAGTTGCTCAGCAATAAATCTTCCCCAGGTTGATTTTCCCGAGCCCATGAATCCGATAAAGAATATTCTCATATGGCATCCTTTCCTTCTATTCGAACGCGTTGAAGCCGGTAATATCCATGCCCGTGATCAGCAGATGAATGTCATGCGTTCCCTCATATGTAATGACACTTTCGAGATTCATCATATGCCTCATTACCGGGTATTCACCCGTAATGCCCATACCGCCGAGCATTTGCCTGGCATCCCTGCAAATGTTGGCAGCGACCTCGCACGCGTTCCTTTTAGCCATGCTGACCTGCTGCGGCGTTGCCTTCCCATGATTCATCAGCACCCCCAGCCTCCAGTTGAGCAACTGACCCTTCGTGATCTCCGTGATCATTTCCGCAAGCTTCTTCTGCTGCAACTGAAAAGCCCCGATCGGCTTACCAAACTGCTCCCTCTCCTTCGAATACCTCAAGGCCGTATCGTAACAGTCCATCGCCGCTCCAAGTGCTCCCCATGCAATGCCAAATCTCGCTTTAGACAAACAGCTCAACGGCCCTTTCAATCCCTTCACTCCGGGAAGTATATTTTCCTTCGGCACTTTTACATGATCGAAAACCAGTTCACCGGTTGCAGAGGCCCGCAAGCTCCACTTCCCTTTGGTTGTAGGCGTGCTGAACCCTTCCATGCCCCGTTCCAAGATCAATCCCTGCACTTCACCCGCCTCATTTTTTGCCCATACTACGGCCACCTGTGAGAAAGGCGCATTGCTGATCCACATCTTACTTCCATTCAGAACGACATGGTCACCCGCATCCTTGAAATGGCTTAGCATACCCCCCGGATTACTGCCATGGTCGGGCTCAGTGAGCCCAAAACAACCCAGCCATTCCCCGCTGCCTAATTTTGGCAGATACTTTCTTTTCTGCTCCTCACTGCCGTAGGCATAGATCGGAAACATCACCAATGAACCCTGAACCGATGCCGTGGACCTCACCCCGCTATCCCCCCGCTCCAACTCCTGCATCATCAAGCCATAACTAATATAATCCAGCCCGCCACCGCCATACTCAACCGGCACCGTTGGGCCAAAACAACCCATGTCACCCAACTGCCTGACGATCTGTACGGGAAACTCCGCCCTTTGGGCATAGTCCTCTATGATCGGCGAGATCTCTTTCTTAACATAATCCCTTACAGAATCCCTCACCATCTTTTGCTCATCGGATAATAACTCATCGAGCGCAAAATAATCCGGAGCATGAAAAACATCCTGACCTGACATAACGTTCGGTTTTAGTGATAACTACCGCCAAATGTAAGGCATCCCGCTTAACACCCCTTCAACTGTATAGCCTGATTAGAATGCAATTTACTGAAAGCTTTCAACTGCTCCCTGTTTAAAACAACATCATGAAATTGTTTTTTTCACATGGCTCCCCGCATTGATGTAAACAATGAAGCCCTTCCGATCCCGCCCTGGCTTTTTTGTATGACAGGTATTGTGCTGCACCTCGGTGCCACCGCCCTTCCCAGCCAAAACACTCGACCCATGCCAGTGACCTCTATGGATAGGCTGGTATTAATTGTAATGAGTAAGAAAAATGAATTAACTTATAAATATATTTAAGCATATGAAGGAATTTCTCTCCATTTGCATCACATTACTATTCCCATTATTCCTGCTGGCGCAACAGGAAAGCGATCATGTATTCGTGCATGTAGACATCCTGCCGATGAATAAACAAAAACTGATCCGCGACCAGACCGTGGTCATCAGGAACGGCAGGATCCAATCGATCAGACCGAGCTCCAATAAAAAGATCACCGGCATCATCATTGATGGCAAAGGAAAATTCCTGATGCCCGGCCTGGGTGAAATGCATGCACATATCCCGCCAAACAACGATATCGAATCCATGAAAAAAGTGCTGACCCTTTTCCTTGTAAATGGCGTCACCACCATTCGCGGCATGCTCGGCCACCCCCTCCATCTCGAACTTAGAAGAAAAGTGGCGGAAGGCAGCATCATTGGCCCCAGCATCATTACATCCGGACCATCGCTGAACGGAAACTCTGTTACCACCGCCATGCAGGGTACCCTCATGGTCAATGAACAGAAAAAGATGGGCTACGATTTCCTGAAGCTCCACCCGGGCTTAAGCAAAGAAAAATTTCTGGCCATAACAAAGGCGGCATATGATGCCGGCATCCCATTTGCCGGTCACGTTTCGTTTGATGTAGGCGTTTGGCTGGCCATTTCTTCCGGCTACAGCACCATCGACCATATGGATGGATTCGTTGAGGCCCTGGTACCAGGTATTGAACATATGCGCGAAGAATCTCTTGGCCTGTTTGGTATGTTCATTGCCGAACATGCAGATACGTCTAAAATCCCACCCCTCATGACCGCCCTCAAGGAAAACAACATCTGGGTGGTACCCACAGAAGCCTTATCTCAACGATGGTTTTCACCGCTACACACACCCGAGGAGTTGGCCGCAGAACCGGAGATGGTTTACATCGATAAAAGAACATTGGCAAGCTGGGTGCAGAGTAAAAAAAGCCTGATGGCCAACGGATCCTACGACCAGGAAAAAATGATCCAGTTCATGGAGCTCAGAAAGAGACTTATCCGGTCAATGAATAAAGCAAACGTGGGTATACTACTCGGTTCAGACGCGCCTCAGGTTTTCGATGTACCAGGATTCTCCACCCATCAGGAATTAAAATATTATTGTGATGCCGGCCTTACTCCCTACGAGGCATTAAGAACAGGCACTTACAATATCGGCCGATTCCTGAAAAGAGATGATATAGGCATCATCCGGGTAGGCGCAGTGGCAGACCTGATGTTGCTGGAAGCCAATCCGCTTGAGGCCATCGAGAATACAAGAAAAATCAGCGGAGTCATGAAAAACGGCAAATGGTACCCCAAAGAATTCCTAAACCAACAGCTTGAGACGATCAGGAGGAATAATCAACAATGATTACCTTTATGAGAATCCCAACGATGCATGTTGTTTAACCAGCGTTTTCAGCAACACCTTAACGATTGTTTTACCCGTTTTTTTAACGAGCCAGTCAACATCGACCATGCAGAGGTCGTGCCCGGAGGCGATATCAGTCAAACCTGCATTCTGCATACCACCAGAGGCAAGTATTTCATCAAGATCAATGCGGCGCTGTTCGGACTCGATTTTTTTGAGAAAGAAGCAAAAGGCCTGGTCGTCCTCGCAAACGCAGGAGCGCTGAAAGTACCACGCCCACTCTTCGATGGGAAATTCCACCAGCAGATCTACCTCGTGATGGAATACCTGGAGAAAGGCAATATGGCTGCTGATTTCTGGGAAGTATTTGGAAGATCGATGGCTTCCCTCCATCAACATTCACGTCCGCTTTTTGGACTTGATTTCGATAACTATGTCGGTAAAATTCAACAGTCCAACCATGAAAAGGAGACCTGGCACAACTTCTACGCTTCCCAGAGGATCATGCCCCTGATCTACAAGGCAGAAAAGAATAAGATGCTGGATGCTGCCACGGTTTCGCTAGCAGAGCATTTCTGTTCACGCCTGTCCTCACTGATCCCGGAGGAGAAACCCGCGCTTTTACATGGCGATCTCTGGAAAGGAAATTTTATAGTCCACGAGAGCGGGAATGCCGCTATTTTCGACCCTTCAGCCTACTACGGCCACCGCGAACTGGACCTCGCCATCACCAGGCTGTTCGGAGGGTTCGACGAAAAGTTTTATCAGTCGTACGAGGAACATTATCCATTGCTACCGGGGCATATGGAACGATTGGATATTTTTCAACTCTATCACCTGATCGCCCACTTGCTCTTATTCGGTGGCCATTACCGCGAGCAGGTAGTGGGTATCCTTAAAAAATACGCCTGATCATTCTTTGACGTCAAACCACATCTTGGTCTGATCATTCCATTTCCCGTTATAGTTGATGGTCAGTTCTTCCCCGGCTTTTATAGACCTGACGGTCCTGATCACCATATACTCATTGTCATAATTCATCTCGTACTCACAATTTGAGGTATAGGAATGATTGTACATCGGCACATACCCTAAAGCCATGCAGCAATTGTCGCGCTTCGGTCCCCACTCGAAAATATAGTAGTAAAGCAACGTCTTATCGATCAACAGCCGATCCTTTTTAGGCATCACGATCACCGGCGACATTTCAACAACGGTTTTCTTTGAAATATCCTCCGCAGTAAATACGCCCCGGCCCTTCTCCCGGGTACCCGCGATAAATAATGATGGAAGTATCATATAAGCAAGCTCTGACAAATAAAGTATTTTTACAAATCAGTAGAAATATCAGTTATGGAAGTCGACAGCCTGAGTATTCAAGATCAGTTCGAAGAGGTCATCTACCGGGATGATAAACTGGAGATCCAGGAGTTCCTGAATAGCCAGAATATCAGTGATGTGTGCGACCTGATCAATGACTACGAAGGATATGCCGTCCAAATCATAGCCTCACTGTCTACCAACCGGGCAGCAAGCACATTCAAGATCCTCGACGTCCCTGTTCAAAAAAGGATCATCAAGGGTCTCCCCCCATTGAAAACTGCCGAACTGTTAAATACCCTGCCGGCTGACGACAGAACCGCCTTCCTCGAGGAACTACCCGTGGAGGTGGTAAGAGAACTGCTTAAAATGCTCGAGCCAGAAGAAAGAAGGATCACCCTCGCCCTGCTTGGATATCCCGAAGGCAGCGTGGGCAGGCTTATGACACCAGATTACCTCGCAGTAAACCAAGAGTGGACCATCAGCGATGTGCTGAACTATATCCGCAAATTTGGAAAAGATGTTGAGACCCTCGACGTGATCTATGTGGTGAACGAACAGGGACTGCTACTTGACGACGTTCGGATCCGCGAGTTCCTGATCTCCGCACCGGAGCTAAAAGTCAGGGAACTGATCGACGGACGATTTATCACCCTGAACGTAAACGATGATCAGGAACTAGCCAACCAGGTCTTCAAAATGAATAACCGGGTAGCCCTGCCCGTTGTTAATGACGATAATATTCTCATGGGAATTGTGACCATTGATGATATCCTGTGGGTTGCCAATGAGGAGTTCAGTGAAGACATGCAGAAGATGGGTGGTACGGAAGCGCTGGATGAACCTTACCTTGAAATGCCTATTCTTAAACTGTTTAAAAAAAGAGTGGTTTGGCTCATTGTTCTGCTGTTCGGCGAAATGCTAACGGCAACGGCTATGGGATATTACGAACATGAGATCGAAAAAGCCGTTGTGCTCGCCTTGTTTGTTCCACTTATCATTTCAAGCGGCGGAAATAGTGGCTCTCAGGCTTCCACTTTGATCATTCAGGCCATGGCCGTGGGTGAATTAACCCTGTCTGACTGGTGGCGGGTGATGAGAAGAGAAATTATCTCAGGCTTATTACTTGGTTCCGTATTGGGCCTGATCGGCTTTGCACGGATCATGCTCTGGAACAGCATTTTCCCGAACCTATACGGTGAATACTATACACATATTGGTGCGGTAGTTGGCATATCATTACTCGGCGTTGTTCTCCTTGGAACACTGACAGGATCCATGCTTCCGATCCTGCTAAAAAAACTCGGCGCGGATCCGGCTGTTTCTTCAGCTCCTTTTGTAGCTACGCTTGTTGACGTCACAGGCCTCGTCATTTATTTTTCCTGCGCTTACCTGATCCTGAAAGGAATCCTGCTGTAGGCCCCAATATCTGGAAACGGCAAAAAAAATCCCCCCCGGTGCCGGGAGGGACAATATGTTGGAGAAAGGCAATTACTTCTTCACTTCTTCTTTCACAGCGTCTTTCACAGCGTCTTTCACAGCTTCAACTGCACCAGCAGCATTAGCTTTTGCAGAATCAGCAATTGCACCTGCAGCAGAATCAACGGTAGCAGCAACATTAGACATGGTAGAATCAACGGCAGTTTCCATATTTGAAACAGCGGTGTCAACAGCAGCAGCAGCGGAATCAGTGCCGCCGTTACAAGCTGAGAATATGGCAGCGATCGCTAAAATAGCCAGTACTTTTTTCATTTAATTTTTTTTTATAATTGGACTCAAAGTTATAAGGTTTTGGGAATATTCTCAATAAAAAGGCGAAAAATTATTTTTTTCTGAAAAATATCCTGACCGGAACCCCGCTGAAGTTGAAATTCTCCCGAAGCTTGTTTTCCAGATAATTCTTATAGGGGGTCTTCACATCCTCTGGAAAATTGCAGAAAAAAGCGAAGCTGGGTACTACCGTGGGTAACTGCGTTACGTACTTGATCTTGATGGGGTTACCCCTAACTACAGGGGGATGGTATGATTCTATCGCCTTCAGCATCACTTCGTTCAGCCTTGACGTTGGAACTTTATTTTTCCGGCTCTCAAAAACCTGCAGCGCTACCTCTACTGCTTTGAAAATCCTTGTTTTCTCCTTTGCAGATACAAACAAGATGGGTATATCGTTAAACGGCGCGAGCCTTTTCTTCAATTCCTTCTCATAATCCTTTGCCGTATTGGTCGCTTTCTCATGCAGATCCCATTTATTTACCAGCAGTACGATCCCTTTACCCTTTTTCTCCGCCATACTGAAAATATTCAGGTCCTGCTGGGTGATCCCTTTTTCGGCATCGATCATCAACAAACACACATCAGATTCGTCCAGTGCTTTGATGGCCCTGATCACAGAGTAGAATTCCAGATCCTCATTCACTTTGCTTTTTCTACGGATACCGGCGGTATCGATCAGGACAAACTCTTTCTGGAACAAATTGTAATGGGTGTGGATGGTATCCCTTGTAGTTCCTGCGATATCACTGACAATGGTCCTTTCAGAACCTACCAATGCATTTAATAAAGAAGACTTACCCACATTAGGCTGGCCTACAATGGAAATTTTTGGAAGTCCCTCCTGGCTTTCATTTTCCTCATTCTCGGGCTCAATGTGAATAACAAGTTCATCGAGCAGTTCCCCTGTGCCACTTCCTGATATGGATGAAAGAAAAAATGTTTTGTCGAAACCCAGCTGATAAAATTCCTGAGCCTCGAGAAATCGGTTATGGTTATCCACTTTGTTTACGGCCAGCAAAACCGGTTTGTCCGTTTTCCGGAGAACCTGGGCCATGGTCTGGTCGAGGTCGGTAATACCGGTAACGGCATCTACCATGAAAATGATCGCATGGGCTTCCTCTACGGCGATCAACACCTGCTTGCGGATCTCGCGCTCAAAAACATCATCGCTATGGGGCACAAAGCCTCCGGTGTCAATAACATTGAAACTTTTTCCCGTCCATTCGGCAACGCCATACTGCCGGTCGCGGGTAACGCCCGGTGTATCTTCGACAATGGCTTTCCGTTGTTCAAGAAGCCTGTTGAACAATGTGCTTTTGCCCACATTCGGCCTGCCTACTATCGCTACTGTAAAACCCATATTCGTTATCTTAACTTAGTGCTTAATACCCGTATTCCTTCAGGAAGATGTCGTTTTCCCTCCACTTGGGCCGCACTTTGACAAACAATTCCAAAAAAACTTTTCTGCCAAGAAATTCCTCCAGCGAAATCCGGGAAAGCGTACCCAACTTTTTGATCATACTTCCCTTCTCCCCCAGTACGATCCCTTTTTGGGATTCCCTGTTTACAACGATATCTGCAATGATCTTGGTCAACGAGGTCTTTTCCTGGAATTCCCGCACCACAACAGTGGTATGATAAGGCAGCTCCTGCTCGAACAATTCGTAAATTCTTTCCCTGATCAATTCCCCCGCAAAGAACCGCTGGGGAAGATCGGTCATATCGTCTGTGTCGTAAAACGGTTCGCCTTCCGGCAATTTTTCAAGGATCGATCTCAAGAGGTCACCCGTGTGCCTGTTTTTCAATGCCGATATCGCGATGATCTCCTTACCATAAGGACGGGTGCTGAAAAAAGCCTTTACCTGTTCCACACGCTCGGAATTGGCCTTGTCGATCTTGTTCAACACCAGGATCACATTACCCTTCAAGTGCAAGTCGGTAAACACCTTGTCCATTTTCTCGGGGTCATCATACACATCGGCCAGTAAAATGGCTACATCAGCGTCTTCCAGGCTGCTCTTCACGGCCTTCATCATCTTTTCGTGCAACTTATACTCCGGGTCTATGATTCCTGGGGTGTCTGAAAGGATGATCTGGTAACCTTCACCATTGAGGAAAGACTTGATCCGATGGCGGGTGGTTTGAACTTTGGGTGAAATAATGGCCAGTTTCTCTCCGGTAAGCGCATTCAGTAATGTACTTTTCCCTGCATTAGGCCTTCCGAAAATATTTACAAAGCCTGATTTGAACATGAACTCGGGTTTGCTGAAATTAAAAATCCCGCTTGCGCGGGACGTTTGTTGCGAAGGGGAGGATCGAACTCCCGACCTTCGGGTTATGAGCCCGACGAGCTACCGCTGCTCTACTTCGCGATTTGGATGGCAAATATAGTGGGATTTCGCCTACTGAAGAAATTATTTATCCGAAGTCTCAATCTTCCACCCATTTAATGCTGCTTGCACCGCTGGTTCTTGATTCCTTCACAATGCCCCTGCCCTTATAGCGGACATCGCTTGCCCCGGAAACATGTACATATAATTCTTTCGAAACCGTGACCGAGACATCGCTGGCGCCGGATGCATCTACCTCGCAGATCTCTGTACTCAGATCGAAAGCTTTCATGTCGCTCGCACCGGAAAGATGCACTTTCACTACCCCAACCCGGCCGCTGATCTTGGAGTCGGAGCTGCCAGTCTGGTGAAGGTCCAGCTGATTCACATCCAACGCGCCATTGAAATCACTGGACCCATTGATGTGAACACCTAGTTTATCAGACTTGATGACGCCGTTGACAAATACGTCAGAAGAACCACTTGCAGTCAGCTTATTGAGTTGTCTGAATGATACATATGCTTTGAGCCTCATATCTGATTTAATACCCACTCCTTTACTATTAAACAGGATCTCCAGCGTGCTGCCATTTAGCCGGGTGATGATCCTGTCCCTCAGGGACTCGTCCCGGGCGCTCACAACTACCACCTGGTGGTCATCGGGCGACAAATACAGGTCGATGCTGCCGGACACAGCAATTTCTGAGAAAGCTCCCAGATCCCGCACCTGGGCGTTTTTATCGTTAACGATCACCTTCTCCTGGGCAGCCAGAAAAGCCGGCATCGCCACCAGAACAAAAAACAAATAATTAATGATCTTCATGGCCGTTGATGTTTAATACCTAAATCTTCCTGATCCAGCCGGAGCCGGAAGTTGTTGCGTTGACCAGATTGCCCGTACCGTGATACCTCACGTTCCCAGAGCCGCTGATGTTCGCAGAAAGCTCCCTGTTGACCGTCAGCTCAGCATTCCCGGAGCCGCTGATGCGAACAGTACAAATATCCGTTTTGAGCTCGGGGGAGTTGATGTTCCCGGAACCTGAACATGCAAATTCCGATTTTGCAGCGAAACCGGACAACTTAATATTTGATGACCCGCTTTGCTTCACTGTGAGGTCCTCTGTGTCGATCTCGCCAGAGATATTTCCCGATCCACTTAGCTGCAACTTTAATTTCGGACTGCTCAGCCGGCCTTCAATGCGTATGTTACCGGAGCCTGAAAGCGAAACATAACTGATCTGCTCCGCAGAAATATAGGCTTTGTATTTTCTACCCTTCGTATTCCACCACTGATCAGACCACCAGCCTTTTTTATCCTTGAACCGGATATGCAGGATACCGTCTTCCACCTCTGTAATCATATTACCTAGGTCCTCCGGGTCAGATGCACTGATCGCTACGCTGGGGGTGCCCTGTGATACATAGACATCGATCGCCCCTGAGGCAGAGACGCCATGAAAAATGCCCACCTTTCGTTCCTGTGCGTTTGCATCTGCAATGACTTTCTCCTGTGCCATGGCCGACAGTGCGATAAAAATAATTCCTGCCGTAAACATCCATTTACTCATAAGTCTGGTTTTATAGTGATACGTTATTTAAATCCATCTTGTTACAGGTATCAGCGTTTTTTTATAATTTTGTCTTTCGTTCCCGGGGTGCCAAGGCCATTTTTGCCAAAGCTGAGATCATACCCGTAGAACCTGATCAGGATAATGCCTGCGCAGGGAAGGTCAGAGTCTCACATATTTACTCTCCTTTCCTGTTTTTGTAAACCTGGCGCCCGTGAGATGGGGGCCTAAGCAAAAACAGATGAAAAAATTAGTGTTGACGGGCGTCTGTATGACGGCCATGTTCTGCTCTTACGCACAGTTCACCCTAAAAGGGCGTGTGGTTGAAAAAAATCTACCAAACCCCATCGCCAATGCCACTGTCAGTACCAGATCAGGATTAAACACCATTACCGACGACTATGGCTATTTTGTAATTAAAACGTCCAATCGCGAGGCTATTCAGGCAGAGATCAGCTTCGTGGGATTTTCAGCCTGGTCCGGGCAGTTGCATCCGGATTCCAACATCACCATTCGCCTCGTGAGAAACAGTTCGCTGATGCAGCCGGTGGAAATCCGGGCTGTCAGGGCATCAGAACAGTCCCCTTTCACCAAAACCACCCTGTCCGCCGCTGCGTTGGAGAAGATGAACATTGGTCAGGACATCCCATTCCTGCTAAACCAGACGCCCTCTACGGTCATCCATTCGGACGCAGGTAATGGCGTTGGTTATACAGGAATCAGGATCCGGGGCTCCGACCCCACCCGGATAAATATGACCATTAATGGCATTCCTTATAACGATGCTGAGTCGCAGGGCATTTTCTTTGTGAACCTCCCTGATTTGGCATCCTCCCTGAATAGCCTGCAGATCCAACGAGGTGTTGGCACCAGCGGCAATGGAGCCGGAGCATTTGGAGCTACCATGAACCTGCTGACAAACGAAACCAACGAGAAAGCCTACGCAGAACTGAACAACAGTGCGGGCTCCTTCAATACTTTTAAGAACACCCTGCGCGCGGGTACCGGATTGCTAAATGAACATTTTACGTTTGATGCAAGGCTCTCCCGGATCAGCAGCGACGGGTTTGTAGATCGGGCGTCATCCGATATGCAGTCGTTCTTTGTATCCGGTGCTTATCTGTCTGGCACATCCTCATTACGGGTGAATGTGTTCTCCGGCAGAGAGAAAACATATCAAAGCTGGTACGGGATCCCGGAATCGAAACTGGAATCTGACCGTACCTACAATTCTGCGGGAATGGAAAGACCGGGCGATCCCTATGCCAATGAAACAGACAATTACACCCAAACGCATTATCAATTATTCTATAACAAGTCGCTTTCGAATTTCTGGAACCTCAACCTGGCCTTGTTCTATACCAGGGGCAAGGGCTATTATGAGCAATATAAAGCCGGTGAGTCTTTCGGGGACTATGGCATGCCTGATTTCATCACAGGTAATGATACCTTACAGGAGACCGATCTCATCCGGCAACTCTGGCTGGATAATCATTTCTATGGCAATACCTTCTCCCTGCAGTATAAAAAAGCAAAAACCGAGCTCATCATCGGCGGCGGTTGGAGCAGGTACGATGGCAAACATTATGGCACGGTCACGTGGGCGAATGCCGGATTCCCGGACAACCACCGATGGTACGATCTGGATGCTGATAAAACCGATATGAACCTGTACGCAAAATGGCAGCAGCAACTGACCGAAAGGCTATCGCTATTCACTGATCTGCAAGTCAGGCATGTGAGCTACAATATCTATGGTTTTCGGAATAATCCAACGCTCGACATCAAGAATAACTGGTTGTTCTTTAACCCGAAATTGGGATTAAGCTATTCGAAAAACAACTGGACGGCCTACCTGTCGTACGCAATCGCCAATAAAGAACCTAACCGGGATGATTTTGAAGCCGGGGCCGCCCAACAACCCGTGTATGAAACCCTGAATGACCTGGAACTGGGTGTCAACAAACAGGGCGCAGTATTCTCCTGGGGCGCTACCGTGTTTTATATGAAATACCGCAATCAATTGATCTTAACCGGCCTGATCAACGACGTTGGCGCCTATGCCCGCACTAATATACCCGAAAGTTTCAGGGCCGGGATTGAACTCACCGGCCGCTGGAAACCGGCGAGTTGGTTCAACATCTCCGGAAACATCGCCTACAGCGAAAACAAGATCCGTCAATTCACTGGTTATTACGACGATTATGATCAGGGGGGGCAAAAAACAGAGACCCTGGCCAGCACGGATATCTCATTCTCACCCCGCTGGGTAGGTGGAACTACAGTAAATCTTACCCCTGCAAAGAATTTCGAAATATCTGTTTTAAATAAATATGTATCCCGACAATACCTTGATAATACTTCAAGAATAAGCAGGAGCCTTGACCCCTATTTTCTTAATGATCTGAGGGTGATTTACCGCATCAAACCCGGGTTCATGAACGAGATTCAGTTAATGGGTCAAATAAATAATTTATTTAATGTAAGGTATGAGCCCAATGGATATAGCTTTTCCTATTACTACGGGGGCGAGTTACAAACAGAAAACTTCTACTACCCTATGGCAGGGACCAATTATATGTTAGGGCTGAATCTAAAGTTTTAACGTTTTGGGATGTTTTAAAATCCAAAACCAGGTCAACATTTGCGTCATTTTTATAATATCATACAAACTGACACCAATCTCTTTGAGCGAATGGCTATATGCTTTATACATTTGCGGTTGGAAACATCAGCCAAAACAAAAATGTATGACGAAATTATCAGCACTTTTATTCGTGTGTCTTTTATTTGCAGGATTTTCAGCCCAGGCCCAAAAGCAAGTGGGAGGTGAAATTTCTGTGGGTGGAAGGTTCGGAGGCAGCTCAGGTGTTACCCTTAAAAAGCATAATGGGTACAATACCTCTGCCATTGAATTTATCGCCCAGTTTAAGAATTTTGACAAAATCGAAGAGCTCGACGGCTTTTCTTTATCTGCCTTGTACCAAAAGTTAGCTCCAATGTCTGGCAGCAAGCAAGTTTCTGCCATATTCGGTGTGGGCGCAAGTATGAATTTTAAAGACCAGTTTGACATGGGTGTCAGTGGTATGATCGGTTTCGACTGGAGACTGAAGGCCGCCCCGGTCACGCTGCAGGTCGACTGGATGCCCACCTGGTTCCTCATCGGAGAGAACGAATTCATTTTCACCAACGCTGCGGTGAGCGCACGCTATGTTCTGAACGGCAGGAAGTACAAAAAATAACCCCTAAACTTTTAATTTAAAAACATGAAAAAGATTCTTAGTTTATTGTTACTGACCAGCTATCTGATGTCTTGCGGACCTTCTCAAAAAGTCACCAGTTCATGGGTCAGCCCGGACGTTCCCCAGGGTGCTAAATACAAGACAGTATTCATACTGGCCCTTGTACAAAACCAAAGCGCAAAAAATATCATCGAAACAGACCTCGCAAAAGCAGCTGAAGCAAGAGGCATGAAAGTGTATAAAAGCTCAGAAGTTTTTGCCGTCAACTTCACAAAAGAAAATCTCCCTGACAAACAGACTATCTTAGAAAAGGTGAGAAGTCTGGGTTGTGAAGGTGTGCTGTCCATTGGCCTGGTAGACAAACAGAGCGAGACCAGGTTCGTGCCTGGTACCACAATGTATTCTCCTTACATGGGATATGGCGGGGGATTTGGCGGTTACTACGGTTATATGGGGCCGATGATGTATAACCCCGGTTATTACACAGAAGAAAAAACCTATTTCATGGAAGCCGACCTGTTCGATGTAGCTTCTGAAAAACTGATCTGGTCTGCCCAGTCAGAAGCATATGACCCCTCTTCTATTTCAAAATTCAGTCGCGATTATACTGCCGTTATCGTAGACAGGATCAATAAAGATTTTAACAAAAAATAATCATGAGAAAATTACTTAGTCTGATCGCGTTCGTATGTTTCGCTTTTGCAGCAACTGCACAAACTGCTGATGAACTTGCCGAAATTCGTAAGATCCTCGGTAAAGAAAAGAAAGATTTGATTAAAGGGTTTATGAACCTGAATGAAGCTGACGCTGCTAAATTCTGGCCTTTGTATGATGAGTATTCTGAAAAAAGGAAATTACTGGCAGATGACAGGATCCGTATCCTGAATGATTATGCAAACCAGTATGTTGGGCTCACTGATGACCAGGCCAAAACACTGGGAAGCAGGTATTTTAAGAATGAAAAAGCGATCCTGAAGCTGCAGGAGAAATATTCCAATAAAATCTCGAAGGCTGTATCTCCTTTAAAAGCCATGCAATTCATGCAGGCAGAGGCATATCTGCAGACAACCATTCGCTCTGCCATACAGGATGAAATTCCGTTCATCGGAGAATTCGAAAAAAAATAAAATAAAAAAATGAAAAAATTACTTCTTATCGCTCTGGTTTTTACAACTGTTAGTGCCTCTGCACAGGGGGTTAAACTGAATGCCTACACCAACTATATATTTATGGATCAGGTTGATTCCTATTATGGTGATCAAAGCTACTTTGACGGACAGATCAAAGGTGGTTTTCAGTGGGGCGCAGGTCTTCAATACAACATCAGCCCATTAACCGGAATAGAAGTGACCTATCACAGGCAGGACACCAAAGCTACCGGAAGCTACAGGGCCCAAAATGGCGCCATCAGAAAGAATGACTTCGATGTTGCCCTCAACTGGATCATGCTGAACGGTGTCCGTGAGATCAAGAAGCCCGGAGGCAAGTTCGAAGCTTTTGGAGGTATGGGATTGGGTATGTGTATCATCGATACCAAAAATGAATTCAACGGCAAATCAGAAAATGCAACAAAATTTGCCTGGCAGATCCGCGGTGGTGGTAACGTATGGGTATCAGAAAAAGTTGGCATTAAACTCACCGCACAGTTGCAGTCGGCTGTACAATCTATGGGTGGAGGTTTCTTTATTGGAACAGGTGGCGTAAGTGCCGGTGTTTCTTCATTCTCCTCATTGATGCAGTTCGGACTTGGAACCGGCCTGGTGTTTAAACTGGGTGGTACTTCAGC
>JBBAJO010000022.1:0-35855 GCA_040404005.1 Chitinophagaceae bacterium
CGGATTGGCCGACCTGCCCTAAGTTCAATTCTGGATAATTAGTCAATTCGCCAATCCGCCAATCCGCCAATTGGTCTTACCTTTGCACCCATGGATAAAATTGTATTTGACCTCATACGCAAGGAACTGGAACGCCAGCGCCATGGCATCGAACTCATCGCATCCGAAAACTTCACATCATACCCGGTCATGATGGCCATGGGCAGTGTTATGACGAATAAATATGCCGAAGGTTACCCCGGAAAAAGGTATTATGGCGGGTGCGAATTTGTTGACCAAACCGAGCAAATCGCGATTGATAGAATAAAACAGGTTTTTAACTGCGAGTATGCAAATGTGCAACCCCATAGCGGAGCGCAAGCTAATGCTGCCGTCATGCTTGCCATTTTACAGCCCGGAGATACCATTCTCGGCCTCGACCTCGCCATGGGCGGTCACCTTACCCACGGCTCTCCCGTAAATTTTTCCGGGAAGACCTACAACCCGGTTTTCTACGGAGTGAAAAAAGATGACGGGCTGATCGATTATGAAATGCTGGAAGAAAAAGCAAGGCAACACCAGCCAAAACTGATCATATGCGGCGCATCAGCTTATAGCCGCGACTACGACTATAAGAGGATTCGGGCGGTTGCAGACGAAGTAGGCGCTTTCGTTCTGGCCGATATAGCACACCCGGCAGGTTTGATCGCCAAAGGGTTACTGTCGTCACCCTTCGATCATTGCCATTTTGTTACATCAACCACCCACAAAACCTTAAGGGGCCCAAGGGGTGGAATTATACTCATGGGGAAGGATTTTGAAAATCCTTTCGGCCAGAAAGACCCGAAGGGTAATACCCGCATGATGAGCTATCTGCTTGACATGGGCGTTTTCCCCGGCACCCAGGGCGGCCCCCTTGAACACGTGATCGCAGCAAAAGCAGTTGCCTTTGGAGAGATCCTTTCCGACGAGTTCACCAACTACGCCCGTCAGATTCAGCTTAACGCACAGGCCATGGCCAAGAGCCTGTTCAGCAGGGACTATACCATCATCAGCGGTGGCACCGATAACCACCTCATGCTCATCGACCTCAGGAATAAGAACATCACGGGCAAGAAGGCCCAGGAAACGCTTGACCGCGCACATATCACCCTAAATAAAAATTCTGTTCCTTACGATGATAAGAGCATGTTCGTTACTTCTGGTATACGTATCGGGGTACCGGCAATCACCACTCGGGGATTGAAAGAGGCAGATATGGAAACCGTGGTTGCCCTGATCGATAAAGTATTGATGAATATAGACGATCAGGCAACCATCGAAAAAGTAAAGAATGAGGTAAACTCGCTGATGTCCGGTTTCCCGCTTTACCCGGAAATGGGATAAGAATTTGAATCAGGTATTCCCCTAAATAAATCAGTGTAATTGTATTTTTGACCAAACCCTTTTTATGATCCAGAGAATTCAGTCTGTATGGCTATTATTGGCCGGCATTGCAGGTCTCATCACCTACAGGCTCCCACTGTGGGAAGGCACGTTGCAGGACAATAGCGTTAAGCGCTTCATCGGCCCCGAAAGTTTATTACTTTTCGCCGTCATTGTGGCTACCTGCCTGCTGGGCTTTGTCACCATCTTTCTATATAAGAACAGGACACTCCAAAAGAACCTGGCGTTTGTGGGCATGTTGCTTTCCATTGCCATTTTAGCCCTTGAATACTTCATTGTGGAAGATTTTAAAACCCTTCAAAATTTCAAGACCAGCGCATGGAAATTTGGCGCGATCATGCCAGGCCTCATGTTGGTCTTTTTCTTCCTCGCCTACCAGGGTATCAGGAAGGATGAAAAGATGATCAAGAGTCTGGAGAGGCTTCGTTAAACTGATTACTAACTTTGAAGCCCGTTCAACAGAACGGGCTTTTTTATGTTCTTCACCCCCTCTCACAAAACCTGCCCCGTCCAGCTCTCTTTTACTTTCTTGATACCAGAGGGAACGCCAGCATATACAAGAAGTCCGCCCTCACTACCTGCTTCAGGACCAAGATCTATCAGCCAGTCAGCACTCCTGATCACGTCGGTATTGTGTTCAATAACGATCAAACTATGGCCCTGCGCGATCAGTGCCTGAAAAGATGCAAGCAGTTTTTTAATGTCATGGAAATGAAGCCCGGTAGTAGGCTCGTCGAAAATAAAAAGGACGTTTCCCTGGCCTTTGCCTTTCCCAAGGAAGGACGCAAGTTTGACCCGTTGCGCTTCACCACCTGAAAGCGTATCGCTCGACTGGCCTAACTTCACATATCCAAGGCCCACATCTTGCAATGGTTTGATCTTCTTCACGATGTCATTCCTGTCTTTAAAGAAATCCATCGCCTCATCAACACTCATCTCAAGCACTTCAAAAATATTCTTTTCACGATAATGAACCTCCAGCACTTCCTCTTTAAACCGCTTACCGCCGCAGGATTCACAAACAAGATGCACATCCGCCAAAAACTGCATTTCAACCAACTGCTCCCCCTCACCCTTGCAGGTGTCACAACGCCCACCGTCCACGTTAAATGAAAAATGTTTGGGCTGAAAACCCCTCATCTTACTTAAAGGTTGGGTTGAATAAAGATCCCGGATCTCATCATAAGCTTTGATATAAGTGATTGGATTACTCCGTGATGACTTTCCAATTGGATGCTGATCCACCAACTCAATCTGGGCAATGTTTTCTATATCGCCTGATATCACTTTATGCAGACCTACTTTTTCACCATACTCCCCTTTGATCTTACTCAGCGATGGATACAAGATCTGTTTGACCAGCGTGGTTTTACCGCTGCCACTTACCCCACTGACCACGCAAAGCACATTGAGTGGAAATTCTACCGTGATGTTCTGCAGATTATTCTGCCGGGCACCTTCCACCTTGATCGATGAAGTCCACTTTCGCGGTTTGGAAGGTGGTTCTATAGTCAGCTCGCCCTTGAGATACTTACCCGTCAGACTTCTGTCATTCCTGATGATGGCATCATAATCCCCTTCAGCGATCACCTCTCCGCCCAGGTGACTGGCGAGGGGGCCCATGTCAATGATATGATCTGCCTCCCGCATCATCAACTCATCATGTTCCACCACTACCACCGTATTGTCCAGGTCACGAAGGTTCTTCAATACCTCGATCAACCTTTTCGTATCCCTTGAATGCAATCCAATACTTGGCTCATCAAGGATGTACAATGAATTGGTGAGGTTGCTTCCCAGACTTCTCGTCAACTGGATACGCTGGCTCTCTCCACCACTCAAACTATTTGCCAACCGGTTTAAACTCAGGTAACCCAGGCCCACATCGATCAACGTTTTCAAGCGCTGACGGATCTCGATCAATATCCTCTTGGCCACTTGCTGTTCAAACTCCGATAAACTCAGGTTTTGAAACCACTGCTCCAGATCCCGGACCTGCCACTCAGACAACTCGCCAATATGCCGATCCTTGATCTTTACGTACAAAGCTTCATTCCGAAGGCGGTATCCATTGCAGGCGTTACATTTTGTTCTGCCACGGTACCTCGACAACAACACCCGGTATTGAACCTTATAAAGATTTTGCTCTACCTCTTTAAAAAAATCACTGATCCCATACACGTCCTTATTACCTTCCCAAAGTTCCTTGTATTGATCTACAGTAAGCTCAGCAATGGCACGATGTACAGGGAACCCCGATTTAGCGGCACCCTTCACAAACTGGTCCTTCCATGTACCCAGTTTTTCACCTTTCCATGGAGCAACCGCACCTTCATACACACTCAGCCTCCTGTCAGGTATCACAAGGTCCTCATCAATACCCTGTATCTGTGAAAATCCCTCACAGACAGGACAGGCCCCAAATGGATTATTGAATGAAAAAAGATTGGGAACCGGTTCTTCAAATTTAATACCGTCCAGCTCAAACCGGTTTGAGAACTGGAACATATGGTCCTCGTTTACAAGCACGTGCATCTCGCCTTCCCCTTCGTAAAAAGCCGTCCCCGCAGAGTCCGCCAGGCGATGAAGATCATCTTCGTCAAACTCTTTTTTTATAAGGCGGTCGATCAGCACATAAGTATCTGCAGAAGGTTTCCAGTTCTCCCATTCCATCATTTCCTCTATGCGGGAAAGACCCTTGGCATGGGCATCATATACCCGGGAAAAACCCTTCTGCATAAGGATGTTCAGTTCTTCTTTTGCATCCCTCTTGCCTTGATAATGAAAACGGGTAAGAATATAGATCTTGTCTCCCTCTTTCTGCTCATTGATCAGCCTGGTCACGTCGCCTACATCGTCTTTCTTAACTTCTCTGCCAGAGACAGGAGAAAGGGTGTGACCTATGCGGGCGAATAACAACCTGAGGTACTCATAAACTTCCGTCATGCTGCCTACAGTAGACCTGGGTGTTCGGGTGATGACTTTTTGTTCGATGGCGATGGCAGGACAAAGCCCTTTGATATAGTCCACATCGGGCTTGTTCATCCTGTTGAGAAACTGCCGCGCATAGGCACTCAGTGATTCTGCATAACGACGCTGGCCCTCCGCATATAAAGTGTCTATGGTCAACGAAGATTTTCCCGATCCCGATACACCGGTAACAACAATTAATTTATTGCGTGGAATCTCTACACTTACATTCTTAAGGTTGTGAACCCTCGCACCAGTTATGAAAATATTGTGTGAGCGGTCTTCGCCCTGCTGCTGTTTCACCTTCTTGGCCGGCTTGTTACTTTTCATTTGAGGACGACAAATGTAACGCAGATTATTCGTTAGCAAATACTTAGTGGTACCCCCGGATGCTCAAAGTTGGCAATTGACCGACAAAAAAAATTTTTCAAAAAATTTGGTTAATTGGGAAAATATCCTAATTTAGTTGTCCCAATATCCCAGGAAGAACAGAATTGTTATTCCTCCGACCGAGTAGACTTCTATTTGTACTGGTATATTGGTGTCCCAAATCCAAACCAATCAAAACCAGGAAGTCATGAAGTCCCTAACCAATTACTCAGACCAGCAGCTTATCCATTTATTTCAGGATGGAGATTCATTAGCCCTCGAAACACTGATCATCCGCCACAAAGACAAGATTTACACCTCAATTTTCCTACTTGTTAAAGACAAGTACCTGGCCGAAGACATTTTCCAGGATGTGTTTATCCGTGTTATTGACACCGTTAGAGGTGGCCGCTATACCGAGGAAGGCAAGTTCCTACCCTGGGCCATGCGCATTGCCCACAACCTGTGTGTAGACCATTTCCGCAAGGTTAAAAGGACCCCAACCATCAGAAACAGCGAAGATCACGACATTTTCGAAGTGATCAATTTTAGCGAAGAGGGCGCAGATAAGAAGATCATGCAGCGTCAGAGCCACGACAGGGTTCGCCAAATGCTTGATCTTCTGCCAGCCGACCAGCGCGAAGTGATCATCTTGAGGCATTATGCTGAACTTAGCTTCAAAGAGATCGCTACCATGACCAATTGCAGTATCAATACCGCATTGGGCCGCATGCGTTACGGTTTGATCAACCTCAGGAAAATGATGCTCGAAAAGCAAATTGCATTATAAAAACGCTCATAATTTTGTGAAAAGTCGCCTTAACCAGCGACTTTTTTTTGTTCCTTTATGAGCGGACCCAAAGACACCGTCATGATGGGATGAGAAACTAATCGCCTGGTTCTATTTGATGGAAGTGCCTTTGAAAGCTTCAAGTCCGCATTCAAGCCAAGACGCATAGCCCTCTTTGTCTGGCGTGTAACCCACGGGTGGCGTTAGTAATTTTTCATCAGGACTAAGCAACACGTACCAGGGTTGAGAAGAAGCTATGAAGTTTTCTGCCTGGAATGCCGACCATTTATCACCGACCGTAATGATCCTTTTTTCTACGCTGTCTTTACCCTGAAATACAAATTGCCTGCTGATGGGCAGTTTCTCCTTGTCATCTACGTAAAGCGAAACGAGGATATACTTTTCCATCAGCTCCTTTACCCTCGCATCCGGCCAAACATTCTCTTCCATTTTACGACAATTCACACAGGCCCAACCCGTGAAATCGATCATGATCGGCTTTCCTGTTTTCTTAGCGAGTGTAAGGGCTTCATCATAGTCCGTCAACGGTTTTTCGCAGTTTACGGGACTGCTGAACAGGCTATAGCAATGGGGGGGCGGAAATCCTGATACAATGGACAGATTGGCCATCTTCGTATTGGTCACACCCGGCAACAGATAGATCGTGAAGGCCAAAACAAGCAATGCAAAACCTTTTCTCATGGGACTGATCTTCTGGGCCGGATCATCATGCGGAAAATTCAACCACCCGATCAAATAGGCAAAAAGACCGGCACCGATCAGTATCCAGATGCCAAAAAAGACTTCCCTTGGTAATATGCCCCAATGCGCAACCAGGTCTGCATTGGAAAGAAATTTCAGCGCCAATGCAAGTTCCACAAAGCCCAATACCACTTTTACCGTGTTCAACCAGCCGCCACTTCTGGGAAGCGACTGAAGCCATGCGGGGAACATCGCAAATAATGCAAATGGGAGCCCGAGTGCCAGCCCGAATCCGGCTAAACCTGCTGTCAGCGGCCAGGCTCCTTCCGATGCTGTACCTACAAGTAAGGTCCCCAATATCGGTCCAGTACAGGAAAATGATACAATGGCCAGGGTCAGGGCCATGAAAAATATACCCAGTAGATTACCGCTCTGGCGGGCGTTGGCTTTGTTGGCAAGACCACTTGGCAGGGTGATCTCAAAATATCCAAAGAACGAAATCGCGAATACGATAAAGATGATGAAGAACCCGAGATTCAGCCAGATATTGGTGGAAATGTCATTATATATGGTAGGGTTCACTTTACCAATGAGGTGGAAGGGAATGCTGAAAGAGACGTAGATCAGGAAGATAAAGAAACCATACAAGATGGCATTTGCCGTTCCTTTAGACTCGCCCGTTTTCTTGGTAAAGAATGAGACCGTGAGCGGTACCATTGGAAAAACACAAGGCGTCAACAATGCCACGAGACCGCCTAAGAACCCAAGAAAGAATATGCTCCATAGACCGGCTTTCTTCTCTGTTTTTTCAATACCGCATTGCTGAGCTGGATTGGCAAGATCAACATTTTCCAGCCTGATCCGGTTAGCGACCACAATACCTCCTTCCAGCGGCACTTCAAAAGCGTGGGATTCGGAAGGATAGAACTCATCGCCTTTGCCATAGGTATATTGGAGGGTTCCCAATAATGTAGAAGGCACTTCTCCGGCAAATTTGATTATAGCAGACCAGGAAGCTCCCTTTTCGTAAACCTGGAATTTCTGATTGTCGAAAATCGGATTGCTGATCGTTCTGGCATCTGGCGCACCCGAGAGGGGCGCTGTTGTGGAAATGGATGAATCCTTGAACAGCAGGTCAGACGAACGGATGCCACTGATGTCCTGCCCCGGCGCATAAAGCTCCCAATTATTGTTGATCCTGGAGGTAAACACCAGCTTATACTCGCCCTGGGAAAGTTTCTCACTTTTCACCTGCCACACTACGGACGCGGAATCCTGGGCAAAAACATTCAGCAATAAACAGGAATAAAATAAAGACAGTATGAAACGCCTAAACATATTTGTTAATAGGGAGTTATCCTCCTATCGGAACCTTAAAATCAACCTCTGCAGGTGGCAGACACTGGCTTTCGTTGCAGACCATAAACTCCACTTTGCCTGCCAGGTTGGTTTTTACCTTGCCTTTTAATTTGACCTGCTGTACAAACTCCACCTTCTTCTCATAATAATTCACATTGCCCTCCCAGGCTGATTCATACTTCTTGACCAGCTTGCCCACTTCCTTAACTTTACCATTCATGGTTACCAGCGGATTGACCGTGAAAGTAAATGTGGTGGGAACCGGCCCTTCTACCCCTGCCGCCTGGGCATACATGTGGTAATCGCCCTTGATGTCTGCGGTAAGTTTCACTTCATAAAGGTTCTCAGCCAGTTTCTTCGCTGAGGTGGTCCAATTCACCTGCTTCGCGGAGCCGGACTGGGCCAGGGCATATGTAGAGATAACGGTAAAGAGTAAAAGGAAAAAATGTTTCATACTTGCTGTAACTTATGATAGGCAAAGATCAATATTAGGCTGTATCTGATTTCACAATTAAACATTAAAACCCGACCCTGCTGCTCTCTAACTGGAAAAGACGGTCAAACACTTGCAAGCCATCCGTATTCCCCAGTATTTCAGAAGTGGCTCGCTCGGGATGCGGCATCATACCGAATACGTTACCGGCCCGGTTTCGGATACCTGCTATATTCCTGAGAGATCCATTGGGATTTGATCCGGCCGTGATATTCCCCTGCTCATCACAATACCTGTAGATCACCTGTCCGTTCGCCTCCAATTCGTCAAGCAACTTCTCGTTTCCATAATACCTCCCCTCGCCATGCGCGATAGGTATCTTCAGCACCATATTATCATCACCTTTCATGAAAATATTCTTACAAGCAAACTGCTGGTGACTGTTGCGCAGCAGGGCACCAGGGAGCAAACCCGATTCGCATAAGATCTGAAAGCCGTTACAAATTCCCAGGACTTTTCCCCCGGCATTGGCAAAATCAATCACCGATTGCATCATAGGACTAAACCTCGCAATAGCGCCGCAGCGAAGATAATCTCCGTAGGAAAAGCCTCCAGGCAGTACAATACAATCGTCCTTGCCAAACATACCCAGATCCTGATCCTTATGCCAGAGTGCGATCACCTCCATATTCAAATCATCTTTCACCGCATCAATGATATCACGGTCACAATTAGAACCTGGAAACACAACTACACCAAATTTCATACTTCGAAAATTAGTAAGGAACGAAGTTACGATATCTTCCGGACGCCAAAACGGCCTTTTACCCCGATTTCAGCACGAAATAGTTGAGCGCAAGAATAAAAACAGCCATCAGCACATGCAATAGGCCGGGGACCAGCCTTCTCTGAGGATAAAAGAAAACATTCGCATGAAAGGCAGCAAATGGGACGGCCGACAATATCCAATATTCAAAGCTGGAAATGGCATTCATGAAGGGCATTACAAGGGCCACCAACAGGTAAAACAGCAGGAGACTCCAACCTTTTCGCACCTGTATCAGCATCCGGAGGATCGATCCCTGTATATAGAAACCGGATACCAAGAATGGGATCATCAGCAGAAGTAAGCCCCCCCAGGCCCAAACAGTCTGCTGAAACTGAGGGTAACTAAAGAAAATATCCGGGGAAAAATTGCTTGCGCTCCAGGAGCCTTTCAGGTATGCCCAGGCAAAAAGAAAATAGTATGGCATGGTGACGCCGAGGATCCCGGTGAGCCACTCCGGGAGACTGACCGGCCGCATGATCACCAGAGATGCAAATAATAAGGCGATAAATCCAATCGAGGGAAAATAGAAAAATGAACAAATTCCGATGATGATACCCGTATTGAAAATGATCTGCTTGGCCCGCTGGTTCTTGTACAACATGGTCATACTATTCCAGGCCCAGATCATCAGGGTGTTGACGATCAGCGCAGAAGAAAGCTGCCACCACTCGGGGAAAAGAGCCGTGATCAGAATGTAACTGAGGGCCGGCAAATAATTCGGCCGCGCGAGCAGGCGATGCTGATAAAAAAAAACATTCAGCATCATGGCCTGCGAAAAGATAAGGATATAAGCAAGCACCGGGTAAATGATGCCGGGACCATTGCTCATATTGCCTAAAGTTCTAAGCAATGCGTGGTATAGAAACCCGTCTGTCTCATGCGCCAAAGGCAAAGAGGGTGCTGCAAAAGATGCATATCTCAGGATAATGCCATAGAAGAACAGTATGATAATACTGAATGGATTACTTGTTCTGAATATTCCTGGCACCTAAAAGTTTTAAAAGTCAAGCTTGGCAAAACAAATGTAGTTCTTATACATGCAGGGAAGAACGATTTGCCTGGCACCTACTTGTTTCCCATAACGGGGCATGAACTCATAATTCCTGTCGAGGCTTCTCAATGTTGGTTCTCTTTTCATTTGCCCTTCGGGAGTAACAGACACCGAGTTCAGCATCAATTCACGCTTTTCCAGGGAGTTGAAAAGGAACTTCACTTCTGTCCCGGTATAAAAGATCTGGTATGAAAGGAACATGTCTGTATTATCATCATACTGGGTTTTCCTGACCACGTTACTCCACTGTAGTTTAGCATCGCTGTCGAACGACATCACCACGATATTATCTGCATAATGCCGGGTCATATTCATCCCATAACGGTTGAAGGGGTCAGACCAGCGCCAGTAATTCAGGGAGCTGTAGGGTGAATAATACCAGTAGTCCATAGGCGTGAAATAATTATACCCATACAGGTAATCCCACCTGTTCCAGCCCGAATTCCTTGATGTGGTATAATATAACTCAGAAAGAATAGCAAAGCCACCATCCCTTTTTGGAATGACATGCTTGATGAAATAGTCATTGAAAGCCTGTTTGATCGGCATATTCTCCGACTTGGCGTCTAGCCTGAGGGTATCGTTGAAAACGAAGCTGTTGTTGGCAGAAACGCCGTTGGCCCGTTTATCCCACACCAGGTTGTAGATCCCCTCTATGTTTCCCCGGCGCTGTTTATAGTAAAATGAATTGAGGATAAAACGCTTATTAATATTGTCGGGCTTAATTTTTACTTCATCCAGTGTTTTATCTGTGAGCGGTACATTCAGAACAGAAAACTTATTCTCATTATACCTCTTCGACACCACATCCAGCTTATTGATGTAATCGCGGTTACCGGTACGACCGCATCTTCCAAAAACAAAATCACCATCATTATCCATAACGAATTCAGTGAACACAGTCTCCTGTTCAGGCACCTCCAAAGGCAAAACGGTTTTCTCCGTCATCTTCATCTCACTATTAAAATGCAACATGGTGAAAAGGAATTTTTTCTCATTCCGCCTGTTGATCTTAAAGATCATGATATGTTTTTTATCATCACTGTTGACCATCGAGTAAAGCTTGTTATCCGAATTACCAGGGATCCAGGAGGTGTCGATATCCAGCGGCTGCTGCAATATCTTACCCTGGCCGTCCAATTTGACAACCGAACAATACACCACGTTTTTCTTTTGGTACTGGTATATCATCCAGTAGAAATCAGGGTAAACGACAAAGTCGACATTAAACACCTTCTCCGGTAAAAATTCCAGCCTGACCTTATTGACCAGTTTCATTTCGTTGTCGTATACCGATACATCGTTCCTGGCTTTGAAATTCTTATAGACGTTGATATTGCCTCCAACCTTACCAATGATCTCGAAGTTCATTTGCCGGTAGTCGTCTTTCTCTGCCTCCGTATAAAAAATCCGCTGCGCCGTGGAACTCAGGGAGACGAAAAGGAAAAAGAAAACAACCAGCAACCGTTGGGTAACATTCATGACTACGCTCATTATGAATCTAAAAGTACTATATGTGTGCCAAATTCCATTTAATTAAGGGTTTAGGGCCGCAGGGTTAACGGTTTCTTTAGAAATCCGGTGATTTTGAGAATCTGGAACATTATATTTTTTAAAATATACCTTTGAGGTATAACTTTGCTTCTAATCTGCTATACAACATACTAAGGTGGGTAAAAATCTGAACCGGATTACAGCAGCAGGCCTGTTCGTAGCTCTCGGCATTATTTACGGAGACATCGGAACCTCTCCGCTTTACGTTTTCAACGCTATTATTAACGACAAAGTAGTCACGGAGGACCTGATCATCGGGAGCCTTTCCTGTATCATCTGGACCATTACGTTACAGACCACTATCAAATATGTTATCCTGATCTTAAGGGCAGATAACCGGGGAGAAGGCGGCACCTTCGCTTTATATGCCCTGGTCCGAAGACGAAAAAAATGGCTGGTAGTGCCCGCCATGATCGGTGGAGCCTCGCTACTGGCTGATGGTATCATCACCCCCCCGATATCGATTACCTCCGCTGTTGAGGGACTGAAAAACATTCCTGCACTACATAACATCGGTACAGACACCATCGTATACATTGTACTGGGTATCATCGCAGCCTTTTTCTTCCTCCAGCAATTCGGCACTGCATCAATTGGCAAACTGTTTGGACCGGTCATGCTATTATGGTTCAGTATGCTGGCCCTGCTTGGGTTGATCCACCTGAGCGATGATCCTTCCATTATCAAGGCATTCAATCCGTATTATGCCATCAGGCTGATCACCCAAAATCCGGATGCCCTTTGGTTGCTTGGCGCCATATTCCTCTGTACCACCGGTGCGGAGGCCTTATACAGCGACCTTGGCCATTGTGGACGTGTCAATATCCGAATTACCTGGATCTTCGTAAAAACAGCACTGCTACTGAATTATCTTGGTCAGGGAGCCTTTCTACTGGCTAACCGCAAGGGTATGCACATCACCGCCGAGCTGCGCGACCAGCTCAGTATCAATGCATTTTTCGACCTGATGCCTCATTGGTTTGTGATCTTCGGCGTGATCATTGCCACTTCCGCAGCTATCATCGCGAGCCAGGCCATGATCTCCGGATCTTTCACGCTGATCAGCGAAGCCATGCGGCTCAACCTCTGGCCCAGGCTGCGTATCGTTTATCCATCAGAAGAGAAAGGGCAGTTGTTTATCCCGGCCATCAATACCATGCTGTTTGTTGGCTGTATTTCAGTGGTACTTTATTTCCGGGAGTCGTCCCGAATGGAAGCTGCTTATGGTTTGGCCATTATCATTACGATGTTGGCAACCACCATTCTTTTTGCCAATTACCTGGTGCTCCATAGGGTGAAATCCATATTAATATACCTATTCCTGGCTGCCTACATCACCATAGAACTTACCTTCCTGAGTGCACTGATGCAGAAATTTACTCACGGTGGCTATATTTCCCTGTTGGTAGCCTCACTGTTCTTCATTGTTATGTATGTGTGGTTCAAAGCCCGAAAGATCAAGAATCGCTACGTGGAGTTTGTTCGGCTGGACCACTACCTGCCCATGTTGCAGGAACTCAGCAATGACACCACCATTACTAAATATGCAACCCACCTGATCTACCTGACCAGTGCCAACAACCCGAAGGAACTGGAACATAAGATCATCCATTCCATCCTGAACCGTAAGCCTAAAAGGGCGGACATTTACTGGTTTGTGCATGTTGACACCCTGGATGATCCCTACACTTGCGAATATGAAGTACAAACGATCATCCCCAATGAGGTGATCAGGATAGAATTCAAACTCGGGTTCAGGGTGGAACCCCGCATCAACCTGTTGTTCCGAAAAGTGGTGGAAGACATGGTGACTAATCGCGAAGTGAACATTGTAAGCAGATACGAAAGCCTTCAACGCAATAATATCGTTGGCGATTTCGAATTCATTGTCATGGAAAAATTCCTGAGTCAGGATAATGAACTTCCGTTCTTTGAAAGACTGGTGATGAAAATCTATTTCATGCTGAAAGAAATCGGTCTCTCAGAAGAACGTGGATTCGGACTGGACCCCAGCTATGTAAAAATTGAAAAATTCCCGCTGATCGTTGCGCCGGTTACCAATATCAAGTTGAGGCGCATTGATGAAGAGGAATAACCTTTCACCAGTAGCTTGTTGAAGATTCTACGCTGCCAGGATATCTCTGATGAAATTATGGTACTCAGGAAATGAAGGCAGATCATTGTGTCCGCCACCATTGATCCGGATCAGGGTAATCCTTCCCGGATTCAACTTTTGCAATGAAATGGAATGTTTGATCGGGATCAGCCAGTCCCGGGTGCCATGAATGATGTAGGTATGGCATTTCACTTTTTTCATATACTTGTCTGAACGCAGTTTATACCTCAGCACAAATCGCATTGGCAGTATGGGAAGAAATCTTTCGACTGCCCGGGAAAAATTAAAAAAAGGCGCATCAAGAATGAGATAGCGGGGGCGGTTATCGGACGCGAGCTTTGCAGCAAAACCACTTCCCAGGCTCCTTCCATAAATGATCAGATTGCTCTCCGCGTATTGCACCTTCAGGGCCTCGTATACAAATTGCATATCGTTAAGCATGGCAGACTCGCTTCGCTTGCCTGTGCTTTTCCCAAACCCCCGGTAATCTACCAGGATGACATCATAATTATACCTGTAAAAATCTTTGGCATATTTTGCCCAACCCTTAATGCTTCGGGAATTGCCATGAAAATAAAGGATCAGTCCCAGGGATTTTTCGCGATAAAAATGCAGACCATTGATCCGCACCCCCGGGGATACGTCAAAAAAAAGTTCGGTGAACGGTGCATCGTAATGATACTCAAAATCCTGGGCCAGTTTCTCAGGCTTGAAAATGAATTTCTCCTGGACAAAATAAGCTATGACCCCTATGGCCACATAAATCCCCGCGATCAACAGCCAGTTAATCGAAAGCAGGTAAAAACAAGGTATCAGTTGGTTGGTTAAGGGCATTATGCAGGTTTGGATGCTTGGCGGTCCCAACACTTCATCAACAGGAACCGAAATATATCACAACGGCCTGGCCAGGATATCGAAATGTTTTTCTTTGTGCATATCCTCCCGGGTAAGGGCCTTCCCTATTCCCTGAAATACCGATGACCGGTCATCTGCATCCACGATCTTATGCAGGGTGTAATTAAACCTGCTCATCACATCGAACAATTCCTCCCGTTCATTATGGGTGAGGAAAACATTACATTCACTGAGTATCGAAGGGCGGTAAGTGCTTATGATATTTGTAAGGGTTTTGATGATCTCTTTATCATAACCTTCTGCATCCACCTTAATGAAAGTCAATGATGGCAGCAGATGCGAATAATCGCTGTAAAGCACTTTTTCAAGGTTCTTTCCCTGCACCTCAAGTTCATACTTATGGTGCCTGTCCAGCTTCTCTCTCGCGGTCAGAAAGCCGCCATTACAGAATGATGCATCGGAGTAATTAAAACTGAACACGCCGTCTTCGGCGGTGGCGGCCATGCATAAAGGGATGATATTGGTTTGGTCCGGGTTGAGTTTTGCATTTGCCTCAAGCACCTTGAAAACGTATTTGTTTGGCTCCAGGGCGAGAACCGTACCTGACTTCCCGGCAGCTACGGCCATAGGCACCGTGGTATCACCGGTATGCGCGCCAATATCGATGGCAAAGGAACCCGGGGATATCATATCCCGGTAAAAATCAAGATTGTTTTTTGTTATGCTGAAAGGCTGTGCAAAAGGATGTTCCCACTGTGCGAATTCGAGCGTGCCGGAGCCCTCTATCTCAAAGCGGTCAATATATGATCCGTACTCCCTAAATATCTTCTTCTGCCGATTCCTGGCAAATTGGGCAAAAAATGATTTAAACATGGTCCGAATATAAGGATTTATGCAGAGTTGGGAACCCATGGAACTGAGGACTGTCTAATTACTACCTTCGCTTATGCAAAAGCGGACAATCTGGAAATGGGTGCGGTGGATCTTATTTTTTTATGCCCTGATCGGCATCGCCATATACTATTTGCAGGATTATTTTTTATTCCAGTCACTTCCCCTGAGAAAAAACCACCAGTACAACTTCAGCATTCCCTTTCGTGAAGTCAATATCCCCTATACACAAACCCAGAATCTGAACATCATTCAATTTGAAACCAACAAACCCCTCAAAGGCGTGGTACTCTACTTTCATGGTAACAGAAAGAATATCGGCTGGTACGCCGGTTTCGCGCCTATGTTCACCCGTCATGGGTATGAGGTTTGGATGCTGGATTACCCGGGCTACGGGAAAAGCACAGGTAAGATCACAGAGGAGAACCTTTACAACTATGCCTTGCAGTTATACAAGCTTGCTTCAAAAAGATTTGTGCCGGATAGCATCCTTGTTTTTGGCAAATCGATGGGGACAGGACTGGCCACGTACCTTGCCTCCAATGTGCCGTGTAAAAGGGTTATTCTCGAAACTCCTTATTACAGCCTCAGTTCACTGGGGAGCCATTTTTTCCCGATCTATCCCATGGAGAGAATGACGAGGGTGGATATTCCATCCTGGCAATACCTCAAAGAAGTAACCGAACCGGTTACTATTTTCCAGGGCACCGGAGACCTGGTCGTGCCCCTGTCAAATGCCTCCAAACTGAAACCCTTTCTGAAGGGAATCGACGAATTTATCACCATCAAGGGAGGATCCCATAACAACCTGCGCGACTACCCCGTTTTCAAAAGGAAAATGGACTCCTTGCTAAATTTGTAAATTTTATTTGTCATTATGTAAATAATACTTTACATTTGGTACAAATTACTTTACAATGCAATTCCAACTCTTATTGCCACCAAAATATAAAAAAATCGGGGTCCTACTGTTTGTCCCTTCACTCTTACTTGCTATACTACATCGATTCAACGATTTCAAATTCGACTTCCTGACCGTAAACCTATTTGAAGTGGACCTGAATTTCACTGACGAGATCGCCCTTACCGGTATCATCTTGTCATTGCTATTTATAGCCTTTGCACGGGAAGAGCATGAAGATGAGTACATTGGTTCGATCAGGCTAAAATCACTTCAATGGGCCGTGCTCGTAAATTATTCCTTGCTCATCCTGGCCACCTGGTTGATTCATGGGTTTCCATTTATAGACGTGATGATGTATAACATGTTAACGGTTCTGATCATCTTCATCGTCCGCTTCCATCTTGAACTACGTAAAAACAGGATCGCAAATCCAGAAAAGTAACTATGAAAAACAATATTCGCATCGAGAGGGCTATTCTCAATATCACCCAGCAACAACTGGCTGAACAAATCGGTGTATCACGACAAACCATCAACGCTATGGAAAGCAATAAATACGTTCCTTCAACCGTGCTTGCTTTAAAAATCGCAGCTTTGTTTGGAAAAAAAGTCGAAGAAGTTTTTATCCTGGAAGAGGGCGATTAATGGATCTCTTTGAGGATTACTTTTTTAGGACTCACATTCAGCTCATAGCTACCGCCCACTTTCAAAGCCAGATTTTCTTTGCCATGGCTGACCGGAAAACCGTGACAAACAGGATAGTCATATTCTTTAACGAGATCTTGTATGATCTCTTCAAAAGTTTTGCCAAATGGTATTTCCGTATCCTTCATGTCGGTAAACCCGCCAATGACCAGCCCTGCCAATTCAGCAAGTTTGCCGCTTCGTTTCAATTGATGCAGCATTCTGTCTACGTTGTACAGATACTCCCCCACGTCTTCCAAAAAAAGGATCTTTCCTCTGGTATCGTATTCCGATGAACTGCCGATCAAATGCGCAACCAATGAAAGATTACCACCTACTAAAATACCTTTCGCCTTGCCGGTTTTGTTAAAGGGATGTACCGGCGCCATGTAACTCGCCCTTCGCCCTTGTAATGCCTGATGAAGCGATTCTACAGATGGTTTTTTATACCCGCCTCCATTGAATGCATTGGCCATCGGCGCATGTAGGGTTGCTGTATGATACATGGTAAAAAGATGGGCATGCAAAACTGTAATATCACTGAAGCCGATGATCCATTTTGGATGTTTTCGAAATCCTGAAAAATTTAACTGCTCAATGATCCTGCCGGTGCCATATCCGCCCCGGCCACAAAGTATGGCCTTTATGTCCGGATCATCTAACATCAATTGCAGATCAGCCAATCTCTCCTCGTCCGTCCCGGAAAAATAGTGATACTGACTACCTGCCGTTTTACCAAGCTTTACGCGGTAACCCCAGTCTTGTTCTATCACCCTGACTGCTGTAGAGATCTTCTTAGCAGGCATGAAGCCAGCAGGGCAAACAATACCGACCGTGTCGCCTTTTTTCAAATAGGGTGGAATGATGATCGGTTTCAATGACTATTTTTTTTGAAAGATAATGATATGATGGGAATCATCATCCCAAGCAACACTTATCAATCACAATCCGCATTGGATGGCTCAAATTTGCTTCAAAATGCCGGCTCCGTTTTTGTAAGCTGGCACCTTCAAGCAGAAACATATGATCGCCCCATTCATTCAACCCATCGCCACCGTGGCCCGCAAGTTGGGCCTGAGCGACGAACAAGTCACCACATTCGGAAAGTATAAGGCTAAGATCAGCCTCCCGGAACTGGACGAAAAAAAGATCAAGTCATCTAAATTGATACTGGTCACTTCCATCACACCAACGAAGGCGGGTAATGGAAAAACAACTACTTCGATCGGACTGGCCGATGCCATGCAAAAGCTTGGGGAAAAAGTCGTACTCGCCCTTCGTGAACCTTCACTCGGACCAGTGTTTGGAATGAAAGGCGGTGCCACCGGAGCAGGTCGGTCACAACTTGTACCGGCAGACCAGATCAACATGCATTTTAACGGCGATTTCCATGCCATCTCGGCAGCTAACAATACGCTGGCAGCATTGCTCGACAACTATAACTACTATCGCCAGGGCACACCTGATGAGCTGAAAGTGATATACTGGAGACGGGTCATGGACGTGAATGACCGCTCTTTACGTTACATCATCACTGGCTTGCACGGAGGCAAAAACGGCATACCCGCAGAAACTGGTTTTGATATAACGCCCGCTTCAGAACTAATGGCCATTCTCTGCCTTGCGAAAGACCAGGCCGACCTCAGATTCAGGATCGATCATATTTTATTAGCTACCACTGCAGCAAAAAAACCGTTCAGGGTATCAGACTTAGGTGTAGGTGGAGCTATTCACGCCCTCCTGAAAGATGCATTACAGCCCAACCTGGTGCAAACCCTCGAAGGTACGCCGGCGCTTGTACATGGCGGCCCGTTTGCAAATATTGCCCATGGCTGTAATTCGTTGATGGCAACAAAATATGCCATGAATCTTGCTGACTATGTTATCACAGAAGCTGGATTCGGATCTGACCTCGGCGCCGAAAAATTCTTTAACATCAAATGCAGGGTCGCAGCCATTACTCCTGCATTAACTGTTCTGGTAGTCACTGCACAGTCGTTAAAATTACATGGTCATGTTCCCTACGAAAAAATCAGCAGTCCCGATCCAGAAGGGATCATGAACGGAATGCGTAACCTGGAAAGGCATTTACATATCCTGTCGAGTTTTGATCAGCAGGTACTTGTGGTGTTAAACCGTTTCGACTTTGACACCGATGAAGAACTCCAGCTCATCCGTAATTGGTGCTATAAATTTCAGGTTCCTTACGCGGTCAACGATGCCTATAAAAACGGTGGTGAGGGTGCACTTGAAGCTGCGGAGAAGATCATCGAACTGACGCTCACCAAGCCCAATAACGTCCACCATACCTATGAGATCACTGACCCCATTGAAGACAAGATCAGAAAAGTGGCTATGGGTATTTACGGAGCGGATGACATCATGATAGAAAAGAAGGCCCGGGGTAAACTGAAAGAGATCAGCAATATGGGATATGAACACTACCCCGTATGCATTGCCAAGACACAGTATTCATTCACTGACACGCCTGAAGATCTTCATCGCTATAAAGATTTTACCATTACGGTAGACGACCTGATCATCAATTCCGGAGCAGGGTTTATCGTAGCCGTTTGTGGTGAAATGATGAGGATGCCCGGACTTCCTGAGAAACCAGCAGCGCTTTCATTTTAGTGTTGCTAGTTTCTGAAAATTTGCTATCCTATAAGTTCCACGCTGTCGTTCCGCACAGTAAGTACATGCGTTACTCCATGTTTCAGTGCGTAATTATCCTTCTGGTGGCCCACCGGAAACCCGAAGCAGACAGGATATTTATACTCGCTGACTTTACTTAATACCACTTCCGCCAGATTGCGTCCGAACTCCTCACCCGGATCATCCGTTTTGATCTTATTGAACCCGCCGATGATCAGGCCCTTCAACTTACTGAGCTTCCCCGCTCTCTTCAGGCTCATCAGCATGCGGTCCAGACTATACATGTATTCCCCTACTTCTTCGAGGAAAAGGATGCGCCCATCTGTTTCGATCTCGGACCGCGTACCCATCATGGAAATAATGATAGAAAGGTTCCCACCGGTAAGGATTCCTTCGCCTACTCCCGGCCGGTTATGCTCATCCGGAATAGCGCTATACTTCATGGCCATGCCGTCCAGTGCCCTTTTTATGGATTGTATGGTCTCCTTTACGATAGGATCTGCACTATTCCAGTCTTTTGGGAAACTGTTGCACATTTTTGAATGAATAGAAGCCACACTGCAATTCTTCAGCAAATGAAGATGAAGAGCAGTGATATCTGAAAAGCCGATCACCCATTTTGGCTGTCTGATGAAGCGGGCAAAATTAAGTTTGTCGAGGATCCTGTTCACTCCGTAACCACCCCTTGCACACATGATGGCCTTTACGGTATGGTCGTCCAGCAACAACTGCAGGTCCATCAGCCTCTCCTCGTCGGTCCCCCCGAAACTGTAATCCCTCTTACCAATGGTATTCCCCACGCGTACCTGGTAATCCCATGATTCAATCACCTGCCGTGCAGGCTGAACATCGTCCATGGTAATATATCCCGCCGGAGAAGTGATGGCGATCTTGTCGCCGGACTTTAAATATGGTGGAAGGATAACCGGTCCCCCAGTGTCGGCAGCTGCTAATGAACCAACACTCCCAAGGGCTGGAAACAGGATCAGGAAATCTTTGCGTTTCATTCTCAAACAGGATTGGAACCTAAGTTACAACCCTTACCTGAAACTGTGTTTACCGGAAACAACCCTTACTTGAATCGGAACGCGTAACTCAACATCAGCTGTATACTGGTAGCCACCAGCGTACCTGTTTTCCTTACGCCCTGCAAATTATTCCCTTCAGTTGGATCATCGAAGCTATAAGGCTGGCGCGCATCGTCTTTCTTGGCGAAACTGTAACGCAGACCGATCACCCAGTCGCTCGACCCAAAAGTTTGCTGGGTACCTACGCCAATGTGGTAGTTATCCCAATTCTTGACGGTCAGGTTATGTCCAGGCTCATCAGGATCAAGATTGGCAAACTGCTTGTCTGTATGAAACGAAAACAGCATATGCCTGGTGCCTTTATAATTCCAGTCGGCCCCCAGGGACCAGTTCACCAAAGACCTGTTTCCCGCCCAGATCCTCATGAAATCGGAAGTGACCGCCTCGTTAGATGGCGTATTAGGCTGGATAAAATCAACCGGTCCGGGATCCATGATCGAGTAATTCTTCACGGCAGCGTAATAATTCACTGCCCCGTACAACCTCACATTGTCAAAGGGCCTGGATACTCCAATTCCCAAAGCCATTGACTTTTTGTACGTGGCTTTTTGTTTTAGGGCGCTGCCGCTGGCAAAATAGCTGGTTCGCGGTTTAGTCAGATCGCCACCGGGATGAATGTTATTCAAAGATCCTTCACCAATAACGGTTCCCGTTCCAAAAAATCCAAGTGAGGGGAGGGTTGCCGTTAAGCCAATATCCCATTTGTCCAGTTGCCAGGCCAAACCAAGCTTGGTCTGCGCCATGATCCTGTAATAGGAAGTGTATAAGTTCGTATTGTAAGAAACGAAATCAATGGTTGACGCAGATCCGGGAAGTGGTATCGCAGAAGCGGTAAATGTATTATTATACTCTTCACTCCGGTAGGTGAACGACTGGGATATGCCCAACGCCAACTGGTCATTCAGGTTCCAGCCAATACCCAGTACACCTGTAACTTCGTCCACATCATGCGACAAGTTATACTGTGCAAGGTAATTTTCATTGCCCGGACTTTCCACGTCGTTGATCACATTGACCTGGTACTTATTCCTGTCCGTGAACCTCAGCCTGTCGTTCATCGAATGATAGAGGGAATATCCCAATACCCAGTCTTTCTTGTTCTTTTTAGGCTTCAAAACACCCGCCGCCATGGTAGGCAACACATTCATATTGCCATATTTTATATCAAACCCCTGACCGAGTCCGTTCTTGAAGTTAATGGTGCTGATGCCAACAGCGGTCGAATTGAAACTGAAACTGGAGTTATTGGCAAATGACAGGGTAGCGGGGTTGGAAATCACCGCAGCCTGATCCTCAAACCTTGAAAGACCGGAATTGGCAAGGATCGAATTCCTGGAACCCATTCTCATATACTCATAATGGTTATCCTGTGCGGATACCAGGCCAGGGATCAAAATAGCTAAAAGGCAGAGGGTTAAAATATTTCTCATAAAATCAGTAATCCTACAAAAATAAGCTCGTGCACCTGAACACTCCCGTCAAACTTGTTCGAAATCCTCAATTATTACGAAAATGGCACATACATAACGATGTCAACTCTTTAAGGTAAATTTGCATCCTTTAGCAAATGATAATGACTCCAAACAGATACCTGATCACATCAGCCCTGCCTTATGCCAACGGTTTAAAACATATTGGTCACCTGGCAGGCGCCTACCTGCCCGCAGACACCTATACCAGGTACCTCCGGGCCCGGAAAAGAGATGTAGTATTCGTATGTGGTAGCGATGAGCATGGAACAGCCATCCCCATCCAGGCCAGAAAAGAAGGCACCACCGCCCAGGCCATCATCGACAAATACCATAGCATCATCAAACAAAACTTTGAAGACCTTTGTATCTCATTTGATATATACCATCGTACTTCTTCTCAGGTACATCATGAGACCTCCAGCGAATTCTTCACCTACCTGAACAACCGTGGAGAACTCAGTGAGCAGGAAAGCGAACAGTACTTTGACCAGGAAGCAAATGCTTTTCTGGCAGACAGGTTTATCAAGGGCACTTGCCCCAATTGCGGGTTCGAAAGCGCTTTTGGCGACCAGTGCGAACGTTGCGGTAAAAGCCTGAGTCCGGACGACCTCATTAATCCGGTAAGTACCCTGAGCGGAAGCGCCCCAACCAAGAAAAAAACAAAACATTGGTATCTGCCGCTGGATAAACACGAAGCTTTTCTGCGCGAATGGATCCTGGAAGGTCATGCCGAAGACTGGAAAATCAACGTACTCGGCCAGTGCAAAAGCTGGATCGAAGGCGGCCTTCAACCGCGTGCCGTGACCCGTGACCTCGACTGGGGCGTTAAGGTCCCACTGGAAGACGCGCAGGGCAAAGTATTGTATGTTTGGTTCGATGCCCCTATCGGTTACATCAGCGCTACCAAACAGTGGGCAACGGATCATGGTAAAGATTGGGAACCGTATTGGTACGACAAAGACACCAAACTGGTTCATTTTATAGGGAAAGACAATATTGTATTCCATTGCCTGATCTTCCCAGTGATGCTAAAGCTGCATGGTTTCATCCTGCCGGATAATGTCCCATCCAATGAGTTTATGAACCTGGAGGGCGATAAGATGAGCACCAGCCGGAACTGGAAGATCGATATGCAGGATTATATTGATGATTTTGTGAAGAAAGAGAACGGTGGCCCACAGGCAGTAGATATGCTACGGTATTATCTTACCCAGATCGCCCCCGAAACCAAAGACAGCGAATTCACCTGGAAAGGATTTCAGGACGCGGTAAATAGTGAACTGGTTTCCGTTTTTGGGAATTATGTGAACCGAACTTTTGTACTCATGCACAAGCTCTGCAAAGGAAAGGTCCCCAAACTCCACGAAGACATCATGGACAACAGGGACCGCGACATGCTTCTGCAGTTCAGCGAAACGGCTGATGCCGTTCAAGACGACATTGAACATTATCGTTTCCGGGATGGACTCTTCAAAGTGATTGACCTGTCTCGGAAAGGAAATAAGTTCATGCAGGAGAAAGAACCCTGGATCAGGGCTAAAGATATAGACGGATATGGTAACCCAACCGCGGAAGCACAAAAACATATCGACAACTGCCTGCATATTTGCCTGCAAACCTGTGCAAACCTTGCCGTGCTGATCAATCCTTATCTTCCCAATACCGCCCGGAAACTTTTATATATGATGAAGGTGGTAGACAAGATGCTCGAATGGGAAAATGCAGGGAAAACAAAATTACTCAGCGTTGGTTACAGCCTCCGCGCACCTGAACTGTTATTCCGGAAGATCGACGATACAGAAGTGGCCGAACAGATCGAAAAGCTTCAGAAAGCAGAAGCGGCGGCAGCAGCAGCGAATACAGGTACTGCCGCAGCTCCGAATTCAGATACCGCCTTAGAGCCGAATCAGGAGCCCGCATTTGCAGAAGTGAAACCTGAGATCGTGTACGATGATTTCAGCAAGCTTGATCTTCGGGTAGGCACCATCGTTAGTGCGGATAAAGTGGAAAAAGCAGATAAGCTGCTGAAGTTGGAAGTTGACCTCGGATTCGAAAAACGGACAGTTGTTTCAGGCATTGCACTGCATTTCAAACCTGAAGATATCGTTGGAAAGCAGGTAGTGGTGGTAGTCAACCTCGCCCCCCGCAAGATGAGGGGTATAGAATCAAAAGGGATGATCCTGATGGCGGAAGACGGCAAAGGCAAACTGCACTTTGTTCTTCCGGAGAATATAGTGGAATCGGGGTCAGGTGTCAGCTAACCCCGATTCGACTCTTCCCTTTTCCTGAGGAGAATCGGAATGGGCATGAACAACATCCCTTTGGCACCGACCGCCTGCTTCTTTTATTCAAATAATGTGCCTACCTTATCCTCTACATCAAAACTCAACTTTATGACACGCCAACTCCTCGCCGGAATGCTGCTTTTGGCTGCTTCCTGCAATGCCCCCGAAACAGAGTCTACTGCCCTACCTGATAACACCAGCCAGGTAAACGTGGCGGCACACGACTACGGTGTAACAGCATCCTACTCTACCGACTTTGCAGTCGGTGATCATAAGCACGGAGACCTGATCGTCAAATTGTGGAAAGACTTTGACGCCAATACCTTTGAGAAAGGCAGCGCATACTTCGCCGATTCTGTTATGGCAATATTCCCGGGTTACCGTGCACTGCTCAGCCGCGATAGCATGATCGCAATGGCAAAACTTGAACGCGACCCCATGGATTCTGTACGTACTTCCATTGACGCCATCGTACCGCTCAAAGCCAGCAATAAAAATGAGACCGTAGTGGCGATATGGGGTGAAGAGCATGCATACATCAAAGGCAAAAAACAACGACGCGATATCCATGAAGTATGGGGCGTCAATGAAAACGGAAAAGTAACCTGGATGAAACAATATACCCACGCTGTTGCTGAATAGACGAGAATTCTTATCAAGACGCCCGGTTTAAGCCGGGCGTCTTGATTTATACAGGATCCGGATCGCCCGCGATGATCCGGGTGCAAGCCCGCGAAACCACAAAAAAACCTTTAAGCAATAGTAAGTCAACTACTTTAAGACCCCGCAAAGGTTTGATAAAAAAGCTATTTTAACAGATGGCTTTTTTTATGGCCCACTCCCCGAATAATTTATATCCAGCCACCCCTCCTTAATCAGGATTTATACTATCTTCGGGAACAGTTGTTTAACTAACTAATTTAACGGCGATATATGAAAAGGACAATCAGGAAAGTTGCAGTACTTGGATCGGGCGTTATGGGATCAAGGATCGCGTGCCATTTTGCCGGCATCGGATTACAGGTGCTTCTCCTTGATATCGTACCCAACGACGCTAAAGAATCGAAAGACCTGAAGTCCAGGAATAAGCTGGTGAACGATGCCCTTCAGGCTGCCCTTAAAAGCAACCCCTCGCCGGTGTATACTAAAGACGTAGTCAAACGCATCACCACAGGAAACTTCGACGACAACATGCAGGATATATCCGGGTACGACTGGATCATAGAAGTAGTTGTTGAACGCCTGGATATAAAGAAACTGGTCTTTGACCAGGTTGAAAAATACCGCAAGCCCGGAACCCTCATCACTTCAAACACCTCCGGCATTCCTATCCACATGATGGCCGAAGGCCGCTCCGAGGATTTTAAAAAACATTTCTGCGGTACGCACTTTTTCAATCCACCCCGCTATCTGAGATTATTAGAGATCATCCCCACTCCACATACCGATCCCCGGATCATAGACTTTCTCATGCATTATGGCGACCTCTACCTGGGCAAAACCACGGTACTCTGTAAAGACACGCCTGCATTTATTGCCAACCGCATCGGCGTATACGGGATCATGGCCATTTTTGGCCTGGTAGACAAAATGGGGCTTACCATCGATGAAGTAGATGCCCTTACCGGCCCCGTCATAGGACGTCCCAAATCCGCCACTTTCCGCACTGCCGATGTAGTTGGAATCGATACCATGGTAAAAGTTGCGAAAGGGGTTTATGATAATTGTCCTGCTGACGAAGCAAGGGACGCGTTCGTCATTCCACAATGGTTGCAGAAAATGGTCGACAACAATTGGCTGGGTGATAAAACTGGCCAGGGATTTTTTAAGAAAGTCAAGGCCGGCGGTCAAACTGAGATACTTACCCTGGATCTCAAAACCATGGAATATGCAGCAAGGACCCGGCCTAAGTTTGCTACCCTTGAAGCTGCTAAACCCATTGACGATCTTAAACAACGATTGAAGGCGCTGTGCAGCGGCGGGGACAAAGCCGGTGAGTTCTATCGTCATTTTCATTATGGCCTGTTTTCGTATATCAGTAACCGTTACCCGGAGATCTCTGATGAATTATATCGTGTAGATGATGCCATGATGGCCGGATTCGGCTGGGAGATCGGCGCTTATGAAAGCTGGGACGTATTGGGTGTGGTGAAAACATCAGACAACATGAAGAAAGCCGGCTATGCAGTGGCACCTTGGGTGGACGAGATGATCGCGAAAGGAAATACTTCATTCTACAAAGTAGAAAATGGCAGTCGGGTCTGTTATTCGCCGGCAACCGGAACCTATGTTTCCACTGCTGCAAAAGGACAGGAATCGGCATTCATTGTCATGAAGAATTTTAACGGACAATCAGTCTGGAAAAACAGCGCCTGCAATACATATCACCTCGGAGATGATGTCCTTGGCCTCGAGTGGAACACCAAGATGGGAAGTATTGGCGGTGAAGTACTGGAAGGCATTCAGAAATCCATTTCTTTGGCCGAAGAAAAATATAAGGGCCTCGTTATTGCCAATGATACCCAGAACTTTTCTGCCGGTGCCAATGTAGGCATGATCTTCATGCTGGCGATTGAACAGGAGTTTGATGAACTGGATATGGCCATCCGGATGTTCCAGAATACCATGATCAGGGCAAGATTCTCGTCGGTGCCTGTTGTGGTAGCACCGCATGCATTAGCACTTGGAGGAGCCTGTGAGTTAAGCCTCCATTCAGATAAAGTGTGCGCCGCAGCTGAAACATATATAGGCCTTGTGGAGATGGGCGTGGGACTTATCCCCGGCGGCGGTGGCACTAAAGAGTTTGTACTTCGCGCTGCAGATGAAATGCACGAAGATGAACCGGAAACCATCACTTTGAAGAACAGGTTCCTGACCATTGCAACAGCGAAAGTAGCCACTTCTGCCATGGAAGGATATGAACTTGGCATACTCCGTAAAGGCCTCGATGAAGTGGTGATGAACCAGGGACGAAGGGTGGCCGAAGCGAAAAAATCGGTGATTGAAATATATGACAGTGGCTACGTTACCCCGGTGCCAAGAAAAGATATCAAAGTGCTGGGGCGTACCGCACTCGGCGCGCTCTATGCAGGCATCAACGGCATGTGGCGTGGCGGTTATGCCACCGACCACGATTCACTGGTTGGTCGAAAATTAGCTTATGTGATGTGCGGCGGCGACCTCAGTGAACCTACCCTGGTTTCTGAACAATACCTGCTGGACCTTGAACGTGAAGCCTTTCTTTCACTTTGCGGGGAACGCAAAACCCTCGAACGCATCCAGAGTGTTTTGAAAGGTGGTAAGCCTGTCAGGAACTAAGTGCATTTTAATGCCCTGGTTCTTTCACGCTCGATCAGCACTTTCCTTGCCGGAAGATTTTCCCGATACCTAACCTTCCATGATTTGAATGGAGGCTGTTTCGGTTTTTTATATTATTTTCCTGATATGAAAACAAGGCTTCTGTTGATCATCATGGTGCTTCTGCGATTGCAGGGCTTTACACAAGAACCCAAACTGACGTCTTCCATACGTAAAACAATGAATGCCATGGATACGATGGCGATCAGATCGCATATCGCATACCTCGCAGATGATAAATTGAAGGGGCGAGCTCCCGGAACAGCCGGCTACCAGATGGCTGTGGATTATGTCGTCAATGAATTCAAAAAACTGGGGCTGAAGCCCGCTGGCGACGAAGGTGAATTTTCCCAAAAGTTCAACTTGAGGAGGTCATCTCTTGAACCGGGTTCGTTGAAGATGATGGTAACGGATAATGAAGGCAATACGGATTCTTTTTTTGTAAGAAATGATATCTCCCTTTCGGCCCATCCCATAAAATCCGAAGTGTTCATTAAGCAGGCCCCAGTGGTATTTGCCGGGTATGGTGTGGATGTTCCTGGTGTGCACAATGATTATAAAGACATTGATGTCAGGGGTAAGATCGTTATTGTGCTGAAGATCTCGCCACTTGGGCTCTCGTCTGATTACCAGTCTTATTTCACCAGCGTTGGTTATAAAATGGCAGTCGCCAAATCCAAAGGCGCGATTGGGACTATTATAGTGTACGACAGGCCCACTGCGCCGCCTCAGCCTGTTTTGCAGAACGCCCTCAACCCTGAAAAGACTGAAGCCTACGGTAGCGGTTATATTGGCAATGTTGATGTATTCATGACAGCCACCAACAATTTTCTTTCTGCCATGCTGCTCAATTCCGGAAAAAGCTATGTACGTGTAATGGCTTCCCTGAAACCCGGCTCTCCACAGTCGTTCGACATTGGAAGAAAATTAAGTATCCGCTATAAGAGCAGGCATGCCGATATTGAGACCGCCAATGTGATCGGCATGATCCCCGGGTCTGATCCCCTGCTCAAACAGGAATACGTGGTACATACCGCGCATCTTGACCATATCGGAATCGGCAGAGCAGTCGACGGAGATTCGATTTATAACGGAGCCCATGACAATGCATCCGGAGTTGCCTCTCTACTGGAGATCGCGAAACTCTATAAGAAAACCGGAGTAAAACCAAAACGCTCCATCCTGATCACCATGGTGTCAGCAGAAGAATCGGGCCTGCTGGGTTCGGCCTACTTCGCGTCCCATCCATCCATACCAAAGTCTGCCATTGTAGCCAATGTGAATACAGATATGCCTACGGTTATTGCCCCTATGTTATCTGTTGTGCCATTGGGAGCAACGCACTCATCCCTGTTGAAGAATGTACAGTACGCTGCAAAAATGCTTAATCTTGATATACAGGCAGACCCCGAACCGGAACAGTCGTTCTTCACAAGGAGTGACCAATACAGTTTCGTCCGCGAACATATCCCTGCGGTCCATTGCAAGAACGGCCGGAAAACAGATATCGCGGGCTTCGACCTGGATGCTTATATAAAAACATGGAGGGCAAAATACTACCATCAACCCGCGGATCAGGTAGATGGCTGGTTCCGGTTTTCGGCAGCGAAGACCTACATCCAACTAAATTTCCTGATCAGTTACTCCATCGCCATGGAAAAACAAAGGCCGTCATGGAATAACGACGCCTACTTCTAAATAAAAACAATGAAAAAATTTACGCTTGTTCCGGCTTTCCTCCTGCTGGCCTTGTCTGCTTTTTCCCAGGAACCTGCACTCACCCCGGCCATACGCAAAGCCATGGACGCGGTTGATACCTCCGTATTAAGATCTCATATTGCATACCTGGCTGATGACATACTCAGGGGGCGAAAACCCGGAACACCGGGGTATCAGATGGCTGTGGATTACGTGATTAAGGAATACAAAAGGCTGGGGCTTCGACCAGCAGGAGAAAACGGAACGTATATCCAAAAATTCACATTAAGAAAAGCGGACATCGTTCCGTCATCAGTAAAACTAAATCTGCTGGATGATGCCGGAAACGCTGACTCACTTATTTTTAAAAACGAGACCTTAGTTTTTGCCAATCCGATTAAACCTTCGGTGGACCTATCGTCAGTACCGCTCGTTTTTGCCGGCTTCGGGATGGATGTACCGGGAAAGTATTCAGACTATGAAAATATCGATGTGAAAGGGAAGATCGTTGTGGTGCTCAGAAGAACACCGGACGGATACTCTTCCACATACGATGCGCTGTTTTCAAGTCTGGATTACAAATCAGCATTGGCTTTTTCCAAAGGTGCGGTTGGACTGATCTCCGCCTCCATTGTTCCGGGCGCTTTGCCCACCCAACCTGTAGCTCCCAGCGTAACTGCAAGCCTCAACCCTGAAAAGACAAAGGCCTACAGCACCCGTTTCACGGGTAACGTTGATGCCTATGTTAGTGTATCACTGAATGTACTCAGGTCTTTATTCCTGAACTCAGGCAAAAATCTCAACGAGGTTTTAGCTGCCCTTAAGCTGGGGCGGCCTCAATCGTTCGACCTCGGAAAAAAAATGAGCATTCAGTTTAAGTCTACCTATTCGGATGTTGAAACTTATAACGTCATTGGACTATTACCGGGCGCAGATAAGAAACTGAAAGAGGAATACATTGTTCACAGTGCCCACCTCGATCATGTGGGTGTAATGGCAGCCGTTGATGGAGATTCGATATACAATGGCGCACACGATAATGCTTCAGGTGTTTCCAGTTCCCTTGGCATTGCGGAATTATATCGGACTGCCAAGATAAGGCCCAGGCGATCGGTTCTTTTCCTAATGGTATCTGCGGAAGAATTAGGTCTTACAGGCGCAGGATATTTTGCTGCCCACCCCACTGTTCCGGCAGCATCTATTGTCGCCAATATCAATACAGATATGCCTACACCCATAGCTCCTCTCCTGTCTATTGCGCCGCTCGGCTCTCAATACTCCTCCATCCTGAAACATATTGAATATGCAACCAAAATACTCAAGATCGATATCGAGGAAGATCCCGAACCTGAGCAAGGATTTTTCATGAGGAGCGACCAGTACAATTTTGTAAAAAAGGGGATCCCCGCAGTATATTTTGTAAATGGGAGGAAAACGAATACGCCTGGTTTCGATTTTGATGCGCATGTGAAGCAATGGCGCGCAAAATATTACCACAAACCGGCGGACCAGATCGACGGGATATTTGATTTCAAAGCGCTAAAAACCTTTGTGCAATTAAACTTCCTGGTCAGCTATTCTCTGGCGAGTGATCAAGAAAAGCCGAAATGGAACGAGGGTGAATTATTTTAACCGTTCATAACAATAGGGGGTGAAATCAACATTTCACCCCTTATCTTTCCCGAAATCACCATAGTGGCCATATTAAAGATTCAGCAGGTTGAAAAATCGTACGGAAAGATAAAAGCGCTGAAGGGCGTTTCGTTCGACGTACCCGAAGGTTCAGTATTTGGCATATTGGGCCCCAATGGTTCAGGAAAAACCACCCTGCTGAGTATCATCCTTGATGTATTAAAAGCCGACGAAGGCGATTATCTGTGGTTTGGCGAACCGGGATCCCCGGAGATCAGAAAACAAATTGGATCGCTATTAGAAACGCCAAACTTCTACCATTATCTTTCTGCGGTCAATAACCTCCGCATCACGCAAAGCATCAATGAAAGGGGCAATGAGGAAGACATAGAAGCGGTGCTGAAGAAAGTCAAACTATTTGAGCGAAGAAACAACCGTTTCTCTACCTATAGCCTCGGGATGAAACAAAGGCTCGCCGTTGGGGCGGCCCTGCTTGGCAGTCCGCGCATTCTTGTTCTGGATGAGCCCACCAATGGCCTGGATCCCGTGGGTATTGCAGAAATGCGGGAGCTGATCAAAGAACTTCATCAACAGGGATTCACCATCATCATGGCCAGCCATCTGTTAGATGAAGTGGAAAAGGTTTGCACCCATGTTGCCATCCTGAAAACCGGAGAGTTGGTCACCCACGGTCAGGTTGACGAAATATTGGTAGATGAAGATATCATTGAAGTGGGCGCCACTGATCTACATCAGCTTGCACATGCTTTAGCAAGTTTACCGGGGCATAACAAGATCATTAAAGACGGGCAATTAGTCCATATCTACTATAATAAGGGTGAAGCAAAACCGGAACAGATCAATGCATTTTGCTTCAAGCATGGTATAACATTGTATCATCTCGTTCATCGCAAACAAAGATTGGAAGCTAAATTTTTTGAACTAACCGGAAACTGATCATGCTTAAGATACTTAAAACCGAATGGCTTAAGATCAGGAACTACCCTGCGTTCTGGTTGGTCATGGCAACCACTGCATTGTCTTACCCCGGAATAAATTTACTTTTCTGGTACGAATACAAAGAGATCACTAAAAAAGAACTGGCAACTGGAAAGATGATTAAAATGTTGCTGGGAAATCCCTTTGCATTCCCCGACACCTTTCATACCACGGCATTTTTCAGCTCCATTTTTGTATTCATCCCTGCGATTGTAGTGATGCTACTGATTACAAATGAGTACACATACAAAACAAACAGGCAAAATATTATCGACGGCTGGTCCCGCAATCAATTTATTCTGGGAAAATTCTTTGATGTGGCGCTGATAACACTACTGGTCACCCTACTATATGCTGTGATCGCTTATATTATAGGCATGTTTGCGACGGAATCAATAGTCTCTTCAGATATATGGAAGGAAGCTAAATATATTCCCTTGTTCATGCTGCAAACGTTCTCGCAATTATCGATTGCATTTCTGATCGGCTTCATCGTAAAAAAAGCATTCATAGCCCTCGGAGTTTTTGTTTTTTATTCTATCATTCTAGAAAATGCTGCAGCAGGCATCGCCCGTCAAAAATTTCATGATCTGGGTCGGTTTTTACCCCTTGAGATCTCAGACAGGCTCATCCCTGTGCCGGCTTTCATTGGAAGACTCGATGAAAAAGGCTACGCAGAGAAAATAGCATCTATTAACACCCATGTTGTATACACGATCATCCTGACTGCGCTGGTCTGGGCAGTCATTTATCTTGTCAATAAGAAAAGAGACCTATAACATTTTGCCAATTGGCTTCCACATCTTGCTAATACACATAACTTTATTTCCGGAGACAGCGGGAAAACTGGTACTTTTATGACACCACCATGGGAAAAGCCGACCAGTTGAAAAACAAACTTCCCAGTTAAAGTCCTGATCTCGTGGTACCTCCATCAGAAAAACCTAAGTTCACTCCAAATGCTCAATAATGGGAGAAGCAGAGATCAATATTTCGTCGGATACAATAGTGATCCATGCCCACCTCATCACCTATGGCGGCGCAGCGGATCAGGAAGTGACTGAAAGAATGAGAACTGAGATCGAACTTATGTGGAATGAACCAAGAATGTCCGTGATCATCCAGGATCTGCTGCTGGACCTTCGTTTCCGCATCACTGCAACTTTAGTTCCGGCACTTGACTTCCGTGTTATATCCACCAACAGGGATCCCCGCAACAATTTCTTCAGGATAGAACAGAAGTCAATGCATAATATCTCCTTTGTCGATGGCCTGGGCTGTAACACTGGATATTTCCAATATGATAATCTGTACGAAGGCTCAACTACTGCGGCCCATGAATTCGGCCATACCCTGGGTTTGGATCATCCTTCTCAACTCGACATCCGGGGAATGGGAGCTCCGGGCATCATGTATCCGCGCGGAACGCTTGTTGATCCACCATACCAATACGACCCCAATGTCAGCCCAGGTTTGCCGGGAGGAACGATGCACCCTAAGTTCAGGAAAGTGAGGAACGAAGATTTACGGGCTTTAAGATTGAATTGGCTGAAATTCTCCAATAACAGATCAGTGCTGGGGGGATTCACCAATATCTTCCACATGCCCCATTAGAACGATGATTACCAAATCGCCGGTTCAATATAGAAATCAAATCCGCGAATCCGTCAATCTCAATAGAGGTCATCGATGGCCATGTCAAGACTTGGGAACCGGAAATTGAAGCCGGTTGCTTCTATCTTACTGCTGCTCACCGTGGTACTTTTGAGCACCTCAACACTCATTTCGCCCAGCACGGTTTTCAATACAAAGGCAGGCACTTTCAGCGTGTAGTGTCTTGAGTTGGTAATACGCTTGGCCAGGGTCATGGTGAGTTGCCTGTTGCTTGCCGGCTGCGGAGCAACGGCATTGTAAACACCTATGACAGATTTATCTTCAATGGCGTGCATGAATATTCTGCAAAGGTCTTCGATGTGAATCCAACTGATCACCTGTTCTCCGTTTCCGAGAATGGCTGCTGCACCCACCCTTAGCGGCTTTCGGAATTCCATAAGTGCTCCGCCCTCGTCACTTAACACGATCCCCGTTCGTAAACGCACCAGCCTGATCCCCAACTCTTCCACCGGCAAAATACTTTGCTCCCACAACTTGCAGGTTTGTCCGAGGAAATCAGCGGCGGGAGGATCGGTTTCTACAAAAGGCTTGCCATGATCAGCGCCGTACCAGCCAATCGCAGAGGAACTGACCACTGCCCTGACCTTATTTGTATGGGCTCTCAACGCTTTCACCAACAATTCACTGCTTTGGGTTCGACTCACCAGGATCTCTTTCTTTCTGTCTTTTGTCCATCGTTTATCGGCAACGCCGGCCCCAGCCAGGTGAACAATATAGTCGGCTGCAGAAAGGGCGGCCGGATCTATATACTGTCTGTCTATATCCCATTTGGAATAATAAATATTACCAGAGCTTCTGAAGAAAGCCGGCTTTCCGGAGTAATCGTGCTCCTTTGCCGTTTCCTGGGGGTTGCGGGACAGGATGATCACATTGTAACCGTTCTCCGCCAGCATTTCGCTTAATGCGGTTCCGATCATGCCAGTACCCCCTGTGATCATAACTGTTGCCATGCCGTGAAATTAATCAAAAAGCGGCTTCTCAATGATGCTATATCTGTTGCATAGTTTATAAATAAACCCCTCATAGAAAACGAGGGGTTTATAAGTTACAACAATGAAAAAAAATTAGTTTTCGGGGTACAGGATAGTATGATGGTTAATCAGGCTTTTTTCCCTCCAAAAATGTATTTATGGTGCTGATCTGCCCCTTGTTATTCTCATCGGATTTTACAGTGTAGTTGCTGTAAAACTTTTCAACCGAGGTAAGGGTTGTATTATGCACTTCAAGGTTGCGGCGGATATAAGCCGGCACACTTTCGAACTCATTATTGGGATCGGCAGCATGTATGTTGAACGACAAGTTGCGCAACTTGTGTAAGCGTTCTGCTGCTTTTCTTTTTTGATCCTCTGCCTCGTCCTGCATCGCAGGTTCCTCGACAGAACCCAAAGTTGCATGAATCGAAGGTGTGACCGGCTCTTCTACCGCTTTTGGTTCTTTGATCACGATCTGCATGTCGAAAATGGGCCCATCTTCTTCCATGCCGAACTTAACCAGGTCTTCAAATGATTCCTGTTTGGATTTCAAATCAATCGGCTCCTCAGCATAGATGTTGGATGGTTTGGCCAAAAACCCACCAGACGTCGTGGTGGTGCTAGCGTCTTTATTGCCTTCTTCAGTAAGATCAGAAAGTGGAGAAACCGTATTTTCGGCTTCGGCTGGTTTAATGTCTACAGGAACTTGGGTGATTGAAGATAGATAAACCAATTCAATTTTTTCCGAAATTTCTTCCTCTGCCACTGGTATTTCCATAATCTCCGGATTCTCAGGAAGTTCCGGCTGAAGAGTACGCTCCATGGGCATCTCATCTACTGCTGGCATAGGTGTTTCTTCGACCTTCATCATCGAAAATTGAGCTGTCTCGTGAATAGGCGCAACAGGATTCTCCTCCTCATGCAAGGCAAAAACCAGGGGTGCTGAATCCATGATCTGCTCTTCCACATGCAACTGAAATACTTCCGGGGATTCCGGCTTCTCTTCCACATGCAACTGAAATACTTCCGGGGATTCCGACTTCTCTTCCACATGCAACTGAAATACTTCCGGGGTTGCGGGTGTCTCCTCCA
>JBBAJO010000022.1:35955-56021 GCA_040404005.1 Chitinophagaceae bacterium
TCCACATGCAACTGAAATACTTCCGGGGTTGCGGGTGTCTCCTCCATACTGAGCACAAACACCTCAGGCTTATGATCCTGAAGTGCTTGGGTCAGTTTTTGATCTTGGGTTTCAGGATTGCTCTGACGTGTTGCATCCACAAGCATGGGGGCAAGCGGATCTCGATCGTCAAATGGAAGCGCAGGCTGGCCAAAGAGTTTCTTCTCTTCGCCCTCTACTCCGAGGGTCATAACGATCTTTTGTTCCTCTGATTCATTCTTTTTCTGGGGAATCATGGTTCCTTCGAACGGATCACGATGTTCAAAGCCTGTAGCGATGAGGGTGATACCTATATTATCTTCCAGGTTGGAATCATAACCCAGTCCGAGGATCACATCGCTCTCTGAACCGGCATGGGTCAGCAAATAATTCTGGATGATCTCTACCTCATCCATGGTAAATTCGTTCTCGCCTTCAGCAGAATTGATATTGATCAATATCCATTTCGCTCCGCGGATGTCATTGTCGTTCAGCAACGGCGAATTCAAAGCACTCTCAATGGCGCGCTGCGCACGATTCTCCCCGTTTGCAGTAGCACTCCCCAATATGGCTACGCCCCCCTTTCGCATAACGGTACAAACGTCTGCAAAGTCAACATTGATCTGTCCTGTTGAACTGATCACATCGGTAATACATTTTGCGGCGGTAGCAAGAACATTATCTGCCTTTGTAAACGCCGCACGCATGGTCAGATTTCCGAACTGGTGCCTGAGCTTATCATTACTGATCACAAGCAAAGTATCTACATACTCCTTCAGCTTATTGATCCCTTCCTCCGCCTGCTGAATCCTTTTCTTACCCTCATAAGAAAACGGGGTGGTAACAATGCCAACGGTCAGGATACCGAGATCACGACAGATTTTTGCCACGATCGGCGCGCCGCCGGTGCCGGTACCGCCACCCATACCGGCAGTAATGAAAACCATTTTGGTGTTCACCTCCAATATACGCTTGATCTCTTCGAGGCTTTCCTCTGTAGCCTGCCTCCCAATTTCAGGATTCGCTCCAGCGCCCAATCCCTGTGTGAGATGTGGCCCCAGCTGTATTTTATTTGGAACTTTACTTGTCGCAATAGCTTGCGCATCAGTATTACAAATCACAAAATTCACGCCGTCTATATCCTGGCTGAACATGTAATTCACGGCATTGCTGCCGCCACCTCCAACTCCAACCACCTTAATGATGGATGAATGTTCTTTTGGTAAATCGAATTGGATCATGGGCTTATTTTTAGAATTAATGGTTAGTATTTATCAATAAATAAAATATCAGAATCAGATCTTAGCGTTAAACTTCGCATCTTCTTCTTCCTTAAACAGGTCAATCAGGCCATCCTTGATGGAATCCATAAACCCTTTCAGGCTCTTCCTTCTTTTTTTCACCCTGATGACAATATCCTCACCACCAGTCACTGTTGCCACCGTTTCCTCAACCACCTCCTCTTCTTTCGCCGACATCATTCCATTGAGGCTATTCAGATTATTTTCATGCACATTGTATCCTTTCAGAATAAGACCGATACAGGTAGAGTACATCGGCTTGGCAAGTTCTTCAATATGCCCTGCTGCCAGATGCTCATTGGGATAACCAATACGTGCATTCAAACCAGAGACATATTCAGTAAGCTGGATAAGATGTTTCAATTGTGAACCACCACCAGTGAGAACAATTCCCCCATTCAACATCCTATTCTCCAGGCCCACCTGCTTGAGGTGATAACTTACAAAGTCCAGTATCTCACTCATCCTGGCCTGGATAATACTCGCCAGATTTTTTACACTGATCTCTTTCGGCGGCATTCCCCTTAAACCGGGGATGGTGATGTAGGCATTGTTTTTAGCTTCGTCAGACAATGCACTGCCAAACTGCAGCTTCATTTGTTCGGCCTGGGTTTTCAAAACACCAAGCCCCGTTTTGATATCGTTCGTGATATTCTCTCCACCGAATGGGATTACTGCAGTGTGCTTGAGTATGCCCTCATAAAAAACGGCGAGGTCAGTGGTTCCACCGCCGATATCAACAATCGCAACACCTGCTTCAAGGTCTTGCTCAGACATCACCGCAGCTGCCGATGCAAGCGGCTGCAACACCAGGTCGCGCACTTTCAGTCCCGCCTTCTCCACACTCCGGTTAATATTCCGGATAGCATTTTTATCGCCTGTGATGATGTGAAAATTTGCGCCCACTTTTACCCCGCTGTAGCCAATTGGATTGGGTATGTTCTGGAAATTATCCACGGTAAACTCCTGCGGTATCACATCAATGATCTGATCGCCAGCAGGAATATATGTTTTGTACTGATCCGATAACAACTGATCGATCTCGTTTTGCTTGATTTCATCATCAGTGGTTTTTCTTACGATGTCACCACGGGTTTGAAGGCTCTTGATATGATGCCCGGCAATACCCACATACACTTCGTTGATCTCGAGGTTGGGATTGGAAGCATAGCAGTTTTCCAGCGCCGTCTGGATGGCTTTGATGGTCTGGTCTATATTCAACACCATACCATGCTGAACTCCATTACTGTTTGCACGGCCAAATCCAAGTATTTCGAGTTTTCCAAACTCATTCTTTCTTCCTGCAATTGCGGCGATCTTTGTAGTACCAATATCAAGGCCTACGATAATGGGTTGTTCCTGATTCATAGTTGTTGTTCTTTTATTCGTGTTGTTGTAACTTTCTTTGTATTGAAGGTGTCCTTCATGGCCTGCGCCTTTACATTCCTGATCATCTGCAACATCCATTGCCTGGCAAGTAGCGTATCAGCATGTACTGCCTGCATGTCCTTCCTGGTTGCTACTACTTGTCCTTTGTAACCCACATTGATTTCCCCATACCTGCTCCAACCGGTTTTGCTGATCACGTCACGGTAAAAAATATAGAGCTTACGGAATTTCTTATCGACCTCCTGGCCGTTTCCAAACTGCACTACGTGTTTGCCAACCTTGGGCACCATTTGAAAATTCCTTTCAGCATCAATATCCACCTGCTCGATCTGTGCCATCCAGAACGGATCATTTAAAAGATAAACGCTGATGTTTTTAACTTCGGTCATCAACAAGCTGTCTTTCCCCTTCCATCTTTTCCGGTCAGAAGGAAAACCGGTAAACACCGGTAATCGGGGGGTAAATTTGTCGTTCAGGGGCAAACGGAGTAAAGCAGTATCTATATAGAAAGAATTGCCGGTTACCGTGAATACACGAGCCACAGGTTCCTTCTCAGTAACCTTCACCTGCAGCACCCTGTTATTGTCAAAAAACAACTCCGCATTACTAATCCATGGATCAGACTCCAGGGTATCTTCCATTCGCCTCATGTCAAAATCCTTCAAAGCTTTTCCGATCATTGCTCCGCTCACACCCACTAGCATCCGCTCTACATCCTGTTGATCAACAAAAAAAACATCTTTAACCCCTCCGATAGTGATCTTAACATCACTGCATGGCTTCGCGTTCCTGGTTTCTATAGCCGCCACCAACAGGGTGAGTACCCCTGCTGAGAGTGATATCCAGAATACCAGGGCCAATACGTTTATCATTCTTGACCTGCTCATGTTAAACACTTAAAATTTTCTTTATTGGCTCTACCAGTCTGTCTATATCTCCCGCTCCTGCCGTTACCAATACTTTTTTTCCCCTCATTTGCCCTGCTTCGGATTTAACCCACTCCATCACTTCATCCTTATCCAAAAGGGCAACTTTCCTGTTCTCCATACGCTCACTGATCAATTGGCTGGTGACCCCGGGTACCGGTAATTCCCTGGCCGGATAAATGGGCAAAAGCAACACTTCATCCGCCAAATCCAGCACTTCTGCAAACCCATTTGCAAAGTCCTTCGTACGGGAGAACAAATGTGGTTGAAAAATCACAATGCATTGCTTATCAGGGTAAATCATCTTCACACTCTTTATCAACGAACGCAATTCTTCCGGGTGATGCGCATAATCATCTACATAAACCTGATCCTCCGACTTCACGATAAATTCAAATCGCCGTTTTACACCCCGATACGAGGCAACTGCCTTTCTGATCAGGTCGCACTCAATTCCCAGGTGCATCGCTACCGCAATGGCAGCTACCATATTCTCCACATTATGAATGCCTCCCACATTAAGCTGAACACTGTTCAGCTCTTTCGTCCGCCATTGCACATCGAATGAATAACTACCCTGTTCAATACGCAGATTCTTGGTATACACCGCAGCATACCCAGGGGTTAATGAGTACTTGTCGTGCTGATCAGCTACAAACTCATCCTCTCTCTTCAAACCCTCACGGGAAATCAGCAATCCGCCCACCCTGATCTTCCGTACAAATTTGATATAGGCATCCTCCATTTCTGAAGCCGTTCCGTATATGTCGAGATGATCAGGATCCATGGCAGAAATGATCGCGATATCCGGGCTGAGTTTCAAGAAACTCCGGTCGTACTCATCCGCTTCGATCACACAAAGATTCCGCTCATGGCTCCAGAAATTGGTATGATAATTTGAAGATATCCCACCAAGAAAAGCATTGCAACCATACCCTGTATCCCGGAGGATATGCGCTACCATGGTACTGATGGTGGTTTTGCCATGGGTACCGGCTACACAAATATTGAAAGCATGCTCACTGATGATCTGCAAAACATCGCTTCTTTTCATCACGGGATACCCGTTTTCCCGGTAAAAATTCAGCTCAGCATGACCGGCCGGAATGGCAGGCGTAAACACTACTGCATCTGCATCCCGTGGTGCGCTGGCCAGATCATCCGTATAGTGAATACCCATACCGGCCGCCTCCAGTTCAAGCGTTAATGGGCTCGGCGTTTTGTCGTACCCACTCACCTTGATACCCAGCGAGTGGAAATACCGCGCAAGGGCGCTCATACCAATACCGCCGATACCGATGAAATAAATATGCCGTATGTCTTTTAAGTTGATCACTATTTGCCTAATATTTTTGCTGCGATGACCATGTCTGCGTTCTTTATACCCAGTGCTGCTATATTTCTGCTCAATTCATTTCTCCTGTTGTGGTTTTTGATCAGTCCAACCGCCTCATCCACCAGCCTCCTCCCGGCTTCTTCATCCCTGACCACGATACCGGCCTGCTTCACTTCGAGGTTCATCGCATTCACCGTTTGATGGTCTTCCGCGGCGAACGGGTACGGAACAAAAATGGCCGGTTTTCCCACTACACATAATTCCGCTATCGCCATCGCCCCCGCCCTTGATATCACTACATCCGCCGCCGCAAATGCATATTCCATCTCTTTTATAAAATCGCTCACCCAGACCCCGCTCATTCCTTTCGCTGCTGCCCGCCCCTGCTCCGCGTAAGGTTTTCCTGTTTGCCAGATCAACTGCAATCCCTCGCCCTCGATTCTTTCCAGTCCGGATGCCATTGATTCGTTGATGCTTTTGGCACCCAGACTTCCTCCGATCGAGAGGATGGTGGGCTTGTCGGGCAGACTGAAAAAGTTCAACGCATCTGCCCTGCTGACCTTCGATTCCGAAATAACAGCGCGTACCGGATTTCCTGTCACCAGGATCTTTCCCTCCGGAAAAAACTTCTCCATTCCATCCGTTGCCACAAACACAGCTGTTGCTTTCTCCCCCAGCAGGATATTCGATCGACCTGCAAAAGAATTACTCTCATGTATGTAAGTGGGTATACCCTGCTGTTGTGCGTATCTGAGCACAGGGAAACTGGAATATCCACCAACACCCACCACTGCATCGGGGCTGAACCGCCTCAGGATCCCGCGAACCTGAAAAAAGCTCTTCAGCAGTTTACATGGCAACCCGATATTTTTGATCAAAGAACTTCTGTTGAAACCCGCTATGTCCAAACCCTCGATTCGATAGCCCGCCTGGGGGACTTTCTCCATTTCCATCTTCCCCTTCGCACCTACAAAAAGTATCTCTGTTGCAGGCTCTAATTTCTTAATCGCATTGGCGATAGCGATGGCCGGAAAAATATGGCCCCCTGTTCCACCACCCGCTATAATGATCCGCTTCGCTTTCACGCTTCGGCGAGTTTTTCTTCAACTGTTTCCGCTTCCATCTGCTCTACGTTCCTGGCAACACTCAAGATGATCCCGATAGCCAGACAGGTAAACAGGAATGAACTACCGCCCATACTGATCAAGGGCAGGGTGACCCCCGTTACCGGGAAAAGATTCACGTTCACCGCCATATTTGCCATGGCTTGTATCACAAGCGTGAAACTCAGACCGAGCGCCAGAAAGGCCCCGAATGCAAATGGGCAATTCTTAAAAATCCTGATACACCTGAATAGAAAAGCCAGATATACAAAGAGAACAAAGGCCCCTCCGATTAGGCCATACTCCTCAATGATCACGGCATAAATAAAATCTGAGTACGGATGTGGCAAAAAATTCCTGGATTCGCTATTACCCGGGCCAAGCCCAACCCAACCGCCCTTGGCGATTGCGATCTTGGCCTGTTGAACCTGGTATGCTGTTTCTTCTTTACCGGCATACATAAAGTTCTGTACACGCTTTATCCATGTTCCCGTTCGCCCCTTAGTAAATATGGCGGGCAGTTCTTTCGACTTCTTTTCTTCTTTATCGTAATAAGCTCCGGCCACACCGATCAGGATCATCACAGGGATGGCGGCAATGGCGATCACCAATGCAATATGTTTGAAGTTTACCCGGCCGATGAACATGAGCAAGAGGCTTGTTGCCCCCACAAGCAGGGCAGTAGAAAGATTAGCGGGGGCAATGAGCATACAAATGATGGCCACGGGTAAGATCAGCGGGATAAATCCTTTCTTAAAATCCTTGATCACCTCCTGCTTACGACTCAACTGCCGGCCCAGGTACATGAACAAGCCAAGTTTGGCAAAATCTGACGTTTGGAACGTGAGATTGATGATAGGCAGTTTGATCCACCTGCTGGCTTCGTTCAAACTTGCTCCGAAGACCAGAGTGTATAATAGCAATGGGATCGAAGTCAGGAATATGAATACGGCTACCCTGGAATAGATGGTATAGTTTACCCGGTGTGCAAAATAAATGATCAGAAGGCCAACAGCGATAAACACGAACTGCTTAAATAGATAACTCTCCGTACTCTTTGATAGTTTATACGCCAGAGAGCCCGTGCTGCTATATACCACCAGCAGGCTCATCATGGTAAGCATCACCACGATACCCCAGATCACCTTGTCGCCCTTCGTTTTACTATGTATTTGGCTGATCATTGTTCTCTTTAATTATTCATCACATTAACCACATTCATTTATCACATTCCCCACATTCATCACATTCCCCACATTTATCATTCACAGTTCCTTCACCGCATCTTTGAATTGCTTCCCCCTGTCTTCATAATTGGCAAACAGGTCAAAACTTGCACAGGCAGGGCTAAGGAGTACTACATCTCCTTTAGACGACATATGATAAGCCGCTTTTACTGCTTCCTCCGCGGATGACGTATTCACCATGATCTCCACCTCGTGCCCAAATGCCTTATGTAATTTGGTATTGTCTACACCCAGGCAAACAATAGCCTTTACCTTTTCCTTGATCACTTCAAACAACAGCGAGTAGTCGTTTCCCTTATCCACCCCACCGAGGATAAGGATCACAGGTTTTGTCATACTCTCCAAAGCAAACCAGGTACTGTTGACGTTGGTGGCCTTACTGTCGTTGATAAACTCAACTCCCCTCACCAACCCTACAGGCTCCATTCGGTGCTCCATGCTGCCGAAGGTTTTAACGGCTTCACGGATCTTCTCCTTCCTTATCCCTATCGTTGATGCGGCCACACATGCTGCCATAGTGTTGTATTGATTATGCTTTCCTTTCAGGGCGAAGTCATAAATACTCATCGTGAACGGATCAGTCGTTTGTACGGTCATCATGTTGTTCCTGATAAAAGCTCCTTTAGGTAATTCTCTGTTCATCGTCAACGGTAGGGGGTTAGAGTGTAATGGATAATGGCTAAGGTTTTCTATAGTTACCGGATCATCTTCATCATAAATAAAGTAGTCACTTGCGTTTTGGTTTTTCATGATGTTGAACTTCGACCTGATATAGTTTTCGAACCGGTAATCATAGCGGTCCAAATGGTCTTCCGTGATGTTGGTCAGTACCGCTATATCTGGTCTGAAATTTTCAATATCATCGAGCTGAAAACTGCTGATCTCAGCTACATAAATACTCTTTGGATTCACCGCCACCTGCCGGGCAATCGAGTTCCCGATATTCCCAACCAGGGCACAATCCACTCCCCCTTCCTTACATATATGATAGGTCAGCGCCGTGGTGGTTGTTTTTCCATTACTCCCCGTGATGCCTATGATCTTACCGTTTCTTCTGTGTCTGTATGCCAGTTCCATTTCACTGATCAGCGGAATTCCCTTTTCAATAAACTTCTTCACCATTTCGTTCTTGTGGGGGATACCCGGACTTTTCATAACCGCATCCGCTGCCAGGATCCTTGATTCACTGTGCCCGCCTTCTTCAAACTCGATCCCGAAATCTTTTAACTCCTGCCGATAATTCTCCTTGATGGAACCGGAATCAGACAAAAAAACTTCGTACCCTTCAACCTTGGCCAGCACGGCGGACCCGACACCGCTTTCGCCACCTCCCAATATGACCAGTTTGTCCATACTGCTTTTTTAAAAATGGTTCTTCAAAGGGTTGAATCGTATTAAGGCCGTTGCTCTTTCAAGCGCTGGTTTTCCATTCAATCCCGATCTGAGTATTACCTCAGTTTTAAAGACAGTATCGCAAATACCACACACATCAATGTCACGATCCAAAACCGCACCGCTATCTTACTCTCATGGTATCCGAGCTTTTGATAATGATGATGAAGCGGACTCATCAAAAACACCCTGCGCCCTTCACCGTATTTTTTTTTCGTGTATTTAAAATATCCGACCTGTAACATCACGCTCAGGTTCTCCACAAGGAAAACCCCGCAGAAGATGGGTATTAACCATTCTTTCCTGACCATCACCGCCAGTGATGCAATAATCCCCCCGAGGGCAAGACTGCCTGTATCACCCATGAATACCTGGGCTGGATAAGTATTGTACCACAGAAATCCAATACATGCCCCGATCATCGCCGCGATAAATATGGTGAGTTCACCCAGGTTGGGGATATACATGATATTCAGGTAATCTGCGAACCTGAGGTTGCCGCTTGCGTAAGCGAACAATCCAAGGCAGACGCCAATGATGGCAGATACTCCGGTAGCCAGCCCATCCAGCCCGTCAGTCAAATTCGCACCATTTGATACCGCAGTGACAATAAATATGACGATGAGGATATAAAGTACCCACGTGTACTCACGAATACCCTGCGGCAAAAGTTTTGCGTAATTGAATTCATGTCCTTTTACAAAAGGAATAGTTGTAATGGGCTCATTGGCTTCCACAAAATATCGCTGCTGGCCATCTATGTTGATCGTTTTGAGGTTCTGGACCCCGGCCGTGTTGCCGGAATACTCGCGCCAGGTTTTGGTGCTCGGGCTAAAGTAAAGAGTAGCGCCGATGATGATACCGAGACCTACCTGGCCCATTATTTTTGACCACCCCGCAAGGCCATCTTTATCACTCTTTTTATAATCCTTACCCATCTCCTGTATCCGCTTCTTTGCCCTCAGCTTAAGCAGATCATCAATAAACCCAACAATACCCAGCCAAACGGTTGACAGCAGGATAAGCCTGATATATACCTTATCGAGATCAGCAAACAATAATGTGGGAACCAGGATTCCGAGGAGGATGATGATCCCGCCCATGGTAGGTGTACCTTTTTTCTGTTGCTCTCCCGCCAGGCCGAGCTCACGGACACTCTCGCCGATCTGCCTGCGTTTGAGCAGATCGATAATACGCTTTCCATAAATCATGGTGATAATGAGCGACAGCAGGATAGCCATCAGTGCGCGGAACGTGATGAACTGAAACAGTCCCCCGCCAGGCAGCTTAATGCCCTGATCCATCAGCCAGTGAAATAAATGATACAGCATATTCTATCTTAATTCAAAACACTCTTTTAAAATCTCCCGATCGTCAAAAGGCAATTTCACACCATTGATCTCCTGATACTTTTCATGACCCTTGCCCGCTACCAATACAATGTCATCCTTACTCGCAAGGCTAACCGCAGTTTTGATCGCTTCCCGCCGGTCAGTAATAGCCAGGAACTTCCGTTTGTTTTCCGGGGTAAGTCCCGCCTCCATGTCTTTCACGATCTGCGCCGGGTCTTCCGACCTGGGGTTGTCTGACGTGAAGATGGCCTTATCGCTATGCTCACAAGCTACCTGGCCCATCACTGGTCGTTTTGCCTTATCGCGATCACCGCCGCATCCCACCACCGTGATCACTCGTTCGTAACCTTTCTTTAAATCTTTAATAGTAGCCAGTACATTCAATAGTGCGTCCGGCGAATGTGCGTAATCCACAATACCTATGATGGAATCTTTCCCTGAAACGATATACTCAAAACGACCCTCAGCGCCCTGGAGGCTACTCAGTACGGTCAGCACATCCTGCCTGTCTTCCCCCAACGAAACTGCAGCGCCATACACCGATAACAGATTATATGCATTGAACTCACCGATCATTCGGAAATTCACTTCCTGCTCATTGATCACCATATGAAGACCAGATAAGCCGTTATCCAGAATTTTTCCCTTGAAATCTGCGATGGAAAGGAGGCTGTAATAATATTTGGAAGCTGCGGTGTTCTGCAGCATCACCGTTCCTCGTTTATCATCAAGATTGGAGATCGAAAAAGCATCAGCAGGCAGGTGATCAAAAAATGACTTCTTAACCTTAATGTATTCATCAAAGGTCTTATGGTAATCGAGGTGATCGTGTGTGATGTTTGTAAAAATGCCTCCTGCGAACTGCAATCCGGTGATACGGTGCTGGTGGATAGCATGACTGCTGCACTCCATGAAAACATGGCTGCAACCCTCCTCCCACATCATATGCAAGAGCTTATTCAGGCTTACTGCATCAGGCGTGGTGTGGGTAGATGGCAACTCCTTGTCGCCCACCATGTATTTAACCGTTGATACCAGCCCACATGAATACCCCAGACCCTTAAACAACTGATACAGTAAAGTACTCACCGTAGTTTTTCCGTTTGTCCCCGTTACACCTACCAACTGCAGTTTCTTTGAAGGCTCACCCATGAATTGGTGCGCCATGTAACCTGCTGCTTCTGCAGTATTACTTACCTGTATATAGGTAACCCCTGCTGATTGAGTTGCAGGCATCATTTCACATACAACTGCCCTTACGCCTGCTGCTATAGCAGCGGGAATATGGGCATGCCCATCAGTAACGGTGCCCTTTAATGCGATAAAACAACAACCAGGAATCACTTTTCGTGAATCAGTTACGACGTCCGTTATTTGAATAGCCGTGGATCCTGTTATCCCCTTCAGACTCACCTTATATAATATGTCGCTTAGTGCTGCCATTAATTCAAATCTATATATACTGTTTGTCCATGTGCTATCGATGTACCTGCTGCCAGCGATTGCTGGCTCACTTTTCCCATGCCCTTGGCAACAACCTTCAGGTTCATATTCTCAAGCATGTACAATGCATCTTTCAGCCCCATGCCTTTCACGTTGGGCATTGAATACCTGGCCACCTGTAATTCTCTGGCGGTAGACACATCGTTCTGCCGCTGTATGTAGGTCCACTTAGATGACAGGGATGAATCAGTGTACCCCATATTCATCTTTCCGAATACTTTTTTGAAGTCTTGCTTCCACCCCGCCCAATAAGCCAGGGTGCTATCTTTCACAGGCACGGCAGCATAAGCTGGCAGAGCCTCCAGATGATTAGAATAGAGCTTGTCCGCGATCTCCTTAAAGACCGGCCCCGCGATCAGGGCCCCGTAGTAGATCCGCGCAAATGGCTTGTTCTTGATCACCACGATACAGGAATACTGGGGATCATTTGCCGGAAAATAACCTGCGAAAGAAGACTGATAGATATGATCTGCATAGCCCCTTGTTCCATTGGCAACAAGTGCGGTACCCGTTTTACCCGCGATGGCATAAAAAGGGCTTGCCATACTTTTGCCGGTGCCCTCGATCACTACGCCTTCAAGGCACTCTTTCAGTTGCGAAAGTGTTTGTGGACTACATACGGACTCGATCTTTGTTTCAGGACTAAACGATTTCACCATTTTGCCATCTTTCAATACTGTGTTGACCAGATAAGGTTTCATCATTCTACCTCCGTTGGCAATTGCGTTATACAGCATCAGGGTGTGCAAAGGAGTGAGTGCGAGGTTGTATCCAAAACTCATCCACGGTAATGTAGGCGCGCTCCAGTATTTTGATTTGGTAGACGGTATCACGGGTTTCGACTCACCGAGCAGTCCAACACCGGTAATGGTATCCAATTTTAAGCGATGAAGATGATCAAGGAAATTCTTTGGGTTGCCTGAATAATAGGCCATAGCCATTTTCGCCATACCTACGTTAGAACTAAGTTCAAATGCCTGCTTTATGGTGACCCCCTGACGCCCGTGCTTCTCGCTGTCGTACACCGTTCTGCCAGCCACTTTCCAGACGCCGCCTTCCAGGTCAACCATATCATTCAGTTTGGCGTGCTTATCTTCCAACACCGAAAGCATGGTCACCAGTTTGAATGTTGAGCCGGGTTCTGATTTGGTGATCGCGTAATTCAAATCTTCAAAGTATGTTCCATCGGGCTGACGGCCGAGATTGGCAATAGCCTTGATCTTACCCGTTTTCACTTCCATCACAATGGCTGTACCATTGGTGCATTCGTTGGCCACCATCATTTTCATAAGGGCGTTCTCTGTAATATCCTGGATGTTCACATCGAGGGTGGTGATCAGATCGCGGCCGTGCTCAGGTTCGATCTCCGAGCCTTCGATAGGAACAAATGCGCCCCCGGAGATTCGTCTTACCAGGCGTTTTCCATTTTCACCACGAAGCAGTGTATCATAAGTTTTTTCCAGACCAACATTCTTGCTCACCATTTTACCGTCGCTTCCGACGTATTCACGGGCAAGGCCAATGGTTCTGTTGGCCAGGAGACCAAAAGGCGTAAGTCGTTTCTCTTTGTCTTCAAAGATAAATCCACTCTTATTCCTGCCACTCTTCACAAGATGAAAGTCGCGCATGACCTGGTACTGACGAAAGGTAATATTACGCTGAAGCAGAAAATAGCGTTCCTTATTATTAAAGGCGGTTTGCATTTCCTTTTTATAGGCTGCGGCGGGTTGATCACCAAAAAGATCGGCGAGTTCTATGGAGAGGGAATCGATGTTCTCCTTGAATCTTTTGCCGTTCTTTTCCGTTAGCCCGTCGGCCCCGAAATCTATGTGAACGTCGAAATATGGAATGGATGTACTGAGCATAGCCCCGTCTTCACTATATATCGTGCCGCGTTCCGCATCGAGCTCACGATATTCGAGGTGAAGGCTGTCGCTCATCTTTTTCCAGTAAGCCCCTTCCTTTTGTTGTATGAACACTGTTTTACCGATGATGAACAGGCTAAAGGCAACGATGCCGAGGAATATGAGGTACACTCTCCATAATATGTCCTTCTTGATATCCAATCCAGCAATAATTTTTCAGTGTTAATACAGGGTATCTTTCAACTTCAGGGGTGGTTGCACGAGTTCTTTAAGACCCAGCGGCTCCACAACTTTAACGATCTCACTTTGTTTACTTTGGTACATCAGTTCGCTGCGCAATGTTTTATATTCATACTGTGTCTCTTTTAATTCGCGCGCGGTTCTATTGATGTCTTTGATCGTTTTCTCCGCGTAGTGCCCGTTAAAAATGTAGACCACAGTAAGCAGTGACAGAAACAGAAAGAAGGGTATGTTACTGACCATCCACTGATAGTTCAGTAAAAACTTCTTCCACTCCAGTTTACCTTCCCTTTGTTCCATGTTGGTTAATGGGATGTTTACCCTTGTTTCTTTTCCGCAATGCGTAACTTGGCGCTTCTGGATCTTGGATTCTTTCTAAGTTCTTCTGCCGACGGCAGAATAGGTTTCCTGGATATGATATTGAATGGCGATTCCTGCCTGGTTCCATATATCTCGTCTGACTGTATTTCTAAAAAGCTTCCATTCTTTAAGAATGTTTTCACTAACCTGTCTTCCAGGCTATGAAAAGTGATCACTGCGATCCTCCCGCCTGGTTTCAACAGCCCGGGAATTTGTTCCAGCATTTCCTTAAGTGACCCGAACTCATCATTTACCGCGATCCTCAATGCCTGGAACACCTGCGCGAAATACTTATGGGGATTCCCCTTCACGATATGCTGCACAGCCTCTTTGAACTGATTGATGGTATGAATGGGAAGCGTTCTCCTGTATTCCACCACCGTTCTGGCCAGTGTTTTCGAATTACTCACTTCACCATACTCCCCAAATATTTTTACCAACTCCTGTTCATTGACCTCATTGAGTATGGCTGCTGCGGTAAGCGTCTGTCTTCTGTCCATCCGCATATCCAGATCTGCATCAAATCGAATGGAAAATCCCCGCTCTGCCTCATCAAACTGGTGGCTGCTCACCCCCAGATCCGCCAACACGCCATCTATCTCCCTTACTTCATTCAACTTCAGCATGCGTCCGAGATGCCGAAAATTATAGGGGAGGAACATGATCCTCTGGTCTTCCGGCAAGTTTACCCTCGCCGCATCGTCCTGGTCAAAAACATAGAGTTTCCCCTTCGGACCCAACCCTTCCAGCATCTTCCTGCTGTGGCCTCCCCCGCCAAATGTGCAATCGACATAGATCCCATCTTTTTTGATGGCCAGGGCCTCAACAGCCTCTTGCAACATCACCGGGATGTGGTAGCCAGAAGACTCCTGCGACTGGATATTTCCTGAAACAGGCATCTTTTACTCAGTTTTACCTTGCATCACCTCGGCAGCCAGGTCGCTGAATGCCTCCGGTGAAAAAGAATCAAAGAACTGCTGGTATTTCACTTTATCCCAGATTTCAATCTTATTGACGGCCGACACCAAAACCACATCCTTTTCCAGCCCCGCATGTTCCATCAGGTTCTTTGGCACCAGCAGCCTGCTGGCACTGTCCAGTTCCATCTGGATCGCCCCGTTCAGGAACCATCGGCGGAATTCCCGAACTTTGGGGTCGAAATCGTTCAATTTGCTGATATTGGTAAAAATGGGCTCCCAACTTTTTAAAGGATACATGGTCAGGCATTTTTCAAAGCCCCTGTTGATAACAAAGGATGCTGAGTCCCCCTCCGGCAACTGCTTTTTAAGGCCGGCCGGGAGAAGAAATCTACCTTTGCTGTCAAGAGTAACCTCGTATTCTCCTAGGAATCCAATCATTTACAATGAGTTATCAACAACTAAACCATATTTACACAAATTAACACATTTTCCCACTTTCATAACGTAAATGAATTTTTTATATTTTTCCACAGCTTAAAACCAGTCCTGTGCTGACTTTAAGCCGAAAACAGCGTTTTACCTGTGGATAGCGTGTGAATAACGGCGGAAAGCCTGTGAATGGACTCAAAAAAAACCATGGATCCCCGAAACATTAACATAAATGACTTCCATTATCATCTTCCGGATGAGAAGATTGCCAGGTTTCCGTTGGGGGAAAGGGACGCATCCCGCCTGTTGGTTTACGACCACGGGGAGATGAAAGAAGACCAATACCGGAACATTGACCGCCATATTCCCGAGGGTACCACCCTCGTGTTCAACAACACACGGGTGGTTGAAGCCCGCATCCTGTTTACCAAGCCCACCGGTGGTATGATCGAGATCTTCACCCTGGAGCCCGGGGATGAATATCCCGATATCCAGGTGGCCATGCAGCAAAAAAGGTCGGTCAACTGGAAATGCATGATCGGCGGCGCCAGCAAGTGGAAACGGGGCCTGGTACTGGAAAAAAAGTTGCCAGAAGGACTGATCCTATATGCTGAGATCAAAGAAAATCTTCCCGACTGTTTCCTGGTAAACCTGCACTGGAACAGTGAAGACCTAAACTTTGGAGAGCTGTTGCACCTGGCCGGTATCATCCCCCTTCCTCCCTATTTAAAAAGGGAAACAGAAGAGTCCGACAAGGAGAGATACCAAACGATCTATGCCAGGGTCGAAGGATCCGTGGCGGCTCCAACCGCAGGCCTGCATTTCACAGATCATGTATTTGAGAGCCTCCGCAAAAAACAAATCCAACCGATTTATGTCACCCTCCATGTAGGAGCCGGGACATTCAAACCGGTAAAAACAGAAACCCTGGCGGATCACGAAATGCACGCCGAATTCATTGATGTTTCAGACCTCGCCATCGCTCATCTCGCTCAGTCCAAAAATGTATTCGTAGTAGGTACCACCTCACTACGTACAGTTGAATCATTATACTGGATGGGCGTGAAATGTTATCTTAATTCAGGTATCCCGGAAGACAAACTGGAAATACAGCAGTGGGAAGTGTACGACAAACTACATGCCCAACGAATACCCTACAGGAATGCACTGGACCATCTACTAACTTGGATGCATAGCCGAAACAAAAAACGGATCATCTGCCGGACCCGCATCCTCATAACACCCGGCTATCGTCCCGGCATTGCACGGGGACTGGTTACCAATTTCCATCAGCCGCAGTCAACACTCCTGTTGCTTATCGCTGCCCTCATTGGACCTGATTGGAAAAAAATGTATGACCACGCCATTCAAAACGATTTTCGATTCCTGAGCTATGGCGACGGATGTATCCTGAAATTTTGACCCAGAGACTCATTGGCATTGGCGGATTTACGGATCGGCGAATTGGCGGATTGTTTCATGCAGTCTTTCCTTACAATCCGTAAATCCGCCAATCTTAATGAGCCAATTAACCAAATGTATTGGGGAACTCCATCATAAACACACTACCCTTGCCGGGAGTGCTTTCAACCTTGATCTTACCATGGTGGGCGTCCACCATGGTTTTAACATAGCTTAAACCAAGACCAAATCCCTTTACATTGTGTATGTTGCCCGTGTGGGCGCGGTAAAACTTCTCGAAGATCCTGCTGACCGTCTCCCGACTCATGCCTATACCGTTATCTTCTATCCTGATCTTCAGCACTTTCCCGGTATTCCGCGTGCTGATATGAACTATGGGCGGCACATCCTCTTGGGAATATTTAATAGCATTGTCAACCAGATTACTAAGCATATTGGTAAAGTGTACTTCATCGCCCTGTACCCCATCGTTCAAAGCATCCAGGTCCAACTTTGCATAACCATTCCGTTCAATCAGCTGCAATTTGAAATTTTCTGCAATGCTGCTCACAATGGCGTGGACATGCAACGGCTTCAGACTCAATTGCACCTCCTGCCTGTCAAGCAACGCAGCCTGCAGAATGGTCTCCACCTGCTTATTCATCCGCTTGTTCTCATCCTTGATGATGGTACTGAAATAGTCCAGCTTTTCAGGATCATGGATCACCTTGGGATTCTTAATGGCATCAACAGCAAGGGATATCGTGGCAAGGGGCGTCTTCAACTCATGGGTCATGTTGTTAATGAAATCGGATTTGATCTCACTGAGTTTTTTCTGCCTGAGCAATGCACGCAGGGTAATGTAAAATGCAGCAAGGATAATAATGGTAAATAACACAGCTCCAGCGATCATCCAACCCAGTGAACGAAATATGAACTCCTTAAAGTCAGAGATCACTATGATCAGGGTTTCATTCGGGGAAAGACTTTCCGTCTCACTCCCCTCCAGTGCGTTGATAGGCCAATAATATACCAGGTTGTTAACGGTATCTTCCAGCGACTTTTCATAGTTCGCTTCAAAGCGCGCCGACTGAAGTTCATATCCGAAATTATTGTTCTCGCTGACGATCGCAAACTCAAACTTCGTATTCCGCAATCCATGCCGCTCAAAGCTCTTGCGTAATTTTTCGTGCATCTTGAAAGATGTATAACGCTGGGCAATAGTGGGGGCGCGAAACAGATTCAACAGCTGATCCTTCGGCCATTCCGAGATCATTTTTGGCGAAACAATTGAGGGAAATTCGCTCTTCTCTTCCTGTAACTCCGACGTAAGGTCGTACATGGATATCTCAAGATTCTCCCTTGTTTGCTCTTCCTTGATGAGCAAAGTATTCTTGATCCAGGAAACCTGCAAAATGATGATGCCAATCAGGGACAAGGTGATCAGTATGGTAATGATGGTAAAAAGTTTCTTCATCGGCAGTTCATCAAAATTAGCCAATACCCGTTCCCTTGCGTAGCAGGTTTGGGTAATTAACTAAGGTTTAGCAGCAATTGTCAAATATTTGGCACAAATTAAAGGCAAATTTGACTACCGTTGGCAAAACAACGCCTTGCAAATTCATTTGGAAAAAGTTATTTTAGATACAATGGAAAAACCAGGAACAGGAACACTTTTGATCGCAGAACCTTTTCTAAAAGATCCCAACTTCATGAGAACCGTCATCCTTTTGTGTGATCACCAGGAGGAAGGAAGTTTCGGATTTGTGCTCAACAGGGAATTCGGTTCAACCCTGGAAGAACTGCTGCCGGACATAACGCGCCTGACTATCCCTGTTTATTATGGCGGCCCCGTTCAAACTGATACCCTGCACTTTCTCCACTCATGCCCAAATGTGATTCCCGGGGGCATGGAACTGACCGATGGCATTTATTGGGGTGGGGATTTCAATACCACTATTGAGTTGCTCGAATCAGGGATCATCGACGAACAACTGATCCGATTTTTCATCGGGTATTCCGGATGGACCGGGGGCCAGCTCGATACCGAACTGAAAGAAAAATCATGGCTCGTCACTTCCGGCGTCCAACAACTCGTTTTTCCAAGCAACATGAAAGAGCTTTGGAAAGATTCATTACGGCATCTCGGCGGGGAGTATGAGAACATGATCAATTTCCCTACTGATCCGCAGCTGAATTAGTGTCAGACTGCCCTTCTGGCCAACACGATGATCACTATGCCAAGTAAGATCACCAGCGCAAGCGCTGCGCGCAGCCCGATCTCATGGGCAATGAACCCGATCAGCGGAGGCCCGATCAGGAATCCCGTGAATCCGATCGTACTTACCGCTGCCAAGGCCACACTGGCCTTCATGGTCTCGCTTTTCGCAGCAGCCGTGTAGGCGATGGGGATAACCGTACTTACCCCAAAACCAACCAGGCCAAATCCCGCTATGACCAACCATGGTTGTTTCAACGCCAACGCAAGGGCCATCCCGCCAGCAACAAAGATTCCATCCAGGATCAGTACTTTGCGATAGCCCATCGCCATCACCAGCCTGTCGCCGCTGAACCTGCCCATGGCCATCATGAGTACATAAGCGGTAAATCCCTTAGTACTGATCGTAGTTGCATCCACCTTCACTTGGTTATAGTACAACGCACTCCAGTCCGCCATCACGCCTTCACACAATGTGCAGCAGAGGCAAACCACGCCTATCACCAACAATGACCTGTCCGGCAGGGCCAATAATTTCTTTCCCTTCTCCTTGCTCCCATCGTGGGGCATGAGGTAGAAGCACGACCAAAAACAAAGGACACCAACAGCCATCGCTACCATTAGAAAATGCATCTCCGTGTCGATCTGCGTTTTCAAAGTCCAGCCCCCGAGTAATGCGCCGGAAAGCGCCCCCAGACTCCAAAGCGCATGGAACGATGAAATTATGGGCCGGCGGTAAGCAGTCTGCAAATCAAGCGCCTGGGTGTTCATGGATATGTTGACCGTGTCTCCGACAAAGCCGAAGATGAACAACATGACGGATAAGGAAAATGACGTCTGCGCCTGAGACAAAGCATATAGTGCAAGTCCATAACCGCTGGTACTGATCACGCCCATGGTACGACTGCCGAATCTGTCTACTGACCATCCGGCAAAGGGCAACGCGATGAACGATCCGAGAGGCAACATAAAAAGGACCGTCCCAAGTTCTGCTTCATTGAAGTGGAACTGATTCTTATACACGGGGATGCGTGAAGCCCAACTGGCAAAGATGAAACCCATGAAA
>JBBAJO010000023.1:0-31496 GCA_040404005.1 Chitinophagaceae bacterium
CGCAGTGGCTACAACCAGGGGTGATGCTTTTTACAATAAAGGGGTGGTACTTACAGGGCAGAAAAAACTTCCGGAAAGTATAAAAGCTTATAAAGATGCACTAAGGCTCAATCCGGCTGATACATTGGCTAAGCAGAATTTGCAAAGGGCCCTCAATGAGCTTAAAAATCAGCAGCAACAACAGGATAACCGGAAAGATCAACAGCCAAAACCCAAGTCCGATATACTGAATAAGCAACAGGTGTCCCAAATGCTCCAGGCGCTGCAGGAGCAGGAGAAATTACTCCAGCAAAAGCTTAACAAATCCAAAGTGCCGGCACCCGTGCAACCGGGGAAAGACTGGTAAACGAGGTCCTTCTATCAGCCTTTCTCATTACCTTTACGGCCATGTATTGTAATTCACTCACAAATTATTCCCGACTGAAAACACTGGAAGTCAGGATCGGTGATCTGTTGCTTGGAAACGGTCATCCCATACGTGTTCAGACCATGACCACTACGGATACGATGGATACAAAGGGTACGGTGGAGCAGTCCATTCGCTGCATAGATGCAGGCGCCGAACTGGTGAGGATCACGGCCCCTTCAAAAAAGGAAGCTGAGAATTTGCGCGTGATCAGGGATGAGCTCCGAAAAAGAGGGTATACTACGCCGTTAGTGGCTGACATACATTTTACGCCCAATGCTGCGGAGATCGCCGCAAGGATCGTTGAGAAGGTGCGCGTGAATCCGGGCAATTATGTTGACAAGAAGAAATTTGAATTCATAGAATATACGGATGCTGATTATGTAGAGGAGATCGAGCGGATCAGGGAGCGCTTTACGCCTCTCGTTAGCATCTGCAAGGAGTATGGCACTGCCATGAGGATAGGAACCAACCACGGTTCGCTCAGCGATCGTATCATGAGCCGATATGGCGATACGCCCATGGGCATGGTGGAAAGCGCCATGGAGTTTTTGCGCATTGCCCGGGCCGAGCAATACCATAACATCATACTCAGTATGAAGTCGAGCAATCCCCAGGTGATGGTACAGGCATACCGGCTGCTCGTGAAAACCATGCAGGAAGAGTTCTCGGTATGCTATCCCTTACACTTAGGAGTAACCGAAGCAGGAGATGGGGAAGATGGACGCATTAAGTCTGCTATCGGCATTGGAACTTTACTGGAAGACGGCATCGGCGATACTATCCGCGTTTCTCTGACGGAAGACCCTGAATTTGAAATTCCTGTTTGCCGGGATATTGTAAACAGGTACAAGGATCGCGCGGAGAAACAAGAAGAGATCCCTTCCATTGACAAGCCACCCTATGATCCATTCATGTACAGGAGGAGGGTAACGGGTTCTGTTTCCAATATTGGCAGTAAGCAAGTGCCGGTAGTGGTTTCTGATATGATGCATAAACCCGCGATCAATGCCGGGGACCTGGAGGTCATCGGCTATCGGTACAGTGCGGAGCTCGACAAATGGAACATAGGCGATGCGGCTGCAGACTATCTCTACACCGGAAATAAGATATTGGATTTTAATTTGCCCGGTACATTGAAAGTGCTGGTTGATCATACTACGTGGCTAAGCGCCCCGGATCAGACAAAGTATCATCCTGTGTTGAGGCTGGAAGAGTACACTGCCTCTGTGGAGAGGTCTTCAATCCTGAACTTCATTTGCTTCGACGTATCCCGCACGAACGAATGGGAGCGGATGTTGAATCTGCTGGCAGCTGATGCTACCCTGATAGCTTGTCTGGAAAGCAGTAAGCAGCCATCCATGATGTTTGTGCGTCGTTTCATTATGGAAATGATGCAGCGTGGCATTCAATCCCCGGTGATCATCTGCGTTGAAACGTCTGTACTCTCCATTGACGAGCAGCTCATCCATTTCTCTACTGAAGCGGGAGCCTTGTTCCTTGAGGGTATGGGCGATGGCATCTGGCTATGGAACAATATGAAAGATCTGCCTGATTTGCGGGTAAGCGGAAGAACCTATTTAGAAGTCAGGAACAACGACCAGTTTTTGAACAACACTGCATTTTCCATTTTGCAGGCCACCAGAACAAGGATCTCGAAAACAGAATATATATCCTGCCCCAGTTGTGGCAGAACGTTATTTGATCTTCAGGAGACAACGGCAAAGATCAGATCCTTCACCCATCATTTAAAAGGGGTGAAGATCGCGATCATGGGCTGTATCGTAAATGGGCCGGGTGAAATGGCGGATGCAGATTTCGGCTATGTCGGCAGCGGTCCGGGCAAGATCACGTTATACAAGGGCAAAGAGATCGTGAAAAGAAATGTGGATAGTGAGATCGCGGTATCTGAGCTCATCGAGTTGCTGAAGGAAAACAGTGCGTGGATAGATCCTCAATCCTAATTAACATACATGCAAGCAGATTACCTGGTTATAGGCTCCGGTATTGCCGGCCTTTCATTTGCCCTTAAAGTGGCAGATGCCCATCCCGATAAATCCATCGTGGTGATCACCAAAACCATCTCAGACGAAACCAACACCAAATATGCGCAAGGCGGTATTGCGGCTGTATGGGATGAAGACCAGGATGACTTTAAAAAGCACATAGACGACACGCTGATCGCGGGCGATGGGTTGTGTACAAAGGAGATCGTAGACATTGTGGTAAAAGAGGGGCCCCAGCGCGTCAGGGAGATCATTGAGTGGGGAGCCAGATTTGACAAGGAAGAAGACGGCGACTATTCGCTGGGTAAAGAAGGCGGACACAGCGAATCAAGGATACTGCATTACAAAGACGTTACGGGCAAAGAAATGGAGCGCGCCTTACTTGAATCCGTAAAGAGCAAGCCTAACATCACCATCATCAATCACTGTTTTGTTGTTGAGTTGATCACGCAACACCACCTGGGCTACCTCGTGATGAAATCAACCCCCGACGTATGTTGCTATGGAGTGTACGCGCTTAACCTGAAGACCAACCAGATCGATAAAATACTGGCCCGGATGACGGTGCTTGCTACAGGCGGCAACGGCCAGATCTATAGAACCACCACAAATCCTGCCATTGCCACCGGCGACGGTGTGGCCATGGTATACCGGGCGAAAGGAAGGATAGAGAACATGGAATTTATCCAGTTCCATCCTACTGCATTATATGAGCCGGGTGTAAAGGGGCAGTCTTTCCTGATTACAGAAGCGGTTCGGGGTGATGGTGGAATACTCCGTAATAAATCCGGCGAAGCATTTATGGAGCGTTACGATGAAAGAAAGGATCTGGCACCCAGGGATATCGTAGCGCGGGCCATAGACAGTGAGATGAAGATCAATGGTACGGAACATGTTTGGCTGGATTGTACGCATATGGACTACGATAAATTTGTGCATCATTTCCCTAACATCAATGAAAAGTGCAGGTCTATCGGGATCGATGTCCGTAAAGATTATATACCTGTTTCGCCTGCTGCACATTACAGTTGCGGCGGCATCAAAACAGACGAGTTCGCCAGGACATCCATCCATCATTTATACGCAGTAGGAGAATGTGCATCTACAGGATTACATGGTGCCAACAGGCTCGCGAGTAATTCACTGTTGGAAGCTATGGTATTTGCGCATCGCGCCTATCTGGACGCCATTGTGAATGTGGAGAAAACGGATTTTTGTGCCGATGTGCCAGACTGGAGTACTGCGGGTACCACGCAGCCGAAGGAGATGATCCTGATCACGCAGAGCCTGAAAGAGCTGCAACTCATCATGACGGACTACGTGGGTATTGTAAGAACCAATGTGCGTTTAGAGCGCGCAAGCAGGAGGCTGGATCTGCTTCACGAGGAAACGGAAGAACTGTACCGGCAGACCGTGGTATCGCCACAGCTCTGCGAATTAAGGAACATGATCACCGTATCATACCTGGTTGTGAAAGGAGCGTCGTTCCGGACGGAAAGCAGGGGTTTACATTACAATACGGACCATCCATATAAGAGTAAGTTGGTTCAGAATATCGTTTTATAATATCATGATGTACTACGTTGTTTATGGTCTTTTGTATTTGCTGTCACTGCTGCCCTGGTTCGTGATGTATGCCATTGCCGATCTGCTAACCTTTCTCGTGTTCAACGTAGCAGGTTACCGGAAAGATGTGGTGATGTCCAATCTTGCTATCGCCTTTCCTGAAAAATCCATCGCTGAACGGAGCAAGATTGCAAAGGGTTTCTACAGGCTGCTGATGGATACGCTGGTGGAGGCGATCAAATTGATTTCCCTGTCAAAGGAGGGACTCAACAAGAAGTTTACCGGAGATGCGGAGATATTGAATGAGCTGATGGATCAAATCGATCGCCCGGTACAGGTCATGGCCATGCATAATTTCAATTGGGAGATCGTTAACCTTGGAATCGTGCAGAAGCTTAGGCACCCTTTCATCGGCGTGTATATGCCTATCAAGAACAAGATCTTTGAAAGGCTGATGGTGAGTATACGTGCCCGCTATGGGACACTGCTTGTTCCTGCAACTTCATTTAAGAAGGAGTTCCCAAAATACCAGCATCTGCATCATATTCTGGCCCTGGTGGCCGACCAGAATCCGGGTGATCCAAATATTGCGCACTGGTTTCCATTCTTTGGGAAGATGACACCGTTCGTTAAGGGCGCTGAGCGGGGCGCAAGGATCAGCCAGAGTGCTGTGGTGTTTGGGCATTTCTATCCTGTCCGTCGCGGCTACTATACATTCAGTAAAAAGTTCGTTACGATGAATGCGGCAGAACTGCCCGAAGGGGAGTTGACCAGGATGTACGTCGAGTATGTGGAAGATTGCATCCGGAAACACCCCGAGAATTATCTGTGGAGCCATCGCCGTTGGAAGCATAGTAAGTGAGGGCTCCGTTTGCTTAGCCTTTGGGTATCACGCATGGCGAAACTTTTCTGTCTACGCGTTCGTAATCCGTTCATCGGGTGAAACGGCATTATTTTTCTTTCTCCATCAACTCACTGATCGCTTTATATCCGCCGATCACGTTCCTGATATTGTGAATGCCCTGTCTTTTTAAAAGTGATGAGGCTATGGTGCTCCTATACCCGCCGGCGCAATGAACGTAGACGTTGTCTGTTTCTTCGATCAGGGCCATGGTGCCGGGATCTCTCAATTTTTCCAGTGGCAGGTTCTCAGCATCATCCACATGGCCGGCCTCGAATTCTGTAGGTTTTCTCACATCCAGTACCACGAGGTGATCGTCGAACGGGAGGTCCATGATCAGTTCATCAGGTTCCACATTGATGAGTAAGTCGATCTCTTCCCTTGATTTCTTCCAGGCTTCGTAACCACCATCCAGGAAACCGATGATGTTTTCAAAGCCTACACGCGTCAACCGAACCAGGCTTTCTTCCTCTCTCCCTGGCTCGGTGACCAGCAGGATATCTTTGTCGTATGGCAACAGCATGCCGGCCCATTCTGCATAGCGGCCTTCAAGACCAATGAAAATGGATTCCGGCACATAGCCATCTGCAAATACATCTGCATTTCGCGTATCGAGCATCACGAGATCTTTCTGGTCCGCTTTCCACTGGATCAGCGTGGCCACATCTACTGGCTGCAGTCCTTTCTCCAGGAGATTTTCCAATGGCGTATAACCTTCCTTATTGATCTTAGCGTTCAGGGAAAAATAGGAAGGCGGTGTGCCCAGGCCTTCTGTAACTACTTTGATGAACTCCTGCTTGTTGTTGGCCAGAAGCGCATAATTCGTTTTTTTCTCCTTTCCAATGGTCGATTGTGTATCGGGCCCGATATGCTTACCACAGGAGCTTCCCGGTCCATGTGCCGGGTATACGATCACGTGATCGGGGAGTGATTTGATCTTCTTCTCAAGAGAGTTGAACAGCAGGGCAGCGAGTTCATCTGAACCAAGGTCGCCACTGCTCAGGTCAGGTCTTCCTACATCACCCACAAACAAGGTGTCTCCGGTAAACACGCAATGCGGCTCGCCCTCTTCATTCAACAGGAGGTAGCATGTGGATTCCAGGGTATGTCCCGGGGTATGAAGCACCCGAAGGGTCAGTTTCCCCACTTTATATTCCTGGCCGTCTGCGGCTACTTCGATGCGGTAACTGGTTTCAGTTTCCGGACCGTAGATAATAGGAGCACCCGTTTGCCTGGAAAGTTCAAGGTGCCCGCTGATGAAATCAGCATGGAAATGTGTTTCGAAAATGTATTTGATCGTTGTATTACGCTCTGCAGCCAGGTCGATATAGGGCTGCGTGTCCCGGATAGGGTCTATGATAGCCGACTCGCCCTCACTCTCAATATAATACGCCGCCTCGCTGAGGCAGTTGGTGTAAAGTTGTTTGATGAACATCGGATAAAGATATTAACGAATTGGCGAATTATTCGAACCAATGAATCCGCTAACCCGCTAATCCGTCAATTGAGCAACTCGTCCACCATCCCGTTGATATGATCCAGGCGGGAGTAATTGACGTGATAGTAAATGAATTTCCCGTCACGCTCGGTGCGAACAATACCTGCCCGACGCAGGATGGCTAAATGTTGGGAAGCGACCGACTGCTCGAGGCGGAGTTGAATATAGATCTCGGTCACGGTCATCTTTTCTTTTTCGTCAAGCATTTTGACGATTTGTTGGCGAAGCTTATGATTTAAGGCCCTCAATACGAGAGAGGCTTTTTTTACGTTGAGGTAATCGATTTTAACGGCGCTTTCCTTGGTCATAGGTGGTGCAATTTGAATTTAACTATAATACAAAGATACCCTTGCCTCAACCAAAGTATACATGAAACAAGCGATTGGTTCGTATCAAATGATAAATTACTACAATTTATTCTTAACTGGAATGTAAAACGACTTTAGGTAAAACGGTTCAGCATATGCAAGGTCCGAAAACTCTTTTTTGTCATATGCCATATTCGCCATATGTGACTGCTCTTCCATGCCAGACGATGAATCAGGGAATATGGAATTTCTATGTGTTTTTATGATCTCAGGTAGCTTTTCCCTGCCACTTCCAGTGAAAATAATTCGGTTTTGGTCGAGTTCAGGAAAACTGTCGTTGTCGACGATCATGTTTTCTTCCCGCTTCAGGTACTCAAGGCTCGGATTGAAACATGTTGTAAATACTTCCATCCGCCTGGCATCAATAAGCGGGCAGATCATTTCAGCCGGTTGGCCCCGAAATGGAAAAGCAAGCCATTTCAGCGTAGACAAGCAGATCAGGGGCTTATGAAGGGCATAGCATATACCTTTCGCAGCCGATAGACCTACCCTCAGGCCCGTATATGAACCCGGGCCATTGATCACAGAAACCGCATCGATTTGCGTCAGCCCAATGCCCGTGGCTAAACAAATCTCTTTGATCGCGGGTTGCAGGAAGGCACCGTGTTCTTTTTGGGATTCATTTTTTCGATATATAATGACTTCCCCATCTTTTGATATTCCTACGAACGCAGTATCAAGGGCAGTATTGATATGTAATAGATAGCTCATTTCGCGGTCTCCTTCAATAATGAAGCGGCTGCTTCGTAACGCGGATTTTCGGGGCTAAGGGTTTGTAAGAGGGAAACGATCTTATCCAGACCGATCAATGCGCCCCAGGCGAAGGGACCATAAGGGTAATTGGTGCCCAGTTTCATGGCGGTATCAATATCTTCTTTGGAAGCCACCCCCTCTTCCCAGGTAAACCATGCTTCATTCACGATCATGGAGACCACGCGGGGTGATACCATTCCGGGGAGATCCGGTACCCATTCCAACTTTTTATTCAGTCGGTCCAGGATTTCCTCGGCCCTCGCCTTTGTAGCGGGATGACCGGAACATTCAAGATAGGGATTGCCCATCATGCCAGGCCAGCCATTCAGCCGAACAACGTGTTCGGGTGCATGGTGTTCTTTGAGCGTACCCTGGACTGCAGAAATGAAAATGGGGTTTTGCGGAAATGCCCGATACAGGTCAAGATCCCAGGCTTCGTGCCGCAGGTCAAACAAAACATCCGCGTTGCCTGGCATGCATTCATCACGGGAAACCCTGATCACCTCAACGGCCAGCGCAGAAGCGAAAAGTTCTTGCCAGTGATCGTCGTCCGACAACACAAAACATCTCATTCAAGCAATTTCCGCAAAAATAGGTTGGCAGACTCCAATAAACGGTGCAATTTTAGTTTTCTATAAAATCAGCACATGGCAGGAACAATAATCAATACAACTAATGCCCCAGCGCCCATCGGGCCCTACAACCAGGCCGTAAAAGCAAATGGATTCCTTTTTATTTCGGGGCAGATCGCCATCGATCCCACTACGAATAACATCGATGCCACAACGGTGGAAGAAGAAGCAGAGCAGGTGATGAAGAATCTGGAGGCTATTCTTACAGCCGCCGGGGCCGATTTCAGCCAGGTGGTAAAAACGACGATCTTTTTAAGTGATATGTCGTTGTTCCAACAGGTCAATCAGGTCTACGGAAGATATTTCACGGGAAACTTTCCCGCGCGGGAAACAGTTGCCGTACTCGGCCTGCCGAAGAACGTTAATGTGGAGATCAGTATGATTGTATTAGCGAATTAACGGATTCGCGGATTGCATTGAATAATCCGATAATCCGCCAATCCGCTCATTGCAACAAAGGGTATTAGTATATTGATAAGATTTCCTGAAGTTGTCAGCAGGCAGCAAACCAAAAAAATATATGATGAGGCGGTATATCTTATCTATCTGCACCCTATTGCAAACGGCTTTTGTTATGGCGCAGGGCGACTGGACCATACGCGCTTCTCCTTTGCCGGGAAGCGAATACTATGGCGTTACGGTGGCTAATGGTATGATCGGCATTGTATCTGCCCCGGAGCCGTTTAAAGTCAAAGATGTTGTGTTGGCAGGCGCTTACGATCAGTATGGAAGGGGGAGGGTGAGTAATTTTCTAAGGAGTTTTAATCTCCTGAACATGACGTTGGATATCGATGGTCAGCGGATCGACAGAAAGAATATTTCAAATTTTTCGCAGGACCTCAATATGCGTGAAGCTTCATTCACCGGATCTTTCGATCAGGCCGATAAGGCGTCGATCTCGTATACCTATTACGCGCTTCGCCAACTTCCATTCACGGTCTTGATGGACGTTACCATACAGGCTAAGAAAGATATTGTCATCAATGGAGCATCGGTGATGGAAGCGCCAGACGCCCTGCGGGATGTAGAAAATTATTACAACGAAATTGACCGCCCGCATGTGGTGTTGAGCCTGCTCACGTCTACTGCTAAAAGCCCTACTGGCAAACTACTCATGTGCGCGTCTAACACCTTTCTTTTTCCTGAAAAGCATGGCGAGGAACCCAGGGTGATCCATGAAATGTGGGATAACAACATGCACCTGATGAAGTTCTCCAGGAAGTTGAAAGCCGGCGAGGTGTATCGCTTTTCTATTGCAGGCACGTCGATCACCAGTGCCCACCATGATGATCCCCTGAATGAAGCTGAACGATTATCGATCTATGCCAGGCTCGAGGGCCGCGACCGTTTGTTGAAGTTCCATAAACAAGCCTGGGAGGAACTGTGGCGATCAGATATCGTTGTCGAGGGCGATCCGCAAAGTCAGAAAGATATCCGCAGCATGCTATATCACTTGTATTCTTTCTCAAGGGCCGGTACTGCGCTGTCGCCATCCCCTATGGGACTAAGCGGTTTGGGATACAATGGCCATGTATTTTGGGATACAGAGTTATGGATGTTCCCGGCATATCTTGTTATGCAGCCGGAGATGGCGAAGTCGATGATGGAATATCGGTTTCAGCGTCTGGATGCGGCGAAAAGAAACGCGTTCTCAAAAGGATTCAAGGGGGCGATGTATCCATGGGAAAGTGCTGCTACGGGGGTGGAAGAAACGCCGGTTTGGGCCCTGAGTGGTCCGTTTGAACATCATATTACGGCTTGTGTGGGTATTGCAGCCTGGAATTACTACTCCGTCACCCAGGACACCCTTTGGCTCCGGGAGAAAGGATGGCCAATTTTATCAGCCACGGCTGATTTCTGGGCATCGAGGGTAGAAAGAAACGGTAAGGGGGGGTACGACATAAAAAATGTTGTGGCTGCAGATGAATGGGCCGAGAACGTGGACAATAATGCATTTACCAATGCCGCTGCCAGGGCCAATCTTGAGTACGCAGTTGCCGCCGCGAAACTGCTTTCATTAAAGGCTGATCCTGATTGGACGGAGGTTAGAGAAAATATTCCCATCCTGAAGTTTCCGGACGGTATTACACGGGAGCACGCTACTTACCAGGGTGAAGGAATTAAGCAGGCCGATGTTAACCTCCTTGCCTACCCGCTACACGAAGTCACTGATCCCAAGGCCATTCGGGCTGATCTGGAGTACTACTCCAAAAGGGTACCTGATGCAGGCACTCCCGCGATGACCCAAGCCGTTTTCACCACCCTTTACGCGAGATTGGGAGATGGTGAAGCAGCATTTAAGTGGTTCAAGGAATCTTATATACCGAATCTGAACCCCCCGTTTAGGGTAATTGCAGAGACCAAAGGGGGTACCAACCCCTATTTTGCCACCGGGGCAGGGGGAATTATACAGAGTGTGTTGATGGGGTTTGGAGGCTTGGAGATCACGCCAAACGGGTTGAGAAAAAAGGCCCCGGTTCTCCCAAAGCAGTGGAAGAGCCTGAAGATTTTAGTCCGGGGGAAGACATTATAGTAGTGAATTTCATTTAGATTGCAGCTTGTGAAGCAACCGTTAGCCATATTACTGATCCTGATCCACCTGTTTAATTCGGGCGGGTACCGATTTGTTTTTGACGCTATGGAAGATCGCGCTTCCGTGAAATTGATACAGCAGATTGATAATGAACAGTACAGGGATGATCAATTGATCGAAATGAGGGTGCCTCTTCCCATGCCTTATCAGACCAATCGGGCGTCCTTTGAAAGGTATAATGGCGAAATCGAGATCGAGGGTGTGCACTATAATTATGTCAAGCGTAAAGTGTGGAATGATACCCTGATCTTGCTTTGCCTGCCTAATCATGGTAAGATGTCGCTCAATAGCGCCAGGGAACAGTTCTTTTCACTCGTCAATGATTTGGATCTCGGAAAGCAGAATGTACCCGCTCCTAAGGCCAATCTGGCAAAAAACATTACTACAGACTTTCAACCTACAGATGCAATGCCGTTGCTAAACACTCCCGCATCTGTTCATGTTGGTCATATCCTTCGCAATACTCCGGGAATTCCTTCCATATGTCTGGAAGATCCCTCCAGGCCGCCGGAAGCAATCAATTGACGAATTGGCGAATTGACGGATTGACGGATTCATTGAAATTCCGTCATTTAATTATTTAATTAACACAGCTTTTCAATCCGTCAATCCGCTAATTCGCTAATTCTTTCGCCAATTCGCAAATTCGCAAATTCGCCAATTCTTTTCTATGTATCGATTTCTGGTACTGATTTTCGTACTGTCTGCGGCATGCAACAGTAAACAGCCTTATACCACCTTTACGTCGGACCCCGTGAGGTATTGCAAAACCGTGAAGGGACTGAACAACATCGTGCTGGAGAATAACTTTCCGCCGATGATCGCAGCCCGGAACTATGCTTACGCCAATATCGCTGCCTATGAATGCATGGTGGCGGGCGACACAAGCTGGCAAACCCTCGCAGGCCAGATTCGGCATCTGCCTGCTTTACCGCGCCTGCCGAAGGGAACGGACATTGATTATGATCTTGCTTCCCTGCTGGCCTTCGTAAAAGTGGGCAACGCTGTTACGTTCCCGGAAGGAAGTATGACAGCACACTACGATCAGCTTGTGGCGGAGGCAGACAGTATGGGGATCCCCGAGCAAAAGTTAGCCAATACGAAGAAGTTTGCGGATACCATATCGGCAGCTGTCATGGAATGGAGTAAGGGCGACAATTACAGCAAAACCAGGGGTGCATCACGGTATAGTATAGACGAAACCCCCGGGCGTTGGGTACCTACTCCGCCCATGTACGCAACCGGGCTGGAGCCACACTGGATGGAGATCAGGCCCCTGGTGCTTGACTCTGTATCCGTGATCAGATGTCCTGCGCCCCCGGTCTACGACATCAAAAATAGGAACAGTGCATTTTACAGGGCGATCATGGAAGTGAAGCATACGGCAGACAGCCTTACACAGGAACAGAAAGACATTGCGGATTTCTGGGATGATAATCCATATAAGATGAATGTGACGGGGCACGTGATGTATGCGACCAAACGTTTTTCGCCTGCGGGTCACTGGATGAATATTGTAGGCATCGGCGCTGAGAAATCGGGGGCCGACCTGCATACTACCATTGCAGCCTATGTAAAAACCTCGATTGCCTTATTTGATGCATTCCTGTCGTGCTGGGACGAAAAATACCGAAGCAATTACATCAGGCCGGAAACGGTGATCAATCAACTCATCGATCCCAATTGGCAACCTTATATACAAACACCGCCGTTCCCCTCTTACGTCAGTGGCCATTCCACCATTTCGGGTGCGGCTGCGGAAGTGATGAGCGAGTATTTCGGGGATGTCGCGTTTACTGATACGTCATCAAAAGAATTCGGCATGGAAAGCAGGCATTTTCAATCGTTCCGGGATGCGGCCCAGGAGGCCAGTATCTCGAGGTTGTATGGAGGCATTCACTACCGGTTTGATCTTGATGAAGGGAGTATACTGGGACGAAAGGTTGGTGAGATGGTGGTAAATAGAATTAAACTTCAGAAACCGGGCAAGGCGACGCCCATAAAGAAATAGTCGCATAAAAAATTAAAGCTAATGAGAACGATATCCCTCATCGTGTCAATGGCAGGAATAGGCTTGTTCATGCTTATTTCTATACATGGCCGGGCGCAGTCGCCAACCGACGGTTTCACCATGTCGAAAGGTGAGATCTGTCTGGTTACCGATTATGGACAGACAAAATGGAACGAATACTGGGAAGGTACCAGGCTGAGAGAGAATCTGAACCTGGGAACTTTCAATGCCAGAATGATCATGCCTATGGCGGGTTATGGACTTACCGATAAACTGAATGTATTTGCAGGCTTACCTCATATCAGCACCAGCTCTACGGCAGGTCAGATGACCGGTATGAAGGGCTGGCAGGATCTTTCCTTCGCAGCTAAATACAAGTTGATCAAAAAGAAGCATGAGCAGGGCACATTTTACACCTTTCTGACCGCGGGATTTTCATTTCCTGTCAGCGACTATGTTCCCGATTTTCTTCCCTACTCCATTGGTCTTGGCGCCAGTACTATCAACGGAAGAGTGATTGTACATTATGAACATAAGAGCAAGTTCTTCACCACCTTCCAAACGGGTTATACGCTGAAGTCGAACATCAAAACAGACCGCCAGAGTTATTACAATGAGAGGCAGGTCAACAGCAGTGAAATGCCTGTTCCCGATGTTTGGGATGGCGCGTTTAGAGCCGGATTCAACAATAAACGCTTCCGGGCCGATGTTGATTACAATTGGTCCACATCTACCTCCGGCTCTGATATCAGGCGAAACGATATGCCCTATCCTTTTAATAAAATGGATGCCCAATGGATCGGCATTTCCGGATTGCTATGGGTGCCTGGCGTTGAGGGCCTTGCATTGCATGCGGCTGCAGATCAGGTGGTGGGAGGCAGAAATGTGGGTAAAGCTTTCACCTGGACGGCCGGTGTACAGTATGTTTTTAATCCTTTCAAATAAGCCACCTATGAAGAATAGTATATACGCCATGGCAATAATGTTTGTACTGGCATCGTGCAATAAAGATGTGAACGAAAGGGTGGTGGCAGATTTTGAACCCAGTCATATTGACAGCCTGGGTGGAACCTGGAAAACCATACACCTTGTCAGCAGTGCTGATATTGCAGTACCTGTACCTCAGGCCATCAATTCAGCGGCATACAAGGCTGAACTTGATCAAATCGTGTCCATGCAACAGGCAATGGGTACGGAAGATAACAGGATCATAAATAGGTGGAAGAACAGCGGGGTGATCAGATGGAACGAAGTTGCGAGGGAATTGGTGTCTGTTTACAATCTTCCTCCGGAAGCGAACCCAGACGGCACCTATCCCGTTCCGAGCGCGGCTAACCCCGGCGCATACCCGAAATTTCCGTTTGCCAATCCGCCTTATGCGTCAAGGGCTTATGCCTATTTGCATACAGCCATGTACGATGCATTGGTCACGGTGTGGAAGTATAAGTTTCAGTATAAGCGCATGTCGCCCGCGGTGAATGACACTCGTGTTAAGTCGCTCGAAACGATCCAGTCCAATTTGCCATCGTATCCTTCGGAAGATGCGGCCGTTGCGCAGGTAGCATACCGCATGTTAAAGGTGCTTTTCCCTAATGACACCATCATGTTGCAGCAGATGGCTACGGAGCAGAAAAGGGCGAAGATGATGTCGGGCACAGCTTCGGCAACAGATATTGCTGCGGGTGAGCAAATAGCGAATTCCGTAGCTGATAAAGCGCTGGCTAGGTTGCGTTCCGATGGGATGGGTGCAGCCGTGGGTAATCCGGCGCTTTGGGCTCAAATGGAGCAGGATGCGGTTGCCAGGGGTAATACCATGCCGTGGAAGAGTATGGAAACACCTGCACGGCCCATGATGCTGGCTATGTTCGGGAATGTGAAACTTTGGCACATCTCGCCTTCTCAGCGCGATTCGCTTCGTCCTGAAGCACCGCCTCCTGTTGGATCAGATCAGTTTAAGAAAGAACTTGAAGAAGTGAGGAGTATCAGGAGAGACCAGAATTCCCGTGAATGGCAGATCGCATTGTATTGGGCTGATGGTGTTGGTACGTATACACCGCCCGGGCATTGGAATGAGATCGCTTCTGTAAAAGTAGCGGAAGACAAACTGAATGAATTGAGGACGGCCAGGGTGTTCAGTTTGCTTAATATGGGCATGGCCGATGCTGCGATCTGTTGCTGGGATACCAAGGCCTATTATTTCTCAGCCAGGCCTACCCAGATCGATGCTTCCATCAAGACCATCGGCTTGCCTAATTTCCCAGGTTATACATCGGGGCATTCCACCTTTTCCGGAGCCGCAGCTTCGGTGTTGGGGTATGTATTCCCTGCATCCAAGCCGAAATATGATGCCATGGCCCAGGAGGCCAGCCTTTCACGCATCTATGGTGGTATTCACTTTCGGGCCGACTGCGAAGTAGGATTAAGATGCGGAAAAGCGATCGGTAGTTTTTCCGTTCGTTTTGGGGAAAAAGACGGCTCTCAGTAAGATTGGCTCATTGGCTAATTAGCTAATTAACTGATTCTTTGTTCCGGAAGTTTGAAATATTTTAACCTCTTGGAATTGAAGAATTAGCCAATGAGCTAATGAGCCAATTAGCTAATCCTAATTTGCTGATTTTATTAATGCTATAAGAACCCCGTTCGTCCAACCGAACCCATCCTGCGAAGGATATTCGCCGCCGCCGGCGTCAAGTTTGGTATCCACCACGTTGTATTTTTCCATGAGTTTTCCGGTTCTTCCAAAAACATCCGTATTTAACTTCACCCAACGGGCGGAGGCTTCATCCGCTTCGCTCACAAAATAGTAATGCTGTAACCCCCTGATCGCGATCCACTGTAGCGGCGCCCAACCGTTAGGCGCGTCCCACTGTTGCCCCGTGGTATTTGTGGTTGTTGAAAAACCGCCGGGCTTTTGCAAGTTCGCCATCAAGGCATTTTTCTGCTGTTCTGCCCTTTGCTTATCGGCCAACTTCACAAACAGGGGATACATCCCTGCCAGGGTGATCGCGTCCGAAACTTTTTTCTCAACAAACCAGTAATCGCTGTACATACCCTTGCCGGGGTTCCAGCAGTAAGCGTCGATCGCTTTTTTGCGCGACTGCGCAAGCCGGTCGTACATAGCAGCCATCGAACTCTTCTTAGCAAGTTCGGTAGGTGTTTTGCCGGGCAGTAAAGTATATGCAAGCTTAAGATTAAGTTCGGCCTGATACAAGAGGCAGTTCAGGTCTACCGGAATGATATTGGTTGTTTCAATGGTGGTAAGGTCGGTAGGATCTTTGAACCATCGGCTCGAAAAATCCCAGCCACTGGCCGCCCCCGCTCTCAGGTGCTGGTAGACTAACGCGCGGGTGGCCTCTTCGGCCTTTTTTTGCTGGGCAGCGTTTTTAAATTGGGAAACAGCAAGCATTTTGTTCACTGAAGCGGTAGCCGTTTCCACATCTTCCCTATAACTTTCCTGGCGGGGCGTGCTGGCATCGTCCCAATACCTGTTCAGCAAACTGCCATCTTCCAGCTTTACGATCCTTTTAAATGATGCGGCGTTTTTGAGTTTGTCGGACCCCTCCATCCAGTACTGGTATTCTTTTTCCAGAACGGGGAGGTACTCGGCCCATACCTGCCGCCCTTTGATCTCGGCCAATATGCCCACCATCAGCGAGAAGAATGGGGGTTGCGACCGGCTGAGATAATAGGTCCGGTTACCATTGGGAATATGGCCATAGGTATTGACCAGGTGCGAGAAATTGTTGATCATGTTTTCGATCATCTCTGTTTCGCCACTTTCTTTTAACCCCAACATCGTAAAGTACGAGTCCCAGTAATAGATCTCCCGAAATCGTCCGCCGGGAACAATATACGGGTGCGGCAAGGGAAGGAGGGAACTTCCTTCTTTCTTCACATCCGGCTCCCGCTTCAGCAGGGCCCAGAGCTTGTTGATATGCGCAGCCACGTCCTTCTCCTGACCCAAATTACTAAGGGTAGGCGTAGCCGGTAGTTCAAAGTTAGTCTTCACAAAATCTTCCAGGGAGAAGCCCGCAACGCTTTTCATCTTTTTATAATCGGCTATGATCGCCTTCGGTTCTCTTTTTGGAATACAGTCAACGAAGGTTTTACCGTCGGGGAATACCTTATTCATTTGCACATCATGAAAAAGATCGCCATAGATATCGTCGGGAGTCTGCTGGGCTCTTCCGATGGACAGGAAGAAAAGGCCGGCTATCAGTAACACTGCTTTCATAGTTTTCAAATTACGTTTTATGCAGGGACTTTTTGTAATTTAGCACTAACGATTGTTAGTTTATGGCGTATTCCCCTCAAAATAAGGTCCGGATCGTAACAGCAGCCAGCCTGTTCGATGGCCACGATGCGGCGATCAATATCATGCGCAGGATCTTGCAGAGCAAGGGTGCGGAGATCATCCATCTGGGCCATAACCGGTCGGTAGCCGAGATCGTTGAATGCGCCATTGAGGAGGATGTTCATGGAATCGCCATCACCTCTTATCAGGGTGGACACGTGGAGTTTTTCAAGTACATGAAAGACCTGCTCGACCAGAATGGGTGCGGACATATCCGGATCTTTGGCGGTGGCGGGGGAACCATTCTTCCTGATGAGATCGCGGAATTGCATCAATACGGGATTGCGCGGATCTATTCGCCAGACGATGGTCGCAAACTGGGATTGGAAGGTATGATCGAAGACCTGTTGAAGCAGTGTGATTTCACGCTGAATGGCTCCGGTAAACATAATGAGCACATGCAGTTGGGTGAGGTGAAAGATGTGAGGTCCATTGCCAGAAAGATCACGAACGCGGAAAATGGCCTTCGTTTGAATGCTAACCCTACTGCGCAAACGAAGAATATCCCTGTATTGGGCATAACAGGAACAGGAGGCGCAGGTAAATCGTCTGTCACTGACGAATTGGTCAGAAGGTTTCTTAATCATACGATCGATAAAACCATAGCGGTCATTTCAGTAGATCCTTCTAAGAAGAAAACGGGTGGTGCGTTGTTGGGAGACAGGATCAGGATGAATGCCATTCATCACCCCCGCGCATATATGCGGAGTCTGGCTACACGCGAAAGCGACAGGGCACTCAGTGAATACGTGCAGGACGCGATCAATATTTGTAAGGATGAAAGTTTTGATTTGATCATTCTTGAAAGTGCGGGGGTAGGACAAAGTGACGCTTCTATCTTAGATTATTGCGATGTGTCGCTCTATATAATGACCCCTGAATACGGCGCAGCCTCGCAGCTGGAGAAGATCAATATGCTTGATTTTGCCGACTGCATCGCCATCAATAAGTTCGATAAGGCAGGGGCGCTGGATGCCTTGCATGATGTGCGTAAACAATACAAAAGAAATCACGGGCTCTGGACGGCTAAGGATGATGAGCTGCCTATCATAGGCACCATCGCATCCCAGTTCAATGATCCCGGTGTAAATAATTTATTCATCAGCCTGGTTGACAGGATCGTGGCCAAAACCCATGTTGATCTGGAATTACAGCCGATGGCTAAGGTAGATGAACTTTCTTCCAAGTCAATCATCATTCCCCCTTCAAGGGTGCGCTACCTGAGTGAGATCACCGACATCATCCGGAGCTATAATAAAGAGGTTTCGGAGCAGGCTGATATGGCCTCTTCCATTTATCAGTTGCAAGGCGCGGTTGATCTGGTAGACGAAGAGGCGATAAAGACAGCTTTGACATTGAAGCTTAATGGGCTTTATGAACAACTGAGTCCCGTAAACAGAAAGCTGCTGGAAAACTGGCCTTCAAAGTTGAAAGCTTACCAGGCGAATGAATTTGAATACAACGTTCGGGATAAGATCATCCGACAGCCCATGTTCTCGCTAACGCTGTCGGGTACCCGAATTCCAAAGGTGATCATGCCAAAATTCCGTGATTGGGGTGATATCCTGAAGTGGGAGGCGCAGGAGAATGCGCCCGGACAATTCCCTTTCACGGCGGGCGTATTTCCATTGAAGCGGGAAGGCGAAGATCCAACGAGGATGTTTGCCGGGGAAGGAAGTCCTGAGCGCACCAACAGGAGGTTCCATTATGTGGCGCTTGATCAGCCTGCAAAAAGATTATCGACTGCATTTGACTCGGTGACCTTGTATGGTGAAGATCCTGATCCGCGCCCTGATATATATGGTAAGGTAGGCAATAGCGGTGTGAGTATTGCCACCGTGGATGATGCAAAGAAATTGTACAGTGGCTTTGATCTCTGTGATCCCCGCACCAGTGTAAGCATGACGATCAATGGTCCGGCCCCCATGCTGCTTGCCTTTTTCATGAATGCGGCCATTGACCAGCAGTGTGAGAAATGGATCTCGGAGCATGGGAAATGGGAAGAAGTGGAGGCGAAGGTAGCGGAGCGATATCGCGGATTTAAACGGCCTGTTTACTCGGCCGATGGGGAATTTCCGGAAGGGAACGACGGTTTGGGATTGAAGTTGCTGGGAGTATCTGGCAATGAAGTGTTGCCTGCTGAAGTGTATGAGAAGATCAGAGAGGCTGCCTTATCGCAGGCGCGCGGCACGGTGCAGGCTGATATATTGAAAGAAGACCAGGCGCAGAACACCTGTATTTTCAGTACGGAGTTCGCATTGAGGATGATGGGTGATGTGCAACAGTATTTCATCACCAACCAGGTTCGAAATTTTTACAGCGTTTCTATTTCGGGTTACCATATTGCGGAGGCGGGTGCCAATCCTATTACTCAATTGGCGTTTACGCTTTCTAACGGGTTTACTTATGTGGAATATTACCTGAGCCGTGGTATGAGCATCGACGACTTCGCGCCTAATCTCAGTTTCTTCTTCAGCAACGGTATGGATCCGGAGTATAGTGTGATCGGCAGGGTAGCGCGTAAGATTTGGGCCAAGGCGATGAAGTTCAAGTATAAGGCCAACAAGCGCAGCCAGATGTTGAAGTATCATATACAGACATCGGGAAGGAGTTTGCATGCGCAGGAGATCGATTTTAACGATATCCGTACTACACTTCAGGCCTTGTATGCCATTTATGATAATTGCAATTCTTTACATACCAATGCATACGATGAAGCCATTACTACACCTACGGAAGAAAGTGTGAGGCGCGCCATGGCGATACAGTTGATCATCAACCGGGAGCTGGGTACTGCGAGGAATGAAAATCCCAACCAGGGATCTTTTCTAATTGAAGAATTAACGGATCTGGTAGAAGAGGCGGTGATGATTGAATTTGACCGCATTACGGAAAGGGGCGGGGTATTGGGGGCCATGGAAAGGATGTACCAGCGGAACAAGATCCAGGAGGAGAGTTTACATTATGAAACCCTGAAGCATACGGGTGAGTTGCCCATCATAGGCGTGAATACTTTTTTGAATAAAAAGGGTAGTCCAACCATACTCCCGTCGGAAGTCATCAGGAGCACCACAGAAGAGAAAGAGCAACAGATCCGGAATCTGCAAGATTTCAAATCGCGCAATATTTCCCATTCACAACAGGCCCTCGCGAAGCTGCAGCAGGTGGCCGTGACCAACGGGAACATTTTTGAGGAGTTGATGGAAACGGTGAAGTACTGTACCCTTGGCGAGATCACGCATGCGCTCTACCAGGTGGGGGGGCAGTACAGGAGAAACATGTAAAGCACATGGCACCTGGAGGACCATATATCACTTGTTAGGGGCTACAGCATAGTTAACCAGTGACTCAAGCGGTTCCTCCTCGGCCACAGTCCGTTGTTCATTATTCCATTTGATCAGGCAGATGGTTCCTTCTGTGATCTCTATGCCGGTTATCGTACCATCCTGGAAGCAGCAGCATCCGCAATTGAAGTAGAAAGGCTTTACTTCTCTGAACGATTGCTTCACATGATCATATTCCCTTCTTCTTCGTGGTATTTCAAGGTCTATCTTTTCCAATTGCTGCTTGTTACCTGTGGTTAATGCTTCTTCCCTTCTGAGATATAGGCGCTCGAGGTGGGTCAGGGATTTGAAAACGGGTTGGTGGGTATGGCCGGTGACCAGCACCAGGTTTTCCTGTTGCCTGCTCCACTGGTACATGTATTCGTTGTGGAGTGTTTTGAGTTCGTTGTTCCCTGAGGGTTTGTTGGTATTTATTTGAAGGTAAGCTTGCAAAGGTCCCCATATATAGGAGACGAACCACTTGGAGAAGGCGTTACCATCGCTCTGGGCATCCCCCTGGTGTCCATGGGTGCAGAAGATATCGAGATCTTTTCCGGCAAGGCTTATCCTGAAGACCGTTCCGGCATCTACATCCACGGGCTGTCCGTACATCTTCTTCAGGTATGCACCAGCAAATGGATCATTGTCCCAGAACAGGTCGTGGTTGCCATACACTTTTAGAAAGGCATTCCTGGAGGCGAAAAGGGCTTCTGCGTCAAAGGTGTTCTTATAATATTTCATGACCGCGAGAACGGTGTTCTCCCAAAGTTCTTCGCTGTCGCCCAGCGACAAGAGTAGAAATTGGTGGTCATTGTAATGTTTTAGTGCGGCCAGGTAGTTTTTCTCCGCGGCTTGAAAATCGTCCGATCCATTTCTGGCGCCTTTGTGCTGATCGGAGAAGATGATGATAGACTGAAGCGTTGGATCGATGTTGACCAGTCTTCCTTTTCGGGTATTGCCGTTCAGGATCTCTTTGTATAGTTCATCGAGGGCTTCTGATACGTCGGATTGATTGGGGAAGGATGAGAAACGGTTAGCCATCCAGGTAACGGGCCGGGTCAGCAATAATTTCATGCTGTCTCTAAGGGCGTTGGACATGTGGACAAGAAAAGGCATGGTTTACGTTGCTGTGGGAGCAGAAAGAAGGTGTTTGTTCCTTTCAGGGAAACCTTTATTTAATAAAACGAAGCACAAAATTAATTGCTAAATTAAGTTATAAATCAAAATTCGGTATGTGTTTCTATAATGGAATAAGAGTGAGCAGGGCCGAGTATATCCGGCTGATGGAAATAGACATCATGCTAAAGGATTATGATCTGTCATTGATCAGGCCCATGCAGAGCGGTTTTGATTTCACCGATTGGCCAGTGATCAAGCCGGTAGATGGCGGGCGTACTGCCAAGCTTGAGTTGATGCACTGGGAGTTGATCCCCCATTATTTCCGAAGTTGGAAGGAAGTGGGGCAATTCCGTAAGGGAGGGTTGAATCCAAAAACAGGGAAGAAGGATCCGCCGAAGAACACGTTGAATGCGGTGGGAGAGGAGATGTTGAAGAAGCCCACCTATCGACATGCGGCCTTAAAAAGGCGGTGTTTGGTACTTTCGTCGGGCTTTTATGAATGGCGTCATTTTACGCCTGAGGGATCAAAGAAAGACATTGCCTATCCCTATTGGGTGACGTTGAAGGACCGCGAATATTTTTTCATGGCGGGTATCTGGCAACCGTGGACGGACCAGGAGACTGGGGAAACGCTGGATACATTTGCCATTGTCACCACTAAGGCCAATTCCTTGCTCGATCAGATCCATAATCAGAAGCAACGGATGCCGGTAATTTTAAGTGATGCGTTGGCGCGGGAGTGGATCCGCGATGGTTTATCGGAAGAACGAATTACTGAGATCGCCACTTTTCAATATCCTGCAGCAGGTATGGAGGCATTTACAATAGAAAAAGCTTTTCGCACTTCTGACGATCCCACAAGGCCATGTGAGTATGTTGAGTTGCCGGGGTTGTTTTGATATATCCGTTTTTTACAATTTGGTAAGTGGGACTTCAGGGGTATCAGACCTATAATCATTGCTAACTGTGTACAGGGTAATTTACTATCTTCGTAAAAATTTATAATACCTGAAAAGGATAATACTTACTTTATCAATATGAGGCGCATTCTATTATTCTTTTTATCGCATCGGACATTAGCTCTTTTACGGTGGGATCTGCACTTTTTAAATGTAAGATTTTGGAATTTTATTTTGCAGCGACATGCCGCTATCAATAAGTTCCTTTATACAGATGGCAAGAAATATCTCAATCTCGGAAGTGGTCCACGCGGAATCAGTAGTAATGAATGGTTAAATATAGATGGATTCAAAGATACGAACGTTCAGTTCTTCTGTGACTTTAGCCGTCCTATTCCAATACCAAACAACTGTTTAGATGGAATTTTCACTGAGCACGTAATTGAACATTTCGATTCCGAATATGGAAGGCGGGTTATGGCAGAATGTCACCGAATGTTGAAAAAGGGAGGTGTTATTCGTATTATAGTTCCCAATGGACATCGGATACTAAAGTCATATTTTGAAGCGCCTGAAAAGATAGTATCATATAAAAACCCAAATACTGGACAGCCTATGGAGGCAGTAAATTTGTGGTTTTATCAACGCTATGAACACCAATGCATTTATGATGCTCCTTTTTTAATTCAAACACTAAAAAGTATCGGTTTTGAAACTGCTGAGGAAAGTTCATTCAGAAACTCTATTTTTTCCGAACAAGAAATGCTTTTGGATAATAGTAAATATGAATGGGAGAGTTTGTATGTAGAGGCAATAAAGTGATGTTTAGTTTGCCTTGATTGTGAGGAACATAACTTTTCAGAATAAGGAAATCTGAGCTCCTGGTCTTTTAAACTTTGAGTAATCCAGTTCCCATTTTTCAGCGTTCAGTCCATACAGTTGTCCGTATTTCTTGTATTGCTGATTCACCAGATCTGCGACAGGTCCTTCGCCCCGCATGCGGACTCCAAAACGACTATCGTTCACCTGTCCGTCATGGCTATCTTCGATCATGTGCCAGACCTTGTCTGCCCGGTTCGGGTAATTGGTATACAGCCAGTCGTGGAATAAAATTTTGATCGCACCATTTAGCCTGATAAAGGTATACGCAGAGAATACGGCACCGTTTTCACTGGCTTTTTTCATGATCTTCTGCATATCGTGATCATTCAGACCGGGTATCATGGGGCCCATCATCACACCCATGCGGACGCCCACGTTGCTAAGTTCTTTGATCAGCCTGAATCGCTGGTTGGCGGTTGTTGTTCTCGGTTCCATTTTTTGGCGAAGTTCTTCGTCGGTAGTGGTAATGGTAACAAGTATGGAAATCAGTTTTTTTTCAGCCAGTTTTTTAATGATGTCTTTGTCCCTCAGCATGCCGGCATTCTTGGTGATCATTCCAACCGGCTGGTTGAATTCCAGGCATACTTCAAGTAGCCGGCGGGTGAGGCGATATTTCTGTTCGGCAGGTTGATAGCAGTCGGTATTGCCGCTGATGGAGATCGGCTGGCATTCCCATTTCGGGTTCATCAGGAATTTTCGCAGCAGTTGAGGCGCATTCTTTTTGACGATGATTTTCCTTTCAAAATCGAGCCCGGCGCTAAAGCCCAGGTATTCGTGCGAATTGCGGGCGTAGCAGTAAATGCAGCCGTGTTCGCAACCCGCGTACGGGTTCATGGAATAGAACATGCCAACATCCTGGCTTTCTATTTTGTTTACGATCGACTTAGCTTCCTGCTCTATGTATGTAGTGTCTTCGTTGGGAACGGTCCATTCGTCGATCGCTTCAATATGTTCTTTCACGGCCTCATTTTTATGGAACTTATTTTTTGTGTTCATCTGCGCACCGCGGCCTTTGATATAGTCTTTCATGAGAGGCGGTTTTTTAGGTATTGGCGAATTAACGGATTAACGGATTGTCGGATTAATTAGGGGCTTATCGCAATACGGAATCCGCCAATCCGTCCATCCGTCCATCCGATAATTCAAAAAAGTGCCTGCTGTTTTGCCTGAACAGGCATGTTCTGAAACTCAAATCGCTGGACGATCTGCCAGGGTAACGTTCCTTCGGCCCGCTTTAATAAAAGCATAGAGTCGGCCACGCAGCGACCAGTGAAACGGCGGTACGAATATTCCAGCCAGCCTTTTTCATATTGCCAAGGCTTTAGCTTTCGGGCCACCGAGATCATTGGGTCCTGCAGGAAATGGGCCTTATGCTCTATATCTGTTCTAAGCAAACGCTGGATCTCTTTCACCGACCTCATTAGCTTTTTCACCGGTTCTTTGGTAGCCACATTAATGAAGATCGTGTGTGAAGGAAAGCTTCCGTAATCCTTCATCTCCATGAGGAAAGGAGCCTCGCCCATAGAAACAGAGCGGAGTTTCTTAACGATCCTTTCTTCCATCATGCTGAGCTGGGTGAACATCACCAGGGTCAGATGCGGGCGATGCAGGTCTGGCCGATATTGAAACTGATCTCCAAAATCTTTGCGGATACCAAGGATCTTTTGTTCCAGGGCATCGGTCAGAGGAATCACTAACTTGTATTCATTGAGCGTGTAGCCGGGCGTTTTAAGTACCATCATCTTGTGATTTTAAAAGGAAATACACTTACTATCTTCCAGTCCCCTTTTTCCTGCCTGAATAAAACCAGTTTCCTGGCTTCGAAAGCAGCATGAAAAAGTTGATGCGAATAATGAAACCAATCCTTTTGCGAAGTTCCTTTTGGAAAGGATCCGAGTTTGATAAAGGGTTTCTCAAAAATCCTGGCCTTACGGCCGTTGTCTGTTTTCATAAATGCTTCCAAGGTCCTAAGCTGTGCAGCAATTTTTTGGAAAGGAGCCTCTTCCTGCACCCGCACATAGACTACCTGCGGTGGGATCGCGCTGAAGTTGTTCAGCGTCACCAAAAAAGAGGTCTGGTGATCGCAGATCTTTTGGATCCACCTGACCAGTATATCTTCCATCTCTTCCCTGGCTTCAAAGCAGGCCACAGTAATACTCGGTGGCTTATCAGATACCGAACGAGCGCCGTATGCAATTTCCCACTCCTTACGCAATTGCTTAAGCTGCCGGCTGACTGGCTCTTCGGCAGGAATGACCAGACGATACTCTGGCCATTCCTCCCTCAGTAACCCCGCGGCGACCGCTGTTTTTACTAACCCCTGATCCATCTAAAATAATTATTAATGATTATTTCTTTAGCATAAAAATACTAAATAATTTAGCATTACAAAATATATTTTATGGATGGGGAAGTCATTTTTGATGCTGCTTATAAGGGTTCTAAGCAGTTCACACAGCAAAATGTGCGTACGGCAGACGCCACCGGGTTTGGCGCTGCTGCCGATGATTATGCCGAGCGGGGTATCGATCTGAACGAGCAATTGGTACGCAACAAGCCGGCTACTTTTTTCATGAGGGTACGTGGAGATGCCATGATCGATGCGGGTATCCACGACGGGGACGTGGTGATCGTTGATCGAAGCATCCGGCCCGTCAGCGGCAAGGTGATCATTGCCACCCTCAATGGGGAGATGCTGATCCGGCGGTTTGAAAAAGCGATCAATAAAGTTCGCCTGATCCCGGAAACAAAAAAACTCGCCGCGATCGACATCGATCCCTACGCGGAATTCTCTGTCTGGGGCGTAGTTACTTATGTGATACATGCCTTATAGTAATTGGCTAATTGGCTCATTAGCTCATTGGCTCATTGGCTAATTGGGAATTTAAAATGGTGAACAATGGGAACATATAGAACGTTTAGGGAGATTCCTTTATGGAATGAGGCGGTTGATTTTGCGGCAGAGATTTATATTTTTTGTGAGCGGGGTGCGCTGCGGACCGACTACAAGATGAAGGACCAGCTGCGGGCGGCAGCCGCTTCGATCTCGAATAATATCGCTGAAGGTTTTGAATATGATAGTACAAAATCCTTTATTCAGTTTTGACTTATTCAAAGGGATCCGCCGCGGAAGTCTTTAATCAGCTCACTATTCTCCATAAAGCAGAAATGCTATTGGGGGAAGATTATCTTCTTTACAGCGAGAAAGCCCTTGCCCTCAATCGAAAGATCGGGGGACTAATAAACTATTTACGAAAGAAACAATTAGCTAATTAGCTAATGAGCCAATGAGCTAATTTATGAAAGCCATCGTCGACTGCAACAGCTTCTACTGCTCCTGTGAGCGATTGTTCCGGCCGGATCTGTGGACCAGGCCGGTTGTGGTATTAAGCAATAACGACGGCTGCATTATCGCGCGGAGCGATGAGGCAAAAAGCCTCGGCATTGATATGGCAGGTCCGTATTACCAGCAAAAAGATGCGATCAGGCAACACGGAGTGGAAGTCTTTTCCTCAAATTACCATCTTTATGGCGACCTCAGCATGCGCGTAATGGATACGCTTCGCGCGTTGTTGCCGCGGGAATGTGTCGAAGTCTACTCGGTAGACGAGGCCTTCCTGGACATCGACCATATCGTACCTTCCCATTACCAAAATTTTGCATTGCACCTTCGCGAGACGATCGAGATGTGGACGGGCATCCGGGTATCTGTGGGCGTGGCCCCCAGTAAGGTGCTGGCCAAAGTGGCGAACAAACTCGCAAAAAGAGAAAAACAGAAGACGGCATGTGTGACCGTGATGGACAGCGTCGAAAAAATTGAAGCCGCATTGACCCATTTCGACGTTGGGGATCTTTGGGGTATCGGTAGCCGATATTCGCGGAAACTGAAGGATGATTTTGGTATCAATACGGCCTGGCAACTGAGGCATATGCCGGAAGAATGGGCAAGAAAAAATCTTGGCGGGGTAGTTGGTGTAAGGATGATCCGGGAACTCAACGGCATTCCATGCATACCGTTGAAGGATCCGCTGGAAACCAAGAAGATGATCTCGTCTACAAGAATGTTTGGTAAGCCGGTCTACACACTGGCGGAACTGAAAGAAGCCGTAGCTACCTACACCTCAAGGGCTGCCGAAAAATTAAGGCGACAGGGCTATGCCGCAGGGATCATCGATGTATTTGTGGTCACCAATGGAACGCAGGCCGGGCAATATGCTTACGATCCCCGGAGCGATCACCGGTATGCCATGCTGCCTCGCGCCACGAGTTTCACCAATGAATTGATCAGTTTCGCCCTGCCTTTAGTGGATCAGTTATTTCGCCCGGGATTCAAGTACCAGAAAGCGGGCGTTATCCTGGGCCAGCTGGTACCTGATGATTCAGTTCAGGGTGACCTCTTTGCCGGCGAGGCTAAAAAGAACCAGAAACTGCTGATGGAAACGGTCGATAATATCAACTTCAGCATGCGCGGCGATGTATTAAAATATGCCGCCAGCGGCCTCAGCCGCAACTGGAAAATGAGGCAGGAAATGCGCAGCGGGAAATATACCACGCGCTGGGAAGAGCTTTATGAAATTGGCTGATTGACTCATTGTATAATTGGCTAATTATCAGGTCGATAGAGATAAAGAATTAGCCAATTAGCTAATGAGCCAATTAGCTAATTGTCCAAAGGGCCAGGATTATCACGTTTTTTTCTATTGAAACGCTGTTATTCAGCTAATTGATAGGCCCTTTGGACGGCGCATATTCGTAGAAACAAAATCAAACGAAATGCGCGAGGAATATCAAAACATGGATGAGCGCGAGGCGCTGAAAGTGGAGAACGAGGTGATCAAGATGAAGCTTATGCTGGAGCATGGGGCTGAATTCCGATGCAGTGAGGAAGCCGCGGCGATCAGCGCAGAAACTGAACATGAATTTTTGAATTATATCATGGACTTTGAACAACAGGAGGCGTTGGCAAAAGAGGAGACGGTGTTTGAAGTCCTGGGGAGCCCGCAGCATTTCCCGAGTGAAGAAATAGTATCTGATGATGAGATGACGGAAGTGCTGCAGGATCTTCTCCTTTACATGAAGGAACGAAGGATTGAGCTAACTGTTTTCAGTCCCAATGTCCGGCCCCGTGAAATTTACACATTCATTACCCAGGAATTGTTCCTGCACAGAATGTTGCACATGAATATGACCGGTATGATCACCTGTTTTATTTACGACGAATTTCATCCGGATCATCCCTACGAAAACTCCAGGACAGCGGTCAACGAATGCCTGAAGGAAATTTTGCAGGATGGTGAGTTGCAATGGACATTTCAGTATGAACAGGAATTACAGATCAATGAACACAGCCATTTAAGTATCGACAGCTTCAGGAAAAGGATCAACTCTTTCAAGAAAAGGTACAAACATATCGAGCCATTAATGCTCGAGACCCTGGATTGCACGATTGAAGGCGATCAATGCCAGGTGACAGGGCGGTATGAAGTTTGCTTTACAACGAAGGACGAGCATCTGTTAAAAACGGGGCAGTGGAAAATCAGGTTTCGATATTGGGAAGAACTTGACATTTGGATGATCTATGATATACAGCTGGACGGGCTTAGCTTTTAAAATTCAGAGTCCAACCCTGTCTTACGTTGGTTCTGCCAGTGTTTCAGCTTTCGCTCCTGTCTCACGGCATCAACCACCAGGGCAGCTATCAGTCCAATCAATATAGCGATCATGGGTAAATATTTAAGCGGTACGGGCTACTATCAGTAAGACAGTAATTTCATACCACCTTTTATTAATGGATTGTTATAATCAGACAACAGCCGTGCGTAATCCGTTGCAAAAACTATAAGAACGGAGAATATCAAGGTTCAACGATATTTGGCTATCTTAAAACCGTAAAAAAATAAGCGGTAATGGGTAGTGTTCATATCGACAGTAAAAATGGCTGGAGCGTTGTTGCATTGGAAGATGAGGTCAATGGGATCAGGGCGGAGATCATTCCCTCGGCGGGCGGGATTCTGAATGGACTGTTCCTGAAAACGGACAAAGGTGAACTGAACGTTATTGATGGCTATTCCGGGTATAGCGACTTCAAGGAGCATGTTCACGATGGATTCAAGAGCGCAAAGCTTTCGCCGTTCGTATGCAGACTAAATCGATCTTTGTATTCATGGAATGGCAACACCTATAAGCTCGATCAAAAGTTCGTATTGAATGGATCTGCGCTCCATGGTATCCTATATGATGCCACATTCGACGTGGTGGAACAAAGCAGCACCGAAAAGCGCTGCTCGGTTACGCTTCGTTATCAATACGATGGCAATCTGGAGGGATATCCCTTCCCATACAATTGTACCATCAGGTATTGCCTGGACAACACGGGAAAACTGACCATTCAAACCCATTTATCCAACCCACCCTCGGCTAGTCAGGCCATTCCCATTTCTGACGGCTGGCATCCCTATTTTCAGTTTGGCGGGAGAATAGACGAAGCCTGGCTTGAAGTAGCATCAGATTCCATGTTCGAGTATGATGAGCACTTAATCCCAACGGGCAAATACCTAGTCAACAGCGATCTCTATCCGGGCAGGAGGGTGGGTGATCTGAAACTGGACAATGGCTTCAGGTTGAATGAGAATATTTCGCCTCTGTGTACATTAAGGACGGATCATGTTTGCCTGGAGTTTATCTCGGTAAAAAATTACCCCTATCTCCAGCTTTATATTCCTGACCACCGCAACAGCATCGCCATCGAAAATCTGAGCGCCGCTCCCGACGCGTTCAATAACGGCATTGGGCTCACCATACTCCAGCCCGGCCAAAAAGTCGATTTTGAGGTGCGCCTTAGAATTAGCTCATTGGCTCATTAGCTCATTGACTGATTCTTTCATCCCATATTGCTTGAAAAATTGAGCCTTCTTCGCCTCGAACAATTAGCCAATGAGTCAATGAGCCAATGAGCTAATTGTTATACGCGAACATAAACCTTCCGCCGGTCCATAACATATCCAACTACCCAGCAGAACATCATCACGGTGATGGCGTAGAACAATGAACCCCAGGGGCCGGGAGCGACTTTCTGGAAGAAAATGTCATTGATGGCACCCGATAGAGTGCGATCGCCCACTTTAATCATTCCAAAGCTGATGGCGATCAGTTCGGATAACAGGTAGATGAAGAGCGGGTTTTTCCCGAAAACTTCGAAGAAATATGTCCAGCCCTTCTTACCTAATATATCGATCACATACATGAGCGAGCCCAGGATCATTAAATCGAGTCCGCAGGTATACAATACAAAGGAACTGGTCCAAAGCTTTTTATTGATCGGGAAACTGAGATCCCAGAAGTAGGCAATGACCAGCATAGCCGCGCCCCAAAGAAATAATTTGGCGATGGTCTCGTAGTTAATGCCTTTGGATTTGATAAAATCTCCCGCATAGTATCCGATGACGACATTGACGATCGACGGGAATGTACTCAAAATGCCCTCTGGCTCGAATGCGACTCCTTCTCCAAGATACAAATGTTTTTCGCCAATGATCCAATAGTCCAGGTAGTTGCCCGCATTTCCCAATAACGTGTAGTCGCCGAAAAGGAACATCACCATCCAGTACCCGAGCAGCATGCCAATGCTGATCATGATCACCGATCTTTTCGAAAGAAAATGAATCATCAGGGCAGCCGCGCCATAACATAGGGCGATACGTTGAAGAACACCCAGGATCCGGGTTTCACTGATGGGGGAAAGTTCCCAGCCGGCCGCGGTATGCCGGAAGAATGGAAACCAGTACATCAGGTATCCTAAGAGGTAGATGATAAGTGTTCGTTTCAAGATCGTCGCCACCACCCTGGAGTTAGGCATGTTATTGAACTTGGCCATTGCAAAAGCCATCGCATTTCCCACTACAAACAAAAAACTGGGATATACGAGGTCTGTTGGGGTAAAGCCGTGCCATGAGGCGTGATTGAGCGGTGAAAAAGGCGTAGCTCCTGACCCGGGTGTATTTACTATGATCATGAAGCAAACGGTCATCCCCCTCAGTACGTCAAGGGCGAGGAATCGGGTGGGTTGTTGTTGTGTCATTTGCAATTTGATTTTCCCCAATGGGTATAATAGACGAGATGTTCAAGCATGCTTAAGACTGGACGTATGCAAAGAATGAAAAGATCAAACCCTGATATAGATTTTTTT
>JBBAJO010000023.1:31596-50190 GCA_040404005.1 Chitinophagaceae bacterium
GGTCCACCATGCACGTACGCCTTTTAATTCGATCCAGTGGATCAGTACGCCCAGCACCATCAGCGCCAGCCCAGTGGTATAGAGCACATAAGAACTCGTCCAGATCTTTTTGTTGATCGGGAAAACGGTGTCCCAGGCAAAGGCCGTGAATACCAGCAGCGCTGCAGTTACAAAGAGGTTCGCCAACATATCGGTGTTCTTCCCCTTGGTGATGATGTACTCCCCGGCGAGGTAGCCAAAGATCACCTGCACAATCGAAGGTATGGTGCTCATAATGCCCTCCGGATCGAAGGGAATGCCTTCGCCCTTATACATGTGCGACTCGCCTAAAATGGCTTTGTCGATAGCCGTTCCAAAATATCCTTCCAGACTGTAAGGGTCCCCGGGGTCTCCAAAAGCAGAACACATCCACCAGTAGAATAGCAGCAATATGCCGCCAATAACAAATGCCCCTTTCGATTTGAACAAATAGATGATCATGGAGGCGAAGAAATAGGCAAGGGCAATCCGTGGCAGCACCCCGAGGATGCGCAGGTTTGATAAGGGTTTCATAACGAGGTCACCATCTTCCCATTTCACAAAAGGAAACCAGTTCAGCAACAGGCCGATCAGGAAGATCAGGACAAATCGTTTAGTTACCTTCTTCCAAAACATTTCCGCTGTAGTGAATCTAGGCATCACAAATGCCATGGCGTTGCCCACCGCGAAAAGGAAGAAAGGGAAAACCAGGTCAGTGGGGGTGCAGCCATGCCATGTTGCATGGGCCAGTGGCGGGTAAACATAAGACCATGAGCCGGGGTTGTTCACCAGGATCATGAGTGCAACGGTGGCACCCCGAAATACATCGAGCGAGTGGAAACGGTTCATCGTGCAAGCTTCGGTTATGGGTAAATGTACTAATTTGATCAGGTGTTATGTATATGAAAAGAAAGGTCAGAGCCTGGTTACGCAGATGGATCCCCAAAATGATCGCCGCTTTCGAACCCGAAGGCCGCAAGGGGAAATGGTTTGAAGAGAAGTATTATACCTACCTGTTCACCCGTAACCACCATTATAGCAAGGCGGAACCAAATAAGGAAGAGGCAGAGCGGTGGGATCATATCGATCGGTTGTTGGAGCAAGCCAGAAAAAGCTCCGGCCAGTTCAGACAGATCATCGATTTTGGCTGCGGCCGCGGATGGCTGACCCAGGCCTTACAGCCATACGGAAAAGTGACCGGACTTGAACCGGTATTAAAAGTGGTTGAACACGGAATAAAACTGTATCCTGGCATTGATCTGAAACAGGGAGATCTCATTACCCTGAGGGGGATGAAGGCGGATCTGATCGTTTGTTCAGAAGTAATTGAGCATGTTGGGAGCACCAGGTTGCCGCAATATTTTACCACTTTCTACGAGGTTCTCGAAGAGGGAGGATGGTTACTTGTTACCACACCCAGGAAAGAAGGGTACGAGGCCTGGTCGACATTTGTGCAGCTGGACCAGCCAACGGAAGAGTGGTTATCAGAAGACGACGTCAGGGAATTAGCCGAAGCTGCAGGATTCAAGTCGGAAGCAAAGCAGGTATATGGTGCAAGGCCTATGCCTTCTGCGCCTCAGATAGAGATCTATCAGCAATGGTTGTTTCAGAAACAGCACGCTTCTTTTCCAGGATAGCCAGGATCTTCTTCCGTATTCTTTAGCAAAGGTTTTTGCCTCAGCATTACGTTGAGCGCGGTATTTAGCATCATGGCATCCTGAGATGAATACTGCATCGGGGGATTCAATGAGGATCTGCAGGTTGGTGACCAGTGCATCGGGCAGGGTAACAGTCGTCTGTGTCCAGGAAGCTGATATAATCGCCATGGCTGACCTCAAAGCCGGCTTTTCGAGCGGCGGGCAGACCCGCATTAGGCTTAAGAAAGTAGATGACCTGCGCGAAAGATGTAACAAAGACGGCGCTCTCAACGGTGGAGCCATCATCTATGACAATGATCTCGCTGTTGCCATAGCCAAGGCTGAGGCAGCTTCGAATAGAAGTATCCAGATACCGCCCATGGTTAAAGCACGGGATAACGATAGTCAGGGGCGGATTACTGCTATTCTCTTGCATAGGATAATTAACGTAGGAATTAATGTCAAAGTACCCAGAAAACTTCGAATATTTGTGAGTACACGGCAGTTTGGCAAGACTTTAAACCGAACGGACAGCATTGTAATGGACTACTTTGTACATGAATCAGCTATTGTAGACGAGGGCGCGCAGGTTGGCGCAGGAACCCGGATCTGGCATTTTTGCCACCTTATGCCTGGAGCAAAAGTTGGCAAGGGTTGTACCATTGGCCAAAATGTATTTATAGACAACCATGTTTCCATTGGGAACAGGGTTAAGATCCAGAATAACGTATCCCTGTATAACGGGGTGGTAGTGGAAGATGATGTTTTTCTGGGCCCGTCCATGGTACTCACCAATGTGATCAATCCCCGAAGTTTTATTGAGCGGAAAACCGAGTTCAAACCCACGCTGATCAGGAAAGGATCCACTATTGGGGCCAATGCCACCATCATTTGCGGCGTGGAGATCGGGGAATATGCCCTGGTGGGAGCCGGGGCGGTGATCAATAAAAATGTACCTGCCTATGCCCTGGTCGTAGGTAATCCTGGCCGACAGATCGGCTGGGTCGGGCGTCACGGAAAAAGTCTTGTATTTGATGAAAATGGGCGAGTTTTTAGTGAGGAAGAAGGCCTTTGTTACCAACTTGAAAATAATGCCGTTCGGATTATAGAATAGTTTTTACTGATACTCGATGGCACCAGTATCATATCCATTTCCGAAGGGTAGTAAAAGCCCTTTAAAATCCCTTGGGCCATTGGCAGGCCTAAAGTTAATCTGGCGTTGATAGCAGGAGATGTACCCGTTGGCGTAAAACGCTGAATAAGAAATCCTGTGTTAAGTGGCAGCGCAGGAGCATTAATTCCGCCGGCTCCTGGTGATGTCGGGTTTAGATCAGTATTTTTTCCATAGGGAAGCCGCCTGTTGCAGACCCGTTTGTATTCCCGTAAACATTATTTTCCCAGATTCCCGATCTGATCGTTCCATTAAGGATGCGTGTCTGGCCGCCATCCGAAAGCAGGATATTGTTGAAAAATGTAAGGTCTTCAAAATCTTGCTGGTTAAAGATACTGACTCCATTCATTGGTGTGGAGACCTTTTAGCTTCCCCCAGGCCAACCGGCACCTATTTTTTGTGCACCATGAATGTAGGGTGGAGTAAGCGTTGTAGACCAATAGGGTATTTTGGGACAATTGGAAAGGCATGCTTTCGCAAATTTTAACCAATATATGCCGTATATTTGCGGCCACAGAATCAACCCATAAATTACGTTGTTTTCATTGATAATTTGATGCTTTTTCGCAGAATACATTGATATTCAATAGATAACGATTAGTGGGTTTATATATGTGTTTAATCGCTGGTCGGTCACTATTTTATGTATGTGACTGAGGTGGCGAAGCCATACATAAAATGGAAGGAATGTCCACAGAAAAGAAATGGTATGCCCTGTATACCAAGCCAAGATGGGAGAAGAAAGTAAATCGTTTGTTATCGGATCGTGGTATGGAGGCATACTGTCCGTTAAATAAAGTAAGGAAGAAATGGAGCGACAGGATCAAACTTGTGGAGGAACCGCTGTTCAAGAGTTATGTTTTCGTGCACACCGGGGACGAAGAACAATCCCTGGTGCGAGAGGTTGACGGTGTGCTGAACTTTGTGTACTGGAATGGAAAGCCCGCTGTCATCAGGGAAAAGGAGATCAATGATATTCGCCGGTTTATGAGTGAATACCATGATGTGCAATTGGAGGCACTCCATTTTGAGCCGCAGGAGAAAGTAATTATCCGGTCAGGTCTTCTTATGGATAAAGAAGCTACCGTACAACGCGTACTGCACCAGACGGTAGAAGTGGTCATTGAGAGTTTAGGCTATAAACTGGTAGCGATGATCAATAAATCAAACCTTGATCCTGTTTCATGAATAAATTCACTTACGTAAAAGGCTGGATCGCGCCCATCTTCAAATTTATGGGGCTGCGCAATTTTGTTGTCTTGCTCGCGATGGTGTTAGCGTTTTCTTCCTGCTTTTCTACCAAGCCGGTTCCTTATTTTCAAGGTGGGTTGGATACAACGCAATCGCAAAACATTAAGATACCGGACCAGACCATCCAGAAAGGCGATATCCTCAATATCGTCATTTATAGTGATAATGTTGAAGCCACCGCCATTTATAACCAGGCAGCAGGTGCCGGCGCTGCATCTTCCGTACAGGGAGCTAAAGGGAATATGACTACGGCACCAGCAGGCACCACTGGGTACCTCGTTGACAATAATGGCAATATACGCCTGCATGCTATTGGGGTACTGCCGGTGGAAGGGCTTACGCGGCAGCAATTGGAGGCCTTGATCACCCAGAAACTGGTTCAACTGGGCGTGTTAAGCAATCCATATTGTGTGATCCGGTTCAATAATTTCAAGGTCACGGTATTGGGGGAAGTGGCTGCCCCCGGCGTTTTCACCATTCCAACAGAAAAAGCCAGTGTGCTCGAGGCCCTGGGTCTGGCAGGCGATATCACCATCTATGGACGTAAAGATATGGTGATGTTAATTCGCGAGAACCAGGGTAAAAGGACATATTATAACCTCAATTTGACCGACCCCACCATATTTTCCTCCCCCAATTTTTATCTACGTCAGAATGATGTGTTGGTTGTGCAGGCGGATCAGCGTAAAACCACTGCAGGCGACCAGCAGTCCATGATGTATCTGACGCTGGCCTTTACAGCGGTATCGACGGTGGCCATTTTAATCACTTTATTCCGATAACCGAACATTTCATGAACGAAGGTAAATATAACGGCGACGTCAACCTCGATCAAAAAAAACATAGTTTTTCGCCAAGGGAGCTCGTTATGAAATACCTGCCCTTCCTCCCCTGGGTCATTGCGTCCACATTGCTTTTTCTGGCCCTTGCCTGGGTAATGCTCCGATATTCCCCTAACGTTTACAGCGTATATGGCACGATCATGATCGCGGACCAAAGCGCCAACCCCATGAGTTCGGAAAAACTGGATGATCTGCTTTCTGTTGATATCAGGCGCAGCCTGAACGACGAAATTCAGGTGATCAAAAGCCGAAATATGGCTAAAAGAGTGGTACACTCGCTTGGGCACCAGTTGCAGTATTATAGTCAGGGCAATATCAGGTCTTCGATCATCTATACCCCAGATTGTCCAATCCACCTGCAGGTGCTTAAAATGAGAGATTCCGCGAGCACATTCACCATCCCGATCATTATTGAATCTGATCAGCAATTTAGGATGGCGCCGGGTGGTCCTTTGTTATCATTTGGGCAACCTTTTGAAATTGGTCAGGGTAGTTTCATCGTCAACAAAACGGGAGTCGATCATCGCTCATATAGCAGCAACCAGTTTTTCATCAATTATAAACCGTTGGAAGACCGCGCGATAGAGTATGTTTCAAGGCTTACAGCCAGCGAATCTGGGGAGTCTGAAAATATCATGAAAGTTTCTTTTCAAACTGAAAACAACAAGGTGGGTATTGAAGTGGTTGATCAGTGGATGAAGGAATACCAGCAGGCAGGCCTGGAAGAAAAGAAGCAGATCGCGAAAAATGCCCTTCGGTTTATTGACGACCAGATGGATACCATCAGGCAGGACCTGGGTAGTGTAGAGAAAAATCTGCAGGGTTTCCGGGAAAAGAATAAAATCTACGCCCCTGAACAGCAATCGGCAGAGTACTTCAATAATATGTCTACAGTGGATAACCAAATCACTGTCAAGAGCCTGCAACTCGAGAATGTAAATTTCCTGATCCGATATATCGGGGATAACAGCAATCCCTATCGGCAGGTGGCTTCCTTCTTGAATGTGGATGAGCCTTCATTGGTTTTACAAATCAATAATTTCAACGGCCTTCAAGTACAACGAGAAACTTTGCTCAAGACCACCACCACGGCCAACCCCATGGTGAAGAACCTGGAATCATCTATTGACAAACTGCGGAGCGATATAGTGCAAAACCTGGAAAATGTAAAGCAGTCTTACCAGGGCTACATCAGTAGCCTGCGAGAAAAAAATGCAGCAGCCAGCATGGAAGTGAGTAAAATTCCCGTGAAGGAGAAAGAGTTGTTGGACATCACCCGCCGGCAGAAAATACTGGAAGAATTATTTTCTTTTTTGCTCCAAAAGAAACTGGAAACCTCCATCAGTTCAGCATCTACTATTTCCAACGTACGTGTGATCGAGTCAGCCATTGCTAACGGGCAGCCTGTGATGCCTAACAGAAAAGGGACCTATCTTTTGGCTTTATTTCTTGGCCTGGGTATACCTGCCGGGATCATTTTTCTGAAAGAGTTTTTGAATGATAAAGTGAAGAGCCGGGCTGATATCGAGCGCGCAACCCAGGCTCCGGTGGTTGGTGTGGTGAGCCATTCTGACGAAAAGGAAACCCTGGTGGTGAGCCGTACCAGCCGTCGTTTTATTGCAGAGCAATTCCGAATCATCAGGACCAATCTGGAATACATATTACCCAAAACCGGTAGCCAGGTCATTCTTGTTACCTCGTCGTCCAGTGGAGATGGTAAATCGTTCATGAGTTCCAACATTGGCGCAGTTAAGGCTTTAACGGGTAGGCGGACCGTGATCTTGGAATTTGATATCCGGAAGCCCAAAATAGCTAGTTCTCTTCGAGTTAAACATAGAACGGGAATCAGTAATTATATCATTGGAAAGGCCAGCTTTGAAGATGTTGTAATTCCCGTACCTGGAGTTGAAAACCTCTTCATGATTCCCTGCGGACCAATACCGCCTAATCCTTCTGAGTTGTTATTGGATGATGCTATTGAGACCCTGATCAGTAGGGCAAGAAAAGAGTTTGACGTGGTGGTCATCGATACCGCGCCGCTCGGCCTGGTGAGTGATTCCATCATATTGGGAAAATTTGCTGATGCCGCCATCTACGTGATCCGCCACAACCATACGTATAAGAAACAACTGAATATGCTGAATGAAGTTTATATCAGCAAGCGCTTACCTCACTTATCCATAGTGGTCAACGATGTTAAAGACGACGGTGGGTATGGTAATTATTACGGATATGGTGGGTATGAATATACAGGTGATGGGTATGGATACGGGAATGAGTATTTTGAGCAACCCGTCAATCATAAAAGTCCTGTAACCGATTTATGGAGATTCTTGAGATTTAAAAAATCTAAATGATTGATGAATTAATTATAGAAAGCGGCAGTACCCAAAAACACTATTGGCGGGATCTGTGGCGATATAGGGAACTTTTTTATATACTGAGTTGGCGGGATTTAAAAGTCCGGTATAAGCAAACGGTAATCGGGGCCATTTGGGGAGTCGTTAGGCCAATACTAACAACAATCATTTTTACTTTTGTTTTCAATCGAGTAGCCAATCTACAATCGCCTAAGGATGTGCCTTACGCATTATTGGTTTTTTCGGGGATGCTGCCATGGCAATTTTTTTCAAGTGCCTTATCAGAATCAAGCAACAGTTTAATATCGAATTCTAACTTGGTTAGCAAAGTTTATTTCCCACGAATGATCATACCTGCTAGTTCAGTAATAACGAGTTTGGTGGATTTGGCAATTTCCCTGTTGATATTGATTGTGATGTTTTTTGTGTACCGGTTTGTTCCTCCAATTAACCTGCTAGCTTTGCCCATTTTTATTGTTTTTGCTTTCCTGACGTCCTTCGGGATTGGTTTATATATAACCGCATTGAATGTGAAATATCGCGATTTTAGATATATTATCCCTTTTATTGTCCAGTTTGGATTATATGTAACGCCAGTTGGTTTCAGCAGTTCTATTATTCCAGACAAATGGCGGTTATTGTATTATCTCAATCCTATGGCTGGTGTTATAGATGGATTTAGGTGGAGTATTTTAAACGAAAAAATGTATATGCCTGGTTTTTTATTAAGCTTACTTATGTCGTTAATGAGCTTATGGTTGGGCATACACTATTTTCGAAAACTGGAAAAAAGTTTTGCGGATAATATTTGAATTCAATGCAAAAACCAATTATAACTGTAAGGGGTTTGTCCAAGAAATTTATTCTTAATCATGAGGGGAAAGAGCAATATACTGCCCTTCGTGATGTAATTACCAGTAAGGCATTAAACTTGTTTAAGTCTGAAACCGGTAATGTAAAAGCAAAAGGAAAAGAAGAGTTTTGGGCTTTGAAAGATGTAGATTTTGATATTAAGCCAGGTGACCGAGTTGGTATTATTGGTAGAAATGGAGCAGGCAAGAGTACTTTGTTAAAAGTTTTAAGTAGAATAACGGAACCTACTCATGGCAGAATTACAGTACGTGGTCGGATTTCAAGCTTATTGGAGGTTGGTACGGGCTTTCATCCGGAGTTAACGGGAAGGGAGAATATTTTTCTTAATGGCGCCATTCTTGGGATGAGCAACAATGAGATTAGACGTAAGTTCGATCAGATCGTGGAATTTGCTGAAGTTGAACAGTTCTTGGATACCCCGGTGAAAAGATATAGCAGTGGGATGTATGTGAGATTGGCATTTGCAGTGGCTGCTCATTTAGAGCCGGAGGTTTTGGTTGTTGATGAAGTTCTAGCAGTCGGGGATGCGCAATTCCAGAAGAAGTGTCTTGGGAAGATGGAGGAAGTTAGTAAAAATGAAGGCAGGACCGTTTTATTTGTTAGTCACAATATGATTGCGATACAGCAATTGTGTAATGATATCATTGTCTTGAACAAAGGGAATTTGATTTTTCATGGAGATCGGGCTAAGGGGATGATTGAGTATGAGAAACTGAATTCTCGATTTATTACTGACCCATTATCCAATGAGAATTCAATAGAGTTCAAGTTATCTTCTGGCGACCGAATTAATCCAGAGACAGTTGAATCAAATGCTCCTCTCAGGTTTTCAATAAATGTTTTTTCGCGGAAAAATTACGGTAAATCATGGGTTAATGTTATTATAGACAATAGTGACGGGGTTACTGTCGGGCATATCCGTAATGATTGGTATAACCAGGCTTTGTTTATTCGCGAGGGTGAAAATAGAATAGAGATAGAAGTTTCGGATATCTCCTTGGTTCCTAATATTTATACAATCTGGGTAAGAATGGCATTTACAGAGGACTTAATAGTACTTGATAGTAGTCCGTTATACGTTGAAGTTACCGGTAAGCACATTTATGGAAAAGTGGCCTATACCACAAGTTGGAAAATAAATTAAGTACATGCGAATCGGAATTGTAGATCATGTGTCAGTCTCAGGTGGAATCATTAGGTATTCAACAAATCTTGCAAAGTCTTTATGTGAAATTGACAAATCAAATGAAGTAACATTTTTTACTACGGAAAAAAATTTTAAATCAAATAGGAGTTTATTTGAAAGTAACGAGAGTCGATTGAAAATCAAAATTCTTAAGTCCACAAGGAAGAGTAATACTGGAATTGTTTTTGCTGATAAAGTTCTTAACAGATTTTTCTATAAGGGATCTGTTATAAAAAGAAATGATGAGATATATCAAGAGACGAAAAACTTTGACTTGGTATATTTTACATATCCTCACGCTAGTGATTTTATAAAAGTTAAACCGCCTGCTTTTGCGACATTCCATGACCTGAATTGGAAGTATTTATTCGGAACCCCATTATATCATAAAAGAGATGTTGAAATGATAGGCAGCGACATTGAGAAATGGTTAAATGGAACACGAATAATAGTTTCTACTCCTTATGTGGAAAAGGAAATTCGTCGATTTTATCCGCAATTGAATAGGTCGATAGAAGTGATTTATTTGTCTAATCTTGCGAAAAAAGTTACGATTAGTAAAGAGAAGATTCAAAAAGTAAGGGAGAGACTTGGACTGCCAGAGAAGTATATTTTATACCCGGCTCATTTAATGCCACACAAGAATCACAACATGCTTTTTAGTGCTTTTAGTAGGTTCAAAAGTTCAGGCGAATCGAACAAAGATTATAAATTAGTACTAAGTGGATATGGGTCTGATTTTTTTCGTTATGGGAAGGTGATACATAGGGGGTTGGAGCTTTCAAATGAGGATGATTTTGATGTCTTAGGTCTTGGTTATTTGACGAATGAAGAAGTTGATGTAGTAATCAAAAGTGCAGATTTAATCATTTCAACTTCTCTTCAAGAAGCTGGATCAGGGCCGGGTTTGGATGCATGGGTTAATGGCATCCCGGTTATCTTGTCAAATATAGGAGCGCACAAAGACCAGTTAGATTTTTTTAAAATCGAATGTACTCTTTTTGACCCTATGGACATATACGATATATCTGATAAAATGGATTATGCGATAAAGAATCTTTCTATCTTAAAGAGAAATAGTGAAGCAGCATCGTTGATGCTTGATCGCTATTCTTGGGATATTGTAGCTAGAAAGTATATGGATTACTTTGTAAAATCAATTGCTGATGGAGATTAATATTCCTGTATATCGTCCTTATTTGAACGGAAATGAGAAAAAGTATGTACTTGATTGTTTAGATTCCACCTGGATTTCCTCTAAAGGAAAGTATGTTGAAGAGTTCGAGTCCAAGTTTAGTATGTACGTTGGATCAAAATATGCAACCAGTGTATGTAATGGTACCGTAGCGTTACATTTAGCTTTATTAACGCTGGGGATTGGTTATGGAGATGAGGTAATTGTGCCCACACTTACTTACATAGCTTCCGTTAATGCTATACGATATACAGGTGCAACTCCTGTGTTTGTAGATTCTGAATCGTCTTTTTGGCAAATAGATCCTGTGGACGTTAGAAGGAAGATTACGACTAAAACCAAGGCAGTTATGGCCGTACACTTGTACGGTCATTCTTGTGATATGGATATCCTGAGAGAGATTTGTAACGAGAATGATCTTTTTTTGATTGAAGATTGCGCAGAAGCTATCGGGTCAGAATATAAGGGGAGTAAGGTGGGAACATTTGGAGATATCTCTACATTCAGTTTTTTTGGAAATAAGACAATAACTACAGGTGAGGGTGGGATGGTTGTGACAAATAATCCTACTCTTAATGATAGGGCAGTGCATTTTAAAGGCCAAGGTCTTGCTAAGTACCGAGAGTATTGGCATGATATCATTGGGTATAACTACAGAATGACGAATGTTTGCGCAGCTATCGGCTTGGCCCAATTAGAGCAAGTTGATTTGATTATCAAGAAAAAGCAATCGGTGGTTGAAACGTACAAGAAGTATTTGAGTTCGAAGGTTGAATTCCATAACCAGGATGTCGATACTTTTCATTCTTACTGGATGTTTACGATATTAGCACCAGATCCCAGTTTACGCGATATAATCAGGGGGCATCTCCGGGATTCGGGTGTAGAAACCAGGCCAATGTTTTATCCTGTACATACTATGCCGATGTATGCTGACAATTTCCAGAAGTATCCGGTTGCTGAAAACTTAGCTTGGAGAGGGATTAATCTTCCGAGCTTTCCTGATTTGAAAGAGTCTGAGATTGTCTTTATTTGTGATATAGTTAACAATGCAGTGAAATAGGTATGTTTTTGGGAGTGGTGGATGTGCAAAAGAACTACAGTGCCTGTTATTGGACCATAATGTACCTTCAAAAATAGTATAACGAATTGATGGCTTTGTTGCTCTCGTTGCAAACCATTCTATAGTTATCTGAAAAAATCGATCACAGAGTCAGACTTCCTCAAACAGGAATATTTTGGGAATAGAAAAGTGTATTTTCTTTCTATGGCTAGTGGAGTACTAAGAGCGAAAAAATTCATGATTCTTAAGCAGAATTGAAAGATGAGGACCTTATTTGTTTCCGTGATTTGATAGATTCAAACGGTTTGATTGAATCGAAGGAGTGTGACGGTGTGAATTGGGCCAATAAAGGACGTGAATATTACTATTTGCAACATGGCGATCCTTTGACCGGTACTTTGATTGTCAAGAATATCGCCGAACCCGGAACTTATGTGTGGGTGTCTTATAAGAGAATCAAATAACAAAGTCTAATGAGTCCATTTAAGGTGTTCATTCATTTACGTCAGTACTTTTCAATTTTGGAATGGATCAAGATTATTTTTAACAGTATTCTTTTCAGATTTACGTCAAGAATAGTCCATAATGAGTTGCTTTTCAAGTTCGAAATATTTAAAGAGATTAAGAGAAAGGACTGGAAATTAGAGGAATTAGGTGATGAGTACAGAATTGCAGCTACATTGAATAATCGACTTTTAGTTTTTTATATTAGAAAGGACTCTTCAGATTTATTTGTGTTTAACCAAGTTATTATTGAAGAAGAATATTCAAAGCTGCTTCTCATGCAGAATCATGAGAAGGAAAATCTGGTAATTATTGATGCCGGGGCAAATATTGGTTGTACTTCATTATGGTTTTCCGCTTTTTTCCCCAATGCGGTAATATATGCTATTGAAGCAGATGCTTCAAATTTTCGTTATTTGGAAAAGAATATTAGAGAAAATAAATTATCACAGTCAGTGCTGATTTATTTTAATGCACTATGGAAGGATAATTCAGTGTTGAACATTTCTGATTCGTTTAGAGGAGGTATGGAAGACTCCAGGCGGATCATTTTAGGGAATATGGAGAACGAGAATTCGGTTAAGGGAATTACAATAAGTGATCTTAAGGAGCTTGCTTTTGGCAGGAGAATTGATATTTTTAAAATGGATATAGAAGGAGCTGAAAGTGAATTGTTTCCGGATTTGGAGCATGCAAAAGTATTCCTCGATTCTATTGATATTCTAGCTGTAGAGTTGCATCCCGAATGTATCAATGTTGATGTTGTTTTACAATATTTTGGGGAATGCGGTTTTAGTTCAGATAAAGTGGGGGAAACACATTTTTGCTTACACAGTAGTTAAATGACCGAGTATGAAGAAATGGATTTTGAATTGGTTCAATACTAAAATGTATGGATCAGATATGAATAGGATGATTACGGCGAGCAAAATCCCCGATCAGAAAGCTTCTCTGACAAGACTAAAAACCATTCGATTCAGGCCATTGCTGAACTTTTGAAATAGTGTATACAAAGGGGATTTCTCGGAAATGTGTCTTGAGATCTGGAATGGTGCAGAAGTGCACCTGTTCGAAGGATTACCAGATAAGATTGGGCCTCTACGAGAGAAGTTTAAAGGGCTGAGAGTTAAGGTAAATGAATGCCTTGTCGGCGATAAGGATGCAAGCGAAGTTCAGTTTTACGCCGACGAAACAGCTTCTTCAGTTCTTTATAGCGAAGAGGTTAATTACAAAAAACAACTTGTTACACAGTCAATGTGCTGCCTTGATTCATATATCAGTAGTCACGGAAATATAGTACCGGACATTTTGAAAATTGATACACAGGGCTTTGAATATTCAGTTTTGAAAGGCAGCGAGACTTACCTGTCCCATATTCCGGTTTTACTCATTGAATGTAACTTTCTTGAGATCTATCAAAATGTCAAATTAGCCGGAGAACTTATCGCCTATTTGGGGGATTTCGGATTTGTCATTTATGATGTGAGTGAAATACACAGAAGGCCACTGGATAACGCATTGGTACAGATGGATTTTGTCTTCGTTAAGCACGATGCGTTGTGGCGACAGGATAAAACATGGGACCTTCCCCAGTCGGTCTGACATATACTTATTGTAATAAACCAAGTAGAAGAAAATACAATGTTGAGCGATCTGAAGTATTCATTAGCGAAAATTGTAAAGAAAATCGTTTACCCTATGGGTGAGTCTTATTCTTTTAATGACAAAATTTTGAAGTTCAAGGCTAATTGCCGCCCAGTAAAGCGAAAATACCTGAACCATCTCTCTGATGTGGTAAGAAATGATGTACTTCAGATCAATTATCTGGAGAACACGTTTAAGCCCTCAGATATACTTTGGGATATTGGTTCCCATGCCGGCCATTATGCCGTTTTTGCCGCTTCCATCGTGAAAGGGGAGAATCAGGTTTTTTCTTTCGAACCCGATTCATCTGCAAGAAAATCACAAATGGAGACGATTCAGTTAAACAAATTTTCACATAAGATAAAGGTGTTTGATTTTGCGGTCAGCGATCAGGATGGGGTCATTCAGTTTCTTGACCAGGGTGGGAATGCCAATTCACATATCCTCAAAAAGGATTCCGGGGAAGATGGTAAAATCACAAAAATGAATTGCCGTAGCCTGAATTCTCTTTTAAAAGAGTTGCCCGCTCCAAGTTTTGTGAAAATTGATACCGAAGGCGCGGAGATCGACATCCTCAAAGGAGCCAGCGAGTTGCTAAAAAACAGTTCCGTTAAATTTATTTGTGAACTGCATCCTTTTGCCTGGGATCATTTTGGCGTGACGTATAGCGAGTTTACCGATATCCTTGCAGCTCATGGAAGAAAAATTGCGTTGTTGGACGACCGGAAAAGCCTGTCTGAGCTGCCTTATTATGGAACCGTCTTATTCTGATTGAGAAGCATGGCTAAGTTATCAGTTATTGTCTGTACATATAATCCCGGGGACGCTGTTTTCAAATCCTGCCTGGAGCATATTATGACGGCCGCAGCTCATTGTCAGGATATAGAAGTGATCGTTATTGATAATAATTCAGACCTGCCTGTTTCGTCCCGCAACTATATGGCATCCTATACAAGTGGTTTGTTCAGGGTGGTAGTTGAAACAAAACAAGGACTTACGCCCGCACGATTGAAGGGCATTCAGGAAGCTACAGGTGATCTTCTGGTTTTTGTGGATGATGATAATTTCATCCGTGAAGATTTTTTAGCGCAGGGGTTAGGCATTGCTGAGAAGAATCAACACATTGGTTCTTATAGCGGACAGGTGAAATTGATGTTTGAGTCCGAGCCGCCTGCATGGACAAAGCCGTACTGGGGTATGCTGGTTTATCGGGAGTTTGAAAAGGATGTTTGGTCTAACCTTCCCCACTTGAGTAATACCATGCCATGCGGCGCTGGTTTGTTTGTTCGTAAACCCGTGGCCGACTATTACCATAAGTTACACGAGGAGGGGAAAAGGCCCATACAACTGGATAGGACCGGGAAATCGCTTTTCTCCGGCGGCGATAATGATCTTGCTGCTTGTGCCTGCGACCTTGGTATGGGCGTGGGTTTATTCCATGAATTAATGCTTGAACATTTTATTCCTCAGTCCAGACTTAATAGAAAGTATCTGGTAGCGCTGGCTAAAGGAATTGCTACCTCCACTGTTGTCTTTAAGTCGTTTCGAAATGAATACCCCGCTGAATTATCAAAAAAGACAAAATTTGCCAACTTCGTAAGGCTCGCAGCCATGGATGGTACTTCCGGGGCATTTTATAAAGCAGTGATCGAAGGTGAAAAAGAGGGCAGGGATCTGCTGCGGAAATTAAAACCAAACAATGCCTGACAGTATCCAAGGCCCCGTTGTTTTTGTGTCCAATTTTGATCTCAATGATCGCAAAGGTGGTTTTGATGGTTTGGGCGGAAAGATCTACGATATCCTCGCTGAGAAACATAACAATATCCTTCTTGTTGACCATGTTAACCCACCCTATCGCAAGATAGATATGTTCCTTTCCAAAATATTCCGACTGGCAGGGATTCCTGCATTGTTCCCCGCCTTTTCGAAGAAAAGACTTAAGCTCATTAGTAAGGAATTAGAAAAACGGTTGCCCCGGGATACTGCTGCTATTGTTTTTCACGGCATCACACCCTGGATCGGTTTCAAGCCTTCCGTTCCCTATTTTGCCTTTTCAGATTGCTCCTTTGATACCTACATGGACCTGTACCACGAGAGGCAGGCATTTTCTGCCAAGGACCTCCATCGGATTGGAAAATGCGAAGGGGAATTTATCGCTAACGCAACGGGTGTTTTTTTTACCGTTGACTGGAGCCTCAATGAGGCCAAAAGACAGTATGGGCTGGATGGCAGCAATTTGATGAAAATGGGGCAGGGGCCCACAATGGATATTCCTAAGGACGCTTTTCACAATACACCACCTGGTAAACAGTTTGTTTTTATCGGAACTGACTTCATAGGAAAGGGGGGTATTCAGATCTGCGAGGCATTTCATAAAGTTTACGAAAAAGACCAGGAGTATAAGCTGATTATTATCGGTCAAAAACCACCGGCGGAATACCTTCAGAAGCCCGGGATCAGTTTTCTGGGCTATATCAATAAATCATCTCCTGAAGGCCGAAAGCAGTTTTCAGAGATATACAGACAATCACGTGCTTTGCTTATGCTGACGAAAAAGGATATTTTCCCTATCGTATTGATAGAAGCAGGACTTTACGGCTGCCCTGCAGTGGCCAATAAGCAAAGTGGCATTCCCGAGGTTATCCAGGATGGTAAAACGGGCTACCTGATCGAAAGCTCAACAGTGGAGTTGGAGAATGCGATGATGAGACTTGCAGAACAGGATGACAGGGAACTCGTTGCAATGAGGCAGTTTACCAGCCATTTCTACGCAGAGAATTATTCCTGGGAGCAAATTTATTCGCGAATCCATACTGCTATGAGTAAGGCAGGGGTTGTTCATTGAAATTACAAGTAGGATTTATGATCATAGGTAACGGGTTACTGGCAAATTGCTTGAAGGGTTATGATCGAAGTGATATACTGTTCCTTGCATCCGGTGTTTCTGATTCAAAGTGCGAAGATTCCGCCGAATTCGAACGTGAAAGGATGCTACTGGTGGATCAGATCAACCGGAACCAGGAGAAGTTGATTGTTTACTTTTCTACATGCAGCATTCATGACCCTGCCATGAGCGATAATATGTATGTCCGTCGTAAACTGGAATATGAAGCATTGATCCAATCTCAGTGTCAGCATTATTTGATCGTCAGGATTTCCAATCTTGTAGGCAAGGGGGGCAACCCCAACAATATTTTCAATTTCTTCCTGAACTCAGTGTATGAAGGTAAATCGTTCAGGCTTTGGGCAAATGCTAAACGTAACCTGATCCTGACGGAAGATTTTGCCAGAATCCTTAACGACATCCTTCAAAACAGACTGGAGGAAAAGGCAAATAATGTTATTCATATTTTTAACCCACGCTACTATACGGCATTGGAAATAGTGGAGGGTATTGAATCATTCACAGGGAAAAAAGCCATTTTTGAATTGGTGGACAAGGCCAGTGAGGCGTACGTTATTGATTCCCTGGCCGAGACAGAGTTCAACCATCTGAGCATTGATACTGAGAACTATTTGATGCGTATACTGGAAACCCATTTCATGGAGTACAAGTCAGCCGAAAGTTTAGCCTCTTGAGAGTACTACACATTATAGACTCCCTTAACATGGGAGGCGCGGAAACCTGGTTGGTGGAAATGGTAAAATACGCCCAGTCTCACGAGACAGGTTTACCAGGTTTTGACTTCCTCGCGGCAGGGGGTAAAGAGGCTGTTTTCGACAAGGTGGTAAAAGAAGCAGGCTGCAAAATCCATTACCTGGCTTTGCGAAAGGGAAACATCATGAACTTCATCAGCGGATTAAGGCAGATCCTGACCGAGAATAACTATGCCGCCATTCATGATCACCAGGATTACTTGTCCGGCTGGCATTTTCTTTTTGGTGCAGGATGTTTACCAGCCGTTAGGGTAGTGCACTTTCACAACCCTTTTTATCAGCAGCAATTTAATTACGGTGTTACCACAGCAAGAAGGCTCCAACTAAAAATTGGTCGTTACTTGTTGGGAAAATGTGCTACAAATATTTATGGTACCTCGGGGAAAATATTAGGGGAGTATTCCATCACGCCAAACTATTTTCCACGTCAGGTCATCGGTCCATTGAATTGTGCATTCCGCATCAAAAATTTTGCCGGTGACCATGGTTCACATAAGAAACAAATGCTGGAGGAACTGGGTTGGCCCGATGATACCAAATTGGTACTGTTTGCAGGACGTTTCGATATCAGCACGGAAATTGGCCATCCCAATAATCATAAAAATTCTGCATTTGCCTTAGAGGTCATCAAAGCATCTAAGGACAGCAGCATCCGTATGATCATGGCCGGCGCAAACGATTTTATCAAAATAGAATTTCAACAGCTCATTGACAGGAATAATGTAAGTGACAGGGTTAACATGCTGGGGGTTCGAAAGGATATGGCCCACCTGATGCTGGCGTCGGATGTCCTCTTGTTTCCCTCAAGAGCAGAAGGCATGGGCATGGTTGCGGTTGAAGCCCAGGCGGCCGGCTTGCCCGTTTTGGCCTCAGATGTGGTGCCAGACGAAATTACCGTGCTGGATGAATTGGTAAAATTCAGGGGCCTGCAAGATCCTTTTCACCTTTGGGCAGACGACTTGCAGGAAATGATAGAAAGACGATTGCCGGGAGATACGGTTGGTGATCAACGCTGGCATCGTTCCGGCTTTAATATTGACGTCTGCTGCAGACGGCTCGCTTCGATCTATTTGAAGCCAAATCAACGTGAACGGGTTCTGGCGACATGAAACTGTTACACATTGTTGAGAATCTGGACAAGGGTGCGGTCGAAAACTGGCTGGTCAATGTGTTCCTGGAAATAAAGAAAACCA
>JBBAJO010000024.1:0-46343 GCA_040404005.1 Chitinophagaceae bacterium
CATATTGATAAGGGGTATGAAAAGGATACTCATCCGCCAGCGGATCCAACTGCGGAAACCGTCCAATCTGGGGATCATAATTCCGGAACCCGTAATCGATCCAGCACAAATCCGCATCCTCATCCAGCATTTCCTTGCCATTGTACAGAAACTGGTTAACGATCTCCCCCTCCGGATGCATCCCCAAACTTGCGACTGGAAATAGCCGCTATCCGCAGACCATAGGAATAATGAAGATTCTCCTCCATGATGACCCCTGCCAGGCCGGCACCCGATCAAAGCGCTATGCCTGAATTAGTGTTACTTTTGGGTGAAAAATTGTGGGAGTATGTACAACCCAAGAGTAAAAATATGTTGTATCAGCAGCCCCGAGGAAGCGGCTCTCGCCATCAAACACGGAGCCTCTGCTCTTGGACTGGTTGGCCAGATGCCCAGCGGGCCGGGTATCATCGATAATGACCTGATCAGGAGTATAGTCAAAACCATCCCACCGCCTATTTCATCATTTTTACTGACGAGCGAAACCTCGGCAAGAAACATCATTGACCATTACCAAAAAGTACAAACAACAACCATACAAATTGTAGATGCTTTGTCGGACCGGCAATATCAACTCATCCGCCAGGAATTGCCAAACGTCAAACTCGTTCAGGTCATCCACGTTCTGAATGAGGCTTCCATTGAAGAGGCTATTGAAATTTCTGAATTTGTCGATGCTGTCTTGCTGGACAGTGGCAACCCCAACTTGTTGGTCAAAGAACTTGGCGGTACTGGCCGGATCCACGACTGGCGGTTGAGCAGGCAGATCAGAGACGCGATAAACGTTCCTATGTTCCTGGCAGGCGGGATAAATAATCACAATGTGCGGCAAGCCGTCGATCTTGTTCAGCCGTTTGGGCTGGACCTCTGTAGCAGTGTTAGAACCAATGGCATGCTGGATGAAAGAAAACTCGAAGCATTCTTCACTGAAATTGAAAAGATAGGGCGCTGAATATTATGAAGAAGATTGTTACATATGTTACCGGCGATGCCCTGCTTATATTAGCTTTTTCCGTATTGTGCACAAGTCCGAATCCGTTTTTACATAGCATCAAGAGAGAACCATGAAAGACTTTAAAAAGTATTACCTTATTCCTGCCACCCCGGACGAAGTATACAACGCGATCACCAATCCGCTTGCCATTCGCTTGTGGACAGGTGAAAACACGGAAATGTCGGACGAGCCGGGCTCTGAATTTTCCCTTTGGGATGGCAGCATTTCCGGAAGGAATATCTCTTTTGTAGCCGGCAAAAAAATTGAACAGCAATGGTATTTCGGCGAACAGGAAGTGCCTTCTATCGTAACTATCATCCTGCATCCGCACGCGAAAGGAACATCGGCGGAATTACGACATACAAATATCCCTGACAGCGAGTATGACAACATCACACAAGGCTGGGATGAAAGTTATTTCTACGCTCTGGGCGATTTTTTTTCATAGTAAAAAACGTCCATGAAAGCAGCTTCCATTCAGGAGATAAAACAGGAATTACTTACCATGCCACCCGGCAAACTCGCAGAAATCACCCTCCGCCTGGCCAGGTCTAAAAAAGAAAATAAGGAGCTACTGACTTTCTTGCTTTTTGAATCCCAGGATATCCCAGGGTATATAGAAACGGTAAAAAAAGAAATGGAAGCAGAATTCCTTGATATCAATGTATCACAGGTTTACTTTGCCAGGAAGACCATTCGAAAAGTATTGAGGACGACAAATAAGTTTATCCGGTTTCCAGTCTCCAAATTGGTGGAGGCGGAATTATTACTCCATTTCTGCAAACTGGTAAAGGACAGTGGCATCAACATCGAAAAAAATTCCGCGCTAAAAAATCTATACCAAAACCAGTTAAAAAAAATAAAGAACGCCATGGCAGGATTACATGAAGACATCAATTACGATTTGAAAAAACTGCTGTCAGCTGTAGAGAATTGACACGGAACTTGCGGATCTACCTTTAATCTCCTCAATGCAAGGCACCACATACAGGGCCTACAACCATCAATCAAAATCAAACAGGTCGCCGAGGAAGCCCTTCTTCTTTTTATAAGGATGATACTTATCTGATTCATGATAATAGTGCTCTTGCCTTTTCTCGCGATAAGGTTCCTGAACAGGAGGTGGAGCAACAGCACTTGTGGTATTGGAACGTTCGATGATCTTGTCAAGTTCCCCACGATCCAGCCATACGCCCCGGCACTTCGGACAGTAGTCGATCTCGATGCCCTGGCGGTCAGACATGACAAGTGTTTCATTACAATTCGGACACTGCATAATTGATGTATTTAATGGTGATTGAACTAAGTTATTTCCAGCCCCCGCCTAATGCCTTATACAATGCCACGGCGGCAAGGAATTGACGCTTCCGGGTCTCTATCAATTCAATATTAGCGCGAAGCGCATTCTGTCTGGTCAGCAACACCTCCAGATAGTCGGCCCGCCCCGTCCGAAATAAATCGGACGCCACCTGGATCGAGCGCGACAGTGCTGAATTTTCCTTCTGCTTATAAAAGTATACATCCTGGAGGTTGCGAATGTTCAACAAATCTTCATAAACTTCATTGAAACCTCTGGTCACCACCCTGTGGTAATTGTATAAAGCTTCCACCTGGTTAGCATCGGCCTTCTGGAACTCGCCCCTGATCATACTCCTGTTGATCACCGGCGCAGTGAATCCTGCCAAAAGCGTATATGCCAGAGACTCGGGAAACCTGAAGAGAATGGAGGGACTGTAACCTTGGGTACCAAGTGTAGCACCAATATTGAACGATGGATAGAAAAGGGCCCGTGCAGAAACAAGGTCTGCTTTCGCAGCCTGGAGGTCCCACTCAGACATTCTAATATCCGGTCGGTTCCGAAGCAAAGCAGATGGCAGCTCCTCCAGAAATTTGGGCAACGCATCCTCCGTAAAAAATATACTGTCGCGCGGGATGGGTTGATAAAATCTCCCGGCCAACAGATTGATCCGGTTCTCTTCACGAACGATATCCTGCAGGATCAGGCTCCTCATGCTGCGCGCATATTGAGTAACTGAGCTTCAAACTGCTGTACGGCCAATTCATTGACTACAGCGGCCTGTTTCTGCACCTTCACCAGTTCAATGGCCTCCTCCTGGATCTGAATGGTTTGGTCTAATACCCTCAATTCATGATCAGCGGCCAGGAGTCCATAATACGCTGATGAAGTTTCAGCAACCTGGTTTACTAACAATGAGAAGTTTCTCCAAGATGGGCATGATAGAATTGATTTGAGTTAGTCAAATTGGCCGGGCGAATACTTAACTCAAATCGATTTGGGCGGGGGCGTATGAATTTCTCCGAAGGGGTTACAGGTACCCGGGTCCGGTGCAAAGCATAAAAGGTTCAGGACCGGCATTTCGTTTCTCATATGATGGGGAGAAAATGAGTATCGGTGGCAAAACTCCGACTCCTCTTCGGCGCCAGACAATTCAGATTCCTGCTGAGGGTTTTCATTCTCTCCGCCTGCCGGGATTTGATGACTGGTTTCAACACCATGCCCGGCATACGAAAACTGCATGGCCGGCACCGCTATTCCCACTATGGAATAGATGATGAAGAACAGCAGGCTTATGAATTGTTTTGTCATGCTCGGTATCCAGTTCTCAGTATAAAACCGAATTTGTGTGATTTTTGTTCAGCAAATGTCGGATATATTTTTAACGAAATGCAAAGCTACAGCCCAGTCTTATGACATAACGTTAAATGCGTGCAAAAAAGGTTTATCCCCTGCGCAGGAAAGCAAGCACCTGCAACATAAATCCAACTGGGGACAACCTGCCAGGAAATAGGGTTTAAAACTTTTAAGAATTAAATAGCGGAGCGCACCAAAATACCATTTACCGGGGTTCGAGGTAACTGATCACGTAAGTAACATCCATTCATATCACTTCACTATTTATCTTTTTCACCGGATCCATCATATAGGTGAGCAGCGCGCCGTCGCTGTATAGTTCCACTACCCTGAAGCCGCGGTACTGCACCCCCCAACTGCCGCCGATATGGCCGTCGAAAATATAGGGGATATTATTGTGCCAGATAATGCTGTCCTTATCATGCTCATGACCATGAAAAACGGCGCGCAGATTGTGCTGCTTTTTTACCATTTCAATGAACTCTTTGGACTCTATGGCATTTGCTGTAAACTTGACCGGGGGAATATGAATGATGAGCAAAACATGTTTGACAGACTCGAACTCTTTGAATTTCTTTTCCAGCCAATTCAAGTCAGGAGGCAGGTACTCCCCTTTTGCATTTGACGTTGAGGCAAACAACATCACTGCATCACCCCTTCTGATATCATAATTCAACGGGCGCTGCCAGGCCTGCTCCCATTGCTCCGGAGTGGCCATGTCGTGGTTCCCCTGCGTAACATAATACGTTACCGGCAGGGTATCGAGGATCTTTTTTGCCTCTCCGAAATAACTGATATCGTCGTGCACGATGTCGCCATTGATCACGGCGAAATCAAAGGCCGATGATTTGTGTTGAACAATCATCTGGTTCACTGCCGACTCCAGGTATTGCTGATAAGGTGTATTCTTCTGCCCGAAATGACTGTCGGATCCAATCACGAAACGCAATAATCGTTTCTTCTTACTGCCTTTCAGGTAATCGGCAGCAAGCAATGACTGACCATTAAAGAGTACGAGGGCGGAAGAGAGGTTTGCGATAAAACGACGACGATCCATACGATTTGAATGATCTGTGAATCTAACTAAATAATCCAAGAGATATAGCGGTCAAACGGAATCGGATCCAAAACCTGTATATCATGATGCGGTGAGGCTACCATAGCTCAAGGCTGTCAAATTGAAATGGAAGTTTGCTCACAAACCATTAAATTGTTCGGACAAAAAAAACTGATACGCTTATGACTGCATCCCGTCGTCATTTCATTCGCAATACGGCCTTTGCTGCTGCTTCATTTATGATCGTACCGCGGTATGTGATCGGTCGTGGTTTCACTGCGCCGAGCGATATGTTTGTTCTTGGCTTCATTGGTACCGGCAAACAGGCCCGTGGATTGTTGAGCCAGTTCAAAAAACAACCCGTGCGCATCCTGGCAGGATCAGACGTGGATGCAACAAAACTCAACTTGTTCAAAACCCTCGCGGAGAAAGCCTATGCTGAAGCAACAGGAAAGGCCCCCGCCGGTGGTTTTAAAGCGCTTCCGGATTACAGGGACATGCTGGCAGACCCATCGATCGACGGCGTTGTGATCGCCACCCCAGATCACTGGCATGCGTATCAGGCCATCAGGGCAGCCGAAGCCAAAAAACACATCTACCTCGAAAAGCCATTGACCCGGACCATCTCAGAAGGCCGGGCCCTGGTCAATGCAGTCAAGAAAAATAAAGTAACCCTGCAGACCGGCAGCATGCAGAGATCCTGGAAAAACTTCCGCTCGGCCTGCGAACTGGTGAGAAACGGATATATCGGACAGGTCCGGGAAGTCCTCGTACACGTAGGTGATCCCGCTATTCCCTTTAACATGGGCGAAGAAGCAAAACCAGCGCATCTGAACTGGGAAGGATGGATTGGACCCGCAGCCTACCACCCCTTCCATTCTGAACTTTCTCCACCGGTGGAGAAAGACATCTTCCCCAATTGGCGCAAATACCGCGAATATGCAGGCGGGATACTTTCCGATTGGGGCGCCCATATGTTCGACATCGCGCAGTGGGGATTGGGCATGGACCATACGGGCCCCGTTCAACTGACACCGCCGAAGAACCCTGCGGCAGTAAGAGGACTAGAAATGGTGTATGCCAATGGCGTGGTGATGAAGCATTTTGATCTTGGTCGTGGTTTCGGCGTACGTTTCAAAGGAGATAAAGGCACCATCGATATTGCGCGCAACTATTTCGACAGCAATCCGGCCAATCTCGCTTCTGCCACCATTCAACCAGGTGAAACAAAGCTATACGCGTCAGACGATCATTATGCCGACTGGTTAAATGCCTGTAAGACCAAGAGTGAGCCGATCTGCCCAGCTGAGGTTGGACATCGTAGTAACTCATTGAGCGCGCTGGCCAACATTACCTATCAACTCAACAGGCCACTGACCTGGGATCCTAAGAGAGAGGTCTTTAAGAATGATAAAGAGGCAGACAAGCTGTTACTTCCCAACTACAGGCAGGGATGGAAACGCTAAGTCGGGTATAAACATGATCATTGAGCGCCTTGTGATGCAGGGCTCTTTTTTATAGATCCGCTCTAGCGGGCATCTGCAGGGAAATTTTATACTGAACATAATGAAAATCTCTTTTTTTGTTTGATATGCCTGTCACAATCCCTCTTTTGATTCAAAAGCATCGCATTGCTTCCATAGACATCCTCAGGGCACTCACCATGGTGCTGATGATCTTTGTCAATGACCTCTGGGCACTGAAAGAAATCCCGGCATGGCTGGGACACGTAGAAAGGGGCGTGGATGGCATAGGCCTTGCTGACACTGTATTCCCCGCTTTTCTCTTCATTGTAGGCATGTCGATCCCCTTTGCTTTCTCAAACAGGATAATGAAAGGGGGCTCAACATTTGCCCTGATACGGCATGTTGTTTCACGAACCCTGGCCCTACTGGTGATGGGTGTTTATTTAGTGAATGGGGAGTACATTAATGAAGCCGCAACGGGAATATCAAGGCTAACATGGAACATCATCTGCTGCACCTGTTTTATCGTCATCTGGAATGAATATCCAAAAACTGCCCATCGATTTTGGGTTGCCTTAGCAAGATTAGCAGCCCTGGTTGTGCTGGTATGGTTGGCCAATTTCTACCGGGGTGGCCAGGATGATGACTTAACAGGCTTCTCCCCTAAATGGTGGGGGATCCTTGGCCTGATCGGATGGTCGTACCTGGCCGCAGCCTTAGTCACCATCCTGGCAAAAAACAGAATGTGGGCGATCGCATTAGGCTGGATTTTTTTTGCCGTACTAAGCTTGGTTTTCCACGCAGGGCTAATGCCCTCATTTCTTTCCTTCATCCCCCATTCTATTTTAGGTGGCACAGAAGCAGGGCTCGTCATGGGCGGCGTCCTTGTGTCTCACATACTCATGTACTATCAAAAGCAGAATAACAATAAAGGACTTACCATCGTACTTGCACTTTTTGCAGGGTTGCTTGTAACCCTGTCGTTGTTCACCCGCCCTTACTGGGGACTCGCTAAACTGGGTGCCACTCCAGCCTGGTTGTTTCTATGCAGTGCGTTGACCATTATAGCCTTCATTGTCATTTATTGGATCGTTGATGTCTGGCAGAAAGAGAAGTGGTTCAACATCATCAGGCCAGCGGGAACAGATACCCTGCTGACCTATCTGATCCCCTACTTTGCATATGGCGTGGCTGGATTATTGAATGTCCACCTGCCTGCGTTCTTACTGGTCGGTGGCGTTGGTCTGACTACGTCAATCTTGTTTGCCCTATTCTGCGTGCGCATAACCTGGAGCTTGTCTAAAATGGGGATCCGTCTGAAATTATAAAGAATTCATTGTCGATTTTCAGACCTGTTTTGTAGTCCAGCTTCTACCCATGAACGATCACTTTTACCCATCCGTGCTCAAAAAGACGTTACAGCATGGAATGCCTTCTTCGGCTGAAGCTCCTTATCGAAAAGCAGGGGATAATTTTTTCTGCCCTTGACAGGGAAATAATCGAGCCAGCTGGAACGGTCTGAAACATTCCAGAAGGTCACCGCTGAGATCTCTTTATTGTATTTCCTGAATGTCTCAAAGCAGTTTTTGTATTGCTCCGTTTGTTTGGCCTCCATGTCTTCGGTATATGCGGATGCAGGCGCATCTTTTGTGTATATGGAAATATCCAACTCGGTAATCTGCATATCAATCCCCAGCGTTGAAAAATCTTTCAGCGTTTCTTCCAGCTGGCTGCGTGTGGGTTCATAAATGGACCAGTGTGCCTGTAACCCCACGCCATGAAAAGGAAGACCTTTCAATCTCAGCTTTCTGATCATTTCGATGATCTTGCGTCGTTTAACGGGGTTGGTCTCATGATAATCATTATAAAACAACAAGGCATCCGGGTCTGCTGCATGGGCATATTCAAACGCTTTTTCAATGAACGATTCACCGCAGATATGAAAGAACAAGGAATTTCGATTAAATTCATCAGGCTTGTCGCTGATCGCTTCGTTCACTACATCCCATGCATAAATTATTCCCTTGTATCTGTTGACCACTGTGGAAATATGCTCTTTCGATCTGGAAAGCAACAGGTCTTTAGAAATGGTTCGCCCGGGTGGATCGGCCCCATCTTCATGGCATTTTCCGCCGTCATGCTTCCAAACTGCCTGAGGACAAGTTCGGCCTCATTTGTTTTTAACGCCCTGGGGGAAACGGCTACGCCCTATGGTGAAGTAGTTCCTGTATACCTCTTTCAACGCAGAAACCCGCTGGCCGTAGCAACACGAGACGCCACCTAACGCAAAAACGAGGAACATTGCATTTTTGAACATAGCTTATATTATCCGGCTACTCCTAACGGTGAGAAGTAAGCGAAAATAGCAATGATGATGACGATAACGATCAATGATAATAGAACATCCAGCGTACCCCAACTGGCGCGGCTTGCAGCCTTGTCTTCCGCCACTGTAGTTGAGAAAGTCAGCCCCCTCACCTTCTCTTCGGTTGGCGCAGGCGTAACCATACTCACCACCACCAACACCACAATGCTGAAAAGGAAGAGGTATATACAGAAATACAGGAAATTCATGGTGGCAAACTGGTGTAACAACCCCCCGGCCGGCAAACTGTCTTGCAGCAATTGCAGGGTAAGTTTCGCCATGCCCAGGATGAAACCCAGAACCATCGAAGTGAGTGCACCCTCTGCGTTGAGGCGTTTAAAGAAAACGCCGAGCAGGAATACTGCTGCAATAGGAGGCGCCAGGTAGGATTGCACACTTTGCAGATAATTATACAAGCCGCTATCGATCTTACCCATCATCGGGATCCACGCCATTCCTAATATTACTATGACGCCCGTGGCAATTCTTCCTACTCGAACCAGCTCTTTCTCAGAAGCGTTCGGATGTGATTTCTTGTAAATGTCAATGGTATACAAAGTAGAACAGGCATTATAAACCGACGCCAGTGAACTCATCAGCGCAGCCAGGAGTCCGCCGGCCAGTACACCCCTTAAACCCACGGGCATAATGGACTTCACCATCACCGGAAATGCCGCATTGGTATCGTCCAGCTGAATCTTGCCCTGGGCATTAAGCGCATAAGCGATCAAACCGGGTATGAGGAAGATGAAAAAAGGCATGAGCTTTAAAAACGCTGCAAAAATGGTACCCCTGCGGGCTTCTTTTTCATTTTTCGCGGCAAGGCATCGTTGTACGATGTGCTGATCCGTGCACCAGTACCAGACGCCCACAATGGGCGATGCCAGCAGAATACCCAGCCATGGGAATTCAGGATCGCTGAGCGGCGGGAACATGTTCAGTTTTTCCTTAGGTACAGATTGCATCAGCGCATCCCAGCCCCCAACTTCCTTCAGTCCAAATAAGAGCAACACAAAGGAGCCGGCCAACAACACAATGGCTTGTATGGCCTCTGTGTACATGACTGCATGAAGCCCGCCGAATATGGTATAGACACCTGTGACTACTACGAGGATGATGGCTCCCGTCCAGAAGTCCACGCCTAAAAACTGATTGAATACGAGCGCGCCTGCAAAAATGGTCACCGAAGCTTTGGCGATGATATAACTGATGAGCTGGATGATAGACAACAGCCTGCGGGTTTGCGGATTGAATCGTTTCTCCAAAAACTCGGGCATGGTATAAACCGAACTCCGCAAGTAAAAAGGAACAAAAACCCAACCCAGGATCAGCACAATATAAGAGTGCAGTTCATAGTGCCCGAGGACGGTCCCGGTTTTTGCAGCCGAACCGGCAAGCCCTACGATATGCTCTGAGCCTACGTTGGAGGCAAGAATGGAAGCTCCAATCACGAACCAACCAAGGTTCCTGTTGGCGAGGAAGTAATCAGAGGTGGTTTCCTTACTTTTTCTAATGCTCCAAATCGACACGCCGCCGATCACTAAAAGATACAGGATCACGAATAACCAGTCGATGGGGCCTAAAAACTGCATGTTGTTGATTTTGGTGCACTAACTTATTTAAAATAAATTTATCCGGTCACTTTACATGCAAGTATTAATCAAATGAGGAAGATTCTGATTTGCATCGTGGCCCTGTTTTCACGAATTGCCATAACCGAATGATTTAATGTATGATAGAGACGAGATTGTTAAAATGATCGCGCTATGTCGGGTTTTCTCTCCCGACCATACTTTTTCCCCGGGAAAATCGTTTTAAACACTGATTATCAGATTGCTGGTATTCTTCCTAACTTTAAACTTTAAAGCAGTTTCATGAAAGCATCAACAGGCGTACTCACAGTTCTGATCTGTACTTTGAACGCATGCGGATCAAATAACTCATCCAACCTGCCAGCCAGCATAGAAACAAAGGATAACGGCAGCACGATGAATACAGTCGCTTCTGCCCCGGCGACAACAGTGCCGCAGTCAACTGCCACCGAACCTGCAGTCAATATTCCACTTAACCTCAAGGGCCTTAATTCACTCGGCTCTGCTGGCGGAAGCCGGGCGCTGAACCCGGAACACGGCAAACCCGGGCACCGTTGCGATATCGCGGTGGGTGCGCCTTTGAATGGCTCCTCAAGCGCTGCTCAACCGGTTACGCAACCCACAGCCATTCCCATCACTCAGCCCTCCGCCAACATCCAGGCGCCGGTTAGCCTGCCGTTGAACGCCACCCCCACAGCGAATACATCAGCGTCAGGACTAAATCCGGAGCATGGAAAACCAGGCCATCGTTGTGATATTTCCGTAGGTGCTCCATTGAATTCCAAACCAAACGCAACTGCACCAGCCCAACCTAAAATAATTTCCACCCCACTTGTTACCCCCGTTAAAGCCGGAATGAATCCCCAGCATGGTCAGCCTGGCCATAGATGTGATATCGCTGTGGGTGCCCCATTGAATGCTACAACCACGACCCCGTCAGTGGCAAAACCAGCAGGAACGCCCGCAACAGACAGCGGGATTCAGTAGGGCCCTGCAAGGTCCGCAGATTAACTGGAAAGGCGCAGGTTTTGCCGCATAGGACCAACTCCAAACACATTGAATCTATTTCCAGGATGATCCTTCCATTGACATCGTCCCAATATCCATTGATGTATCCCGGGTATTCTTTAAGACCCACGGTCCTGTCCTTGACATAAACAAGTTTCTGTACCGGCAACGCTGCTGTTGTAAGGAGGAAGAACGATACGAGAGACACATCATTTTGATTTTCATAAGGCAGTATTTTTAGATAACCGGCATCATGAATGTCTTACATTTATGGTTCGTAATGCATGAAAATATCTATCTGGACAATAGGAAAAGTAAATGAACCTTATGTTAGGGAGGGTATAGAGGAATTCACCCTCCGCATCAGCAGGTACTTCCCGGTTGAATGGAAACTTTTCCCTGTGCCAAAACACAGCAATGAAGAACAGTTGAAGAAATCGGAAGCATCGCTGATCCTCAACACGTTGGAAAAAGATGACCATCTGGTAGTTTTGGATGAAAAAGGGAAGATGTTCAGTTCAGAGGGATTGGCTGAATTCATCCAACAAAAAGCGAATGACAGTACCCAACGCCTGGTTTTCCTGATTGGCGGCGCATATGGAGTGGATGTATCTGTGCTTAAAAAAGCACACGTAAAATGGTCGTTATCAGCATTGACCTTCCCGCACCAGTTGGTCAGGTTGTTGCTTGCTGAGCAATTATACCGTGCTTGTACTATATTGCGCAACGAGAAATATCATCACCGATAAAAAACAAAGATGTCTGTAACCCTCCTTATCATCATCATCACCTGCCTTGCTTCGTTTCCAGCTTTTCAGAACGACAATTTAAAAGACAAGTTTTTATTCTGGCCCTACCGGATCAACAAGCAAAACGAGTATTACCGTTTTATGTCGGGCGCATTGATCCATGCCGACACCATGCACCTGCTGTTCAATATGGTGACGCTTTATTCCTTCGGCATGGCCATTGAGAACTTTCTTTACCCGATATTCTTCCATGAACAATCGATCACGTTATATGTGATACTTTATCTTACAGCGATCATTTTCTCCTGCATACCGGATTTTTTCAAGTACAAGAACGACTACCATTACCGGGCACTCGGGGCATCAGGGGCCGTTTCAGCCGTAATTTTTTCAGCGATCCTGCTGGAGCCGTCGATGCCACTTCGTTTTTTCTTTGTACCCATCGATATACCCGGTTGGGTATTCGGATTTATATTCCTGGGACTTTCCGCCTATCTATCAAAAAGGGGTGGCGGCAACATCGGTCACAATGCGCACTTTTGGGGCGGAGTATATGGTCTGGTCTTTACCTACCTCGCTAGCCGTGCCTTTAGCAATGTAGATTTGCTGAACAGGTTTATTGAGCAGGTTTTTTAGTTTTCTTTTTCTCTTTATGATCACCGCCGAATATCTGCTAGAAGAAGCCTTTCTTTTATTCTTCTTTTTTCAGGGAAGCAAGGCTGACTGAATTTTGCAGACAGGGAAATAACGCCCCGATAAATGCTTTTCTCAGGATCTGCCCAAGGATGCCCAGACATCATAATTGGGTCATCGATATAGCCGGGGAATTCAGCCTTCGTTGCCACCTGGTCTTTCGGCATTTTTATTGAAGATCAAGGACGCCCCGGAAACCAGAGCTAATCGTTTAGCCTAAACCATTGCTAATGGCTTACCAGTATTTTATTAATACATTTTTTGCTCGATGATGAGCATTTGGCGGGTAGACGGCTTACATTTTGCCCGGTCGTCGATGCGCTTCCCTACCACCCAAAGGATGAGGCCGCCAGATTCCAGAACAAGAACATGCTCCTTCTCCAACCGATTTACTTTCTGGTCGATCAGGAACCGGGCGATTTTCTTTTTCTTCTGCATGCCCAGGGGATAGAAATAGTCGCCCTCCTTCCACTTCCTGAGCACAAGGGGATACCTGATCAATGAGGCATCCAGATAGGCCGTATGGGGATCGGGGGGTGGAACGAAATGAATATCTTTATCAGCCAGCTTCATCACCAACCGGCCTCCGGGAAATGGCAATTCCTGCATGCCTTCATCCACCACATAAACAGACGCTTCGCTCATCGCCAGCGGAGACAGGATGAACCAATTGCGGTTCTTCAGCAAGCGGTGGGTGGACGAAAGCATATACTTTCCTGTTTCAGCATCCATCAGCCTCATGATGCCCTCCAGCTGGGCTGCAGTAAACCCATAAGAAGAGAATATCTCAAAGAGTACGGTGCGAAGAGGATCCGTGATCCTTAGTTTCTCAACAGGAATGTGTACCTCATCGCCCTTCCTGACCAGAAGTTTCAAGAGTTTCCTGCTCATCGCTTCGCGATAAAGCATTTCCACTTCCCGGTACCGTGCCATATCCGACCTCAGGTTCGCAGCGGCGCCAGGTATGATCTTTTCCACCATGGGAACCAGATTCAGTCTCACAAAATTCCGACTGTATTTATCTGACAGATTTGAACTGTCTTCCACATAAGACAGGTGGTGTGCCAGGGCATATTCCGCGATCTCAGGCCGGCTGGCAAAAAGCAACGGCCTGGCCAACTTTCCATTCAATGGGAGAATACCCCTCAATCCCGCTATTCCTGTTCCTTTGAACAGGTTCATGAGCATGGTCTCTACGTTATCGTCAGCATGATGTGCTGTAAGTATCCGCGCCAGGCCTTTCTCTTCGAGCAAAGCCTGAAACCACGCATACCGCAATACGCGGGCCGCTTCCTGGACCGACAGTTTATTATCTTCAGCATAGGCAGCCGTGTCAAATCGCTGTATCTCAAGGGCAAGTTGATTACGCGCTGCAAACTCAATGGTAAACTGCTCGTCACGCAGACTTTCCTCACCCCTTAACTGGAAATTGCAATGTGCCAGCATCATATCATAACCGGCAGCCATGCATACATGCGCAAGTACTACTGAATCCATCCCGCCACTCACGGCCACCAATAAACGCTGGTTACGGTTGAACAGCTGTTCCGCGTCAATAAACTGCCTGAAATTTTTCAACAGCTCGCTCATCAGTATAAGAGATCTTCGTAAATCATATTCAATTCCCGCCAGGCATGATCATCGCCCACTTTCCTGCATGCTGCCAAGCCTGTTTCACAAACATGTAACGCTTCCACCCTTCGCCCATTCTTTACCAGTAGGGAAGCCAGGTGATAATAACTCCCCACATACCCGGGATCAGCCGCTAAAAGCGCCCTGAAGGCCGCTTCTGCCTTATCCTCAGCCCCTTGCTTGATATATTCAAGGGCCAGTGCATGCTGCAAAAAAGCATCAGCAGGTTGCTGCCGGAGCATATCAAGTAACCTTTCCGTACGGTCCATAAAAATTATTAATAATCGTTAACCTCTTTTTGTGAGATGTGTTATTATATTTGCATATTAGTTGCATAAACAACCTTGCTCAAATCTCTTAATTGCATCATATGAAAATACTGGTCTGTATCAGCAAAACGCCAGATACCACTGCAAAAATAGCTTTCACGGATAACAACACGAAATTCGCAAGCGATGGTGTGCAGTGGATCATCAATCCGTACGACGAATGGTATGCCCTCGTTAAGGCGATCGAGATCAAGGAAAAAGACCCTTCTACCACCATCCACCTCATTACTGTTGGAGGTGTTGACGCTGAACCCATCATCCGTAAGGCGCTGGCGCTGGGTGGGGATGAGGCATTCAGGGTCAACACAGAACCCAGGGAGAGCTTTGAAGTGGCATCGCAGATCGCTGCGGTAGCATCACAAAACGGATATGATCTTATCCTTACCGGAAAGGAAACCATTGATTACAATAATTCTTCGACATCGGGCATGGTTGCGGAACTCCTTGATCTTCCCTTTATCAGTCTGGCTACCCACCTGGAACTGAACGGCGATTCAGCCACCCTGAACAGGGAGATTGAAGGCGGCGAAGAAACAGCAGAAGTTCAGCTTCCACTGGTCGTCAGTTGTCAGAAAGGAATGGCAGAACCCAGGATACCGAATATGCGTGGCATCATGGCTGCCAGAACCAAACCCCTCAAAGTGCTGGAACCGGTAGCATTTGAAACAACCACCGAAGTGGTGCGCTACGAGCTGCCACCTGCAAAAGCGGGCGTAAAACTTATATCGCCGGATAACGCTGCTGAACTGGTACGTTTACTTCATGAAGAAGCTAAAATGATCTAACCTTTTAAAAACGAATTATGTCTGTATTAATCTTCATCGATCATAGCGACGGCTCCATCAAAAAAAACTCCCTTGAAGCGCTGAGCTACGGCTCCAGTCTGGCTAGTTCACTGGGTGTAGAAGCGGCAGGCCTTCTGTTGGGAACAGTGAAAGACGATCTTTCCTCATTGGGAAAATATGGGGTAAAGAAAGTTTATCAGTTGGCAGATGCCACCCTCGACCAGCTGGATGCCCAGGTACATAGCCAACTGATCGCACAGGCGGCAGAACAAACCGGCGCCAAAGTGATCGTGATGTCTAATAACATCACGGGAAAGTCCACTGCGTCATTGGTAGCGGCCAGGTTGAAGGCCGGTTTGGTGTCTGGTGCTGTGTCACTGCCCGACTTATCCAACGGTTTTGTAGTAAAGAAGAATGTTTTTTCCGGGAAAGCTTTTGCTCATATCGCCATTAAAACCGACATCAAAGTCATAGCCGTCAGTCCAAATTCTTATACCGTTGTTACAGGCGAAGGCGTTGCAGAATTGGTTGCGTTGAATATCGCCGTTTCAGCGCGGAAGGTAAAGGTTACTGCCACCAGCAAGATCACCGGAACTGTTCCGCTCGGCGAAGCAGAGCTGGTAGTCAGCGGGGGACGTGGCCTTAAAGGTCCGGAAAATTGGGGCATGGTAGAGGAACTTGCGGGCCTGATCGGTGCTGCCACCGCGTGCAGTCGTGCTGTAGCCGACGCACACTGGAGACCTCATCATGAACATGTTGGACAGACCGGCCTGGCCATCACACCCAATTTATATATTGCCATAGGCATATCCGGTGCCATACAACACCTTGCCGGCGTTAACCGCAGCAAAGTCATCGTGGTCATCAACAAAGATCCGGAGGCGCCCTTCTTTAAAGCTGCCGATTACGGCATTGTGGGTGATGCCTTTGATGTAGTTCCCCGATTCATTGAAGAAGTTAAAAAATTAAAGAACGCTTAGGTCTGCAGGCCCTTTTTTTCTTATTTTCGTACCCAGTTATGAAGAAGATAGAACTGGAAATTGTGGCCTTATCACACAGTATAACGCAAACCCATTCATATGCAGTGGTACTGGGAGAAGTCAACGGCCTCAGGAGGCTTCCCATAGTAATAGGTGGTTTTGAGGCCCAGGCTATTGCTGTTGCCCTCGAAAGAATGCAGCCCAGCAGACCGCTTACGCACGACCTGATGAAAAATTTCATGTTGGCCTTCAGCGTCGATCTTCATGAAGTGGTGATCTGTGATCTGCAGGAAGGCATCTTCTACTCAAAACTGCTTTGTAGTAACGACAAAGACACTGTTGAAATAGATTCGCGCACGTCTGACGCATTGGCGCTGGCGGTCAGGTTTGGCTGTCCTATTTTCACTTACGAAAACATCCTGGAAAGTGCCGGCATACTCACGGAGGAAACCGGCAACAGCAAAAAGAAGCCGGTCACAACCACCACAACCCAGGACGGCGCAACTTCACAGGATGATCTGAAAGTGATGAGCATGGAAGATCTGCAAACCCTACTGAACGATGTACTGGAACAGGAAGATTATATCAGGGCAGTCGCGATCCGCGACGAGATCAACAGCCGCGGCGGGAAATGATCGTTTTCCCAAATTGCAAGGTCAACCTCGGTCTTCAGATCCTCGGGAAAAGGCCTGATGGTTACCATAATCTGGAAACCGTTTTTTATCCCATTGCGTACCACGACATCCTCGAATTTGTTCTCGCTCCTGCATTTCAGTTCAGCAGTACTGGCCTTACAATAGGGAGTGACCCTTCATCCAATCTTTGTGTGCAGGCCTACCTCCTGCTTAAGCAGTCCTTCCCAGATCTGCCTCCCGTTAACATGCACCTCCATAAAGTGATTCCCATGGGCGCAGGCCTCGGCGGCGGATCAGCAGATGGCAGTTATACCCTGAAAGCCCTGAATGACTATTTCCAATTGGGGCTCCCCACAGCGGCATTGATCGAACTATCGCTTAAGCTTGGCAGCGATTGTCCTTTTTTCATTCATGATCGTCCTGTTATTGCCCGGGGACGCGGGGAGATCATGGAGGTTATTGACCTCGATCTCAGCGCGTATTCGATCGCCATCATCCACCCCGGCATCCACATCAGTACCGCCCAGGCTTTTTCGGGTGTGGTTCCCCGTGATCAGGAAGCCAACCTCCGCAGCGTCATCGCCGAGCCGCCCACCACATGGAAGAACAGGGTCAGCAACGATTTTGAAACTACCGTCTTCGCCCATTACCCGGAGATTGCGCATATCAAGGAAATGCTATACGAAAAAGGCGCGGTGTATGCCTCCATGACAGGCAGCGGTTCTGCAGTCTACGGCCTGTTCAGCACCCCTCCGACCCTTCCCGTTCAACCCTCCTGGAAACTGATCCAGGTACCGTTAAAATAGCTATCTTTGAGATATGCAGCACTCCATTCTTGCATCCAATCTTGACTTGCTCAATCACTGACGCCTTAGGCGATTGGCGGATTTACGAATTGGCGAATTAGCTAATTCTTATGTTCTACTTCTTTCTATTTATCGAACATCTTAACAGCAATCACTGATGCAACAATATTTTATCGATCTCGAAGAGAAATACGGTGCCCACAACTATCATCCCCTGCCTGTAGTCCTCAGCAGGGGCAAAGGCGTTCATGTGTGGGATGTGGACGGCAAACAATATTTTGATTTCCTGAGCGGCTACTCCGCGGTGAATCAGGGACACTGCCATCCCGCCATCATACAGGCGCTGCAGGAGCAGGCTCAAAAACTGACACTCACCTCCAGGGCTTTTTATAACGACCAGCTGGGCGAATATGAGAAGTACATCACTTCCTATTTTGGGTACGATAAAGTGCTGCCGATGAACACGGGCGTAGAGGCCGTGGAAACTGCCATCAAGCTCGCCCGAAAATGGGGATACATTCACAAAGGCATTCCGGAAAATAAAGCCAGGATCGTGGTCTGCGCCCATAACTTTCATGGCCGTACCAGCACCGTGATATCTTTCAGTACGGACCCATCTTCCTATGAAAAATTCGGTCCATACATGCCCGGCTTCGTGGTGATACCATACAACAACATCCCGGCACTGGAAGAAGCCCTGAAAGACCCCTACGTCTGCGGTTTTCTGGTAGAACCCATCCAGGGTGAAGCCGGGGTGGTAGTGCCTGCAGATGGTTATCTGGCCCATGCAAAAGCATGCTGTGCCTATGCCAACACGCTGTTTATCGGCGATGAGATCCAAACCGGGTTATGCAGAACAGGAAAACTCCTGGCCTGTGACCACGAAGAGGTCAGGGCAGATATCCTGATTTTGGGCAAAGCCCTCAGTGGAGGCACGATGCCCGTTTCGGCCGTGCTGGCAGACGATCAGATCATGCTCACCATCAAACCAGGGGAACATGGATCCACTTATGGCGGCAATCCCCTGGCATGCAGGGTGGCCATCGCTTCCTTACAGGTGCTGAAAGATGAAGACCTCGCCCGTAACGCCGCAGAAATGGGCGAACTGTTCAGGAAACTGCTGCATGAACTGGGGCATGAAAATATCCGTGAGGTCCGGGGTAAGGGTTTGATGAATGCGATAGAAATAGAACATCCCGATAAAGATGCCGCATGGCATCTGTGCATGGAACTGAAAGAAAACGGCTTGCTGGCCAAGCCAACCCACGGCGACAAGATCAGATTCGCCCCGCCCCTGGTCATCAATGAGGAACAGATCAGGGAATCCGTAGATATTATTCGTGAAAGCCTCTCCGTGATTTCATAAATTTGCAGCGCAAAGCATTGACATGAGTGAAGAAAAATCGTTGAATTTCCTGGAAGAGATCGTTGAAGAAGACCTGAAAACTGGCAAACACCAATCTATTCACACGCGGTTCCCACCAGAACCCAATGGATACCTGCATATAGGACATGCCAAAAGCATATGCCTGAACTTCGGGTTGGCCGACAAATATGGCGGTAAAACCAACCTTCGGTTCGACGATACCAACCCGGTGACCGAAGACACGGAATATGTTGACTCTATCCAGGAAGATATTCAGTGGCTGGGATTCCATTGGGACAATGTGTATTATGCATCGGACTATTTCGAAGAACTCTTCCAGTTTGCGGTGGAATTGATCAAAAAAGGATTGGCGTATGTAGACGATTCCTCTGCAGAAGAAATTGCCGCCGCAAAAGGAACACCAACAATACCCGGCACGCCAAGCGCTTTCCGCTCGCGTAGCGCTGAGGAGAATCTAGCACTGTTTCAGAATATGAGGGCGGGTAAATACCGCGATGGAGAAAAAGTGTTGCGGGCCAAAGTTGATCTCGCCTCACCCAATATGCATATGCGGGATCCGATCATGTACCGCATCAAACACGCCCACCATCATCGTACTGGAGACAACTGGTGCATCTACCCCATGTACGATTTTGCGCATGGCCAGTCTGACTCCCTCGAAAAGATCACCCATTCCATTTGTACACTCGAATTTGATGTACACCGACCGCTATATGAATGGTTCATTGAAAAATTAGACATATACCCTTCTCGCCAGTTTGAATTCGCCAGGCTCAACCTGAACTATACGGTCATGAGCAAACGAAAACTGTTGCAACTGGTAAACGAAGGTTATGTTGACGGCTGGGACGATCCCCGGATGCCCACGATCTCAGGGCTCAGGAGAAGGGGATACACGCCCGCGTCGGTTCGCAATTTCTGCGAGCGCATAGGCATACAAAGACGGGAGAATATCATCGATATGGGCCTGTTGGAATTTTGCATACGCGAAGACCTGAATAAAACAGCGCTGCGCCGGATGGCCGTGCTGGACCCGGTTAAACTGCTGATCGAAAACTATCCGGAAGGTAGCGTGGAAGAACTCGACGGCGAGAATAATCCGGAAGCCCCGGATAATGGCGGCTACAGAAAATTGCCTTTTGGTCGTGAACTATGGATCGAAAGAGAAGATTTCATGGAAGTGCCTGCAAAGAAATGGTTCAGGCTCGCTCCCGGCGCAATGGTCCGCTTAAAAAATGCCTACATCATCCAGTGTGATTCTTTCGAGAAAGACGAGGCTGGAAATATTACAACTATCCGTTGCAGTTATATACCTGAAAGCCGGAGCGGCAATGATACCTCCGGTATCAATGTAAAAGGAACCATCCACTGGGTATCAGTTCAGCACGCGATCAAAGCGGAGGTCAGGTTGTACGACAGGCTGTTCAAGGTAGAAGATCCGGCTGGAGAAGAAGACTTCAGGCAACTGATCAATCCGGAATCCCTTCAGATCATACCGGAAGCTTATTTGGAGCCCTCACTGGCTGATTTTAACGAAACAGACAGTTACCAATTCATTCGAAAGGGATACTTCTGCCTCGATAAGAAGCTCTCCTCACCAGGCAAGCCTATCTTCAACAGAACGGTCACCCTGAAAGACAATTGGGCCAAGGTGAGCAAATAGACTGGGGGTCAAAAATTTCTACCCTGTTCAGCAGGCCCACCCGAATACATTATGGAATTCTCGTCATAGCGGGTTTTCCCCGGGAGCTGGCGGCACAGGCTTCCGGATGGAAGCTGATGGGAACACGGCCGCGATCATCAGTACAATAGACGACATCAACATCAGGTAAAGACCAGTTTGTTTAACTGGGCAATAGCCCCGATAACATTCTGCATACACAATGTAGGTCTTGATCGCATATGCCAGATTGAGCGCCATCAGCAACAGATTCAACCTTTTCAAAAAAATCATCGGCAGAAACTGACAGATCACACTTAAGAGCGCCATTACAGTCAGCCATTTTGCAGGTTTCCCGTAAATGTTATTCTCAGAAAAAAAACCGGTGAAGGATTTATTGAGATCAGGGTAGAAAGCCCACGGAAGATAACATGCAAGGATAAGAAGGATCGCTGCAAGCAGGCTGATCCACTTTGAATAGCGGGAAATAGCATTCATGCGGCAAATTAAGTAAAAATTAGGCGTCAACGATGTTACGTGAAACTGCCAGTTGCTTTCATTTTAAGGGATTAAATTGATGTTCAGGTAACGCATGGGAAAGCAGATCAACGGGGAACTTAAGAAAAATCGCCTAATGAAAAATCTCGCCCGGTTTTAAAGAAAATAAATGGCATTGACTCCCATGGGCACTAAAAAAGGCCACCGCTGCTGCAATGGCCTTTTTCTATCGTATTGAGGTTCCGAGCGGATTCGAACCGCTGTGGGAGGTTTTGCAGACCTCTGCCTAGCCACTCGGCCACAGAACCTGATAAGAGTTAACAAATGTAGGAATTTCCCGCTAAATTTGCCCAACACAAAACACTAACCCTCCATTAACGGCGAAATGCCTATTCTGTTTTATAACGATGCATCGTATTCAAGATTCAGAATTAATCATCAATGATCGCGGTGCCATTTACCACCTCGATCTCCGACCTGAGGAACTGGCCAATACGGTGATCACCGTAGGGGATCCTGGTCGTGTACAGGAGATCAGCAGGCACTTCGACAAGCTGGAACACCAGGGTCATCACCGTGAATTCATCACCCATACCGGCTGGATCGGCAACAAAAGAATCTCGGTGGTCTCAACAGGGATTGGGCCAGACAACATCGACATCGTAATGAATGAACTGGATGCCGTGGCGAATGTGGACTTTGAAAGCAGGCAGGTAAAACCTCACCATACCGCCCTGCAGATCTTCCGCCTGGGCACCTCCGGGGCACTCCAGGATGACATAGAGGTAGACAGCATGGTAGCCGGTACCCATGGCCTGGGCCTGGATAACCTGCTCCACTTCTACCGTCCAGAAAACCATGAAGAAGAAAGGCATATCCTCCAGGCTTTTATGACCCACACACAGCTTACACAACCGTTCTCGATGCCATATATCAGTTCTGCATCTGCAACCCTCCTGAAGCATTTCGCTGTTGGCTACCATCACGGCATCACGGTCACCTGCCCCGGATTTTACGGTCCCCAGGGCCGTGTATTAAGGCTGGGACTGTCGAGACCTGACCTGGTCAACCTGCTGCAGGATTTCAGGTTCGGCCCGCACCGGATTTCCAATTTTGAAATGGAAACCTCTGCCATTTACGGTTTAGGCAAACTATTGGGTCACCAGTGCTTATCATTGAACGTAATCGTGGCCAACAGAATAAAAAAATCCTTTTCGGAAGACGGAAAAGCAGCCGTCCACCGTTTAATAGTTAATTCACTTGAGATCATTCAATCTATATGACCCAGAAAACCATTCTACACTTTCACAAGTACCAGGGAACCGGAAACGATTTTATTATCGTCGATGGCCGGGAACAGATACCTTCACTCACTGAAGAACAGATCAGGCACCTTTGCGACCGAAGATTTGGGATAGGCGCCGATGGCCTGATGATCTACCTGAATAGGGATGGATATGATTTTGAAATGAAGTATTACAACGCCGATGGCAAAGAAGGCAGTATGTGTGGCAATGGGGGAAGGTGCATCGTCAGATTCGCCTACAACACCGGCCTGCATAAAGAAATGTATTCGTTTATGGCCGTAGATGGCGAACATGAGGCCGAAATCGATATCAATGGCTGGATCAGACTCAAAATGGGGGATGTTTCAAAAGTGCAAATGCACGGTTCCGATTTTATCCTAAATACCGGGTCACCCCACTACGTGCGTTACGTGAATTATATCCACGAACACAAGGTGACCGATGAAGGCCGCCTGATCAGGAGTAATCCCAGTTATGTTCATGATGGTATCAATGTCAACTTTGTAGAAGTCATCAATGATCATACTATTTATGTGAGAACCTACGAACGCGGCGTGGAGAATGAAACCCTGAGTTGCGGCACAGGAGTAACCGCCTCAGCACTCGTCTCCGCACACAATGACACCGGATTTAACCAGGTGGATGTGCAAACACTCGGGGGTAAACTCTCCGTGGAGTTCGACAGGATTCGCGAAACAGAATATAGCAATATATGGCTCTGCGGACCGGCGGAATTTGTCTTTAAGGGGGAGATCTGATCAATTGGCGGATTATCGGATTGACGAATTAGCGAATTCTGCAAGCCTAAATTTCCTGTAATAATCGAAGCTCCAATCCTACAATTCGTAAATCCGATAACCCGATAATTAATCAGCGAGATAAACATTAAACGAGAAACTTGATCCAGCTATTTAAAAATATTGAAGGGGTAACAACCACGGTGGATAATCCGGAAAATGGAACCTGGGTGAATATCCTCCCGCCTTTCAGGCAGGAAGAGTTTACCGATATAGCTGACAAACTGGACGTTCCCATTGAATTTCTGCAGGACTCGCTCGATATTGACGAAAGACCCCGTTTTGAAGTGGCAGACAATGTAAAAATGATCGTGATCAAAACGCCTACGGAGAACAATTCGTTTAACGACAGCGATGCATACTATATCACCATTCCCATCTGTATCATCCTCACGCACCACCAGATCATCACGGTGAACTCGTTTGAGAACGGGGCAATCAAAAAATTCCTGAATACATTCCAGAATCGCCATCCCGATAAAAGGAACATGATGGTGCTGAAGATATTTGAAAAGGTAACGCAGGCTTTTATTGAATACCTCAAAGAGATCAACCACAGAAGGAACATGCTGGAGCAACGGCTCTATGAAGCAAACAGAAATGAAGAACTGTTTGAGCTGATGCGTATCCAGAAAAGCCTGGTTTACATTGTTACGGCCCTACGATCAAATGAGCTGCTCCTGATCAAGCTCGAAAGAACCAACATGCTGGGCCTTACGGAAGATGAAAAGGAATTGTTGAACGACCAGATCATTGATATGTCGCAGGCCCTTGAGATGGCCAATATCTACACCAACATCCTCAGCTCAACACTGGATGCTTTTGCCAGCATCATTGCCAATAACCAGAACCTGGTGCTGAAAAGACTGGCGGGCATCACCATCATCCTCCAGTTCCCCGTTCTGGTGGCCAGTGTTTTTGGAATGAACGTGCCTATTCCCTACCAGGAAAACAAATATGCCTTCTACATGCCCATCATTCTGGCAGTGTTGATCTCCAGCGTCATGGCCTGGTTCTTTGTAAAGAAAAAATGGTTTTAATGTTTAATCTCCGCGTTTACGGTATACTGCTAGATGATAATAACCGCGTGCTGGTGTCAGACGAGTACATCAGGGGTAACTATTACACCAAGTTCCCGGGCGGCGGGCTCGAATTCGGCGAAGGAACCAGGGATTGCCTGAAAAGAGAGTTCATGGAAGAAATGAACCTCTCCGTCCGCATCGGCGAACATATCTATACTACCGATTTCTTCCAGATGTCTGCTTTCAACCCCGACCATCAGATCATCTCCATCTATTATTTCGCGCACGCCCTTGAAGAGATTAAGGCACCTCTCAGAAACAAGCCTTTTGATTTTGATGAACGGGAACTTACTATGTACGCCGAAACCGGTGAAACAGAAACTTTCCGATTTATCGACTGGAAAGATTTCTCCAGCGAAGCCGTTTCCCTGCCGATTGATAAGGTGGTAGCCCACATGATCCGTAACCGGTAAGTGTACCTACCCGGTTGGGTAGCGTGACATCAATCCGAATTGGAACCTCATAAGTGGAAAAGACGATGGGGCAACAGCATCAATACCCCTTCAGGGCTTCGATCTTCATTCTCCTGGCTGTTTCAACACCCAGGTATCGCTCACATGCATAGTGGATCAAATAGACCACCGGGGTAAATAACAGCGCAATCACAAACTTGTATGCATAAGCCGTGAACGCCCAGGCCATCGACTGACCCACAGGTACACCCCGGAATAACGTAAAGGCAATGTAGGTAACTACCACGCTGTCGATTAACTGAGATATCAGGGTACTGATAGTGGCCCTGGCCCAGATGGATTTTTCCCCGGTCAATGACTTGATCCTTCTGAATACCATGGCATCGATCAGCTGACCCAGCATAAAAGCCGTTAAAGAGCCCACAATGATGTTCATCCCCTGCCCAAAAATGGCTTTATAGGCTGCCTGCATATCAGGCACCCCCGCTTCCGCCCCGGAACCCTGCCAATATCCGGTGTCTGGCATTAATCTGATGGCAAAAAAGAATATAAAAAATGAAAAACTGATCAGGCCAACGGTCAGCAAGGTCAAAAACCGAACTCCCTTCACCCCGTAATACTCATTGACAATATCCGTCATCACAAAGATCACCGGCCATGGCAATACGCCTACAGTGAGGCTGAACGACAAATTCTTCTCACCAAAGAGAGAAAAATTGGCTCTTTCGATACCAAGGGTATCTTCCAGGGAAAATATCTTCACGCCAATGATCTCGGCGATGATGGCATTGGCCACAAAAAAACCCGCCAGCAACAGAAAAAGTTTGGTAGGCCTGTCTTTGGTGATATGGTGTATCATGGCTAAAGATAAGGATTAAGACAGAAAATAGTTGACCGCCAGCCTCGATCACAACAAAAAATTGATAATCCTTTGGTATTTTGCCCCCTGAAAGTAAAAGCATGCAGAAACTGAATTTCCAGAAACTACTCCCCCATATTGTAGCCGTTGCATCATTCATCATCATCTCCCTGATCTATTGTAAACCCGCCCTAGAAGGAAAGGTGCTTCAGCAAAGCGATATCGTGCATTGGAAAGGGATGAGTAAAGACATCCAGGACTATAAACAGACCCACAACGGGGTGGCACCGTTATGGACCGTTAATATGTTCAGTGGCATGCCCGGTTTCCAGATCGCAACCAACAACAATAACGTCATTTCTTACGTGGCCAGCGAAGCGTTCTCCCTGTTCATTCCCAAACCATTCCGCTTCTTTATCCTCGCCTGCCTCGGCTTTTATTTCCTCGCCCTTGTGCTCAGGGTTAACCCCTGGATCGCCATGACGGGTGCCGTAGCATATGCATACTCCACGTATGACCCGGTGATCATTTCTGTTGGCCACGATACCAAAATGCTTTCGATCGCCTACCTGCCCGCCGCTCTGGGCGGACTTATCATGATTTTTAACGGCCGGTACTGGCTGGGTACAGCGTTTCTCGCCCTGTTTTCATCGATACTCGTTTACCAGAATCACTTCCAGATCGTATACTATTTCGGACTGATCGTACTCTTCATGACGGTGGCCCATATCATCCAATGGTTGCGGGAAAAGAATACAAAACATATGGTCACTGCGCTCGGATTCGCATTGATCGGCGGATTGGTAGGCATTGCTACCAATGCCATGATGCTGTTTACCACTTACGACTATTCAAAGGCAACCATCCGCGGCGGACAGGCATCGCTCAACCTGAATGATAGTTTGTCGGCCACCAATACCACCAAGGGCGGACTGGACACCAGCTACGCCTTTCTCTACGGCAGCTATGGCAAGGCCGAAACCATGACCATGCTGATCCCCGATATTTACGGCGGAAGCCCCCGGCCGCTCGGAGAAGACTCTAAACTGGTGGAACTGATGCAGGAAAAAGGATACCCAGGTGATTTTGCCAACCAGTTGTACGGATCCTTTCCGGCCTACTGGGGCGATCAACCGGGCCATGCAGGACCCGTTTACCTTGGCGCGTTGATCTGCTTCCTATTCATCTTCGCCATGGTTTACGTTAAAAGCGATCATAAATGGTGGCTGTTCGCTATTACCATACTGGCCATAATGATGTCCTGGGGCAAAAACCTGGCAGGTTTTAATACATTCCTGTTCAACAACCTTCCATTGTACAATAAGTTCAGGGCTCCGGCCATGATCCTGATTATACCCCAGCTAAGCTTTTCTTTTCTCGCTGTCCTGGGTCTGCAGCAGGCTTTCTTTGGTGACGACAAAAAAGAGCACCTGTTGAAGAAACTGAAGCAGGCTGGTTTGATCACGGCCGGCATTTTCGCGATCGCCCTCATGCTCTATTTCAGTTTCGACTATACTACGGACCGCGACAAATACATCCAGCAGCAGTTAAGCCAGATGATGACCAACGATCCGGGAGCTGCCAGGGAGATCATCAACGCCGTTGCTGACGACCGCAAATCCTTGTTCGCATCCGACCTGATGCGATCCCTGTTCTTTGTCACAGCCGGATTCCTGTTACTCTTCCTCTACGCGCGCAATAAGCTCAAGGCCCAACACGCAGTGATTGCCTTTTTGATTCTCACGGCCATCGACATTCTTCCCGTTGGGAAAAGATACCTGAGCAATGATAATTTTTTGGAGGCCGAAGAAAATGAAGCAGTGTTCAATCCCACCCCTGCAGATCAACAGATCCTGCAGGATAAAGAACCCAATTTTCGGGTATTCAACCTCACACAGGATGTGTTCAACGATGCCATCACCTCTTACCACCACCGATCTATTGGCGGATATCATGCGGCTAAGTTGAGCCTGTACCAGGACCTGATCGCAAATCAGCTCGCTAAACAACCCATGAACATGCAGGTGGTCAATATGCTGAATACCAAGTATGTGATCGTGCCGGATTCAGCGGGCAGACCAATGGCCCAGATGAATCCTGATGCATTGGGAAGCGCATGGTTGGTAAGCAGGATAAGGTTTGTACCAAACGCTGCCATGGAAATGAAGGCCCTGAACGATTTCAATGCCGCAGAAGAAGCCGTGGTACAGGAATCATTCAAATCATCCATTCCCAAAATGCCGATTCCGGATTCGACAGCTACCATAAAACTCGATAAAAATGAACACGACGTGGTTAACTATACCTTCAATGCATCCACAGACCAGTTCGTGGTATTCAGTGAAGTCTACTATGATCGCGGATGGAAAGCGTTCATTGATGGAAAAGAAGCGCCTATTGTAAAAACGAATTATGTACTTCGCGGCCTCTATGTGCCTGCTGGTTCACACAAGATCGAATTTCGATTTGAACCTGAATCGTACATCATGGGGTCCAGGATCACGAGCATCAGCCAGATCTTACTTGTTGCCGTATTCCTGATCGCTTTGTACATGGAATTTCGAAGAAGGAAAACCGCCCCCGCAGCATGATATGGCTAATATCCTGAGCCTGGTTTGGTATAAAGTAATGCCTGCACAATTCGGCGGCCAAAAAGGTATCGCCTTGTTCAACCATCATGTTGGTAAATACCATCATATCGTTTGCCTTTGTTCATCCAATAACGAACCCACCGGAAACGAAGGCTACGTGGTGATCAATGAACTGCCCGCTTCGAAGTGGCAGTTTGCCGACCCCTTCATGATAAAAAAAATCTCCGGGATCATCAGCGAACACAAGATCACCCACATTGTGCTTGAGCATTGTTACCACGGCATCAACGGGATCAGGCTGGCGCGACAACATGGCCTTAAACTCATTGTCCACTCCCACAATATTGAATACGATCGTTTTCGGAAAATGCATACATGGTGGTGGCGGGGACTGCTCCTGCTGGAGAAAAAGACACACCGGGCAGCAGATCTTTCCATGTTCCAAACGGAGAAAGACATGCACCAGGCCATCCGGGACTTTCAAATTGATCCGAAAAAATGCATGGTGGTGCCACATGGCCTGGAACGGGATCACATCGTGGATATGGATGAAAAACTTAAGTGCCGGCGGATTCTGGAACGCAGATACGGGATCTCATTCAACACCAAGATCATCTACTTCAACGGCACACTGGATTATGAGCCAAATGCGCTGGCCCTGAAGGAGATCCTGGAACGGATCATCCCCGCAATAACGTCAAAAACTTCGCAGTCTTTTTTAGTGCTGGTAACAGGCAGACTCATTTTCAGCAATTTTCTTTACCTGAAAAAACTATCTCATCCCTCCTATCTCTATGCCGGGCTCGTTGAAGATGTTACCACCTATTTTTCCGGCGCGGATATTTTCATCAATCCCGTGTCAACCGGAGGTGGCATCAAGGTAAAACTGATGGAGGCCCTCGCCCATGGATTGCCGGTGATATCGTATGCATCCGGCGCAGCGGGCGTTGACAGGTCATTAACAGGCACGGCACTCAGTATAGTGCCCGACGGGGACGCAGATCAATTTGCCGCGGAACTGATCCGTCATTGGAATGACCGTCCGCTGCCCGCCGAGGGTTTTTTTCAGAAATATCACTGGCAGACGGTTTCAAAGCAGACGGCAGAAAGGATTGAGCTGCTCTAAGCTTATTTTTTTATTTTGCAGGATGTCAAGTCCCAGGGTCAGTGTGATCATGCCCGTTTTTAATACAGCCGAACACCTTGGCGAAGCCATCCAAAGCATCCTGGATCAGCGTTACGCCGACTTTGAATTCATCATCATCAATGATGGATCTACCGATCATTCGAAGCAGATCATCAATAGTTTCAATGACCCCCGCATCATCACCCTGGAAAACGAGCAGAACCAGGGACTCGTATTTTCCTTGAATCGCGGGGTGAATCTTGCCCGCGGGGAATGGATCGCGCGAATGGACGGAGACGATATCAGTTTACCCACTCGATTTGAAGAACAGATGCAATACCTGCACGACCACCCCTATGTAGACGTGCTGGCGACAACCGTACAGCTAATCGATGAACACGGAATAGATGCCGGCATCTGGGCAGATGATCATGCCAACATGCTGCCGAAACAGATCCTTGACTATTTGCCGGTGAATAATTGCATTGCGCACCCTTCGGTGATGGTGAGGACGCAGGTGCTGAAAAAGTTTACATACCTGGAAGAACAGGCACAGGCAGAAGACTATGACCTTTGGCTGCGGATAGCGGCAACGGGATACGTGATCCATAAACTGGACCAGACACTGCTGAAACACCGGATCACGAGGCTTTCGTTTACCCGATCGCGACAGCAAAATGTGTACAGTAAACTGGCGACCACCAAATTCAGGTTTGCAAAAAATGCCTGGAAAAACGGTAACCACAGCAGCTTTGTACGTAGAACCTATTGGTATGCCTGCCTCGACGCAGTGAAGGCCTGGTTAAAACCCATTAAGCAGAAGTTATGATCTACCGCCTTCTGATCCTGAAACGAACCCTGGAAGACCTTTTCATACTCCCATTCATCTGGCTGGGGAGAATGAAAGCGAAAAAAAATCCATTACCTAATACCTGCGAGATTTTCTTCTTCTTCCCATTTCATCATATTGGCGGGGCAGAACGGGTACACGCCAATATCACCCAGGCCTTGAAAGGCAAGAAAGCACTGATCGTATTCACGCGGAAGTCGCAACACGAAGGATTTCTGAACGAATTCAAAGCATCGGGCCATGAGATCATGGACATCTCCCCGTATACAGACAACAAGAAAAAATACTGGGACAACCTCATCTACCGTGGACTTTTCTCGGCTTATATCAATGCCCAACCCAAGACACCTGTTGTATTTAATGGCCACTCAAATTTCGCATACAAACTAAGCCGCTGGATAAGGAATGACATCCCCCAGATTGAACTCATCCATTCCTTTAGCAGCTTCTCTTATATCCGTGTTCCATTTCTGCCGTTCTACCGGGAAACCGTTATGATCAGCAAAAACCGCATACAGGACCATCTCGCTCTGTACCAACGATGGGGAATCCCTGTAACCTACCATGACCGGATAAGGTATATCCTGAACGGGATCCCCCTGCCGGAAAAAAAACATGCGCGGGATTTCTCGGGAAACCCGCTCAGACTGATGTACGTGGGGCGGGCGACGCCAGAAAAAAGGGTTCATTTATGTGCAGCTATTTCCAGTCAGTTACATAAGGCAGGCCTACCGGTAGTGATGTCGTTTGTAGGAAATGTATCGGCTGCCCTCAACGATCCAGACCAGCGCGATATTTTTTATGGCGATGTGAATGATCCCGCGATCATTGATGATCTTTACAGAACACAGGCCGACCTGCTTTTCATCACCTCAAGTGAAGAAGGATTTCCGATGGTGGTGATGGAAGCTATGGCCAGGGGCAGCGTGATCATTGCAACGGCCGTGGGCGATCTGCCGGTTCATATAAAGCATGGCGAAAACGGCTTTTTGTTTTCATCTGTATCAGATGAGAACAAGATCGTGGCAGAGGGTATTGAGTTTGTACAAAGGCTGCTGAAAGACCGGGACCTTTGTAGAAGGATCTCGCGTAACAACCTGCAGTATGCCTATGAGAATTTTGGTTTAGCTACCTTCGGGCAACATTACAGGGAACTCTTTGAATCTTATCTGCATTGAAACCACTGAGTTTTGTCATAATCACCTTTAACCGTCCGCAGGATATGCTGGCACTGGCTGAGAATATTGCCGGGCTTGACCTGGCAGAAGTACTGCTGGAAGAGGTGATCATTGTCAACAATGCTTCAACGAAAGACTATTCCAACGTAAAAAATTTTATTGCTGATCACCCTGCGATTCCTTTTAGATTCATTGATTCCGATGAGAACCTCGGCGTAGCCAGGGGCAGGAACTTTGCGATATCACAGGGCTCGGCTCCCTTTCTCATCATGTTAGACGATGACGCAGTGATGGGCAATAAGGACTGCCTCGTGAACCTCTATGATGAATTCAACACCTCGCGTAGCGACAGGGAGACGGCCATCATTTCATTCAGGGTGTTATACTTTGAGAACGGTGAAATGCAGGTCAACGCATTTCCCCATAAACACTTCAGGGAGTACTCGGGCAGGCCACATTTTGAAACCTATTACTATGCGGGGGGGGCGCATGCCATCAAACGCGAAGTGTTCCACCATGCGGGAAAATATCCGGAAGATTTTTTTTATGGGATGGAAGAATACGATCTCAGCTACCGCATCCTCGATGCAGGATATTCGATCGCCTACTCAGACAGGGTAACCATGCTGCATAAAGAATCGCCGCTTGGGCGACATGCAAAAAAAGAAAAAATGGCCATGCTGTGGATAAACAAAGCCAAGGTGGCCTGGCGGTATCTTCCACATGTTTACTTTTTTTCCACAGCGCTTATGTGGTCGCTCGAGTACCTCAGAAAAACAGGTTTCGATCTCCCGGGATGGTTTGGCATATGGATAGATGTAATAAAAATTCCGTTTACCGAAAAAAGAAGGCCGGTCAGCAGAGCAACCCGGGATTATCTGAAAAAAGCTGAAGCGCGCCTTTGGTATTGATCGGTCTAATCCAGATGTTTCAGGCCTGCATGGAGTGCGTCGTTCGCTGTATACGCCTTGATCATGGAGAGAAAACGGGTGAGCCCTTTTCGCTTCTCTTCATCCAGTTGATAATTGATATTTTCTGTATAATACTTCTTCAGGTCAGCAGGCGGATCCTTTTCCCTGGAAATAATTAAATCCAAATGTGAAAGCCCAAGCCCGTTGGCTTGATTAAATCTTTTCAGGAAAGGCGGTGGCAGGGGTTTGTTGCTCACCCAGGTGGCAAATACGAAAGGCAAGCCCGTCAATGCTTTCCATGCCTCCCCGAGATCATACATATAATTGGATTCAATTTTTTGCCTTAATGCCCTGTCGCCAATCACCAGTCCTGCAACATCGCCTTTGATCTCATGCCGGTATTCATCCCCCCGGGTATCTTTCCACGCTACTTCTTTTTTCCAGTATTCACCCATCAGTAAACGGGCAAGCATAACCGACGTCCTGGATTGATAGTCGAGCAACACCGTCTTGATATCAGACAGGGGAACCTCGCTGAAAATAGCAACGGAATCCACCGGGCCATCGCAGGCGATGCAGTAATCAGTAACCATATGTGCTTCGGGGAGATCAGGGATCACGGCTACAGGCACCAGGCCAATGTCGATCCTGTCATCGGCCAGCATCCCGGAAATATGGGAAGGATAATCTAGCACCAATTCAATTTCATCCTTTATGGGAGCCTGCTCCAGTCCGTAGATGAGCGGTTTTGTATTCAGATAACTAACCGCGCCTATCCTTATTTTCCGATCCAATGGCTTTAGTGTAATTTTGGTTGCAAATTTAACGCAATCCTTTCATATGGACCTGAGTGCATTAACAGCTATTTCACCGATCGACGGAAGATACAGGAACCAACTGCATCACCTGAACTACTACTTTTCAGAATATGCGCTGATCCGCTTCAGGCTGATGGTAGAGATAGAGTATTTCATCGCGCTTTCCCAAAAGAAATTCTTTCCGCTACGGGCAACTTTGCATAAACCCCTGCGGGATATCTACCTGAATTTTACACCGGAGAAAGCGGCTGAGATCAAAACCATGGAGAAAGTTACCAACCATGATGTAAAGGCCGTGGAATATTATATCAAGAAAGAACTTGACGTGCTGAAACTTTCTGCTGTAAAAGAGTGGGTGCATTTTGGTCTGACTTCACAGGACATCAATAACACCGCTATCCCGTTGCTCTGGAAAGAGTCCCTGGAACACGAGTTCTTTCCTGCTGTAGCCAATATCGTCATTGAGCTAAGGAAGATGGCCAAAACCTGGAAAGACATACCCATGTTGGCACGAACGCACGGACAGCCGGCTTCCCCTACAAAACTCGGCAAGGAGATCATGGTTTATGTTGAACGCATAGAACAACAGGTAGCGCTCATGCATACCATCCCCTATTCTTGCAAATTCGGCGGTGCCACCGGAAATTTTAACGCCCATGTGGTTGCCTATCCAACGGTACAGTGGGTCAGGTTTGCCAATGAATTCTGTAGTAACAGGCTTGGATTGCAACGTCAGCAGTATACTACCCAGATCGAGCATTACGATAATTTTGCTGCGCATTTCGATGGTATGAAAAGGATCAACCATATCCTGATCGATCTTTGCAGGGATATCTGGACCTATATATCGATGGAATACTTCAAACAGAAGACAAAGAAAGGCGAGATAGGCAGCTCCGCAATGCCGCATAAAGTAAATCCGATCGATTTTGAAAATGCAGAAGGAAATCTGGGCTTCGCCAATGCTATCTTTGAACACCTCTCCGCAAAACTTCCCATATCCCGCCTGCAACGGGACCTCACAGATTCCACTGTACTCCGAAATGTAGGTGTGCCATTTGCACATACCATTTTGGCGTTTAAATCAATGGAAAAGGGATTTGGCAAGCTGTTGTTGAATGAGCGAAAGATCCGTGAGGACCTAGACAACAACTGGGCCGTGGTGGCGGAAGCGCTTCAAACCATTTTACGCCGGGAGAACTACCCCCAACCTTATGAAGCATTGAAAGAACTGACACGCGGGAATGACCAGGTTACTGAAAAATCCATCCGTCAGTTCATTGATTCGCTGAAGATCCCTGCCACGCTTAAAAGGGAATTAAAATCAATTACGCCCTGGAATTATACGGGGGTGAACTTTTAACGGTTTCTACAGGCGCATCTGGCCGTGCATACTTACGCGTTTGGATAGCTTGTTCCATTAATTCTTATGGATCTCAGAAGAGAAGTGGAATTTAATATCGGGGTTATTATTGATTTCGGTGTTCAGGAACCACTCACTTTGCGCGAGATAAACCAGATGTCCGTCTTTATCCGTCACCACATTGGCGGTTTTAAAACGCGTAAAATCTTCTAGTTTCTTTTTATCCGTACTGGTGATCCAGCAGGCTTTATAAAAAGGCAGGTTGTTGAATTGCACAGAAGCGCCGTATTCCTGCAGCAGGCGATATTGGATCACTTCAAACTGCAGTTCGCCCACACAACCAATGATCTTTCTGTTGCCACCATGTTGGGTGAACAACTGCGCTACGCCTTCATCTGTTAACTGCAACAAGCCCTTTTCGAGTTGTTTGGTTTTCATCGGATCCTTGTTCACCACTTCTTTAAAGATCTCCGGCGAGAACGACGGGATACCTGTGAAGTAAAAATCCTCTCCTTCAGTAAGTGTATCGCCTATTTTAAAATTGCCGGTATCGAACAAGCCCACTACATCCCCGGGATAGGCTTCTTCGATCACATCTTTCTCCCGGGCCAGGAAACTGTAGGGATTGCTGAAGCGAACGTCTTTGTCGAGCCGCACATGATGAAAATATTTATTCCGCTCAAATTTCCCTGCGCAAACCCGAAGGAATGCGATGCGGTCCCGGTGACGCGGATCGAGGTTAGCGTGTATTTTAAAGATAAATCCGCTGAATTTATCTTCCTGTACAAGAACTTCCCGCACGGTGGTTTCCATATCGCGCGGCGGTGGCGCGATGCGAATAAACGTATCGAGCAATTCCTTCACACCGAAGTTATTGATCGCGCTGCCGAAGAAAACAGGCGCCGATTTACCATCCAGGTAAGGCTGCCTGTTGAAATCGCCATATACACCTTCTATCAGTTCAGCCTCTTCTTTCAGATGGCCGGCGTCTTTCTCACCCAGCAGCTCGATGAGCAGTGGATCGTTAAGATCAGATACGGGTACAATATCATCTTCCGTAGCCTTTTGATTGGGCTTGAAAAGCAGGAGGCTTTTATCGTATAAATTGTAAACACCCTTAAAATCTTTTCCCATGTTGATGGGCCAACTCAGGGGATGCAGATGGATGTTCAATTCTTTCTCGATCTCGTCCATCAAATCGAAAGGCGGCTTACCATCACGGTCCAGTTTGTTGATGAAGACGATCACGGGTGTGTCGCGCATGCGGCATACTTCCATTAACTTGCGGGTCTGTTCTTCCACCCCTTTTACACTATCCACAACGAGGATAACAGAATCAACGGCGGTAAGTGTTCGATAGGTATCTTCTGCGAAATCTTTGTGACCGGGGGTATCGAGCAGATTGATCAGTTTGTCTTTGTATTGAAACGACATGACAGAGGTGGCCACACTGATACCCCGCTGCCTTTCGATCTCCATGAAATCCGACGTAGCATGCTTTTTGATCTTATTGCTTTTGACTGCGCCGGCAACCTGGATCGCACCACCGAATAACAGGAATTTTTCCGTCAGCGTGGTTTTACCCGCATCCGGGTGCGAGATGATCGCAAAAGTCCTTCTTTTCTGAATTTCACTATCGTATTTCATGCGGCCGCAAAGGTAAAGTTTTACAGGCAATGAATCATAAACTGGCCTTTGTGGCCCTTTTTCACGAAATTTGGAGCGATGAAGAAATTCGGTAATGATATCATGGGGGCCTTAAGGCAAGTAGACCGAAACCAGTCCAGAGCCAGTGCATACAAGCTCGCCAAGGACCGGTATACCATGCGGGTCATGGTAGTCCATGCCATTCGTGACACCTTCCTGATATCCCTGGGTGTACTGTCGGCCGGATTTGGATTAAAAGGTTTTTTGCTCCCGAATCATTTTGTGGATGGGGGTGCTACTGGTATTTCGCTCCTGATCAGCCAACTGAGCGGACTGTCCCTTTCAGTACTATTGATCCTGGTAAACATCCCCTTTGTCGTTCTCGGCTATGCCCAAATCGGTAAAAGCTTTGTAGTTAAGACCACCCTGGCCATCGGATTGCTGGCCATCATCGTAGCCGTGTTGCCCTACCCGGTGATCACGTCAGACAAGTTGCTGATCTCCGTATTCGGCGGATTTTTCTTAGGTATGGGGATCGGTCTGGCAGTTAGGGGTGGCGGCGTATTGGACGGTACGGAGATCCTTGCCATTTATATCAGCAGGAGGACCAGCCTCACCATTGGCGACGTGATCCTGATCTTCAACGTGATCATCTTTTCCTTTGCGGCCTATTTATTAGGGATCGAAACAGCGCTCTATGCAATTCTCACTTACCTGTCGGCATCGAAAACGGTGGATTTTATCATCGAGGGTATTGAAGAATATACCGGCGTCACCATCATCTCTCCAAAGTCTGACGAGATCAGCAACATGATCATCAAGAAAATGGGGCGGGGTGTTACCCTGTATAAGGGCTCTGGAGGCTACGGGAAAGGCGGTTTGAAAAAATACGACCAGGAGATCGTATACACCGTAATTACACGATTGGAGATCTCAAAACTTCAAACCGAGTTGGATACCATAGACCCGAATGCATTTACGGTAATGCATTCCATTCGGGATACCAAGGGCGGAATGATCAAGAAAAGGGTAATGAAGTAACCACTCCATCCTTTAAATCGCTGCATTAACAATCCCATTTTTCCGCTCATAATTTGCACGCCCAGAGAGGCATTAAGTCAACTTAATTTCGTTTTCATGAGAAGGGTAATTGAAATTTTGGTTAATAGCATGAAGCTGGCTTTTCTGGAACTCAGGAACAATAAACTCCGGACCACCCTGTCTTTGCTTGGCGTCACATTCGGCATATTCTGCATTATTGGCGTACTGGCCACCGTGAGCAGCCTTGAGCAGAATATTCAGAAAGACATCAAATCCCTGGGGAGCAATACCATCTACATTGACAAATGGGATTACGCGGGCGGAGCGGATTACCCCTGGTGGAAATATGTGAACAGGCCGGAACCTAAGCACAACGAGATGCTACTCCTTAAACAAAGTACAAAGGTGATCAACAAGATCAGCTTTGTACTCGACGCAAGGGCCAATATTGAATCTGATAATGGCCTGTTAGAGCGGGTCGACTTCTACGGACCTACGGAGGATTTTATTGAAATTCAGCCATTCGAGATAGCGGCGGGCAGGTACTTCTCCAGCACTGAGATGGAAAAAGGAACATCCAACGTAGTGATGGGATACGAAAATGCTGAACTACTATTCGGAAAGGCTGAGAAAGCGGTGGGTAAATCAGTGAAAATGAAAAACCACAAGGGCACGGTCATTGGGGTGATCAAGAAACAGGGCCAGAGCTTTATAGGCGGCTGGAATTTCGACCGCTGTGTCATCATTCCTTATCAGAGTTTCCGACTGTTGTTTACAGAAAAATATTCAAGTCCGGTCATCATGGCCCAGGCAGGACCCCAAATGGATGTGGAAGCATTTCGGGATGAATTGAAGGGCACAATGAGGAATATAAGGAGGTTGGGGCCCAAAGAAGTCGATAACTTTTCCCTTAATTCAGTAAGTGATCTAAGTAAATCGGTCAGCGGGTTCTTTGGTTCGGTGACTTTGGGCGGCTGGTTCATCGGTCTGCTTAGCCTGATCGTGGGTGCTTTCAGCATTGCCAACATCATGTTTGTGACCGTCAGAGAAAGAACCTCGATCATTGGCCTCAAAAAAGCAATCGGCGCCAAAAGAAGCACCATCCTGGCGGAGTTTCTGCTGGAATCATCCTTTATCTGCCTGCTTGGGGGGTTGATTGGACTGCTTCTGGTATTTATCTTAACCGCTTTCCTCACGCAGGTATTCAACTTTCCGGTTTATATATCTATGAAGATCCTTGGACTTGCCCTTTCGATCTGCATTTCCATTGGGATCCTGGCGGGAATAATACCCGCTTCCATAGCGGCAAGATTGGATCCCGTAGTGGCGATTCGGTCTAAATAATATATTTTTATGGATGTTCTCGTATGTCTGGTCCATCCTAAAGCAAACCATTGAAGAATTCCGCCATCACAAGGTGAGAACGTTTCTGTCTCTGTCAGGGATAGCCATTGGTATATTCTGCATCATTTCGGTTCAGGCTACTACTGGAAGCCTGGAAAGCACAATCAAATCTGACATTAATAAGATGGGGGTGAATACCATCTTTATCCAGAAGTTCCCTTTCGGCGGCCGCGGGGGTGAATCCTGGTGGAAATTCGCTTCGCGGCCCAATCCGCTCCTAAAAGAAGCAGAGTATATCCAGAAGCACTCCATGTATGCTAAAAATGTTGCCTATTCATGTTTTAACAGCTCGAACATCAGTTACGAGAATTCGGTGCTCGAAAATGTGCGCTGGTTCGGCGTTTCAGAAGCATTCGACAAAGTGCAGGAAGTGGATGTGATGGAGGGGCGGTATATCAGCCAAAAGGAATTTAACCTGGGTACTGCAGTTGTGGTGCTGGGTTACGAAAATGCACTCAAATTATTCGACAAGCCCGAGCGAGCCATTGGAAAAACCCTTGAATTGGGGAAATACCGGGCCCAGATCATTGGTGTTACGAAAAAGAAAGGCCGGAGCCTGATCGGCGGATGGGATTTCGATAACGCTGTACTGGTCAGCGCAGAGTTTTGCAAGAAACTGGCAAACTTCCGTCGACTCGATGGATTCATCATGGTCCAGGCCGCTGAGGGAGTGCCCATGGAAGATATTTCAGGGGAACTGAGGGGCATTATGAGGGGGGTGAGAAGGCTGAGTCCGCAGGAAGAAGATAATTTCTCACTTAACGACGTTACGGCAGGATCTGCATCAATGAATACCCTTTTCGCCAATATTAACCTGGGTGGGTGGTTCATTGCCTTACTCTCCCTGCTCGTGGGCGGTTTTGGCGTTGCCAACATCATGTTTGTGTCAGTTAGGGAAAGGACTCCGATCATAGGGCTGAAAAAAGCCATTGGCGCAAAAAAATCAGCGATCATGGGCGAATTCCTCCTGGAATCCGCATTTCTCTGCATTATAGGCGGGGCAATTGGCCTCCTGCTGGTATTTCCGATGACGTTCGTGCTTTCTAACGTATTGAATTTCAATATCTCCCTTTCCTGGGGCAATATCATACTCACGGTGGTGTTATGTGTATTCCTTGGCATACTAGCCGGTGTCATCCCCGCATCCATAGCTTCCAAGATGGATCCGGTGGTGGCCATCAGGTCAAAATAATTTTTTTTCGCAATAATTATTAAATGTAATCGTTTATATTAGTGGTATCAACATCCTGATTTTCAAGACTTAAATCATCCACCAATATCAAAACCTATGCTAAAGCTTATTTATGCCTCCGCCATGATTTTGTTTTCCTCTGCTGCTTTCCTTTTTTCCAAGGAGAAAGAAGATTTCAACTGCAATCTCTCCATAACCGGAGAAGTTAAAGAGTTAAAAGACGAAACTGGATTCTACTTGTACATAGAAACGGCAGACAAAAAAGTCTACTACCCTTATATCGACAAAAAAGATGTGGTACTTGCTTCCGGAGCTAAGGTTCGTGTATGCTTTGAAAAACTCAATTCACTGTCGCACGGTCAACCCCTGATCAGAATAAATCACATAAGCTACTTACCTTAGCGGCCTATGCCGCTACATATTCTTGCCATCGAAACATCCTGCGATGAAACAAGTGCATCTGTATGTTCCGATGGCAAGATCATTTCTAACATCATCACCACCCAGCAAGTCCATGAGCAATATGGCGGCGTAGTTCCTGAACTGGCCAGCCGGGCTCACATGCAAAATATCATTCCGGTGATCGATACCGCCCTTTCTCAGGCCGGTATTACAGTTAATGACCTGAATGCCATTGCGTTCACCCGGTCGCCGGGATTGATCGGAGCGCTCCTGGTTGGTGCCGGCGTAGCCAAATCCCTGGCCCTGGCCCTTGACATCCCCCTGATCGCTGTTCATCATATGCAGGCCCATGTGCTGGCGAACTCCATTGAAAGTCCGAGACCCCGTTTCCCATTTTTATGCCTCACGGTGAGTGGCGGGCATACCCAGATCGTATTGTGTCGTTCCGCGCTGGACATGGAAGTCATTGGACAAAGCCGCGATGATGCTGCGGGTGAGGCATATGACAAGTCGGCCAAGCTCATCGGGCTACCTTATCCGGGTGGTCCGCTGATCGACAAACATGCGGCTTCAGGTGACCCACACCGCTATTCGTTTCCTGAGCCCCAGATCGAGGGTCTGGATTTTAGTTTCAGCGGTATAAAAACAGCCATCATGTATTTTCTGCAGGAGAATGTGAAAAAGCATCCTGGTTTCATTGAAGAAAATCTGGCCGATATCTGCGCTTCTGTGCAGGAGCGGATCAACAGTATCCTGCTTAACAAATTGAAAAAGGCTGCTTTGCAAACAGGCATTAAAGAACTGTGTCTGGCGGGTGGTGTATCTGCCAATTCGGGATTGCGAAAATCTTTCACGGCATTAGGTGAAAAAATGGGTTGGCAAACGTACATCCCTAAGTTTGAATATTGTACCGATAACGCCGCCATGATCGCGATGACGGCTTATTATCAATACCTGGCCTCTGATTTCGTCGCCCTTGATATTTCCCCTGAAGCACGTTAAACATTGTCCCCTTGTCGAACGACTTTTTTGAATTCAAACAGTTCACCGTATGGCAGTCGTGCTGCGCTCAAAAAGTGAGTACTGACGCCTGTATTTTCGGTGCGTGGACAGCCCGGCATGCGCGGCCGTCAGGACCTGCGTTAGACATCGGCGCGGGTACGGGGCTGCTCATGCTGATGCTTGCCCAACAACATGATGTGGAGATTACCGGCGTGGAAATTGAACCCGACTGTTTCGGGCAGTTGAAGGAAAACATCTCAAAAAGCAAGTGGGCGAATCGGCTCCATGCGATCTCCGGCGATGTGAAAGAAATGGATGCGCCCGCGAGATATGACCTGGTGATGTCAAACCCTCCCTTTTACGAGAAACAGCTGAACTCTCCCAATGAAGTCAGGAACCTGGCCTGGCACAGCAGCAGGCTGAGTCTCGATGACCTGATTTCAGTTGCAACTGGTATGTTGACCCCCGCAGGGGAGTTTTCGCTCATCGTACCTTATAGCCGGAAAGATGAATTGTCGGGCTTGGCGCTGAGTTCCGGCTTGTTTCCGCGCAAATCACTATCGGTCAGGCATACCCTTGACCATCCCTTCGCCCGTTATATGGTCATGTATTCGAAAAAGGAAGCAGATTCCATTAATGAGATCCTCGAGATCAAAAGGGAGGAGGGAAATTATAGCGAAGAGATGCTGCAGCTGATGGGAGAATATTACTTGTTCCTGTAGGTCAGCGTTTCTTCTGAAATACCTTACAAATAACTAATGACCCACAACCACCCTCTCTGGTCTTTACCTGTTGGTAAAATTGAATTGCTGGGTGGCCCGCTGCTTACAGGCCCGCATAATCTTTCATGTACTGATAAGATTCCGTAAGTTCTCCGTTTTGAACGATGGTAGCTTTAGCGATCGCATCCTTATCTTTCTCCAAACCGAATAGTTCGGGCAATACATATTTGATCAACTGTTCGCCGAAATAGCGTGAGGCGTCGCGAGGTAATTCGTTGGGCAGGTTACCTACTGCCATTACATCAATGGAGCCGGGCTGATAAGGCCGCGTTTTTTTGAGCGTTTCCCGGTCAACCCCGTACACCGGATCCAGTATGGTCTGATCACCCAGGTTGATCGACACAGACCCGTGGGCATCGTCTGTGATATCCGCGATGGTGCAGATTCTAAACTCCGGATGCCGGATATCCCCAGGTTCAAATAAACGGGGTATGGTCTGGTCCCAGTACACCCCATTCATGAGGATATCGGCCTGCTTTGAATAAGGAGCGAACAACGACTTGTATAGCTGGGGATGTTCGTGAAATTCGTCGCGCGAATAAGTTCCATTTTGTTTGTGGGCATATAAAGATGCCCCTTTCAGTTGCACATAAACGGGATAGGAGAATTCACGGGCGAGAAATTCATCAGGTTCCACTTCATGAAATCCCATGAGGTTCATGATTTCGAGTACGCCATGCGCCACCCTTCCGGAGCCAGTGACGGCAACTTTAATGTTGGGGAGTTTGAGACCAAAATAAGTATGTATAAGTTCCCGGAAGCTTTTCAGTTTATAGACCCGATCAAGGTGATAGTACCCGGTTCTTTCTCCATAGGCCATGATCCCGTTATGGGCGCCAACGATGCCTGCAAAGAACCCGAAACCAATGATACGGGTACCATCGTTGTGTTCAAGACACTCATAATCGATCAGGGTAATGCCTTTGTTGACCACGCACTGCAGCATCTTCTGATTGGCCGGTTGCAACTTTTTTGTATGTGAGAAAAACAGGTAGGTCTTACCCGCTATCAATTTCTCGTATGGCACTTCTTTGATCCCAAGAAGGATATCGCAATCACTCAGATCTTCCTTCACCTTGATACCGGCAGAAAGATACTCTTTGTCGGAAAAGCAACGATCGGGGGACGACTGAACAACCACATTGACATGGGTAGTGTTTTTCCTGATCCACTTGCACTGCGCGGGCGTCAGGGCTACCCTATTGTCAGTCGGGATCTTTTCTTCACGTATCAGGCCAAGTTGAATCATGACCTAAGATAAGAAACTACGCTGTTTCGCGGAGCTTTTCATTGTTCCGGCGCAAGTATCTGTCGAGCAAAAGCGACCCCGCGATCACGTCCATGAACAGGAAGATGTATATCATCGGTTAGTACAAAATTGAAAAGAAGGGATTACTGGATTCGAAGATTGATCAACCATAGGCAGGTGATGAAATAAGGGCAAAGCATGTTGTGCTTTGCCCTTAAACTTTTTTGGCCATCCCCGGACGTTTTTCCAACCAGTTTTATTTCTTGACTCTCTTGATTAACTCGTCCAAAGGCAAGGTTAACATCCTGCCAAGTGGTTTACCATTTCGATAGGTGATCACCCTGAAATGATCAGCATCCTTAGGTATCTGCAAGATGTCGCCTTTCTTATACTTAGCTGAGTGATGATCAGGATAGGTATTGTCAAAGGTATAATATACATCGAGGGCTTCCACTTCCGTCTCCACTTTGATCTGCAATTGACCCTGCGCATTTTTAGAAGGGATCACCGCGGCATCAAAAACACTTTTTGCATAATTGATATCGGCCTGGTCGAGTCGTGCGAAATGTGCTTCAGTCTTCTCCACAAAGCGGTTCCAGTTACGGCTTGATGTAGACGACCACAGCACTTCGGATAAGGCGAATGACCTGGGCCAGAGCATGTATTCTGCCTGTCGGAATGTAGGAACGCTTTCGGTCCAGAGGTTTCCCTGTCCCCCTAAGATCATGGCAGGATCTACGCCATCAGGCACGGGTTCAAATTCATAAACGGTCTTAAACCGCAGCATGCTGTAAGTAGGCGGTTCAATAGCAGGATCGCCCTGATAGAGATCGAGATAGGCGTAATCAGTAGGGCTCATCACCGCATGATGATTTTCTTTTGCTGCCGTAATACCACCAGCCATCCCGCGCCAGCTCATGACGGATGCTTTTGGAGCCAGGCCACCTTCCAGGATCTCATCCCAGCCCATCAGTTTCTTGCCTTTTTGATCAAGCATTTTCTCAAGGCGTTTAATAAAATAGCTCTGTAGTTCTTCTGTATTCTTCAGCCCATTATCCTTCATTCTTTTCTGGCAGTCGGCGCATTTTTTCCAGAATCCTTTGAAACATTCATCGCCCCCGATATGGATATATTCGAATGGGAAAACATTTGCTACCTCAGTAAATACTTTATCGAGGAACTCAAATGTGGACTCCTTACCCACGCAAAGGGCATTGTCTTCAATAGTATAGAACTTGCATCCCGGGTTCACTTTGTAATTCAGCCCGGTTGACGACAGATAGGGATATGCGGCGATGGCAGCAAGGCTATGTCCGGGCACATCGATCTCAGGCAATACATCTACGAAACGTTCAGATGCATATGCGATCAAGGCCTTCAGTTCCTGCTGGGTATAGAAACCGCCGTAGGTGGCCGCCTCGCCCTCTTTAGGGCAATCACGCTCCCACCATAAACCTGTACGTGGCACGCGCCATGCGCCCACGCTGGTCAGTTCGGGAAGTTGTTTGATCTCCATACGCCAGCCCTGATCGTCGGTGAGATGCAGATGGAGAAGATTGAATTTATACCGTACCATTTGATCGATCATACGTTTCACCTGGTCGATGGTGAAAAAATGCCGGCTTACATCGAGCATGAGGCCGCGCCAGGGAAATCGGGGCGCATCTTTAATGGATACTGCCGGAATGTTTGTTGATCCGTCGGCCGGGATCAATTGCAGTAGGGTTTGCACACCATAAAAAACACCGCGGGGCGTGGAAGCTTTCACGGAGATGGCACCTTCAGACACCTTCAATTCATATCCTTCTTTTCCGCCGTTGGCTTTTGGATCAAGCAACAGGTTGATCTTGCCCTGCTGCAAGGTGCTAGCTGATTGCGACTTGAGGTCTATTTTAGTGCCAGTCTTGACCATATCCTTCAAATACCCTGCGAGGAACTGCAGCTCCATATTGTTATAGCTGATGGCAGCATTGGTCGACAGCTTAAAAAAGCCCTTGCCCGCGGTTTGTTCTTGCGGCTCAGGGATGATATCAAAGGTTTGGGCAAGGGTAGACAAATGGAGAGCAAAAAAAACAAAGGGGATACTGATGATATGCTTCATGAAATAACGGGTCTGTTTGCCTTGAAGGTATGAAAATGGGCAGACAATATTTTTCGGCTCTATCCCGGGCATATTTAATGGAAAAGGAACCATATTTTTATGAAAGATACATGCGCTGGAAGTTCCCGGCTAGCTGGACAAGTGGAACAGATAAACCAGCGCGGCGAATAGATCCGATCATCAAATTCATGTAACGATATGAAAATTTACATCACCATCCTGTTGTTTTTCATGGCGTCTGCGATGCAGGGGCAGACTGATAAAGGAGCCCTCATGGCCGGAGGGAATTTGTCCCTCAACACCAACAAAGGCGGCAGCAGTTTCAGATTCAATCCGCAGCTGGGTTTCTTCGTCATGGATAATTTTGCGGTGGGCGGAGAAATGAACATGGACTTTTCAAAAGCGGGTACGGTAAAAACCAGCGAGGTGGGCTTAGGACCTTTCGCCAGGTATTATTTTGGCAATAAGCAGACGAAGCCATTTATTGTAAGTAGCGCCAACTATGTTACCGTTACGTCAAAAGCGAACAACGTTGACGTCAATTCAACCGGCTGGAGTTTCCTTTTTGGCGTGGGCTTCGCTGCCTTCCTGAATAGAAACATAGCTGTAGAAGGTATTACAGGCTACCGATACGCCAATTATTCCAATACCGAAGGAGCTGGTGGGTTTAACCTGAGCCTTGGTTTCCAACTCTATTTCGCCCGGGATCTGGTGAAAGACATCAAAAAAACCGTCACTGGCCAATAGAATTTCAAATTTAGCCATTTGGCTGATTTGCCAATTCTATTTTTCCCTATTTTTGCTCCCCTTGAGGCCCAGATGGCGGAATTGGTAGACGCGCTAGACTCAAAATCTTGTTATCGAAAGGTAGTGCAGGTTCGATTCCTGTTCTGGGCACCA
>JBBAJO010000025.1:0-46152 GCA_040404005.1 Chitinophagaceae bacterium
CTCTGGATTCAACACTCAAATTTCAATACCCCGGTTTTACCGGACACCAGTGATTAGCTCATTGGCTCATTAGAGATTGGCTAATTGGCTCATTGGCTCATTCCTCGATTTACCCAGTTATTAAGGCTTTTGAAACGAAGAATTAGCTAATTAGCCAATCAGTCAATGAGCCAATGTCCGTATCTTTGCCCCGCAGGCAGATTTGTTTATTGTTCGGCCTGCAGCAGTTAGGAAGAACTGAACTAATAAACGATCCCCCGGCTTAGTCCGAACTTCGTTTCAGTACTCCCTTCCGCTAATTTTAAAAGAAAAAAGATGAAGACAATTTCCCAATTGTTGCAGGAGCGCATTATGGTGATCGACGGGGCCATGGGTACCATGATCCAGCAACATAAATTGAAAGAAGAAGATTACCGGGGCGAAAGATTCAAAGACTGGCACATTGACCTCAGGGGCAATAACGATCTGCTTTGCCTCACTCAACCCAGAATCATTATCGATATCCATAAAGAATACCTCGAAGCGGGCTCCGACATCATCGAGACCAATACATTCAACTCCCAGGCCATATCCCTCGCGGATTACGAAATGAGCAGCCTCGCCTACGAGCTGAACCTGGCCGCAGCTCATTGCGCACGCGAAGCCGTGAAGGAGTTCAAAGCATCTTCCTACTATGATCCCTCCCGCGGCGGGCCTTTCATCGCAGGCGCCATAGGACCCATGAGCAAAACATTATCCCTTTCACCTGATGTCAATAATCCTGGTTTCCGCGCCGTTAGCTTCGACGAAGTTGCCACCGCCTATTACGAACAAGTGAAAGCCCTGGATGAAGGTTGCGTGGATATCCTGCTCATAGAAACCATCTTCGATACCCTTAACGCAAAAGCGGCCGTTTATGCCATCCGCCGATATTTTGCAGACGCCGGTAAAGAAATACTGCCCGTCATGATCAGCGGCACCATTACCGACGCATCCGGAAGAACATTAAGCGGACAAACGCTCGAGGCTTTTTATACTTCGGTAATGCATGCCCGCCCCGTCAGCATTGGACTCAATTGCGCGCTGGGTGCCAAAGAAATGCGCGCCCATATCGAAGAACTTTCCCAGATCGCGGTATGTTATACCTCTGCCTACCCCAACGCAGGCCTGCCAAACGCGATGGGCGAATACGATGAACTGCCGGAACATACCGCCCACCACATCGAAGACTGGGCCAAAGAAGGATTTGTAAATATCGTGGGCGGATGCTGCGGAACTACACCCGCGCATATCGCACATATTTCAAAAGCTGTACAACATATCAAACCCAGGCCGCTGCCCGTGCTTGATCCAGCATTAACATAGAACTATGACCTCTACCTTACATATCAAACCTTACCTAAGGCTTTCAGGATTAGAACCACTCGTGGTTAGGCCCGAAACAAACTTCATCAACGTCGGCGAACGTACCAATGTAACCGGTTCCAAGAAATTCGCGCGGCTGGTAAGGGAAGGACTCTACGAAGAGGCCCTCAGCGTTGCCCGCCAACAAGTGGAAAGCGGCGCCCAGGTACTGGACGTAAATATGGACGATGCCCTGCTGGACGGGGAAAAGGCCATGGTCACTTTCCTGAACCTGCTGCAGAGCGAACCGGACATCGCACGCATTCCCATCATGATCGACTCCTCTAAGTTCAGCATCATCGAAGCTGGACTGAAATGCGTGCAGGGTAAATGCATCGTCAACTCCATATCCCTGAAAGAAGGGGAAGAAAAATTCAAGGAACAGGCTACCACGTGCTTTAACTACGGAGCGGCAGTGATCGTGATGGCATTCGATGAAAAAGGCCAGGCCGATGACGTAGATCGCCGCCTCGCCATTGTAGAGCGCGCCTATCGAATACTAACCAAGGAAGTGGGCTTTCCACCTCAGGATATCATATTTGACCTCAACGTGTTTGCGATCGCTACCGGAATGGAAGAGCATAGCAACTATGGTGTTGACTTTATTAACGCCACCAAGTTGATCAAGCAACGATTCCCACTGGTTAAGATCAGCGGCGGCGTCAGCAACCTTTCATTCTCCTTCCGGGGCAACGATGTAGTCCGCGAAGCCATACATTCCGTTTTTCTTTTCCACGCCATTCGCGCGGGTATGGACATGGGTATTGTAAATGCAGGCCAATTACAGGTATACGATCAAATACCGGCCGACCTGAAAGAACTTTGCGAAGATGCAGTGCTTAACCGAAATCCGGAATCAACAGAACGACTGATCCAATTCGCAGAAACAGTAAAAAGCAAGGGCAAAGAGATCGTAAAAGACGCCGCCTGGAGAGGCTTTTCGGTGGAAGAAAGACTTAAACATGCCCTTGTGAATGGTATCACCGAATTTATTGAGGCTGATACCGAAGAGGCCCGGTTGAAATATCCGAAACCACTGGAAGTGATCGAAGGTCCCCTGATGGATGGCATGAACGTTGTAGGCGACCTGTTTGGAAGCGGTAAGATGTTTCTACCCCAGGTGGTGAAAAGCGCGCGGGTGATGAAAAAAAGTGTGGCCGTGCTCACACCCTTTATTGAACTGGAAAAATCAAGCCGCTCATCTGCAGGCAAGATCCTGATGGCTACCGTGAAGGGCGACGTTCATGATATTGGCAAGAATATCGTTGGCGTAGTACTCGGATGTAATGGGTACGAAGTCATAGATCTCGGTGTGATGGTTCCGGCCGACAGAATATTGGACGAAGCCGAAAAACAACAGGTGGATATTATCGGTCTCAGTGGACTGATCACACCTTCCCTCGACGAGATGGTGCATGTAGCCCATGAGATGAAAAGAAGGGGTATGAAGCAACCCCTGTTGATCGGTGGCGCCACCACATCCAAAACACATACTGCAGTTAAAATCGGTCCGCAGTACGACCACGGTGTGATCTATGTGCTCGATGCATCGCGTAGCGTGAATATTGCCGGCAACCTCATGAACAACTCCCGCGAGGAAACCATCAGGCAAACAAAACTGGAATACGAAAAGATCAGGGAAGATTTCGCTAATAAGAAAACAACTAAACAGCATATCACCTACGAAGAAGCCGTGATCAATAGAACCAAATGTAATTGGAGCAGTTACTCACCTGTTGCACCAACGTTCACGGGTACCCGCAGCTTTAAGGAGCATGCCCTGGAAGATATCGTTCCATATATCGACTGGGCTCCGTTCTTCATCGCATGGGAACTGGGCGGTCGTTTCCCTGATATTCTTTCAGATGCGGTCATTGGCGCGGAGGCAACCAAACTATACAATGATGCGAATGACCTGCTCCGCAGGATCGTGAAAGAAAAATGGCTGATCCCAAACGGAGCCATTGGATTCTGGCCCGCCAACAGCAATGGCCGGGACACGGTTTCACTGCTGTCAGACAAGGGCCCTGTTCACCTCGAATTCCTGCGCCAACAGATGAAGAAAGCCGAGGGCCAGCCTAACTTCTCACTGGCCGATTACATCGCGCCGGACACCATAGGCTACCAGGATCATATTGGTGCATTCGCCGTTACCATCAAAGGCATCGAGCCCTATATAAAGAAATTCGAAGCGTCGCATGACGATTACAACAAGATCCTCCTTCAGGCACTGGCCGACAGGCTCGCGGAGGCTTATACCGAATATCTCCACGAAAAAGTGCGTAAGGAATTCTGGGGTTATGCAAAAGATGAACAGCTCACCAACGAACAACTGATCCGCGAAAAATACCAGGGCATCCGACCCGCGCCTGGCTATCCCGCTTGTCCGGAACATACGGAGAAATATAAACTGTTCGATTTGCTGGATGCCACAAACGCTACCGGAATTACCTTAACGGAATCCCTGGCCATGTATCCCGCGTCATCCGTTTGCGGCTGGTATATCGCCCAGCCCGAATCAAAATACTTTGGATTGGGCAAGATCAACGATGACCAACTGGCGGATTATGCTGAAAGGAAAGGCATGCAAAAAGAAGATGCGGAGAAATGGCTTCGTCAGAATTTGGATTAAGGGATTTACGGATTGACGGATTGACGGATTCGTAATTCCCAATTCCGAATAAAACATCACTTCAAGCATTTCGGTATTATTATGCGCATCATCTCATATAACGTCAATGGAATAAGGGCAGCCATCAAAAAAGGTTTTATTGAATGGTTGCAGACAGACCCCGCAGATATTATCTGTATCCAGGAGACAAAGGCCTCTCGTGATGACGTGAACTACAAGCTCATTAATGACCTGGGGTATCATGATTACTGGTTCAGCGCGCAGAAAAAAGGATACAGCGGAGTAGCAGTATTCACGAGGATAAAACCGGATAACGTGATCGTGGGCAACGGACATAGCGCAAGCGATGATGAAGGCCGGGTGATCCAGCTTGACTTCGGATCAACCAGGCTGATCAATGCCTATTTCCCATCAGGTACGTCGGGCGACATCCGGCAGGCATTTAAATATGAATGGCTGAACGAATTCTCCACCTACCTGAACGCACTCAGAAATACAAATCCCCAGATCATCCTTTGTGGCGACTATAATATCGCACATAAAGAAATCGATATCCATGACCCGAAAGGCAACAAGAATACGACCGGTTTTCTGCCTGAAGAAAGAGCTTGGATGGATGAATTCATCGGAAGTGGCTGGATAGACGTATTCAGGAACTTTCACCCAGAACCACACCGCTACAGCTGGTGGAGCCAGCGATTCCCCTCGGTGAGGCTGAACAACAAAGGCTGGAGAATCGATTATATTTCAACTACAGAAGAAATGCGGAGCAGATTGAAAGATGCAGAGATATTTCCTGATGTGAAACATAGTGACCATTGCCCGGTTTACGCAGAGATCATATGATCATCTATAATGTAACTACCCAGGTCAATAACAACATCCATGACACATGGCTGGAATGGATGAAGAATGAACATATCCCCGAAGTTTTAGCCACTGGCCTGTTTACACACCACCGAATGCTTCGCCTGATTGAAGTAGATGAATCAGAAGGACCTACTTATGCGATCCAGTATTTTACCACCCTGAAAGAGAAATACGACCTTTACTTAGAGCTGCACGCAAAAGGCCTGAGAGCAAAAACACTACAAAAATGGGGCGACCAAATCTTCTCTTTCAGGAGCCTGATGGAAGTTGTGGAATGAGTGTGGATAAGATGGCCTGCCGTACCCGAATTCTCCTGTATCGCTGAAAGCCTTATCTGTCAAGGGTTTCAGCCTTTCGCCTGAGAATCAGTCCAGTAGCGGATTGTAGCGGGAGGTCTTTTTACAACCTTTTTTGATCCAATTTACCCGAATTGCTGTAATCCGCTACCAGTCTGGATTGCATAGCCCAAAAAAATATTTTTTCAGTATTAAAAACGGGATATATTTGGCTCGTTAAAATTAAAACTTCATCTATGAACAAAGCAGAATTAATTTCAAAGATTGCTGATGATGCAGGCATCACCAAGACACAGGCAAATGCAACTGTGGATTCTTTTGTTGAAGCAGTTACCAAAACCCTGAAAGGTGGCGGTAAAGTTACTCTCGTAGGTTTCGGAACTTTTTCTGTAACTAAAAGAGCTGCACGTAATGGTCGCAACCCACAAACTGGCGAAGTGATTAAAATCAAAGCCAAGAAAGTTGCAAGGTTCAAAGCCGGTAAAGAGCTTACTGCTAAATTATAATCTGAACCAGCTGTATAAAAAAAGCAAGGCAGTTTGTCTTGCTTTTTTTATTTTTGCTATCCAATTAAAAAAACAACCATGGGAAGAGGCGACAAAAAAACAAAGAAAGGCAAGATCTTCAAAGGATCATTCGGTAAATCACGTCCTGCTAATAAGCCAAAAGATACTACCAAGAAACCTGAGGAGAAGAAAGCCTGATCAATTGGCGGATTTACGAATTAGCGAATTGGCGAATTAGGATGGCTCATTAGCTCATTGAAGACTGGCTAGGTATAAGGAGATTTGGAATGAAGAATTCGCCAATCCGTCGATCCGACAATCCGCCAATCGTCTAAGGTGCCAGCCTGCTGATCATCCAGCCGCCCGCCTCCAGTGAATACAGTATCCGGTCGTGCAGCCGGCTGGGGCGGCCCTGCCAAAACTCAATATGTACCGGAATTACACGGTACCCTCCCCAATGGGGCGGCCTGAGTATAGGGGCCTGCTCGAATGCCGCCTGATACCGCCTGACATTTTCTTCTATGACTTCCCTGCTGCTGACTACCCTGCTCTGAGGGGAGGCCCATGCGCCTATTCGGCTACCTTCGGGCCGTGAATGGAAGTAGCTGTCACTTTCTGTTGCATCCACTTTTTCTATCCGCCCTTCGATCCGAACCTGTCGCTCCAGTTCCTTCCAGAAGAACAGCAAAGTGGCCTGCGGATTCTCGTAGATATCTTTCGCCTTCCGGCTTTCGTAGTTTGAAAAGAAAACAAAGCCGCTTTTATCGTAATCTTTCAGTAGCACGGTACGGGCCGATGGCATGCCTTCTTTATTGCAGGTTGCCAGGGTCATGGCGTTGACCTCGGTGATATCGGATCCTACGGCTTCTTTCCACCAGCGGGTAAATTGTAAAAATGGGTCTAACTCAACATCGCCTTCTGATAAGCTCTCGCGCATGTATTCCTTCCGTATATCAGCTATTGACATAAATGGACTATTTACTGTTTACCGTAACCCGTCAGCTCACAATGGTTCCGATCTCGTCACCTTTGACCACTTTGCTCAAGTTACCGGGTTCGTTCATGTCAAACACAATAATGGGCAGGTTGTTCTCCATGCAAAGTGTGAATGCCGTCATATCCATCACCTTCAGGTTCTTATCGAGGCATTCTTTGTAACTGATCTTGTCGTACTTCACCGCATCCGGGAACTTCTCCGGATCAGCATTGTAGATACCGTTCACACGCGTTCCCTTCAGGATCACATCAGCACTTATTTCAATGGCCCTCAGGGAGCCTGCCGTATCAGTAGTAAAATAAGGATTGCCTGTACCCGCTCCAAAGATCACTACCCTGTTCTTCTCCAAATGGCGAATAGCACGGCGACGTATATAGGGTTCAGCGATCTGCTCCATCTTGATGGCACTCTGCAGCCTTGTATACACGCCTAGCTTCTCCAACATGGCCTGCATCGCCATTCCGTTGATCACGGTAGCCAGCATGCCCATATAGTCGCCATGAGCCCTTTCGATACCCGTTTCAGACTCGTTCATGCCCCGGTAAATATTTCCGCCGCCGATCACGATCGCTACCTGCACACCCAGGTCCACGATCGCTTTTACTTCACTGGCATATTTTTCAATAACCGTGGGATCCAGGCCAAAGCCCTTGTTTCCCATTAACGATTCTCCTGAAAGTTTGAGTAATATCCTTTTATACCTGGGTTGCATGCCGCTAAGATAATTAAAAGATGGGCCATAAAAAAAATCCCCCCGCTGTGCGGAGGGATCCTTTATTATATCGAACCGGTAAATTAACCGAGCGCAACTCTTTTGAAAGAAATCACCTTGATGTCAGCACTAACTGACTTAAGGTACTCACCTACACTCTTGCTGCCATCTTTTACGAAAGCTTGCGCAGTTAAGGTATTCTCCTTGAAAAACGAATTCAGTTTACCTTCGGCGATCTTGTTGATCATCTCTTCAGGCTTACCGGCCATTTTAGGATCCGCTTTGATCTGATCGGTTACGATCGCTTTCTCCCTGGCAACCACTTCAGCAGAAACAGAGTCCGCGTCAACGGCAACCGGATTCATAGCCGCGATCTGCATAGCGATGTCTTTACCCGCTTCCGCAGCAGCCTGATTCAAACCAACCAAAACACCCATCCTGTTAGCGCCATGGATGTAAGAAGCAACAAACTCAGCATCTATACGCTCGAACTTAGAAATGCCGATCTTCTCGCCAATGCTTGCCAGTTTATCGTTCACGAGGTCAGAGATCTTTCCGCCATTGATAGATACACCATTCAGTTCGTCAACGCTTTTCACGTTGTTCTCAATGGCTGCATTCATAATGGACTGTGCAAAGGCAACGAAATCTGAATTCTTGCTCACAAAATCTGTTTCACAGCTCAGGCAAAGGGCAATACCTGTTTTGTTGTCAGCTGTTGTTTTCGCAAGTACAACACCTTCACGGGCATCACGATCACCCCTTAAGGCTGCTACTTTCTGGCCTTTCTTCCTCAGCCAGTCGATGGCCGCTTCAAAATCACCGTTCGTTTCTGTGAGTGCTTTACGGCAATCCATCATACCCGCGCCAGTGGACTGGCGGAGTTTGTTGATGTCAGCCGCAGTTATTGTCACTGTTGACATATCATTAATATTTTCTGATTATTGATCTGATTATCTTTTAGTAGCAGGCTTTCGTCCGCCACCGCCTGAAGCTGCGATCCTGCGCTTAGGGGCACCACCTGGTTTGCCACCGCCGCCGCGCCTGTCGCCACCTTCACCTTTCTCTTTGTCTTCGTCTTCCATAGAAAAACGCTGACCCTTATCCTGTACATCTTCACCATCTTCTGAGTCATCTGTCTTCTCAGCCTGCCTTTCAGCAAGACCTTCAGCGATGGCTGCAGTGATGAAATTGGCAATGATGGCGATGGATTTGGTCGCATCGTCGTTTGCCGGAACAGGGAAATCAACTTTATTCGGATCACAGTTGGTATCAACGATGCCAAAAGTCTGGATTCCTAAACGCTTTGCCTCCGCCAGGGCAATATGCTCGTGGCCAATGTCAAAGATCAACAGCGCGGCAGGTACACGACCCAATTGGGCGATACCACCAAGCACTTTTTCCATCTTCTCTTTGTCACGCGCCAACTGCAGACGCTCTTTTTTTGTGATGCTGTCGAAACTGCCGTCTGTAAGCATTTTCTCGATGCTCTGCATCTTCTTCACGCTCTTACGAACCGTGTTGAAGTTGGTCAGCATACCACCCAGCCAACGCTCGGTAACATAAGGCATGTTCACACGACGGGCACATTCAGTGATGATCTCCTTAGCTTGCTTTTTTGTTCCCACGAACATGATCTTCTTACCGGCTTTCGCAATGCTCTTCAGGGCACCTGATGCTTCCTGCAGACACTCCACGGTTTTATTCAGATCAATGATGTGAATACCCTTTTTTTCTGCATAGATATAAGGGAGCATCTTAGGATTCCACTTCTTACGCAGGTGTCCAAAGTGTACACCGGCTTCGAGTAACTGTTGTTGTAATGAAGTGTTATTTTCCATTGTATTTCTATATAATAATGTTGAACAATATTGTTGATCCGATGATTAACGTTTGCTGAACTGGAAGCTTCTACGGGCCTTCTTGCGACCTGGCTTCTTACGCTCAACACCACGTGGGTCGCGGGTAAGGAGCGCAAATGCTTTCAGCAAGGGTTTAACCTCGGCATTCAATTCAACGAGTACCCTGGAGATACCCAGTTTAGCTGCCTCGGCCTGGCCTTTCTTGCCACCACCGGCTGCATTGATCACGATATCGTACTTACCAACAGCATCAATGGTTTTTAAAGGAAGCTCTACCTGGTTCTGCAGGTAAACCTGCGGGAAGTAGGCTTTATAATCTAAGCCGTTCACGGTGATCTTGCCATCACCTTTAGAGATGAATACGCGTGTTACCGCTTCTTTACGACGGCCAACTGCATTTTTCTGCTTTTCCATTGTAATTAGTTTGGACAGTTTTAAAATTTGAATTCACCAGGTTGCTGCGCCCCGTGCGGATGCTCAGCTCCTGCGTAAACAAATAACTTCTTGATCATCTTACGACCCAGGCGATTCTTAGGCAACATGCCCTTTACAGCCCTTTCGACAATAGCTTCAGGCCGGCGCTTTAGCAGATCGCGGGCGATCTCAGCCTTCTGACCACCAGGATATCCTGAGAATGTCAGATATTCCTTCTCATCCAGTTTGTTTCCGGTGAATTTTACTTTGTCCGCATTAATAACAATAACATAGTCTCCGCAATCAACATGAGGGGTATAGTAAGCTTTATTCTTACCGCGGAGTACCGCAGCGATCTTACTACACATGCGCCCCACAGTTTGATTGGTCCCGTCTACAACATGCCAATGATGTTGCACGGAAGCTGCATTTGCATGCTTTGTGGTGAAGTGTAACTTGCTCATTCTTTTAATTTTTTCTTCCCGCCTGCGGGATAATTAATAATCTGCCGCCAACCCGGCTGCCCCCTGAGGGGACGCAAAGGTAGGTGAAAGCAGGTTCTAAAAGAGCATAAAATGAAAGAAATTTTTACCATACCTCCATAAACCATTGATTTTCAGTATATTTTTTGATATTTTTCCAACTACAGAAAAAATCATTCCCCACATTAAAGACATTCCTCACATTTGTTTCTCATTCATCCCAATCATCTCATGCGACCCATGCTCCTGCTTGCCTTACTGATCACCTCGCTCGCCTGTAATAAAAGCGGCCCGTTGTTCCGTGACCTCAGTCCCAACCAGACTGGGATCCATTTCTCCAACGACATCCGTGAGAATCAGCAGCTCAACGTACTTAATTATGAATACATGTTTAATGGCGGGGGAGTGGGTATCGGGGATTTTAATAATGATAGCCTGCCCGACATCTATTTTACCGGTAACCTCGTGGCCAACAAACTATATCTCAACAAAGGGGGGCTAAAGTTCGATGACATTACAGCAGCTGCCGGAGTGGATGGCATGGGGAAATGGTCGAAGGGAGCGGCCGTTATAGATATTAATAACGACGGGCTGCTCGACATCTATGTCTGCGCCGCCGTTTTGCCCCAACCGGGGGCCAGAAAAAACATGCTTTATGTCAACCAGGGCGTGGACAAAACCACCGGAATACCCTCATTCAAAGACCTCGCAGAAGAATATGGACTGGCAGATGCCTCCAACACACATATGGCTGCCTTCTTCGACTATGATAATGATAAAGATCTCGATGTCTATTTGCTATTGAATGACCTCGACGGCACCTACCCAAACGAATTCAGACCCATCAGAAAAGACGGCAGCTGGCCCAATACCGATAAACTATTGGAAAACCGTTTCGATAGTAGCATGCAGCATCCCGTATTCTATGACGTGTCAAAAAAAGCAGGCATCCTCATAGAAGGACATGGACTCGGGATCAGCATCGCAGACATCAACCGCGATGGATGGAAAGACATATATATCAGTAACGACTATCTTTCCAATAACATCCTCTACATCAACAATCGAAACGGAACCTTCTCGGACCACGCCGCCAACTTACTCAAGCACACCAGCAAAAACGCCATGGGCAACGATGTTGCCGATATCAATAATGATGGCCTGGCCGACATCATTGAAATGGATATGATGCCCGCAGATAACTTCCGACAAAAAATGATGTATAGCGATATCAGCTACCAAACTTTTCAAAACTCCGATCGCTACGGATACATCTACCAATATCCCCGCAATACCCTTCAGTTGAACCAGGGCGTACTCAATGATACAACCATCGCTTTCAGCGAGATCGCCTACCTCGCAGGAATAGCAAATACGGACTGGAGCTGGGCACCTTTGCTGGTGGATGCAGACAACGATGGCTACCGCGATCTCATGATCAGCAACGGACTTCCCCGCGATATGTCGGATCTCGACTTCATGGCATACCGCCGCAATGCTGTCGCCAATACCCCCCTGGAAGAAGTATTGAATCAATTGCCCCCCGTTAAAGTGAGCAATTATATTTTCCATAATAACGGTGACCTCAGCTTCTCTGACATGACTGAATCCTGGGGGTGGAACAAGCCCACCTTCTCCGCTGGAATGGCTTATGCCGACCTCGATCGCGATGGGGATATGGACGTGGTGATCAACAACTCAAACATGAAAGCATCCGTTCTGGAAAACACATTGATGGGAAAGGAAGAACCCATCAACAACCATTACCTCGGTATAACACTAGAGGGCGATTCCAGCAATATCCATGGAATTGGCGCTTTCATTCATGTCTATCACCAGGGATCACATCAATTCGTTGAATTTAATCCTTACCGCGGATATCTGTCTGCCATGATGGGAACCATTCATTTTGGTATCGGCGGAGCAACTATCATTGATTCCGTAAGGGTGGAATGGCCTGGCGGAAACCATCAAACATTGACCAACGTTAAAGCAAACCAGATCCTGGCGCTGCAGATATCCGAAGCAACAAATCCGGGCTTCGCTGCCCCGGTAGCCGAGCCATTGCTCAATGATGTGACTTTGGCAGCAGGACTCGAAAAAGGATTTCCGGAAGTGGATTTCATCGACTTCAACATTCAACGGCTGATCCCCCGAAAACTTACACAGCATGGGCCTTCCATGGCAGTGGGCGATCTCAACGGGGATGGTCTGGACGATCTCGTCACCGGAGGCTCCTCTCCCTTCTACGCAAGCGTTTTCCTCCAACAAAGAAATGCCAGATTCAAAAAACAAAATATCATCGAGCCCAAGTTCCCGCAATTACAGGATGATGCCGGTATCAGTCTGATTGATGCAGATCAGGATGGCGACCTCGACATCTATATCGCTTCCGGAGGCGCAGAGAATGAGCCTCAAACCAAACCCTATGCAGATCATTTCTACCTGAACAACGGAAAAGGAATGTTTAGCGAGGCCAGCATCGCCATCACCAATAACAGAACTTCTAAAAGCTGCATCGCCGCCAATGACTTCGACCAGGATGGCGATGTTGATTTATTTGTGGGAGGCCGGGTTACCCCCGGAAGCTATCCTCAGCCGCTGAGCAGTTTCATATATAGAAATGACGGGAAAGATGGCCAGATTGAATTCACAGACATCACGGCAACAATAGCACCTGAACTACAACAGATCGGACTGGTTACCTCGGCTGTATGGTCCGATATCAATAATGACGGAACCCTTGAATTGCTGATCACCACGGAGTGGGGGCCCATACACGTATTCAAAAAAGAAGGACCAACGTTCAGGAAAGTGAAAACCAACCTCGATGGCGCAACGGGCTGGTGGAATAGCATCGTACCTGCCGACTTGGACAATGACGGAGATATGGATTATGTGGCTGGCAATTTTGGAACAAATGGTTACTTGCAGCCAACCCCTTCCCATCCGATAAAAGCATATGTGGGAGATTTTGACAACAATGGGCGCCAGGAAACCATATTCACCTCATTCAAACGAACCTCCCTAAAAGACAGTTCAATCAAAGAATTTCCGATTGCAGGAAGAGATGAATTCCTTAAAGAAATGTCGGCCCTGAAAGAACGTTTTACCAATTTCTCCTCATACGCCCTGTCAGATATTTCAAAACTATTTCCTTCCCAACAGTTGAAATCAGCGAGGCAATTTTCAGTGACCACTTTCTACAGTTGCTGGATAGAAAATCTGGGGAATTTTCAATTTAAGATTCACCCGCTGCCCGTTCAGGCTCAATTTGCTCCTGTCTACGGCATTGTAGTGCGGGATCTGGATGGGGATGGGAATCCTGACATCATATTGAACGGAAATGAATACAGCATGGCCCCCTACCTGGGCCGGTATGATGCATTAAATGGACTGGTATTGAAAGGTGATGGACAGGGAAACTTTACACATTTGCCCCTGCAGCAATCCGGGTTTTATGTCAAAGGCAATGGGAAAGCACTGGCCGAAATCAATATTGCAGGAAGTATTTGTTTAGCCGCTGTAGAAAACACTGGCATGCTAAAAGTATTCAAAACCACTTGCCCAACCTCCATCATCGTTCAATCAAACGAACAGTATGCCATAGTTCATTTCAAAAACGGGAAAACACGAAAAGAGGAGTTTCCCATGGGATCTGGATTCCTGACTGTGTCAGGAAAGTATCTGAATGTAAACGATAGCATTAGCCGCATAGATATCTATGAAAGAAATAAGCTTACACGAACAGTTAAGAATTAACTTTGTCTGAATGACCGTCATCCGGATTTTTCTACTCAGTTTGTTGGTAATGGTCGCCTGTGGTTGCACACAGCAAAAACCTATTGATCAATTGACCAGCGCCGAACTGGAACACGCCTGTGTGAACAAACTCACGGATGTGATCGTGCACGATATCATCTCACCACCGGTGGCTTCTCGCATGTACAGTTATGCCACACTCGCATACTATGAAGCGCTGCGACCGGCTTTCCCAAAAACGCCTTCGTTCATAGCGAAGATGAATGACTTTCTGGATCCAGGTATGCCCGCTGGCCCTATTGATGCTGATTTCGCAGCTGCAACTGCATTCCTTGCGGTCAGTGAAAAACTGGTTTTTTCCAAAGACAGCATCCGAACAGCACGCAAACAGCTATTGGCGCCTTTTTACCACTTAGGCAATGGACTGAGGGAACGATCAGGTTCCTGGGGCGAAAAGGTGGCGGAGATTATCCTGGATCGGGCATCGCGCGACAACTACAGGCAAACCAGGAGCATGCCGCGTTATAGTGTATTCAATGAACCGGGACTTTGGAAGCAAACCCCACCCGATTATTCCGATGCCACTGAACCCCACTGGCAGCTCATTCGTCCTCTCCTCATGGATTCTGCCTCGCAATGCAAAGCCGGTACGCCGAATCCATTTGATCTCGATAAACGCAGTCCGTTTTATTTGGAGATGATAGAAGTTTTTAACATCAGCAAAGCGTCAACTCCGTCCCAGGATAGCATTGCGAGATTCTGGGACGATAACCCATTCGTCTCAGAACATAAAGGGCACTTAACCTATGCAAACAAGAAAATTACCCCGGTTGGCCATTGGGAAATCATTACATCCATCATTTGCAGGAAGGCCCATGCCGACGCATTAACCACAGCCCGGGCATATGCATTGACGTCTTCAGCCATGTTCGACGGCTTTATATCCTGCTGGGAGGAGAAATACCGAAGCAGAACAGTGAGACCGATCACCGTCATCAGGGAAACCCTGTCGTCTGAATGGAACTCTTTACTGCAAACACCTCCATTTCCGGAATTTACCAGTGGCCATAGCGTGGTCTCCGCTGCAGCAGCCACCGTGCTGTCGGGTATCTTTGGAAATGATTTTGCCTTTACAGACACCTCAGAGATAAAGTATCTGGGCTTACAGCGGGCATTCGGATCCATCCGGGAAGCGGCAGACGAAGCCGGTATCAGTAGATTATATGGTGGCATCCATTTCAGAAAAGCGATCGTGGAGGGTAAAAAACAAGGCGATAAAGTAGGCCAACTTCATCTCTCCCTGCTACACTGATCCAGTACAACTATTTTAAGAAACTCATCATGAAAAAACGGATACTCGGTCTTGTGATCATCGGTTTTCTTGCATTGGCTTATTTCAACAGAACCATACGCCTTACAGACAGCACATTCACCGCTCCTGTTCCAACCCCTGCTGTTTCGCGAATGCTGCTGGACCTGAACCAATGGAAGAAGTGGTGGCCGGGTAAACAACTTTCAGACTCAGTATTCAGCATGGACGAGCGCGCGCTCCGCGTTCACCACTTCCTGCTTACCGGGTTCGATGCCACCGATACCGCTACGGGTGCTGGCTTTCGCGTTTCTTTTGTACCCGCCTCCCAAACTGAAACCATTTTTACCATCCGCCCCTTACATCCTGCAACGAACAGCATGCTGGGCAAATTGAGACATTGGCAGACCCTACGAAACTGGCAGGAATCTTGCAACAAGTACTTGAATAGCCTGAAATCTTCTTTCTCTTCTGTACCCGCCGTGTATGAATTCAACATCGAACAGAAAAAGGTGATCAACTCCCCTCATATTTCCATGAGCAGGGAATTTAATGGCAAACCCAACGTGGATGATCTCTACGGAATGATCGACCAGCTTCGGGTCTATATACGATCTCAAAACCGTAAAGCAGTTGATGACCCAATCATGAACATGTTTGAAGAATCCGGGAAATACAAGGTGATGGTAGCACTGGCTACTGATACCATTCTTCCTTCTACCGACCAATACAAATTAAAACAGATGGTGCTTGGAAATATCTTGATTGCGGAAGTGAAGGGAGGTCCTGAACGAATCAAAGCCTGTACGGAGCAAATGCAGCGCTATGTGAGCGATTTTGGGAAGTCATCACCCGCGATACCTTTCCAAAGAATGATAACCGATCGGAGGGCCGAACCGGACTCTGCTAAATGGATCACCACCATCAACTACCCCGTTTTCCAGTAATCATCGCAGCCGAATCACCTTAATGCTATCGTTATTTTTTACCACAACAATCCCCTTAAAATCCCCGATCTGTAGCGGCGCAAACTTTCTGACCTCACCACGGAGATCCGCGCCAAAAACATTTCGCGCGGTGAATTTACCAGCACCCTCGTTGATCAATACTGTGCCATGGTCTCCATCCATTCTACCGATCTCAACATTATTGGCATAAAAATTTCCGCCCAGTAAAATATCAGGCAACCCGTTCTTGTCCACATCAACCACCATAGCCGATCGAAGGGTCGACCATTGAGCTGCCGCCGGCATGGGTTGGGCCTTGAACTTCATGTTTCCCTCATTGATGAAGACCATATTTTCAAAACAGTCGGCCTTGAGCACTACGGACTGCTCCAGTTTCTTCTGACCAAAAAGTTGCTTCATATCCGCCCTTGCAAAATCTTCGGCAAAAAGGAATTGCTTTTTCAATCCCGGTAAAGACTTCTCCAAAAGGATTTTACTGGCAAACGGAATTTCCTTTCCTCCCACGTAATAACTCATAACCTGCTCTACCCTTCCATTTCCATCAAAATCGTTGATATAAAGGCGTACCGGCAGCTCAGCAGTAGCCTTTAGTCTGCTGTTAAGCCCAAAGTTACCGGCTATGATATCCAGATCGCCATCATTATCTACATCCACCGACCTGGCAAATTGCCACCAACCATTTTTATCCGTTACACCGACGCGTTCGAATTTTTTACCGGTATTGATATACGCATCAATACCCCCCCACTGTATACTTAGCAACAGATCCTTCCTGCCATCCGAATTGATATCAGTCCATGAAGCAGCGGTCACCATTCCCGGGGCAACCAATGCTGCCGACCAGGAGGAAGTAACGTCTGAGAATTTTCCTTTCCCGTCATTCTGCAACAAATACGACCGCGCAGGCTTACCATACTGCCATGGCACCGATCTGCCCGATATAAACAGATCCGCGGCCCCATCCCCGTTGATATCGTTCACCACAACGCTGCTCTGCGTGGCGAACAGATCAGCAAAAGCGTCCTCCTTTTTTTGAAGGTTCCCTTTCCCATCGTTCAGGTATAGCAGCGGTTTCAGGTGCACATCCTGCCCATAAAATTCGTTCCCCCCGGTAGCAATAACAAGATCCGGATGACTGTCTCCATTAAGATCCTCCCATACGGCATCCACATGTTCCCACATAGAATCCTTCATCAATGCCGGCTGCGGTAGCTTCCTGAAGTTTCCACCGGTACCCTGCAGGTAGACCCCTGCATGAAACGTTTTTGAGGCGCCAACAAAAACATCCTCTTTACCATCGTGATTGATATCCGCGATGGCCAATGCTGGCCCCTCAGTGGTAAGCATGTGAGGAATCAGCGGCTCACGATCGAATTCATCAAAACGATTCTCCGTATGCCTGTGCAACAAACCGGAAGGTGTCGTTACATCGTCGACCAGAACAAATGCATCTGGCTCCATTAGCGCATGGTAGTTCCACGTTGGAAGCCCCCTGTTATACGTGATGGTGTCTGTTTCTCCCGCCACGATTATCAAAGGCTGATAGCTGCGATCGGGCCAAATGAGAAATGCAGAATCCACTCTAATTCCATTCAACCCGATATGCACCGAGCCATGCATACTGGAAAGAAATCCATGAACAGGGGTTACCTCGTATGTATGCTTTTGTGAACCGCTATACAGCATCAGCTTAGCGCCTATGGCCTGTGTGTTCCGTGCAGAACCCTTCAATAGCAGTTTGGCAAAAGAGGATGAACGACCGGCGCCATTGGTGTTGTTTTGATATACCACCGCGGGGTCATTGATATTACTGACTACAATGTCGAGATCCCCATCGTTGTCCAGATCGGCATACACTGCGCCATTGGAAAAACTGGTGGGATTGTTCGAAATACTGTCTGTCAAATTACTGAAACTAACATCGCCATTATTCAGAAAGAACTGGTTCGGTATTTTGATCTCTGGAAATTTACTCAGCAAGGTAAGATCCTTATCCTGCAGACTATTCTCCTGAAGCTTACGTTGCAACTCCTCGCCCGAAACATAATTGATGTAGTCTATGTCGTTCATCCTTTTGGGAATGCCATTCGACACAAAAAGATCCTTCCAGCCATCGTTGTTGAAGTCCATCCACAAGGACGCCCAACTCCAGTCTGTCGCAAACACCCCTGCGTACTGACCTACTTCCGTGAAATATCCGTTCCGCCTGTTCAACTGAAGATTGTTCCGCGCATATTGATACGTGTACCCATATTCGATCTTCTGTCTGAATATGCTGTAATCATCTTCAGATAACGACCGGCGTAACATGTAGGGATCATAGGGAAGCATATCCATGGAAATGATCTCCGGGTATCCATCATTGGTAATATCTGCCATATCAACACCCATGGAAAACTGGCTGGTGTGGGCAAGCCGCTCCGCTCCCTCTTCGCGGAACCTGCCATTGCGTTGATTGATGTAGAGATAATCGTTCTCGTGAAAATCGTTTCCAACGTAGATATCGGGCCACCCATCAAGATTGATATCAGAAACAGCTACCCCTAATCCGTACCCGATCTTGCTCATATTAATTCCGGCGCCCTTCGAAACATCGATGAACTTGGGCATGAACACGCCATCCTTTTGTTCGCTATCATTTCTGTATAGACGATGTCCTGCCAGGGAATCAACGGTTCCCTCAAAGACGCGTCTAGGCTGGTAATTCCCTTCATGGTTGACCGAGTGATTGAGTAAGAACATATCGAGGTCCTCATCCCCATCGAAATCAAGAAAAGCAGCCTGTGTACTATATCCTGAAAAATCCAGCCCATAGGCGGCAGCCTGGTCTTCAAACGTTGGGATCCCATTGACATCTACACCCTTGTTAATATACAAACTGTTCTGCCCCTTCAGTAGCTTGTAATTTCCTACCCTGCATACGTACAGGTCCAGAAGGCCGTCGTTATTTAGATCCACTACGGACACGCCCGTGCTCCACATGCTATCAATGGGAATGCCTGCTGTTGCAGTGATGTTTTCAAACCTCATGGACCCCTTGTTCAGGAACAACGCAGAACCCGTTCTGTTAGCTCCAAAAAACAGGTCTACCAAACCATCGTTATTGAAATCACCTGCACCAACTCCAGACCCATTATAATAGTACATGTAGGAGAATAAGTTGAAATTGGGATCAGGATCCAGCCTGTTGACGAAATTGATCCCGGTACTACTGGCAGACAGCGGTGAAAACAACGAGCTTTCAACCTTGTTCCTGCAGGAATTGAAAACCAGGAGTAATAAAGCGAATGCACAAATGTATTTGGCAGGAGTCATCAGTGTTTTCCGTTTGTTCTGCTGGTGAGCATCAAAGGCTTTGAATCGTTCTGAAGGATCAACATCGCATCCTGCCCTCCTCTTTTCACCTTGAGTATGTCCCTCACCTGCCCGTTAAGGGATAGTCCTGTTCGTTGTGCAGGGATCACATCATAGCCCCCTTTGCCGTCACCTTTCAGGACATTTATATAAGAGGCATCGATCCTGCAGAACTGGGGTAACAAATCAAAGAAATTGCCCCCTACCACCAGATCATCCTTTCCATCACCGGTAAGATCTGCAATATGAAATGCATTCACTGATGACAATTGAATATCAATAGGAAATGCTTTGATCGTAAACATGCCCTTGCCGTTATTATAGGCAATACATGACGATGTATAATTGACCTGCAACACCTTAACCTGCTGCATCTGGTCTTTGAACAACTCCTGGATAGAACGGGTGGCAAAATCTTTATGTTTTAGATTGAGTTTCTTCAGGGAAGGGATCTGTTCAGTAAGGTCCTTCTTTAGGAAAACCGGAACATCCCGGCCATTGATATGGTGACTGAATACTTTCTCAACAACTCCATTCTTATCAAAATCATTGATCCAAAGTTTTACCGGGCCGTCCGGTGCCGCCTTCAGATAAAAGTTCTCACCCAGGTTGCCAAGCAACAGATCCTGGTCACCGTCTCCGTCTACGTCATGCATGGAAAGGGTTTGCCACCATCCGTAGAGTTCTTCCAACCCCGTTCTCATCTCTTTAAAACCACTGGTTTCAAAAACGAAGGGGTGCATCCATTCCCCAACAACGATCAACTCCTTTCTTTGATCTCCATTCACATCTTTCCAGTCCGCTCCCGTGATCATACCCAGCCGTGAAAGGGAAGGGGCCATGCGGGAAGTAACATCTTCAAATACAGCGTTGCCTTTGTTTTCAAAGAGGAAACTTTTCGGACTGATCCCATATTGCAGGGGCTCACTCCTTCCACCAATAAACAGATCCATCTTACCGTCATTATTATAGTCTAACGGAATGGCTGCCCCACAGTTTGTATAACTTATTGGGAGCGTACCGGGCTTGATCGCAAAATCACCCTTGCCATTATTTAAGTAAATGTGATTCTGATACACTTCGGAAGTTGCCACTTCAACATTTCCACCGCCGCCGGTAAACAGATCTAAGTCCCCATCCTGGTCCGCATCAAAAAAGAATGCGGCCGTGATATCATGGAATCTGATCTTTTTAAAGTCTGGAACTTCTTTCTCAATAAATGCTCCTTTTGATGTTTGCAAAAGAAGGTACCTGTCCTGCTGTACCGGCGAGCCAATGAAAATATCTTCCAGCCCGTCGCCATTTACATCGCCCACCGCAGCTTTGGGGCCCTGCCTGGACAACATAAATGGCATGTTCCTTTCCGCATAGAAGTCCACGTGATCATCTTCTTTCAGGGTATCTACAGGAAGGGCTACAGCAGCAAATGAAAACAACTGCGCGGTCTCCGCGTCAGCACGGTCTGAATGAACAACTTTGTCGAAGTCTATCGTCAGGGTTCTGTTCAGCTCGGGCTTTACCATGGCCGTAACCGATCTGTTGGGCCACACCACCTGCAAAGAATCAACAGCCAGGTCACCGGTGCCAATGATGATTTTGTAATCAACAGAAGACTGAAAGCCCCTGCTGGGTATCAGCTCACGTATGATGATCTGATCGCTGCAGAACACTTTAACCTTAGCCCCGACGGCAAATCGATTGGGAGAGGGATAGGTGAGCGCGATACCGATATAGTTCGACTGATGCTGTTCCCACGAATTGTTCCGGTAGACCACCGCGGGCTGATTTACATTGTTAATGACGAGATCGAGATCCCCGTCGTTATCGAGATCCGCATAAGTGGCTCCATTGGAAAACGTTACCTGATCAAGCCCCCATTGATCGCCCGCATCGGAGAATCGAAGTGCCCCTTCGTTGCGGAAGAATTTATTCTTTAGCGGAATAGACGGCATCTGATCAATAACTTTCTCCACCTCTTCCTTCTTTCCACTCAACGCCATTTGTCCCACCACCTCATTGGCAAAAAACTCAATAAAATCCTGATCCGTAACATCCCGGTAAATGCCGTTGCAAACAAAGATGTCTGACAGCCCATCATTGTCGGCATCAAACATCAGCGCACCCCAACTCCAGTCACTGGCAGCGACTCCGGAATAAAATCCGGTTTCCAGAAATTTTCCCTGCCCGTTGTTCACCTGCAGGCTGTTCTGCGTATACTGATTGAAAAATCCCTGGTTCTGCTTTAGCCGCATGATCTCATACCCTTCAAAAGAAGAGTTTGTCTTCAGACGGTAATCATCTCCGGGCAGCATGTCGGTGGTGAAAATATCCTGCCGGCCATCATTGTTTATATCCTGCATATCGGCACCCATAGACGAAAAGCTAATGTGCTGTGTCCGATCTTCGATCTCATCCTTAAAGGTGCCGTTCCCCTGGTTGATATAGAGATAGTCTTTCTCAAAAAAATCATTGGATACGTATACATCAGGGTATCCATCATCGTTTACATCCCCCACGGTAACGCCTAAACCAAAGCTGATGATGCTGCCGTAGATGCCTGCCTCCCGGCTGACGTCTACGAACTTCCCGCCATCGTTTCGATACAGATGATCTCCACCGCCCTTGAGAAAATCCGCAAACGGCGCTTCAGCGTCAGGAATGCTCCGCATGTTCGCATAGTTCAGTGTATTGACGGGAATCGGGCTGTTGTTGACCAGGAAGCAGTCGAGATCACCGTCCAGATCGTAATCGAAAAACGAGGCCTGGGTGGAATAACCGTCGTTGTCAAGACCGTACTTCGCAGCCTCCTCGGAGAAGGTAAGGTTGCGGTTGTTGATGAAGAGTTGGTTTCGCCGAAGTTCCTTCTTCGTCATATTTCCGGCATTGCAGACATAGATATCCAGCCATCCGTCGGCATTGATATCTACAAAAACAACCCCCGTACTCCATTCACCATGGTAGCTGAACCCTGCTTTTTCCGTGATGTCTTCAAACTGTAAATGGCCTTTGTTGACATAGAGTTTATTGCTGCTCTGGTTAGCCGTAAAGAATAGTTCCGGAAGGCCATCGTTATTCAGGTCTCCGCTCGCTACACCGCCACCATTGTAAAAATTCCGATATGTAAAAACGTTATCGTTCCTGGTTTCTGCGAGTGCATTCGTGAAGGTAACCTGGTTGTTTTCGACAACAGAAAATAAGGTTGGGCCAGACGGCTTTTCACGGCACCCCAAGAAGACGGAGATGTACAGAAACAAAATAAACGCGTTACGCAAAAGCATGATGACACAAAATAAAGAAATAAAGCAAAGCAGGATTTGAATTAACGGTTCCTAACAAAAGAGGCTGCCACATAAATGGGCAGCCTCTTTCGCTTATAGATCAATACGATTAGTATCCGAAGTTCTGCTTCAGGTTAGGGTTTGACGATAAGGCGATCGTTGGAATAGGATACACTGCTTTAAAGCCTTCAGAAGCATTTGGCCTTTCTTCAACGGGAGCATTGAATACACCGAAGCGAACCATGTCAGTTCTCCTGTGACCTTCCAGGTAAAGCTCACGACCGCGTTCTGCCAGCAATTCTGTAAGGTTTATGGAACTGAGTGGAGCTACACCGCGCCTAGCCCGGACAGAATTAACCAGGGAAAGCGGAGTAGCGCCACCAGTGGGAGCACCACCGCGCAGTATCGCTTCAGCTTTCATGAGGATAACATCTGACAAACGATAGAAAGGAAACTCGTTGCTAGAACCCCATGCGCCATCGTTGATAGAACTTGGATCCAGGGGAAACTTATTGACCCTGATACCGCTGTTCTCGCCGTTAAAGAAAATAGAAGCTTTTGGAGTGAATATAAGTTTGTTCCCGGAACGATCGAACAAAGGACCAATTGGATCTCCAATCACGCCTGGTTCTTTCGGATTGCTTGGCTTAACTGGTCCAAAAGCCTGACCAATAAGGAAACCTGCAGGGGCACCAACTTTCTCCGTGTATCCGGGGAGATCAGAATTTCTTCTTATGTCGTCTGAACTGAACTTATTGTAGAATTCAGACAGCGTAACAAAGCCGTTCCAACTGGATGGAGCCTGATTGTAATGCCAACTCTGGGAAGTCTGCCACCTAAGGTCTCTTCCACCACCTACAACAGGATCAGAGCCGTTGTGACGAACAAATATATTTTCACTGGAAGCAATACCGTTGTCCCACTTGAAATTATCCCAATACTGATTATCTACTTGCAACGACGTATTGGCAAGGACCTTGTCACAGTTCTCGATCACCTTGTTCATGTCTGCCGCAGCGAAAGTGTAAGGACCTTGAGGTTTAGTAGGATCCTGTTTGTAAACGGCTTTGTTCAGGTAAGCTTTTGCCAGCAATGTCCATGCAGCTTCTTTCGTTGCCTGACGCCTGTTGGTTTTAGCGTACGCCGCCAGATTGGCTACAGAAGCTTCCGCTTCCGTGATCAATGCATCAATAGCTGCAGAACGGCTGAGTACATCCGGGATGACACTTGCTGCCGCAGTAGCCGGGCGCGACTGCAACTGACCGTAAAGGTCAATGGTGATCATCCGGAAAAATGAACGCAGGAACTGGGCCTGGGCTTTATTTGAAGGATTTGTAGACGTTTCAGCGATCAGTGTAGACTGGAACAAGGCTCCGTTAAGCTGGTTCCAGGTATTATTGATCTGATTGTGGTCACCCGCCCAGGTGTGAAGGTGGAGACGACGCCATGTTCCGAAGTCATCCCAGTCAGTACCACGAGTGGGTCCCATGATCTCGTCTGTAGAATGTTCTTGCATAGCAAACCAGTTCTCCTGTCCGCCAAGGCCATTCAGCTGCTCGTACAGCGTAGAAAGGCTTGGAGGTGTAGGTGCGCCGCCAGCTTGATTTGGCGCTTCTGCCACCGGACCTTCCAGGGTGGGATCAAGCGTACATGCCGTCATCAACAGTGTTAAAGTAACGATCGGTAAGTAGTTTTTTATTATCTGTTTCATATTGATCATTGATGAGTGTTAACTGTTTTCAAATTAGAATCCAACATTCACGCCGAAGGTGAGGATCATTGGCCTTGGATACTGGGTGTAGTCAAATCCGCGGGAAGGAACACCGTTGATATTCTTGTCAACGTTAACTTCCGGATCTATACCTGAGTAACCGGTCCACAGCGCCAGATTTTGACCAGACGCGTAAACGGACAATGATTTGATCGTCTTACGATTAACATTGAACATATAGCTAAGGTTCACGTTAGCCAGGCGAATAAAATCTCCTTTCTCAAGAAAGCGGGTAGATACAGAGCCGGGGTTAAACGGATTCTCAGGTCCGTTACCCACTTCATTGGTTACGTTCCTCGCATTGCGCAAACTTCCTTTCAGGAACAGAGCGTTCGCTGTGTTGTTATACACATAAAAACCGCTCATGGCATTGAGGAAGATGCTCATGCTCAGTCGTCCGTAAGTGAAGTTGTTGGTCAAACCGCCGAACAGGTTAGGCAAGGCCGTTCCCATAAGCTGGTTGGCTCCACCGTTACCATAACGCGCGTTTCCGTTTCCATCGAAACCAAGGTATTCAAGCATTGACCAGCTGAAGATCGGAGCTCCATTGGTAAGGGTTTGAGCGAAGGCACCAGTAAGACCCTGTCCGCTAACTGCACCTGTATTGATAGGTGTAGGCAGACCGGTGATGTTGTTCTTCACAGTGGTCAGGTTGGCACTAACATCCCACTTGAATTTTTTTCCTTCGATGATTTTGTAGCCAACATTAAATTCCCAGCCTTTGTTTGTTACTTCACCGGGAAGGTTGATCCACCAGAAGCTGGTAGGCGCAAATCCACCGGGTGTAGGCGCGAAGAACAGCATGTTTCTGCGAGTGTTATCATAGTAATCAACAGTAGCATTGAATCTACCGTTCTTGGATGTCAGGTCAAAGCCAATTCCCATAGTTGTCAGCTCTTCCCACTTGAGATCGGGATTACCCTGCTGAATAAAACGAGTGGTGGGACCACTTCCCACATCCCAGGTTTGCTGAAGGTTAAGCGCTGCATAGGACGCCAGGTTATCCTGACTACCCAGTCGGCCCCAGTTTGCCCTGATCGCTAAATTGCTGAACAGGCCACCCAGTGCTTTTTCAGCCCAGGCCTCTTCAATAATATTCCATTTTACAGCAACGGCAGGGAAAGTTGCGTACCGATTGTTTGCACCAAACTTGGACGAACCATCCGTTCTTACGGTTAGTGTCAGATAATACTTATTGCTAAAGATATAGTTCAACCTTCCGAATACGGACTGCAGTTTATTGTTGTCGTAATTGGGAACGAAGTCCCCATAGTTTTTGAAACTGTTGTAATCCTTGTTAAACACCTCGGTTGGTTTTGTAACTGGTGTGTTAAGACCCCAGCCGAATGCGCCTTTGTATTCTGTTGTGAAGTCCTGGTAAGAATAACCTGCTACCACGTTGACATTGTGACGATCGGCGAATGTTCTGTCAAACGTCAGGTATTGCTCCAAAAGATTTGATGTAACGTCCAGATTCTGGCGGGTTGTTCTACCATTACCCTGAATACCATTCTGGTAATCCTTACCAAATACATTGATCGTACCGCCATAAGCGCCGGAACCCAAGCGGGGATCTGCAAATGCGGTCCTTTCAGAAGTCGACTGGTCGCGACCCAACACGATCTTATAGCTTAGGCCTTTCGTAATTTGGTAACTGGCAGAAATGTTTCCAAGAAACCTGTTTACATAATCTCGATCATCGAAATAGGCAAGCATTTGCGCGGGATTTCTTTGATCACCCGGCTGAAAGAACGAACCATCTGGATTGTAAACGGGATAGGTAGGATTGAACTGTAAAGCAGCACCCAACAAACTCCCCTGAAATCCGGCGTTATCTGATAGTGGCGCATACTGATTCCTGGTATTTGAATACGTCAGGTTTGCTTCCAACTTCAATTTGTCATTAAGCAATTTCTGGCCGACGTTAGCACGGACGGTCATCCTTTTCAACCCGCTGTTCCTTACAATACCCACCTGATCATCGTAGGATCCGCTGATTCTGGCAGTGGTTCCGCCACGGTTAAAACCCCAGCTTAAATTGTATGTCTGGGAAAGCGTTTCGCGGAAAATTTGATCTTGCCAATCCGTGTTTGCACCTTTATCAATCTGTGCTACTGCTTCCGCAGCTGCAACAGGATCAGCTCCGCCGTCTATATTTGCTTGCTTGGCAGCGCGAAGAAAATTTGAAGCGTTCATCAGGTCATATCGCTTTGCAGTTTTCGCATAACTCAATTGTGCGTTGAAGGAGAATTGTCCGGATTTACCACCCCGACCTTGCTTGGTGGTGATGAGAACAACACCGTTTGCACCGCGCGAACCATAAATGGCAGCGGCAGAGGCGTCCTTCAACACTGTAATGCTTTCGATATCCATGGGGTTCAGGAAGATGAGCGGGTTCTTAGCGGTGGTACCACCTTCTACTCCACTGGCAGATCCGAGTGTACCGCCTTGAGCGAGGGGAACTCCATCCACTACAAACAGGGGCTCCTGTCTGCCGCTTATAGAGCTCGTACCCCGAATATTAATGGTAGCGGCCGCGCCTGGTTCACCAGTTGCGGGAGTAACCAATACACCAGGCGCACGGCCTTGCAGCAATTGCTCTGGAGAGGCGATCTGGCCCTTGTTAAAATCTTTTTCTCCAACCCTGGTCACGGATCCGGTGACGTCTTTGACGCGGCGCGTACCATAACCGGTAACCACTACCTCGTTTAGGGCGGTTTGAGAAGCGGCAAGCGTAATGTTCACGGCAGATCCGGCGATGGCGCTTTCAACCGTGGTGAAACCTATACCGGTAAAAACCAATGTTTTGGAGTTTTCAGGTACATTCAGGCGGTAGCCCCCGTCGTTGTCCGTTTGTGTGGCCACTCGGCTACCCTTAACAGTTACGGTGACACCGGCAAGCCCCGCGCCCGTCCCATCAGTAACCCTACCCGAAATAGTTCGTTGCTGGGCGAAAGTCTGTAAGGCTATTAACAAAGTAACTACCAACATTGGCAGCAAGCGTCTTTGGGTCATAAACAGTAATTTTAAATAGTTGAGTCGTGTAGTATATACATACTACCAGATGCAAATGACGTTAACAAAAATTTAATGCCAAAAAAAATTTCTAAAACCAGAATTTGCTAAATCGTTAAACCTTAAACATAAAATTGCTAAATCGTAAATGCCTTTCAAATTAATTTTGCCATGCTTAGGAGCAAGACAGTTCTTACTGCTTAAATGCTGCGCAATGTGGAAAAATCAGAAGTCTATGCCCACGAAAATTTTCTTTTTCATTTTGGAATAATGCGCGTGATTGAAGCTGTATAATTTGCCTGGTCGGTGTGGCACATTTTCTTCCATTTCATTGACGTCTACCAAAAGGCCGGTTGTAAAAAGTTTCTTCCTGAAGTTTCTCCGGTCCAGTTTAACGTCAAGTATAGCCTCGTATAGGCATTGAAGTTCTCGAAGCGAAAATTTCCTTTCGAGAAGATTAAAGATGATGGGTTCTTCCTGTACTTTCTCCTGTAATCTCTTCAGACAGGTGTCCAGGACAAGCTTGTGGTCAAATGCCATGGTTTGCAATTCCGACACAGCATGCCAGTGCAGTTCATTATCATTCTGAAGGAGATGATAGTGTTTTATATTGATCAGTGAAAAATAAGCAGATGAAACCACACGACCGGCCGGGTGTCTGTCTATAGCGCTAAATGTGTGAACCTGCTCGAGGTAGAGATTCTCCAGGCCCGTGCGCTCTTTTACCACGCGGTGCGAAGCCTTGTCGAGGTCCTCATTCAGCCCAACAAGGTCACCGAGTAACGACCACTGCTCCTGGAATTCCGGAAGATCACTTTTGATCAATAAAACCTTCAGCGCATTATCGTCGAAACCGAAGATGACACAGTCGACCGAAACTGCAAATCCAAAATAGTTGCGGATGTCTACCGGTGTGGTATTAATATTAGGCCTGCTTCGCTTTGGCGTCATTACATCGTGGATTAAACAGACAAAAATTATCGTACAAATCTGAAAGCAGCAAAAATAACTGCGAATGCGGATCAGGGCCCGTCACCCTCAATGGGGAATTAAGTATTTTTATCGCCCAAGTTCGCCATATGTATAATCAGGAAGAAACGGTAAAACATCAAAATTGCTCCCGAGAGCTATTAAATAAAGCATCATTTCATGTTAATGACATAGGCCGTCTCAGAGAGGCACTCCGATTTCATGAGTACAGGTATTATATATTGAGTGATCCGCTGATATCCGACAAAGAGTATGACGGCCTGTATGATGCCCTGGAAAAATTGGAGACAGATCATCCTGATCTCGTGACTTCAGATTCCCCTACCCAACGCGTGGCTAAAGGCATTACGGCAAACTTTCCGGTGGTAAAGCATATGGTTCCCATGCTTTCGCTGGAGAATTCTTACAATGCCGAAGACCTGAATGATTTCGACAGGAAAGCAAAAGAGATTTCGGGATTGGAAGAGATCGAATACTGTGTTGAGCCGAAATTTGATGGCGCGGGAATCTCAATTATTTATGAAAATGATCGTTTTATAAGGGGTGCCACCAGGGGTGATGGTGTTGAAGGGGAAGATATTACCATCAACCTCAAACAGATCCGATCTATTCCCCTGTTCGCAAAATTTTCTTCTTATGGCATTAAGCAGGTAGAGATCCGGGGCGAAGTGATGATGAACAAATCCAGTTTTCAAAACTTCAATGATGTTATGGTCTCCCAGCATCTGCCGCCCCTGGCCAACCCCAGGAACGCGGCTTCCGGAGCATTGCGCATCAAAGATTCCCGGGAGGTTGCAAAACGAAATCTGGAAGCGTTTCTTTACCATGTGAGTGATGTGATCATGGAAGATGGGCAGCATCATCCCGAAGTACTACATACCCATGCCGGAGCGCTGAACATGCTCTGGGAGCTGGGGCTGAGAAGCCCGCACCGTGAAAAGAAGATCTGTAAAGGCATAGAGGAGGTGATTGCTTACTGCCAGGAATATGAATCAAAGCGTGATGAATTGCCATATGAAATAGATGGCATGGTGGTGAAAGTAAACAGCATTGAACTGCATGAAAAACTGGGAATGACCACCCATCACCCCCGATGGGCGATCGCCTTTAAGTTCAAGGCCAGACAGGCGACCAGCAAATTAAGGGCGGTCGAGTTCCAGGTGGGCCGAACAGGTAGCATCACCCCCGTAGCCAAGATCGAACCGGTTCCCATCAGTGGGGTAACCGTTACTTCTGTTTCCCTTCACAATGAAGAATTCATTCGCGAACGGGATATCATGATCGGTGACCAGGTGCTGGTGGAGCGGGCCGGAGATGTGATCCCTTATATTGTAAAAGCACTGGTGGATGTTAGAACCGGAACTGAATCCCAGATCCGGTTCCCCACCCGCTGCCCTGCATGTGACGACCTATTGTATAAACCGGAAGACGAAGCGGTGTGGCGATGTACCAATATCAATTGCCCCGCCCAGGTGCTTGAAAGGATCATTCATTATACCAGCAAGGATGCCATGGACCTCAGGGGGCTCGGCGAAGCCAATATTCGAAAGTTCTATGAGCTGGGCTTTTTACCTGATATCCCCGGCATTTACCACCTTCCTTTTGAAAAGATCAGGTTGTTGGAGGGATTCGGACCCCGGTCGGTGACCAATTTGCAGGAAGCCATAGAAAAGTCTAAGTCGCAGCCCCTTCACCGGCTGATGAACGCGATGGGCATCAGGTATGTGGGTGAGACTACCGCTAAGGCACTGGCAAATGGCGTTGAGCATATGCTGGACTATTGCGACTATGAAAAGGATGACCTGCTGAATCTTGAGGATGTAGGGGTAAAGGTGGCTGAGAGTGTTTACCAGTTCTTCCACAATGATGATAATATCCGTATGCTGAAAAAGCTGGAAGACACCGGGGTGAACCTGAAGAATGACCGCCAGCAAGTGAAGCATGATGGTAATTTGGAGGGCCTGACCTTTCTCTTTACCGGCACGCTTACACAGATGAAAAGGCAGGATGCTGAAGCCATTGTGGAGAAGAACGGGGGGAAAATCCTCGGTGGTGTGAGTAGTAAACTCAATTATCTGGTAGTAGGTGAAGATGCCGGATCAAAGCTGGAGAAGGCACGGAAAATCGCAAGTATAAGGATCATCAGTGAAAAAGAATTTGTGGAAATGACGGGAGGATAACGCCAACGCATAAGCTAGCTCGCGTGTGTTATGTTAATAATCCCTCTCCGCCTATAAAAAATAACAGCCGGATTGCATACATGTAGTAATTTTATCGTCATAAAAGCCAAACATCATGATAAAGAAATTAGCTGGAGAGGTTTGGAAAAACCTGCAGTTCCCTGGCTGGAAAGATCTCCGTAAGAAATACGCAGTGTCGAATCAGGGTAGGGTTGCAAGTTATAAGGACGACTTACATGAGGATGGTAAACTTCTTAACGGATCGTTAACTACAGGCTATAAAAGCCTGAATCTTCACCGCCCGGATAGTAAGGGAACGATATACATACACCGTGAAGTGGCAAAGTTTTTTTCTAAAAAACCTTCTTCCAAATATAAATTCGTCATACACGTTAACCATAATAAGCTGGACAATAAAGCCGCTAACCTGAAATGGGCTACCCAGGATGAAGTGGCAGCTCACCAACAGAACTCACCGGCGAAAATTGCCTACAAAAAAGTCCAGGCTTCGCGCAGCACGGGCTTGAAGTTGAATACCACACAGGTAAAGACGATCAAGAAACTACTGAGTGACCCAAGAAGGAAACTAACGTTTAAACAGCTGGCTGAAAAGTACGGAGTAAGTGAAATGACCTTATACAGAATCAAAAGTGGCGAGAACTGGGGCAAAGTAAAATAACCCGTTTACTGCGCATGATCCCTTTCTTAAAAAAACTGGCCAAAAACAATAACAAGCCTTGGTTTGATGCCAACAGGCCGAGTTATGTTGAAGCAAAAACAGCGTTTGAAAATTTTGTTACGTCGCTTATTTCAGCCTATGGAAAATATGACCCGTCGATTGCCCATCTGACTGCAAAGGAGTGCATGTTCAGGATCAACCGGGATGTGAGGTTTTCGAAAGACAAGTCACCTTACAAGACCAATTTTGGAGCATCCATTTCTTCAGGTGGGAAAAAATCACCCTTTGCCGGATATTATGTGCACATTGAACCGGGAGCTTCGTTTGCTGGCGGAGGAATGTGGATGCCGATGCCCGAGCAATTGGCCAAGGTCCGGCAGGAGATCGATTATCATTTTGACGAATTTTTGTCGCTCATCGAATCGCCCGCATTTAAGAAACAATACCAACAACTATACAAGGGGGACGATGTTTCGCTGTCCCGCATCCCTAAAGGTTATGACGCAGAAAACCCTGCGGCCGAATACCTCAAGCTGAAAAGCTTTATCGCCATGCGTCCGATCTCCGACGAAGAAATGGCATCCGGAGATCTGGAAAAGATTTGCGTTAACGCCTTTAAAGCGCTTAAACCACTCGTTGAATTTATAAACAGAGGAATAGAATAAGCAGGGACCGGCTCTAGCGTATACCCCGAAGGCAAGGTTTTTCGTGCCTTGCCCCAGGATAACATGCTTATGGGCTTTCCTTGAAGGTCTTTCGAAATTATCCTAACAAATGCTTAGATGCCAGGTACTCTGCGATCTGCACAGCATTGGTAGCTGCACCTTTACGCAGATTGTCAGATACGATCCACATGTTCAGTGTGTTGGGCTGTGATTCATCACGGCGAATACGACCAACGAACACTTCATCCCTTTCGTGGGCGTCCATGGGCATTGGATACTGCTGGTTTGCCGGATCATCGGTGAGCACAACGCCAGGAGCTGAGGCCAGCAGTTGTTTTATTTCATTCAGGTCGAAATCTTGTTCAAACTCGATATTAACGCTTTCGCTGTGTCCGCCCATAACCGGAATACGAACGGTTGTAGCTGTTACACGGATACTGTCGTCTCGCATGATCTTCTTGGTCTCAAGCACCATCTTCATCTCCTCCTTGGTATATCCATTCTCGAGGAACACGTCGATCTGGGGAATAACATTCAGATCGATCGGATATTTATAGGCCATGGGATATGCTGCATTTGAGCCGCTAACGACTTTGTTGCGCTCACCCATGAGTTGGTCTACGGCTTTTTTACCGGTACCGGTTACACTCTGGTAGGTAGACACTACAATACGTTTGATCTTATACCGCTTGTGAAGTGGGTTCAGTGCAACCACCATCTGAATGGTTGAACAGTTTGGATTGGCAATGATCTTATCCTCTGCCGTCAGGGCATCTGCATTGATCTCGGGAACAACCAGTTTCTTGGTAGGGTCCATCCTCCAAGCCGAGGAGTTATCGATCACGGTGATACCGGCAGCGGCAAATTTCGGCGCAAGTTCCAGCGATGTCGATCCCCCTGCTGAGAATAAGGCTACATGGGGCTTTGCGGCGATAGCGTCTTCTGCGCTGACCACTTTAAATGCCTTGCCCTTATAAAGCACTTCCTTACCAACGGATGCCTGAGAGGCAACGGGTATGAGCTCATCAACAGGGAAATTCCTTTCGGCGAGTATCTGTAACATCTTGGTACCTACCAGGCCGGTGGCGCCTACTACTGCAACTTTCATGTTCGTTCGTGTTTGAATTTTTGGTTATAAAAAAAGGCCTTCACATGGAAGGCCCGGAAAATATATCTATACATATAACATTCCTTACACCTTCCCCTGAGGGAAATGTTTGCTGGTCTGTTTATGTTTTATGAGCATCATGAACGGTGAAATTACTCATCAATTCTTTTCTTGCCAAAAAAATATGCCTCATACTCATACATTACCTGTTATTTTCCCAAAGCATTTCGATCTATTCACCTTGCTTTCGCTTTTGCCTGAAGGTAATTTGGGTTCTGATGATCATTGTGAAAAATATTGTTTTGTTGTTGCTGATGCTTTTATTGGTGTTTTGGGTAGCAGCGCAGGAACCGGGAAGATATGATGTGGTCATTCATGAGATCTTTGCAGATCCCACTCCTTCCCGGGGCATGCCTGCCTCAGAATTTATTGAGATCAGGAACAGAAGCAACTCCGACTGGAACCTCAGGAACTGGGGGTTCTCCAATGGAAGTACAACGGGTAAGATCAACAGCAATATTGTCCTGAGGCCCGATAGCACACTTGTCCTATGCAGCAGTTCTTCAATACAGGCATTCCTGGTTTTTGGAAATGCCGTGGCAATATCGAGCATGCCTACTTTAGACAATGACGGAGATACGTTGATCCTGCTGTCCCCTTCCGGAAAGATCGTACATGCAGTGGCATGGAACAAAACCTGGTACCACAACGATGTCAAACAGGAGGGCGGATGGAGCCTTGAAATGATGGACGTAGGACGGCCCTGTCTGGGTAAAGAGAACTGGGCAGCATCAAGGGATCTGAAAGGCGGAAGTCCGGGAAGAAAAAATAGCATTGCTGCTACTGTAACCGATACTACGAAACCTACGATCTTGTATTCGTATATGGCTGACAGTTCAACGATCATGCTCGTTTTCTCGGAGCCAATCCGGGATCTTTCCAATACCAACGCTATCATGATCAATCCCGTCCTCGCAGTCGCGGCTGCCAGCACAAAGCCTCCGCTTTTTGAAACCATGGTTATAAAGCTGTCTGGAGCTGCTAAAGAAAGCGAGATCTATAGCATCAGAATCACCGGCACTTCGGATTGCAGTGGTAATGTTTCAAATGTACAAACCATCAAAACAGGTCGTTTCTCAGTTCCTGCTGAAAAAGATATTGTGATCAACGAGATCTTTTTCAATCCGCCCACCGGCGGCCATGATTATGTTGAATTGTATAATCGCAGCAACAAGAATATAGATTTGGGCAGCCTTCTGTTGGCAAATCGGGATGGTAGCAACCGTATAACATCCATCACACCCATTTCATCTTTCCCGAATCCGCTTTATCCCGGCGAATACATCGCTTTAACCACGGGAGAAGCGTGGGTGCGAAATACATTCCTGCCATTTGATCATGCCCGGTTCCTTGAATTGGGTTCGCTTCCCACTTTTCCCGATGACCAGGGAGAAGTGATCTTGTTGAACCAGCAGGCCTTGCTGACCGACGAGCTGAATTACGAAGAAAAATGGCATTTTGAACTGATCAGCCAGCATGAGGGGATCTCCCTCGAACGGGTATCCCCGGATGCGCCCACCCGGGATCCGGCAAACTGGCACTCTGCTTCTTCGTCCTCCGGCTATGGCACGCCCGGATACCGGAATTCACAATCGTGGCCAGATCAAACCAACGCCGGCCCCTTCAGCCTGAGCACAAAACTGATCTCGCCTGACATGGACGGCCGCGACGATTTCCTGCTGATCAACTATCAGTTTTCAAAGCCCGGAAATGTGGCTACGGTCACCGCCTTTGATGGGCAGGGTCGGCTCGTCAGGTCGATCGCCAGAAGCAGCCTGTGTGGCACAAGCGGATTTTTTCGGTGGGACGGGCTAACCGAGTCAGGCGTTCCTGCACCGTCGGGTGTGTATATCATCCTAGCTGAATACTTTGATATCTTCGGAAAAATAAAGCGAATGAAGAGCACGGTAGGTGTTAAAAATGCCCGCTAATCGAGCTTCATCCCTGGCCGTTCGCTTTAGGGACTGTTGGGTAACAATGAACGATGAGTGCTCAAAAGACAGTCGTTTCAATTTCGCATCATGAGCTCAGATCAACGTAATATCAAAATTCACCAACTGCACAAACTCATGAACCCGCTCATCAATATCCCGCCTGCTGATCTCCTGAAGTCGCTGGGTCCCGAACTTCTCCACGCAGAACGAAGCCATTGCTGACCCCACAATAATGCCCGATTTCATATTGCTGTAAGAGATATCTCCGGTTCGCGCAATGTGGCCTATAAAACCGCCAGCGAATGTATCCCCGGCTCCTGTTGGATCAAACACCTCATCCAGCGGAAGGGCTGGCGCAAAAAACACCTGATCTTGATGAAACAACAACGCCCCATGCTCCCCTTTCTTTATGATGAGATATTTGGGTCCCATCTTCATGATCTCCCGGGCCGCACGTACCAGCGAATACTGACCACTCAATTGCCTGGCTTCGGCATCATTCACCATCAATACATCCACTTCCCGGATCACCGCCTCCAGATCCTCCATCGCCGTGTCCATCCAAAAGTTCATGGTGTCCATCGCGATCAGCCTCGGCCTGGTCCTCATTTGTTTAATGACACTCAGTTGCACCGCAGGCACCAGGTTACCCAACATCAGAAACTCGCAGTCCTGATAGCTCTCAGGCACCACCGGATCAAAATCCGCCAACACATTAAGCTGGGTGTCCAGGGTATCCCGGGTATTCATGTCGAGGTGATATCTGCCGGACCAGTAGAACGACCTTTGATCCTTCTTGATCTGCACCCCGTCCAGGACCACGCCCCTGCTACGCAGGTTCTCCAGTTCTTCCGTTGGAAAATCGCCGCCCACTACCGAGATCTGCTTGATCGGCTGCTTGAAATTTGAGGCGCTCCAGGCGATATAAGTGGCCGCGCCACCTATGATCTTATTACTTTTCCCGAAAGGGGTTTCGATATCATCGAAGGCCATCGATCCAACTACAACTAATGACATTTTCTATACGTTTAGGTGCCGCAAAGATAACAGAATGAAGGAACAGATTTCACTAAACAAAACTAACAGGTGTTAGTACAATTATTTACTTTTGTATCAAATAATCCCCTAACAATGGCTAAGCTCACCAACCGTAAGAATGGCTCCCGGAAAGAAATGATCAGCCTGGCGGCTGCGAGGCTTTTCCGCGAAAAAGGATTTGCTTCTACCGGTATGCGCGACCTCGCCGGCGATGTGGGTGTTGAAGCGGCAAGTCTGTACAACCATATCCGGTCTAAATCGGAACTGCTGCAGGAGATCTGCTTCCGGGTTGCAAACGATTTCACGGCGCAGCTTCAGGAAGTGGAGAATGACAATACGATGAGCAGCATCGAGAAGTTGGAAGCCATTGTAAGGTTCCACGTAACAATGTGGGTCAATCGGCTGGACGAAGTGATGGTGACCAATAACGAAAGCAAGTACCTCGAAGAACCCTATAACGCCACCTTCCTCAACGAAAGAAGGATCTACGTTCGCAGGCTGGAGCAGATCATCGAAGAAGGCATCACAAAAGGCCAGATCCGAAAGGTACAGCCCTACTCGGTAGTACTGACCTTACTCAGCGCAGTGAGGGGTATCGAGTTCTGGCACCGGACCAAAAAGAACATCAGCGCAGCTGAACTGGAAGAATCTATGATCATTCACTTAGTGGAAGGATTGAAAAAATAAACAGCACCCATTTTCAACGCTGATACCATGCAAAAGCAAACCACGCCGATCACAGTCTAAGTAAAAAACAACAAGAAAATGGCACTTCATTTCCATACACTCACTGTAAAGGATATCCGAAAAGAGACGGACGATTGCGTTTCCGTGGCCTTCGGTATCCCCGAACATCTCAAACCTGACTTTCGGTTTATACAGGGACAAAACATCACCATCAAAAAAATCCTTAATGGGGAAGAACTCCGGCGTACCTATTCGATCTGCACTTCGCCGTACGACCATGAACTGCGGATAGCCATCAAAGCCTTGGCCGTCGGCCGTTTTTCTTCATGGGCCAACACGTCGCTCAAAAAAGGCGATTCGCTCGAAGTCATGCCCCCAACCGGCAAATTTCACACGGCCCTTAACGCAGCTGCGAAAAAGAATTACCTGGCTTTTGCCGCCGGAAGCGGGATCACACCCATCATCTCCATCATCAAAACAACCCTTCAAACTGAGCCTCAGAGTAATTTTACCTTAGTCTATGGTAACCGGAACAGGAAATCCATCATCTTCAGGGAGGAACTGGAAAACCTGAAAAATAGATATATGGACAGGTTTCAGCTCATACATATCCTCAGCCGGGAAGAGCCCGAAAGCGAACTTCTTTTCGGAAGGATTAATGGCGAAAAATGCGCAGACCTGTCGGCCAGCATTGTACCCGTTCATCTCTATAACGAAGTGTTCATCTGCGGACCGGAAGAAATGATCTTCTCCGTTAAGAAATTCCTGGAGTCATCATCATATAGCGCAGATCATATACACTATGAACTGTTCACCACACCTACCGAAACTAAACTCGCGGAAGAACTGAGCCGAAATGAAAAAGCTGAAGGGATAACAGATTTGTCTAAGATCAAGGTGAAGATCGACGGCATTATCACCCATTTTGACCTCCCCTCACAGGGAGATACCATACTCAATGCTGCCCTCAAACACGGCGCAGATCTGCCCTATGCCTGCAAGGGCGGGGTATGTTCCACATGCCGCGCGAAACTGATTGAAGGAAGGGTTGAGATGGACGTCAACTACGCACTGGAGAAAGACGAAGTGGAAGCAGGATTTATCTTAACCTGCCAGAGCCATCCCCTGACCGATAGCGTATACGTGGACTTTGACCAAAGATGAGAACCATATAAAAAGAGATGTTATGAAGCATGAAGAATCACAATTCCAGGAAAAGATCGATCAGGAGATCAAGATCGAACCGAAAGACTGGATGCCTGAAACATACCGTAAAACACTTGTCCGCCAGATCAGCCAGCACGCCCACAGCGAAATCGTAGGCATGCTCCCGGAGGGTAACTGGATCACCCGCGCGCCCTCATTGAAAAGAAAAGCGGTGCTGCTTGCCAAAGTGCAGGACGAAGCCGGTCATGGTCTTTACCTCTACTCCGCTGCCGAAACGCTGGGCACGTCGCGCGAAGAAATGGTGAACGACCTGCTCTCGGGCAAGGCAAAATATTCATCCATTTTCAACTACCCCACCCTCACCTGGGCAGATATTGGCGCAGTTGGATGGCTGGTCGATGGCGCCGCTATCCTCAACCAGGTGGCGCTGATCCGCACCTCATACGGTCCATACGCCAGGGCCATGGTTCGCATCTGTAAGGAAGAAAGCTTTCACCAGCGCCAGGGTTTCGAGATTCTCCTGACCCTCAGCCAGGGCAGCCCGGAACAAAAAGCCATGTGCCAGGATGCGATCAACCGGTGGTGGTGGCCATCACTCATGATGTTTGGTCCTAAAGACAGCGAAAGCACGCACTCCGACCAGAGCACCAAATGGAAGATTAAAAGGAAGTCGAACGATCAACTCCGGCAGGAATTCGTTGACATGATCGCTGAACAAGTGAAGATCATCGGGATGACCTTGCCAGATCCAAACCTTACATGGAATGAAGCCCGTGGTCATTTCGATTTTGGTGAGATCAACTGGGAAGAATTCTGGAACGTGGTGAAAGGAAACGGCCCCTGCAACAAACAAAGACTGGAAGACCGTAACAAAGCACATGACGAAGGGCAATGGGTTAGGGATGCCGCCCTCGCCTATGCAGAGAAAAAAGCAGCACGCTCAAATTCAAAAGCAGCATGATGATCAGCGTCCTTTATCAGCACCCCATAAATTCAAAAGCAGCATGATGATCAGAAAATTTTATTACGGAGATATTCCGGAAGACGCCGGTTCCGGTGGACACGCGCCATCAAAAGATGCCCGTTCAGGTGGAAACACACCATCAAAAAATACGGGAAAGGACTGGCCGCTCTGGGAAGTTTTTGTTCGCAGCAAACAAGGCCTTGATCACAAACATATGGGCAGCCTTCACGCAGCAGATGCCGAAATGGCGATCGAAAACGCACGCGATGTTTACACCCGCCGCATGGAAGGCGTAAGCATCTGGGTGGTGGAAAGCAAACACCTGCACGCCTCAAATCCGGATGACGCCGCCAGTTTCTATGACCCGGCAAATGATAAAGTATACCGTCATCCCACTTTCTACGAGCTGCCCGACGAATTAAGCCATATGTAAGATGAAAGAATATCTATTTCAATATACCCTCCACCTGGCCGATAACGCCCTTATCCTCGGCCACAGAAATAGCGAATGGTGCGGCCACGGCCCAGCCCTCGAACAGGATATTGCCATTACCAATATCTCCCTTGATCTCATCGGCCAGGCAAGAAGCTTTTTTCAATATGCAGCAGATCGATACGGAAATGGAGCAACAGAAGACAGTCTCGCCTACCTCCGCGATGCCCGCGATTTTACAAATTGCCTGCTCACGGAACAACAAAATGGCGACTGGGCTAAAACCATCCTAAGGCAATTCTTCATGAGCAACTACCAATCCCTGCTCTATGATCAACTGCAACAAAGCAAGGATGAACAACTGTCCGCCATCAGTGCAAAAGCACTCAAAGAAGTCACCTACCACCTGAAATGGAGCAGCGAATGGGTGATCAGGTTGGGCGACGGCACGGATGAATCCCATGCCCGGATGCTCAAAGCTTTGAACGACCTCTGGCCCTATACGGGAGAACTTTTCATCCCCGTGACCTATGAAATGCAAGCCTTTGAAGAAGGAATCGCGCCCGACATCAAAACCCTAAAAAACAACTGGCTGAATAAAGTCGCCACCATCTTTGAAGAAGCAAAACTTCCCGTTCCGAAAGAAGGTTTCAGCCAAACCGGCGGGAAAACCGGCCTTCATACCGAATACCTCGGCTACATCCTTGCTGACATGCAGTACCTGCAGCGAACCTACCCCAACAATACATGGTAGCCATGAACCAAAAGATCCTCGATATACTCGCACAAGTCCCCGACCCGGAAGTTCCGGTACTGTCGGTCTTAGATCTGGGTATCATCAGGGATGTCATTGAACGTGACGACAATAAGATCGAGATCATCATCACCCCCACCTATACCGGCTGCCCCGCCATGGATGTTATCGCTACAAATATCCGTATGGAAATGGCCGCTCACGGTTACGGTCAAGTGAAAATAACTACAGCGCTTTCTCCGGCGTGGACAACCGATTGGATGAGTGAAGAAGGAAAGCAAAAACTGAAATCCTACGGCATCGCCCCACCACTTCCGAAACAACAGACCTGCCGGTCTGAACTGTTTTCAGAAGAAGCCGTGCCCTGTCCCCATTGCGATTCATACCATACCAACAGGATCAGTGAATTCGGGTCTACGGCCTGCAAAGCCCTGTACCATTGCCAGGATTGCAAAGAACCTTTTGATTATTTCAAATGTCACTAAATATGGAATACGTTTTATTCGATGTTGAGGAAGGTGTAGCCACCATCACACTCAATCGGCCCGACAAGCTAAACGCCTTCAACCGGACCATGGCCATGGAAATGCAACATTGCCTGGACCGATGCGCAGAAGACCATACCATCAGGGCCCTACTCATCACGGGCAACGGAAAAGGTTTCAGCGCGGGGCAGGATCTGGCCGAAATCATAGACCCCAACGGCCCTACCATGTCGCAGATCCTCAGTGAACATTATAACCCCATCATCGTCAAAATACGGAACCTGGCTAAGCCCGTCATCGCCGGCGTCAACGGCGTTGCAGCAGGCGCTGGGGCTAATATCGCTTTGTGCTGCGACATCGTGATCGCCAAACAAACCGCCTCATTCATACAAGCTTTTTCCAAAATAGGACTGATCCCGGATAGCGGCGGCACCTTCTTCCTACCCCGACTGATCGGTTGGCAAAAAGCCTCAGCCCTGATGATGACCGGCGAAAAGATATCTGCTACAGATGCAGAAAAACTGGGCATGGTCTATAAAGTTCTGCCGGAGGAAGTCTATGACGCCGAACTCAAAAAACTATCGGCTACCATGGCAAACATGCCTACCAAAGCACTGGCCCTCACCAAACATGCGCTCAACTACTCATTGTCAAACAACTTGGACACCCAACTCAGCCTGGAAGATAAACTACAGCAGGAAGCAGCATTGAGCTATGACTACCGGGAAGGCATAGATGCATTCATCAATAAAAGAACCCCAGAATTCAAAGGAGAATGACTACAGACAACAAAGCCCGCGAAGTAGTGGACCATATGATGGACCACGACGCGTTCAGCCAATGGCTCGGCATTGAGGTGCTCCAGATCACTGAAGGCTATAGCAAGATCAGCATGACCATTCGGAAAGAAATGGTCAACGGATTCGGGATCGTGCATGGCGGCGTGCCGTTCTCGTTCGCAGACAGCGCTTTTGCGTTTGCCTGCAACAACCGGAATAACCTCTCCGTGGCCCTCGATGTGACCATTAGCTTCATGAAAGCGGTGCAGATAGGCGATGTGCTGATCGCAGAGGCGAAGGAGATCCACAACGGCAGAAGTACAGGCGTTTACCTGATCACTATCCATAACCAAAGGGATGAACAGGTGGCCCTTTTCAAGGGAACATGTTTTAGAACCGGTAAACCACTGATATAAGTTAAATTTACATCCCATGTTCTATTCGTTCAAAGGCTTCAGACCCGTAGTACACCCATCATCCTTTGTTCACCCGGCTGCAGTGGTGACCGGTCATGTGATCATCGGGAAAGATGTATATATTGGTCCGGGTGCCATGCTCAGGGGCGATTGGGGTAGTATCGTCATAGAAGATGGCTGTAATGTGCAGGAGAATTGTGTGATCCATATGTTTCCCGGGATCACAGTGTTGCTGAAAGAAGGGGCTCATATCGGTCATGGTGCGGTGATCCACGGCGCGCAGATCGGGAGAAACGCATTGATCGGGATGAACGCCGTGATCATGGATAACGTGGACATTGGCGATGAATCTGTGGTTGGCGCCATGTCATTTGTAAAGGCAGATGAGAAGATTCCACCAAGAAGCGTGGTGGCCGGAAATCCCGCCCGGATCATCAAAGAAGTCAGCGACGAGATGATCAAATGGAAAACCGCAGGTACCCGGCTCTACCAAACCCTGCCCGCAGAAATGAAAGCAGCATGGGCGCCCTGCGAACCGCTGGCCGAGCCCGAAGAAAACAGACCCAAGCAGGATATTTTATACGGTACCTGGAACGAGATCAAAAACAGATCCTGAACAGGTACGCAGAAGAAACACATGGAAAAAACAAATTTTGTAGACCAGATCAGAATATTCACCCGCACAGGACATGGTGGCGCAGGAAGCAAACATTTTTTGCGTACTAAGTTCAATGCCATGGCAGGTCCTGATGGCGGCGACGGAGGAAGAGGCGGCAACATCATACTAAAAGGAAACAAAAATCTCTGGACACTCCTTCACCTCAGATACTATAAGAATGTACTGGCAGAAGATGGGAAAGGGGGCGACAAAAATAATATGACCGGGCGTGATGGAAAAGATATTATCATTGAAGTACCGCTCGGCACCATTGCCCGTGATGGAGAGACGGAAGAAAAGGAAGCAGAAATATTGGAAGATGGTCAAACGATCGTTTGGCTACGTGGCGGAAGGGGTGGTTTAGGAAACGCGCATTTTGCAACGCCTACCAACCAGGCACCGGAATACGCGCAGCCTGGTGAGACCGGGGTGGAAGGATGGAAAGTGCTGGAATTGAAAGTACTGGCCGATGTTGGCCTCGTTGGCTTCCCCAACGCCGGAAAATCAACCTTGCTTTCAGTGATCTCAGCAGCTAAGCCAAAGATCGCCGACTACGCATTCACCACCATCGTGCCGCAACTCGGCATGGTTGAGTACCGAGATGGAAAATCTTTCTGCGTTGCAGACCTTCCCGGTATCATTGAAGGGGCCGCAGAGGGCCGCGGACTGGGCCATCGCTTTCTGAGGCACATTGAGCGAAACCCGATCTTGCTGTTTGTGATACCAGCAGACAGCAATAACCACCGCGAAGAATTTAATGTGTTGTTAAATGAACTCGAGAAGTATAATCCTGAACTTCTACATAAAAAATTTGTGATCGCCATCAGCAAGTCGGACATGCTGGATGATGAATTGAAAACGGCCATAAAGAAAGAACTGCCGAAGAAAATACCGCACGTATTCATCTCAGCAGTTACTCAAAAAGGCTTGCAGGACCTGAAGGATCTATTATGGGATTCCCTGCTTTCCGATGATGAAGAAGAAAACAAATAATTACTCACTATAACAAGGCATATGAAAAAAATACTGATTTCCGCAGCGCTAGTTTACCATGTTCTGATCGCCAGTGCTGACGAAGGCATGTGGCTTCCCCATCTCCTGGGCCAGCAGGTGTATAACGACATGGTGAAGAAAGGTCTTAAGCTCACCAAAGAACAATTATACCATATCAACAAGGCCTCGTTGAAAGATGGCATCGTCATTTTCGGCGGCGGTTGCACCGGCGAAGTAGTCAGCTCCGAAGGCCTCGTGTTCACCAACCACCACTGCGGTTATGCCAATGTGGCGTCGGCGAGTACGGTTCAAAACAATTTCCTGAAAAACGGATTCTACGCAAAAACCAGGGCCGAAGAAGTTCCTGCCCCCGGCCTTACGGTACAGTTCCTGCTCCAAATCGAAGACGTTACAAAAGAGATGGATAGCGCAATTGCGGGTCAGAAAGGAGCCGACAGGGCAAAAAAAGTGCAGGAAATGACTGCGGCCATCAGTGCCCGGATGAGCAAGCCTGGTGAAAAAATCAGCGCCCGCGTAGTGCCCCATTTCAAAGGGAACCAATACCTGGTGTATATCTATCAGGTATTCAGTGATATCAGAATGGCCGGCGTACCACCTGAAAACGTGGGCAAATTCGGCGGGGATACAGACAACTGGGAATGGCCGCGCCACACAGGCGATTTTGCCGTTTGGAGGATCTATACCGGAAAAGATGGCAAACCTGCCGAATACAATACCGCCAATATTCCCCTGAAACCAAAATACGTGATCCCGGTTTCACTGAAAGGAATCAAAGACGGCGACTTTTCCATGATCTGGGGATACCCAGGCTCTACCAACCGATATGAATCTTCCTATGGTGTTAAACTAAAAACTGAAGTGGAAAACCCCACGCTGGTTTCACTACGGGATATGAGGTTGAAGCATATGATGGATGAGATGAAGAAAGATGAAAAGACCAAACTGAAACTTGCCGGATCATATGCCACCATCGCCAACTACTGGAAATTTTATGATGGCGAAACCAAGCAATTGGAAAAGTACAAAGTATACGAACAGAAACTGGCCGACGAACAGAATTTCCAGGCCTGGGCCAAGGGAAAGCCTGAGTTTGAAAACATATTCTCAGATTGGAAAGTTGCGTACGACAAATGGAGTCCCTACGCTGAGCACAGGGTTTATCTGTCTGAAGGCATACTCGGCAGCACGCTGCTGGCATATGCCTCTTCGCTGATGTTGCTGGAAGCAGAACTGGTTAAAAAGGGCCCGGATCACGCAGATGTAAAAACACTTCTGGCTGCCTCTGATAACAGGCGAAAAAATTTCATGATTGCATACGAAAAGAACGCAGACGTCAATATCATCCGTGATGCCCTGCAAATGTTCTACAACAACGTTGATAAGAATCAGCATCCCATTGGCCTGTACGAGGGCATTAAAAACCAGTACGGCGACCTGAAAGACAGGATGACCTACGAAAAATATGCGCAGAACGTGGTGGGCACCACTATGCTGCTGAACGAAGACAAGTGGAAAAAATTCATGCAGCAACCGGACCCGGTTCAATTGCAGAACGATGCTGCCTTTTCTACCGCAAGTCAGTTCATGCGCAATTACAACAGTAAATATGCACCGATCTACCAGCAGTTTGTTGTTGCCAACGGCGATGCGGGCCGATTGTATCTAAAGGGCATTGCCCAGATGGACCCGGCCAAGAAGAGATACCCCGACGCCACATTCACCATGCGGGTCAGCTACGGAAATATAAAAAGCTATAAACCCCGTGACGCCGTCACATACGATTACGTCACCACGGCAAGTGGCATAATGGACAAATACAAGCCCGGCGATTACGAATTTGATTTGACGGATAAGTTCCGCGATCTGATGATCAAGAAAGATTTCGGACAGTATAAAGATGCCGCCCGAAACACCATGGTGATTAACTTCATAACTACCAACGACATCACCGGCGGAAACTCAGGATCACCCGTACTGAATGCCAACGGCGAACTCATCGGTCTGGCCTTTGACGGCAACTACGAAGCCCTCAGCCACCAGGTCGCATTCGATAAAGACCTGAACCGCACCATCTGCGTTGACATCCGCTACGTACTCTGGTGCATCGATAAACTCGGCGGCGGGGAGAATATCATTCGCGAGCTGAAGCTCGCCAGATGAAATGCGGGTAAAAAGATGAAATATAAAATTGTTGGAATGGTGGGGTTATTGGAGTTGTTAAAAATCCATTTTGGGGTTGGACAATTGTTCAATTAATCTTAAAATAGCAACGAAAAATCTTTTTTTACGAAAAACATACCAATTATACTCTTTATTTTTTTGGGCTGTATACGTTCTCTTTATGGACAAACTATAAATCCAAAAGATGTTACCATATCGACTAATCTCTCTGACGATTTTTTAAGTAGATATAATATTGGTTTGGAATACTTCCTGAAGAAGAAAGAAAAAAGTATCGAAAATTCAAAGATTTCAATAGGGTTAAACGGAGGAGTAATCTCTACAACTATTCAAAATCAAAATATAGAAG
>JBBAJO010000026.1:0-44865 GCA_040404005.1 Chitinophagaceae bacterium
AACTCTTAAATATACGAACAAACCGCTGGCTTTGCCCTGTGGGCATTTGGAGGTTTCTTGATGGCAAGTTATTGTGTAACATATACTTAGAAAATAAAATATATTTTGAGTAGATAAAATGCGTGATGCGCGGAATGTATTGTTGGGTTTTGTGGCAATACAAAATGCGAATTGCGCAAAATCAGTTGGATGCTTTCTTTTCCAATAACAGAATCTGGTCTGCCACAACTTCTGTTACATACTTCCTCACTCCATGACTGTCCTCATAATGCCTTGTCCTCAGTTTGCCTTCTACATAAATTTGATGGCCCTTGCGAAGATAAAGCTCGGCCAAATCCGCCAAAGCATTCCACAGCAAAATCGTGTGCCACTCCGTTTGCGTCTGCTTCTGCCCCTCTTTGTCCCGATAGGTTTCTGATGTTGCCAACGAAACCTTGGCTACTTTGAGATTCTCTTTCAACTTCCTCACATCCGGATCTGAACCCAGATTACCCAATAACACTACCCTGTTCACCCCTCGCATCGCTTCTTTAGTTTACATTCTATCCAACGGACTTTTTATACTCTTTATGATTTTTTTACTCACATGGGTATACCGCATGGTTGTCTTCAGATCCTGATGACCTAACAACTGCTGGATCAGCGTGATGTCTGTTCCTAGTTCTAACAAATGGGTTGCATAGCTATGCCTTAATCCATGAATTCCCACCTTCTTGTTGATCTTCGCTTTTTTCAAGGCAGCGGTAAAAACCTGCTGGGCAGACCTGACCGTATACATTCCCCCATCCTGCCCCTCAAACAAATACGTCTTTGGCCGGTACTGCTTCCAGTATTCCCTCAACTGACCCAATAGTGTCTCAGGTAAATTTGCATAACGGTCTTTCTTACCCTTTCCTCGCTGAATGAATACCTGCATGTTTCTGCTATCCACATCCTTTACCTTTAGTGCCACAATCTCGCTCACCCTTAATCCCATCCCATAACACAATTTCAATATCGTATTGTGCTTTACATTGGCCGTGACTTCAAATATCTTTTGCAAATCCTGCATGCTGATCACCTGCGGAAGAATCGATGGCCGCTTAGGCCTTGGAATGTCCATGAAAATTTTGTCCTGACGCAATACCTGCTCATAGTAAAATTTTACCGCATTGATCCTGCTGTGTAACGTATTCTCCGATAACTTAAATTGTTGAAGACAGTGCAGCAGATACGTTCTGATCTCCTCACTGGTGAATTGATCTACATCCAGGCTACTGAAAAAATTCAGGTATTGCATCAACTCATTGCAATACGTTCTGATGGTATGCGGACTATAGGCCTTCAACCTTAATTGCTGCTCATACATCCTCATCCTTACCTGATGCTGCCCACTTAATGTATACCCCAGTTTCATCATCCCCCCCCCATTTATCACATTCCATCCGCGCTGGCCCATAAATGCAAACACGCATAACTCCTGTACGGCGCCCAGGGCTCTGAAATGCGCAGCATGTCAGCCTTGAATTTTTTCTTGTCGGACCGGTCGAGATCAAACAACCGGATCATCGCATGCTGTATACCGAGATCATCCACCGCAAATACATCTTCGCGGCCCAACGTAAAGATCAACAGCATCTCCACCGTCCACCTTCCTACGCCTTTAATGGGCACCAGGTAGTTAATGATCTCCTCATCTTCCATCTTGCCCAACTTTCGGTCATCCATACCCTCCTCAATCGCGAACCTCGCCACATTATGGACGTAGTTGGCTTTCGCATTTGAAAATCCTATGGAACGATATGTCTCCACCGGTGTATCCAATACCTGCTGCGGCGTAGGGAACTTGCTCCCGTATAAGGCCAGGAACCGATCACGGATCACCCTGGCTACTTTAGTTGATAACTGCTGGCTAAGTATAGAAAGACAGAGATGAAGCCAGGCATTCTTGTGTTTTGTGATCTGCTTCTCGCCCTGAACGCGGATGAGTTTTCCCATCACCTTGTCTTTCTTTAAAACCTTTTGGTACATGTCTCTTAATAATTCATTAATGATTTGTCAACATTAAGGAAATACTTGTTATAGATATTCGTAAAACCCCATTCTTTGAAAACATATTATAAAACCATCGTGCTGTCCGACATCCACCTGGGTATCCAAAACTCCCGGGTACGCGAGGCAGTCAACTTCCTCAGAAACCATTCCTGCCAAAAACTCATCCTGAACGGCGATATCATCGACGGGTGGCAACTGCGAAAATCAGGGCAATGGAAAAAACACCATACCTCGTTCTTTAAACTGATCATGAAATGGGTGTCGAAAACCGATACCGAAGTGATCTACCTGAGGGGGAATCACGACGATTTCCTCGACGAGGTACTCCCGCTTCAACTCGGGAACTTCTCCATTCAACGTTACCATATTCACGAATCTTTCTCTAAAAAATACTTCGTGGTGCATGGTGACCTCTTTGATTCCGTAACCACCAACCTGAAATGGATTGCCAAACTGGGCGATGTTGGGTACACTTTCCTGCTCTGGGTAAACAGACATTATAATAATTACAGAACCAGAAAGGGTCTGCCCTACTACTCCCTATCCCAAGTGATCAAACATAAGGTCAAACAAGCCGTATCGTTTATCTCGGATTACGAAAGCGAACTCTGCTCTGTAGCACGTAACGAAAACTGCGATGGTATTATTTGCGGGCATATTCATCACCCCGACAATAAGTATATCGACAACATCCATTACCTGAATTCCGGGGACTGGGTTGAAACCATGAGCGCGCTCGTGGAGACCGAAGAGGGTGAATGGAAGATCATCTATTACGACCAATGGCAGCTCGAACAGGCCGCAAATGTCGAAAACAACACGGATGACGAACATATGAACGACTGGGAAGAAGAACGCGCCGGGAACTCAGATAAGGCCGCGCATCGAAACAGCATGACCAACCGGGAAGATGGCCGTGCCGTAAACATCGATAACGCTACGGAACACGACACCGTGAACAACGATTGGGAAGAAGAACTGGAGTATATACTAAACACGCAGCATGAGAAATAAGCGGATCGCTTTTGCAGTACAGGGCGAGGGTCGGGGACATCTTACACAGGCTATTGCACTCGCCGAGATCCTGAACACAAATGGCTATACCCTAACCTGTGTCATTGTTGGCAGCAGCAGCAACCGACAGCTTCCGGATTTCTTCCTAAAAAAATTCACGGTACCAGTGATTACCGTGGCCAGCCCAAACTTCGTGACCGACAAAAATAGCAAGTCGATCAACCTCGGAAAAACCGTGGTTCAGAATATGATGCGGACACCCGTATATCGGGATAGCGTGAAAAAAATAAAGACCACGCTGAAAGAATTCCAGCCCGATCTGCTCATCAATTTTTACGAGCCCCTCATCGGCTGGCTGGCTATCACATCAAAACCATCTTTCAAGATCATATCCATCGCACATCAGTACATTTATCTTCATCCCTCATTTCATTTCCCGGGCGGAGAAAACCTCCAATCTAAAGCCATCCAATGGTATACAAAATTGACGGCACACGGATCATCGAAACTGCTGGCCATCTCCATGTACAGCTTGCCTACAATAAGAAATACTAATCTGCAGGTCTGCCCACCGGTACTTCGAAAAGAACTGTTTGGCCTTCTACCTAAACAGGAAGAGTTCGTACTGGTCTATCTCCTGAATAGCGGCTATATCCCGGAGATCGTTGAATACCACAAAAATGACCCTTCCCTGAAACTCATTTGCTTCACGGACAGTAAAGATGTGAAGGAACACTATAAAGGTAAATTGGTAGTAGATGAAAACCTCATTTTCTATTCGCTGAACGACGTGAAGTTTCTTGACCTGATGTCGAGGTGCAAAGCCCTTGTTTGCACCGCAGGTTTTGAATCCGTTTGTGAAGCCATGTATCTCGACAAACCTGTAATGATGGTTCCGGTAAGCGGCCACTACGAACAATATTGCAACGCCCTTGACGCAAGTAAAATCGGCGCTGGCATCTATGCCGAAAGCTTCGACCTCTCAAAACTGAACGACTGTCTCCTGATCTACGACCGGCAGAAAAATATCAGTTACAGAAACTGGGTCAACTCTTTCGAAACGGTAGTGATGAATGCCGTTCAAACCTTGCTGCAAGACGAGAATGCCCCCGCAGAAAACAGAAGCTGGTACCCCTCAAAATTATTCCCTGTATTTAAATTAAAATCCACCCACTAACACAGCAGAGCTAAGCCAATGCTAACCCCGCGCGCCCTTTCAATTGGTCAACTTTGCGGAGCGTGTTCCGCAATTACCTGTCTTCTATTCCAGTTCCCCGTTATGTGTCATTCGTGGTTTAAAAGCACTTTCCCTTTATAAATGCAGTTTTCCTAAATTTGGGATATGAAAATTGCCATTCAATATTTAAGCGATAGCTCTGGTAAGCCTAGCGCGGTTCAGTTGCCTCTCAGCGACTGGCAAAAGATTTTGGATAAGCTCAAGAAATATGAGCAAACTTTAAAAATCAAAGCAGATTTAAAGGAAGCTTTCGAAGAAGTAGCCATTTTAAAGAAGTCGAAGGAAAGAAGGCAAACTCTAACCGAATTCCTTAATGAGTTATAAGGTAATTCCAATTGATAAATTCAAGAAGGAGGCTAAACGGCTTGTAAAGAAATACCCTTCTTTGAAGGATGAATTATTAGAATTATCCAATAGCTTAAGTTTTAAACCCGAAGAGGGAACACCACTAGGCAGTAATACCTACAAAATTCGACTCTCAGTTCGAAGCAAAGGCAAAGGGAAAAGTGGTGGAGCTAGAGTAATTACCTATTTGGTAACTGCGAATAAAGAAGTATATCTGTTAACAATCTATGATAAGTCCGAAATAGATACCGTTGACGACCGAATACTCCGACAAATTATTAAAAGCCTTATTCAATAAGAATACAACGGCACATAACACATAGGTTTGCCAGAATACGGGCTTTTCGGAATAGTTCACTTGCTGATCTACCCTGGCTGCCGTAAATTGTTTTGAAGGAAAAAGGTACGCCATTTTACTGCAGCCCAGGTCAATGTTAGCCCGTACTGCGGTAAGCCTTAGCCGAAATATTTACCACATTCCCACATTCATTCACCACATTCACCACATTCATCACATTCTCACATTCATTCACCAGATTCCCACATTCCCCACATTTATCACATTTCACGCCTCACATTTCCCAACTCGTTCCATCCTTCTCATCCTTCAACGCTATGCCCAGCTCCTGCAAAGAATTCCTGATCTTATCGGAGGTCATGAAGTCCTTTTTGCTGCGCGCTTCGCGGCGAATATCGATCAACAATTGCAGTACCCCATCAAGCTTGCCATCCTCACCCACCCTTTCGCCCTTCAGACCAAAAATATCTTCCAGGTAAGCCTTCATCCGGTTCTGCAGATGGACGATGGTGGCTTCCGGAAGTGAACTATTCTCCAGCGCGCCACTCTTGAACGAATTGATCAGGTTCACCATGGTGAACATATTGGCCAGCACTTTAGCTGTGTTGATGTCATCGTTCATGAACTCATCAAACTCACCTGCGAGCGAAAGCAATTGTTTCTCGGCCTCCTCATCAACTGCTTTTGAAGCATTATGCTTCATCTGCATCAACAATTCATATGCTTCCCACAGCCTCTTCAATCCTTTTTCGGCAGCCACCAGCGCCTCACTGCTGAAATCAAGTGTGCTTCGGTAATGAGTCTGCAAAATAAAGAAACGGATGGTCATGGGCGTAAAGGCCTGCTCGAGCAGAGGATGGTCGCCGGAAAATAGTTCGCTGAGCTTGATCACATTGTTATAGCTCTTCCCCATCTTCTTACCATTGATGGTGATCATGTTGTTGTGCATCCAATACCGCGCAGGGATATGATGATTGCATACTACGCTCTGCGCGATCTCACACTCATGATGCGGAAACTGCAGATCCATACCTCCGCCGTGAATATCGAACTGCTGCCCCAAATATTTGGTAGACATGGCTGAACACTCTATATGCCAGCCGGGGAAACCTTCGCCCCAGGGACTTTTCCAACGCATGATATGTTCAGGTGCCGCATTCTTCCAAAGGGCAAAATCTGTTTTATTCCTCTTCTCATCCTGGGCCTCAAGTTCCCTGGTGGTCTCCAGTTGCTCCTCGATCACACGCCCACTCAAGATGCCATAAGGCATTCCCTTCTTTCCAAAATCCACATGATATTTTTCTACGTCGAAATAAACTGAGCCGTTGGCTTCATAGGCATAACCATCTGCTATGATCTTTTCAATCATCACGATCTGCTCAACAATATGCCCTGTTGCAGTAGGCTCAATGGTAGGATCGAGATTATTGAACTGCTTCATGGCCCAATGGAAAAGATTGGTGTACTTCTGAACCAGTTCCATCGGCTCCAGTTTCTCGAGAATGGCTTTCTTGGAGATCTTATCTTCCGCTTCCCTTCCCTCTTCCTCAAAATGCCCCGCATCCGTGATGTTTCGAACATACCGAACTTTGTATCCAAGAGAGCTTAGATATCTGAAAAGAATATCAAATGTAATGAATGGACGGGCGTGCCCGAGATGTGACTCTCCACTAACGGTAGGTCCGCACACATACAATCCAACATGGCCAGGTGTCAACGACACAAATGTCTCCTTCTGTCTGCTCAGGGAATTATATACTTTCAACGACATGCCCCAAAAATATCATTTTTTAGGTAGTATCACATCGGTGATCAGCCCGCGATGATCTGATAATTGCCTTGTTACCGGCCGGAACTGGACCACCTCGATCCCGGGATCAACGAAAATATAATCGATCCGCAGCGTTGGCAACCAGGTCAGGAAACTTGACCGGCCACTGGTGAAGGTTTTCCCCAAACCTGAACCTTTCTCCAGAAAAGCATCTTTCCGGTTGCCGCGGATGGTGACATATGAATAGGAAGATGGCACATCGTTCAAATCGCCGCATAAGATGACGGGATACCCGGAAGCACTCATCTTCTCATCAATGATATCGGCCTGTATACCTCTCAGTTCAAATGCATACCTCATCTTCCGGTATATATTCTTGGAGGCTTTGAGCCCCGTATCCGCCTGGTTCTTGATGCGGGCGAGATCCTGGTAATCGTGTTGCATGAACCCATAGCTCTGCATGTGAAAGGTCCCTACCCTAACCGTATCCCCCCTGATATCAATATCTGCCGCCACCGGATCTTCCGCATTGGTAGATACTTTTTTGGGCATGTCGAAGAAATAGGACTTGATGATCGGATATTTTGAGAAAATGATCGTTCCGGAATTGGAAGTACTATTTCCTGTTCTCAACAGGGCAAAAGAATAGTACTGATAACCCATCTTCTGAAAAAGATCAAGGTTCCTGCTTTTCTTTGTGGATGTATAGAACTCCTGGAAACAAATAATATCGGGAACGTATTTTTCAACTTCTTCTACAATGGCGTTCAGGTTATTGTTCTTAGGATCAAAAAAATCGGAATAATACGGGGTAAAGCGCCTCACATTCCAGGTCATCACCCGAAGGTACTCCCGGTTTTTACCGACTTGAAATTCAGCAGCAGGGCGAAGGGCTAGCAGAGACCCTATGTTTTTATATGAAACTGCCAGCGCGATCAGTCCGAACATCGCGAACCGGACCTTGACAAATAAGCAAATGACCATACAAACGACCAGCACCAAAAGGAGGTAAGGAAACAGAAGACCTATAAACCCAACATGCCACCAGTGAGCAGGATTTACATAAGTAGTGAAAGATGCAGCCAGAAAAAGGATGATCACAATGAAGTATCCCAGCAAAAAGAGTTTCCCGGCAGCTTTACGAAGCATCACCAAATTTACAAATCTTCCTCACTTGCCCTCTTTAAGAGTTCTTTTTCTTCTTCAGTCAGCCGCTCGTAACCCCTGAGGCTGATCTTATCGAGGATCTCATCGATCCTTTGCTGGGTAAGATTGGAAGTCTTTTTGTATGGCTGCTGCCCCCGCGTGTTGTAAAAAACCTCCTGTTTCACAGGTCTCCGTGGAACCAATTTTTCTTTCGGCGTGAACAGGTTGATGAACCAATCATAGGCCCTGTTCATCCACGCGCCCCAGTCGTGGCCCGATTTCAACGACTGCACAAACAGAAATCCCACCAATGCAGCTGCAATATGCGGGAAGAACCAGGCCGATTTGGACGTGAGATAAAATACGTCGATCATGGCAAAAACGATGGTCATCACCCATAAGGGGATGCCCCCTCCGATCATCGGAAACAACCGGTACCCGGGCGCAAAGACCGTTGCCCCTACAGCAATGGCAATGATGGGAGCCATCGCCCCGAAATAAAATTGCGTGTCGGCCATCTGCCTTAGCGGGGGAAAGACGGCGTAACTCAACAGATAGACAGCGGCACTGATGACTGCACCGTATAAATAAAGAGGGAAGATCCTCCGGTTGCCGGTAAGGTCCTGAAAAATATACCCATAGGTCCAAAGCCAGAACATGTTGCTCAACATCATCCAGATGTCCATCTGCGTAAATCCGGAAGAGATCAAGGTCCAGGGCCTGGTGATGAAGGTGGAAAGATCAGCAGGCATACTGAACCACTGAAAGATGTTCTTAAAGAAATTATTCTTGGGAAGCAGGGACAAACCGTAAACTGCAAGGATAAAATGCAGGGTGATGAAAACGAAAACGTTGAGTACGATCAGCATCAGGAGTGCATTATTCTCACTCCAGATCGACAATCGCCTTTTCACTGAATAATCACGGTAGCCCATAAAACTGGTTTTCCCTCACTGTAAAAGTAAAAAAATTGGTGTGGCAGATAAGTTAAATCAATAAAACGTTTTGCGATTTCTTTTGTTCCATAACATTAACAATAAAATCCCGACCAGCGCGCCCCCCACATGTGCAAAATGCGCTATTCCTGTCGACTTACTCGAAAACCCACCGATCAGATCCAGCGCGATCAGTCCCATCATCGCGTATTTTGCCTTAATGGGGAATGGAATGGGGAGAATCAGCATTTGGCTGTTTGGGAAGGTGAACGCGAAAGCAGCGAAAATTCCCATTACAGCGCCTGAGGCCCCCATGGTTGGCACATTCAGGGCACCATAGAAAACTTCCGGCCCGATGAGCCCTTGCTGGAACCTTGGCTCAAGCTGCCCTATTTCATACCACAAAGCGACCATATGAACGAGGGCTGCCCCCACGCCGCAGATCAGATAAAAAATGATGAACCTTTTTGACCCCCAAAGATTTTCCAAAGTGCTGCCAAACATCCACAGTGCGAACATATTAAAGAGTATATGAAAGAAACTGCCCGGATCGTGGAGGAACATGTAGGTGATAAACTGCCAGGGCTTGTAAAAGACCGACTTGAAATAATGAAGGGCGAAAATATCTTCCATAGGAACGATCTCTTTCCCTACTGTGATCTGCGCTAACCAGAACAATGCATTGATGATGACCAGGTTTTTGATTACGGGTGGAAGCACCTGAAATCCCCTGGGCCTGATTTCCGTTGAATTCATATTGTAAAGATAGTTTTTCTCTTGTGAGCTGTTAACAGTTACCGGAAAGCGATCCTTCCAGCTACCTGAGCTTAAGTTGCACCACATTCTCTATATGATGCGTGTGCGGGAACATGTCAACCGGCTGTATTCTCTCCACCCGGTAAGCCGAGTCCAGCAGCTGCAGGTCGCGTGCCTGCGTTGCCGGGTTGCAGCTCACGTAAACCACCACCGGCGCCGCTATATTCAGCAGCGTCCGTACCAATTTCTCGTGCATCCCAGCCCTGGGCGGATCCGTAATGATCACATCAGGCCTGCCATGGGCTGTAAAAAAATCTTCGGTACAGATATCCGTGACATCCCCATGGAAGAAATGGGCATGAGTCACCTGGTTGAGACACGCATTGATCTTTGCATCTTCCACGGCTTCCCCGATCACCTCCACTCCTATGACTTTCCCGGCGTCTTCACTGCAAAAAATGCCAATACTTCCAGTTCCGCAGTAAAGATCGTACAACACTTCCTTTCCGCTAAGTTCTGCATACTCCCTTACCACCTGATACAATAACTCACCCTGCCGCGTATTGGTTTGAAAAAAAGATTTGGGACCGATCTTGAACTGATATTTCTCCAGGTGCTCTATAATAAATCCATTACCATGGTAAAGAACCGGTTCAAGGTCGTGGATGCTATCGTTCACCTTGGTGTTAATGGTATACATCAGGCTGGTGATCTGCGGAAAGGCGCGGATAAGGCCATCCATCACGCCCCGTATCGCGTCCTGATCGTTTTGTCCTACGCATAGATTCACCATCAGCTCGCCGGTTGTGGCGTATCGGATGATGAGGTTTCGCAAAAAGCCCTGGTGATTGCGGATATCGTAGAAAGAGAGCCCCTGCCCGAAGGCAATATGTCTTACAAAATCCCTGATGGCATTGGAAGGATCGGCCTGCAAATGGCACTCGGTAATGTCGATGACCTTATCAAACCACTTGGGAATGTGGTATCCCAGCGCGGGCTCGGGAGCATCCCCAGGCGTCCGGTCCCTGAATTCCTCGGCCGTGAAATACTTCTTATTGGAAAAAGTAAATTCGAGTTTGTTACGGTAAAAACGGGTTTCCCTACAGCCCAGAATGGGGTTCATAGGGGGCAATTCTACTTTTCCGATGCGGGTAAGATGATCTTCCACCTGCTGTTGCTTGAACGCCAACTGCTCTTCGTAAGGGATCATCTGCCAGGAACAACCACCGCATACGCCGAAATGTTTGCAAAAAGGGTCTATTCGCCGGGGCGAACGCTGGTGGAAATGAAGCACCTGGCCTTCGGCCCAGTCCTTCTTGCTCTTTAGCAACTGAATATCAACCACATCGCCGGGTACGGCGCCTTTCACGAAGATCACCTTGCCATCCACTTTTGTAAGTGCCTTGCCTTCGGCCGCATAATCCGTGATCTCTGCCTGCCTGACGATCATTTGTTTCTTCTGCCGCATCCGGCAAAATTAATCCCCCTCATGCAAATGGTTTAACAAAAAGTCAAATCGTTTTGAATACTTTTGCCATCATGCCTTTTCCGATGAACCTGAAATTTATCCTTTGCTTTCTCGTCATGTTCGCTTCCGTTAGTATTAAGGCCCAAAATGCCTATGAGATCAAAGTGACCCTGAAACCTTTTACATCGGGCTACATTTTCCTTGCACACCATTATGGCAGCAGGCAAATGCTGGTGGACTCTGCTGCCGTGGATCAGAATAGCCAGGTGGTCTTTAAGGGAGCTGAAAAACTTCCGGGCGGTATTTACATGCTGGTTTTCCCCAAGAAAGATGGCTGGGTTGAAGTGATCATCGACAAGGAACAAAAATTCTCCGTTTCGGCTGACAGTGCCAATGTCATTGGATCATTGGCCTTCACAGGCTCCCGCGACAATGAGGCGTTTAAGGAATACCTGAAGTTTTCCCAGAAGTATGGGGCCGAAATGTCTGCCCTGCAAAAGACTTACGCCACCGCAACCAACCGGGCAGATTCGGCCAAGATCGAGGCCCAGCTTCAGGCTAAGTCGCAAGACATGAAAAAATACCGGGACCAGTTCATTAAAAACAATCCCCAACACCTGCTCAGCTCTGTTTTCAAGGTCTTCAAAGAACCCGCCATCCCACCTTCCATTAAAGAACAACAGTTGGCCAATCAATATTACAGGCGTCATTACTGGGATTCGATGGATCTCGCCGATGACCGGCTGCTGAGGACCCCGGTTTTCCAGGTTAAACTGGACCGGTACTTCGACGATATCGTTCCACCCATCCCTGACACCCTCAAGATGGAAGCAGATGACGTGATCCTGAGGACCAGGGTGAACCCGGAGATGAAAAAATATGTACTGCTCCATCTGACCGATAAATACGTCAATCCAAAATACATGGGGCAGGATGCCGTATTTGTGCACCTTTTCACAAAATATTATATCCCCGGCGATGCCGACGGCTGGCTGAATGAAAAAAACAAGAAATTCATCTACGACAGGGGATATAGCTTGATGATGAATGTGATCGGCGACAAAGCCGCCAACCTGAACCTGGTTGACACATTAGGTAAAAAGAAGACATTATACGAAGTGACCGCCCCATATACGATCGTCTGCTTCTGGGACCCTACTTGCGGGCACTGCCAGACAGAAGTGCCGCAGCTCGATTCAATCTATAACGCCAAATGGATCAATAAAGGCGTAATCATCTTTGGAGTGATGACTGACGGCGGGTTTGATAAATGGAAAGCTTTCATCAGTGAACACAATTTGAAGAACTGGACCCACGTTTACCAGACGAATGAATTGAAAGAGAATGAATTAAAATCAGGTCAACCGGGATTCAGACAGCTTTATGACGTTTACCAAACCCCTATGCTTTATCTGTTGGATAAAGACAAAAAGATACTGGCTAAGAAACTCAATTATGAACAGCTTAATGAATTCCTCGACCACAAATTCAGTGCTGCCGCCAGCCCTGTTCCCAGGTAATAAGAGATTTTTCCTGCTTTTCATTGCAGGCTTGATGGCATTGCAAACACAAGCCCAACCCATTTTCACATATGGCACCAGGCAGGTATCAAAAAACGAATTCGTAAAAGCCTACTTGAAGAATAACGATACTTCGGCCAGTAACAAAGCATCTGATATCAAAAGCTACCTGGACTTTTACACAAGGTTCAAATTAAAGGTGCAGGCTGCTTACGACATGAAACTGGATACGCTCCTGAATCAACAAGAGGAAGTGATGAATTTCAGGCAACAGATCGAAGAGCCTTTTATGCGTGACCAGGCCCTGATGAACAAACTCATGAAGGAGGCCGCCGAACGCGGTGAAAAAGATCTGCGGGTATCACATATTTTCGTCCCATTTAGAAAGGAGTTCGCTACCAATCCCGCTGTTCAACTTATCCCGTCTCCCACTGATTCGGCGGAAGCCAATAAGAAGATCATGGAAGCCTATGAACTATTGAAGAAGGGCAATGATTTTGGGAAGGTCGCAGAGAGCTATTCCGGCGATCCCCAGGTAAATACCAATAAAGGGGACCTTGGTTTTATCACTGTTTTCAGTTTGCCTTATTCCTTAGAAAACATAGTATACCCACTCGCTGTCAACGGAATCTCAGATCCATATCGCTCCAGGGCCGGATGGCATATTTTTAAAAAGACGGCAGAGCGAAAAGCAAAAGGCATTTTAAAAGCCCAGCAGATCCTGATCGGTGTTGATGCATTAAGCGGCCCCGCAGAGAAAAAGAAAGCCGCTTCGCTGGCCGACTCTTTATACAAAGTATTGAAGGCGGGAGCTGATTTCGATGCCCTCGCCCTTAACTTCAGTTATGATGCAGCATCAGCGCCCAACGGCGGCTTGATGCCGGATATACGCGTTGGTGAATACGATGCAGTATTCGAAAGCCAGGTATTTGGTTTGAATAACGACGGTGATATGACCACCCCATTTGAAACCGCACTGGGCTATCATATCGTGAAACGAAAAGGACTGATCGCCCGCGGCGGCGACAACACGGAGTACTCCTGGAAATACGCAGTTGAAACGGACAAGCGGATCGATCTTGTCAAAACATCTTTCGAACAATCCTGCATTCAAAAAACGGGGATGAAGAAAATCATCCGCGACGAAAATGAATTGTTTCGGTACACTGATTCGTTTATAGCCACTAAAAAGAAGATCTTCTCTTCAGTGGTAAAGGATAACGGCACCCTATTCGAGTTCCCTAAACAAAAAATAATGGTGCAGCAGTGGCTGGATTATGTTGCCGCCAGAAATCCGGCAAGGACCATAGAAGTCTACAAGAAATTATACGATGCCTTTGCCGGAGAATCGAGCGTGGATTATTACAGAAAAAACCTTGAGCAATATAGTCCCGAATTCAAAGCGCAGTATGCAGAACTTATAGAAGGGATCCTGTTATTCGAGGTAATGGAAAGAAAAATCTGGAATAAATCAGCCTCAGATACCAACAGTTTAAAAAGTCTCTATGAGAAGCAAAAGTTGAAATACCAATGGGGAAAAAGCGCCGATGCGATCATGGTCAATGCCCCCGATTCTGCTTCGGCTGCACTTGCCAAGGCAGAACTGACGATCAACCGGGAGAACTGGAAGAACCTGACGGAATTGGGAGATGGAAAAGTTATGGTAGACAGCGGAAGGGTGGAGTGGATCCAGATCCCGGGAAATGCTGACTACCTCAAAAAAGGCTATATATCTCCCTTTGCGGTAAATCAAGAAGACCAGTCGGTTTCATTTTACTACGTAGTGAATTTATACCCTCATAGCTCGCAAAAAAGCTTCAACGACGCCAAAGGACAACTGATCAACGACTACCAGACAGAGCTCGAAACAAAATGGATCAGCGATCTGAAAAAGAAATATCCCGTTAAGATCAACACCGCAGTAGTGGAACAGGCCATCCGGGAATTGACGGATTGACGGATTTTCGGATTAGCGGATTGGGAGTAGTTTAGACCAAAGAATTCGCCAATCCGTCAATCTTTAGAGCACCTCCAACATCACGTTCCTGATTACTTGCGGCTTTCCAAGCGTATAATAATGCAGAACAGGCACACCTTCTTTCCTTAATTCTTTTGATTGTTCAACAAGCCATTCCGTTCCCACCCTTTCAACATCGACATCCGTTTTACATTTCATGATCTCCATACTTAGCTCGGTAGGAATGTCTACATGGAAGGTTCTGGGGATCACAGACAACTGCTTCTTATTGGTAATGGGCTTCAAACCCGGTATAATTGGTACGTTGATGCCTGCATCCCTGCATTCCTGCACAAAAGCGAAGTATTTCCTGTTGTCGAAGAACATCTGCGTAACAATATAGTCTGCACCGGACTCCACTTTCGAACGGAGAAAGTTCATGTCGGTCTGCAAGTTTGGTGCTTCAAAATGCTTTTCCGGATAACCCGCCACGCCAATACAGAAATTGGTTCTGAAACCGGCACGGATGTCTTCTTCCAGATAGATCCCGTTATTCAGATCAACCACCTGCTTCAACAGGTCTATCGCATATCCGTGTCCGTGAGGCTCCGGCTCAAAGGTCGACTCATTTTTGTGCGCGTCGCCACGAAGCACCAGTACATTATCTATTCCCAGAAAATTCAAGTCGATCAGCGCGTCTTCAGTTTCACGTTTGGAAAAACCTCCGCAGATCAGGTGGGGAACGGCGTCTACTTTGTAGTGGTTCATGATGGCCGCACAGATCCCAACTGTACCCGGTCTTTTCCTTACTTCTACTTTCTCGAAATTTCCATCAGCTTTTTTCTTGAAAACCTGCTCACTCCTGTGGTAGGTCACGTTGATGAATGAAGGCTTGAATTCCATCAATGGATCGAGGTGATCAAAAATGGAATTGATCGTTTTGCCCTTCAAAGGGGGTAATATCTCAAAAGATACAACGGTATCCTTGGCCTGCTGAATATGCTCTATTACTTTCATTAATGAGGGTGATTTGTTACATCAGGCTGCAAAGTACGGTACAAAACAGCTTTATAGCAAATCTGTTAAAGAGTGCCCTTTTCGAACAACACACCGGTTAGTTCCGTATTTTTGGCCCTCATGAAACGAAAAGATTGGATCTGATCATACATACCAGGGATCTTATTAAGAAGTACCGCAACCGCACGGTAGTGAACCATGTATCTATCGACGTTAAACAAGGCGAGATCGTAGGCCTGCTTGGACCAAACGGTGCTGGTAAAACAACTACGTTTTATATGGTTGTAGGGCTCATCCAGCCCGACGAAGGGGAAGTTTATCTGAACGACCAGCGGATCACCGGACTGCCCATGTATAAGCGGGCTCAAATGGGTATCGGCTACCTGCCGCAGGAAGCCTCCGTGTTCAGAAAGCTCTCCGTGGAAGATAATATCATGGCCGTGCTGGAAATGACCAGTCTGGGCAAAGCGGAGCGAAAAGAGAAAATGGAAAGCCTGCTCTCCGAATTCAGACTCACCCACGTAAGGAAAAACAATGGTGACTCCCTGTCGGGAGGCGAAAGAAGACGAACCGAGATCGCACGGGCCCTCGCAGTAGACCCGAATTTCATTTTGCTCGACGAACCATTCGCGGGTGTTGACCCCATAGCCGTAGAAGATATTCAAACGGTGGTGGCCAGGCTGAAATACAAGAATATTGGCATCCTGATCACGGATCATAACGTAAACGAAACCCTTTCGATCTGCGACAGGGCCTATCTGCTTATTGAAGGTAAGATCTTCAAACACGGTACAGCAGAAGAACTCGCGGAAGACGAAGACGTACGCCGCCTGTATCTCGGACGGAATTTCGAGCTCAAACGTAAAGACTACCTGCACGATGAGGCCCGCGCCCAAGCCGGCCAATAGCCCCCCAGGCAAATAGTGGCCTAAGGATTGAACCTTGGTTATCAATTCCAAACCTTTCGCTATTTTGTGACCGATGAAACTCCTGAGTCCTGCTATATCCCGATTAGCCAGAATGCGTATGTGGCGCATTGAAGCCTGGATGCAACACCCCGTTGCAGCCCAGCGCGAGGTATTGCAAGACCTGGTCACTTCTGCCCAGTACACGGAATTCGGACGTAAATATGATTTCTCATCGCTGTATAATGTGCGCGACTTCAAAAAGGCCGTCCCTATTCATGAGTACGCCGACCTGAAGCCATATATCACCCGGATCATGGAGGGCGAACAAAATCTCCTCTGGAATACCCCCATCAATTGGTTCGCAAAAAGCAGCGGTACCACTTCGGATAAGTCGAAATTCATCCCCATCAGTAATGAAAGCCTGGAAGACAATCATTTTCGGGGCGCAAAAGACGTACTGACCCTGTATTATCAATTTAACCCATATTCCGACCTGCTCACTGGCAAAGGCCTGATCATAGGGGGAAGCCATACCGTACACCAGATCAACGACGAGACCCACTACGGAGACCTTAGCGCCGTTCTGCTCCAAAATTCACCATTCTGGGGAAAATGGGTAAGAACACCCGAACTCAGTATAGCCCTGATGGATGAATGGGAATCCAAAATTGAAAAACTCGCCCAGCATACGATCCACGAAAACGTAACGTCCATATCCGGCGTTCCTACCTGGACCATGGTACTGTTTAGAAGAATACTCGAAATCACCGGCAAGCAAACCATTGCTGAAGTTTGGCCCGACCTTGAACTATACCTCCATGGTGGAGTTTCGTTTGTGCCATACCGGGAACATTTTGAGAAACTCATCGGCAAACCGATCAACTATCTTGAAATGTATAACGCCAGCGAAGGCGTTTTTGCCGCGCAGGACAGTCCTGATGCCGATGGCATGCTGCTTTTCACAGATCACGGCATTTTCATGGAATTCATGCCGCTCCAGGAATATGGTAAAGATGAACCCAAAACCATTGGGTTAAGTGATGTTGAACTGGGCAAGAACTACGCCCTCGTGATCAGTACCAACGGAGGTCTTTGGAGATACTGTATTGGCGATACCGTACAGTTCACCTCCCTTAACCCATTTCGGATAAAAGTCAGCGGCAGGATCAAACACTATATCAATGCCTTCGGGGAAGAACTCATTGTTGATAATACGGACCGCGCAATAAAACTCGCTTGCGAACAAACGGGTGCCGTGGTCAATGATTACACAGCAGCCCCTGTTTACTTCAGCGCTGAAGGGAATGGCGCGCATGAATGGCTGATCGAGTTTGAAAAAGAACCCGCCAGCATAGACCACTTCAGCTACGAACTGGATATAGCATTGAAGCAGTGCAATAGTGACTACGAAGCAAAAAGAACAAAGGATATTGCGCTCAGACCACCCATATTGCACAGCATCGAAAAAGGAAGTTTTTCCCGTTGGCTTAAATTAAAAGGCAAATTAGGTGGCCAGCATAAAGTACCACGACTGAGTAACGACAGGAAATACCTTGATGAGATCCTTTGCATGTTGGAAACGCCGCACAGATAATCGTATTTTGCAACACTTAAACAAGAATAAACTCAATAAATGAAACTGCTTGATGGGAAAGTTGCTATTATTACCGGTGCCGCAAGAGGCATCGGTGAAGCCATTGCCGAAAAATTTGCCGATCAGGGTGCAGATATCGCATTTACTTACGTTAGCGACAGCAGCTCGGCAAAAGCAAAAGCCCTCGAACAAAAACTTTTAGCAAAAGGCGTTAAAGCAAAAGCATACCAAAGCAATGCCGGCGACTATCTCCAGTGCGAGCAAATGGTGAACGATGTCATCGCCACCTTTGGAAACATTGATATCTGCGTAAATAATGCCGGCATCTCCAAGGATAACCTCCTGCTTCGCGTTACCCCTGAACAGTGGGATGAGGTGATGCAGACCAACCTGAAAAGCGTGTTTAACATGACCAGGCTGGTGATGAGGCCAATGATGAAAGCCAAAAAAGGCTCCATTATCAATATGAGCTCCATAGTAGGGGTTAGAGGAAACGCAGGGCAATCGAGCTATTCCGCCAGCAAGGCAGGGATCATAGGTTTTACAAAATCTATGGCCCATGAACTCGGCAGCCGCAACATCAGATGCAATGCCATAGCACCAGGCTTTATTGAAACTGATATGACCCATTACCTGAAAGATGGAGAAGGGGCAAGCGCTTTTCTGGCAAACATACCACTGGGAAGATTCGGAACAGGGGAAGAAGTGGCAAACACTACTCTTTTCCTCGCATCAGACCTGAGCTCATACATCACAGGTCAGGTGATCAGCACCTGTGGCGGTTTGAATATATAATCTTTAAAATTTTGTTAAATAGGGTGCTGCTCTAATAGCTCCCGGAATAACTGATCTTTCTTTAGGTTTGAAAATGATCAAAAGAAGGCTAATAGTGCTGTTACTGACACTGGTTTTTCTGTTGCCTGAGCTACCGGTGATGCAAATGACGAACATTGTCTTTCCCGTCAAGCTGATGACATACGAACTCCGCCACCCAATTCGAGAATTTGATCCTCAGGTTTGTTTTTCTAATTCGCTAAAAGCCTTTCATGAAAAAAATATTTCAGAATGCAGGTGCTGACCTGCCGTCATCTATAGTTGTATTACTGGTTGCTCTTCCACTCTGCCTGGGTATCGCATTGGGTTCACAGGCTCCACTTTTCTCCGGGATCATTGCCGGTATAGTTGGTGGAATCGTAATTGGCGCACTTAGCGGATCACATTTAAGTGTAAGCGGACCTGCTGCCGGTCTTACTGTTATTGTAGCAACTGCCATTTTGAAATTGCCGGCCTATGAAGCATTCCTGCTCGCTGTAGTCATCGCAGGTTTTATCCAGGTACTTCTGGGATTTTTGAAAGCGGGTATTTTGGGCGACTACGTTCCCAACGCTGTGATCAAGGGAATGCTTGCTGCCATAGGCATCATCCTTATCCTGAAACAATTTCCACACCTCGTGGGGTATGATAAAGACTTTGTAGGTGATGAAAACTTTTCCTCCGGAGATGAAAATACATTTACCAGCCTCTTTAATGCCTTTAGTTACTTAAGTCAGGGAGCTATTGTTATAGGTGGAGTGTCCCTGCTTATCCTGATGTTCTGGGAATTCTCTTTCATGAAGCGACAGAAGTTCCAAAAGTATATCCCTGGTCCGCTGGTGGTGGTGATCGTAGGTGTTTGGATCAACGAACTATTGAGGGTATACAAGCCTGGTCTTGCTTTGGAAAACACCCACCTGGTAACCCTTCCGGTTGCAGAAAACCTACAGGGCCTTGTCGGGTTCCTTCGTTTCCCAGATATTCAATTCCTCAATAATCCGGCGGTATGGACCACCGCATTAACCCTGGCCATCGTGGCAAGCCTGGAAACCCTGCTGGGTATCGAAGCGATTGACAAGCTTGATATTTATAAAAGGGTGACGCCAACCAATCGCGAGCTGAAAGCCCAGGGCGTGGGTAACATAGTATCAGGGCTGATCGGCGGATTGCCACTTACTTCCGTGATCGTCAGAAGCTCAGCCAATTTCGCGGCTGGTGCCAAGTCAAAAATGTCCACCATCTACCATGGTATACTCCTACTCATTTGTGTCGCATTCATCCCAACTATCTTAAATAAGATCCCTTTATCCGCCCTGGCAGCCATACTCATTTTCACGGGATATAAACTCGTAAAAATTCCTTTGATCAAGGAGTTCTACCATAAAGGCTTGGACCAGTTTGTCCCTTTCATGATTACTATAATAGCTATCTTGTTTACCGATCTGCTGGTAGGCATTGTAATTGGAATTCTTGTAGGGCTTTTCTTCATGATCAGGAGTAACTTTAGTTCATCGGTACTGGTTATAAACGATAATGACAAATACCTGGTTCGATTCAGGAAGGACGTATCATTTCTGAATAAACCAATTGTAAAAAGAAAACTGGAGGAAGTTCCTGAAAACAGCTACGTGTTGATCGATGCTACCCGTGCTGATTTTATCGATAAAGACGTCATAGACGTGGTGAACGATTTCCTTCATCACGCCCATTTGAAAAACATCAGGGTAGAAGTCAAAAAAAGCATGCATAAACCCATGCACACATTATTTATATCGCCAAAAGGTAAAAACATTGTGCTGGAACCAGCATAATTAAAATCAAACACAATGAAAGCATACGAAAGATTACTGCTTGAAAATAAAGGCTGGGCCGCTGAGAAACTGCATGACGATCCCGAATTCTTCAGCAGGCTTTCCCAAATTCAGTCTCCTGAGTTTCTTTGGATCGGTTGCTCAGATAGCCGTGTTCCCGCCAATGAGATCACCGGTACGCAACCGGGCGAGATCTTTGTTCACAGGAACATTGCCAATATGGTGGTCCACACAGATCTTAACCTGCTGTCGGTGCTACAATATGCCGTGGAAGTGCTGAAGGTTAAGCACATCATTGTCTGTGGCCATTATGGCTGCGGCGGTGTTAAAGCTGCGATGTCCCAACATTCCTACGGGATTATCAACAAATGGTTACGCAACATAAAAGATGTTTACAGGTACCACCGCGAGGAACTGGATGTGCTGCCGGAAGACGAGAAGGTAGATAAACTCATTGAGTTAAACGTCCAGGAGCAGGTGATGAATTTGGCGAAGACCTCCATTGTTCAACAATCGTGGAAGGATAACCATTACCCACATCTACACGGTTGGGTGTACAGCATAGATAACGGGATCATCAAACCCATCTTCGAAATGGAGGCAGGCACGCATATTGACCCGCTCTATGAGTTCGATAACCTGTAAACTTTATTTGGAATAACGGGAGAATTCAAGCACGAGGCGGCCGCTGATGGCTGCCCTTTCCGGAAGCAGTTGCTCCCAGTGGTCAGTGCCTTGCCAGAACATTTTCTTCATCTCGGCCATGGCTTCCGGATTGGAACCCAGCAGGGTTGTTGCCAACTGATAAACACCCTGGTCCAATGCATTTACGTCTGCGTACAATTCCGCGAACAAACCCTTCGACCGGGCCCATTCCGCTGTTTTCCATTCTGTAGCCTGGATGGCGAGCTGTGAGAATGCGGAAAGGCCAATTTTTCGTTCTACGGCCGGACCCACCACAAAAGGTCCTATGCCTACTGCGAGTTCGCTGAGTTTTACGTCCGCTGCCTCAGTTGCGAGGCATATATCCACGGTGGCAGCCATCCCTACACCACCGCCAACACATTTTCCCTGTACTCTTCCAATGATAAACTTGCGGCACCTGCGCATGGCATTGATCACATGCGCAAAGCCCATAAAAAACCTGGCACCATCCTCCTCGGTGATAATCATTTTCAGCTCATCGAAGGATGCCCCCGCACAGAAAGCTTTCTCGCCTTCACTCCGTAGCACCACCAGCCGCACCTGAGGATCCTGATCAGCTTCATCAATCGCTTTAGCAAGCTGTTTTAATATTTCTGCCGGCAAAGAATTACCTTTAGGATGATAAAATTCGATGGTAGCGAGGCCATCAGTGATTATGGTATTGACGTGTCCGTTCATGATATCAGGCTTTTCTTTTTACCATGGTCAGTATGGTGGCGATAGCCGCCAGTTCCCCAGTTTCATCTTCCACTTCAACCAACCACTTCACGATCCCCTTGGGTATATCCCCCGGATCTTTTTGCTCCTGCGCGATCTTCTCCTTACAGGTCAGGGTTACGCCTATGGTACTCCCTGCATAAACAGGTTTGAGAAACCTGCACTCCTCTAATCCATAATTCAGCAACACTGGTCCTTTGGCCGGATCCACAAATAAGCCAGCAGCGGCCGACAAAATGAAGTATCCGTGTGCAACTGGTTTTTCAAACAGTGTCCCTTCCAGGGAGGTATGATCAGTGTGCGCATAAAAATGGTCCCAGCTCACATTTGCAAAATTGACAATGTCTGCTTCGGTGACGGTCCTTTTATGGGTATGAAGGGTATCGCCAATTTTGAGCTCCTCAAAATGTTTTCGGAATGGATGAACAACATCCTCGATTGATTTTGCGTAAGCCTGATAAACCTTCGTTATGGCCGTGATCGTTGTCGGTGATCCCTGAACCGCGACGCGTTGCATATAATGGTGGACCCCTCTTACCCCGCCCATCTCCTCACCGCCACCTGCACGGCCCGGACCTCCGTGTACCAATAAAGGCAGCGGTGAACCATGCCCCGTCGATTCCTTAGCGCAGTCCCTGTTCAGCACCAGGATCCGTCCATGATGGGTTGCTGCGCCAATGACATAATCCGTCGCGATCCCATCATCTGCAGTAACAATAGAACTGCATAAAGACCCCTTCCCTTTCTTAGAGAGACGGATGGCTTCTTCCATATCTCGGTAAGGCATAATGGTAGCAACAGGACCAAAAGCTTCTATATCATGTATATCTTCAGCGGCAAAAGGTTGCTGATTTAGTAGTAATATTGGACTTATAAAGGCACCTTTACCCGCATCAGCATCTATCACCTCCACCTCTTCCAAAGACCCATATACGATCTGGGACGAGGCCAATAACTTTGTTGCCTGAGACCTCACTTCCTCCCGCTGGCCTTGGGAAGCCAGCGAACCCATACGCACTTTTTCATTAAGCGGGTTGCCAATGGTGGTAGTCGCCAGCGCTTTTGCAACATCCTGCCATACCGGCTCCATCAGTCGTTCCGGAACAAATATGCGGCGAATCGCCGTGCATTTTTGACCTGCTTTCACGGTCATCTCCTTTCGTACTTCCTTGATGAACATATCCCACTCCGGCATCCCCGGCTCAACATCATTACCCAGTATAATACAGTTCAGCGAATCCGCTTCCATAGTAAACGGAATATTCTCCTCGTGTATACGGGGATACGCCCGCAGCATTTTCCCGGTACTGGCAGATCCGGTAAAGGTGATCACATCTTGCGAGGCTACATGGTCAAGCAGGTCGCCGGCACTGCCACAGATCAGCTGAAGGGCGCCTTCCGGAAGGATGCCCGATTCGGCAATGGCCCGCACCACAGATTCTGTGAGATAACTGGTCAGGGTCGCGGGTTTAACCACGGCAGGCATGCCGGCCAGCCAGTTGACCGCACATTTCTCCAGCATACCCCAAACAGGAAAATTGAATGCATTGATATGAATGGCCACACCTTCCCTGGGAACCATGATGTGTTGGGCCATAAAACTGTTGCCTTTGCTCAGATTCAGGGGTTCCCCGTCGATGGCATAAGGCAGATCCGGAAATTTTCGCCGTAACGAAGCATAGGCAAACAGGTTTCCGAACCCGCCTTCAATATCTATCCAGCTATCTGCCCGGGTAGCTCCTGTCAAATAACTGATCTTGTAGAACTCCTCCTTGCGGTCCATGAGGTAAAGTGCCAGCGACCGCAACATCCTGCCCCGCTCGTGAAAGCTCATCCGCCTCAGATTCGGATTTCCTTTTTCCCTGGCAAAATGGAGCATTGCCCCAAAATCAAGACCACTTGTGGTGACTTTAGCAATCGGAACTCCGGACACGGCATTGTATAATACCTGGCCGTCACCGTCTCCATGCACCCATTGGCCCCTTATATAATTCCCCAGTTTCTCCATGATGGATCGTTGTACATGCAATTTATTACCATGGACCGAGATTATCCGTTTTTTCATCAGGTTGACCTAACACGTGAAAGCCCCCGCTTCTGCGGAGGCTCCTCTATAACATGAGATCTTTTCTTAAATACCTTTTCTAGAGTCTATCTCCTGGGTGAGCTTCCCGAAAATATCATCGATCGATCCAACACCTTCCACTTCAACCACCTTGTCTGATTTCCCGTAATGCTCCGCTACAGGCAGGGTATCCCGCAGGTAAACCTCCAGCCGTTTACGCTGGACTTGTTCGTCCGCGTCGTCGGCCCTGCCTGAAGTTCTGGCCCTGTTGATCATTCTGCTGAGGAGTTCTGCCTCGGGCACCTGCAGGAAGAGCACTGCCAATATTTCCGTTTTCTTTAAACTGAGCAGCTTATCGAGGGCCTCCGCCTGCAGCGTCGTCCTTGGGAAACCGTCGAACAGAAATCCCGGAACCCCTGGATTGGCATCCAGGGCGGAACTGATCATACCGATCACTACTTCATCGGGAACCAACTGTCCCTTGTCCATCAAACTCTTCGCTTCGATGCCGAGGGGAGTCTTATTGGCTATTTCCCCGCGAAGAATGTCTCCGGTAGACAAATGCTTGAAACCGTACTTTTCAATAAGTTTCTCTGATTGTGTGCCCTTGCCGCTACCGGGCGGACCGAATAATATTAGATTAAACATGATCTTACACTCTAGTTTGCGATGGATTCAAATATAATAGGAAAAAGATAATGTTAAAATTTTTTTACAGGGGCCCCCGATACTGACAAACCCGGATACCAGGAACAATAGTCGCGTAGATTTGTTATATGAAGAATATCATTACAATGAAATGGTTTCCCATTAGCGTTTTGATCCTGCTTTGTTTTACAAATTGCGGGTATACTCAGACAGAAAAGAAAAAACAGCCAGCCATGGAAAATAAAGACAAAACCAACCCGGTATATTCTACTACGGACACCTCAAGGGTGGAGTTGAAAGATGAAGAATGGAAGAAGTATCTATCCCCTGAGCAATTCAGTATTGCAAGAATGAAAGGAACGGAGAGACCGTGGTCAAGTAAATTTGAAAAATTCGATGAGGTAGGCACATATCGTTGCGCAGCCTGTGGGAATTTACTCTTCAGAAGTAACACAAAATTCGACAGCGGTTGCGGGTGGCCAAGTTTCTATGAACCGGTATCAAAAACCAGTATAATTTATACGCCGGACAATGCCCACGGGATGCAAAGAACAGAAGTGCAGTGCGGCAGATGTAAGGCCCATTTGGGTCATGTGTTTGAAGATGGGCCACCTCCTACTGGTCTCCGTTATTGTATCAATGGCGTGATACTAGACTTCGAAAAAAAGAAATAAAAAAAACCCTCCCGTCAACCGGGAGGGTTTTCCATTTACTATAGGAAAATTATTTAGCAGGGGCAGGGGCAACGACTTTGTCCATTTCCACATTGACCGTAATTGCCACTTCCTTGCTAACAACAAGTCCGCCTGTTTCGGTTGTGCGATCCCATTTCAGATTATAATCGAACCGATTGATCGTTGTGGTCGCTTTGAAACCTGCCTTGGCACCTCGTGATGTTGTCAGCACACCACCGTGGGTGACCTGGAATACAACGGGCTTCGTTACATCACGGATCGTAAGGTTTCCAGCCATTTCATATTTGTTGTTGCCGAGTGGCTTCACAGCCGTGCTTGTAAAAGTCATTTTCGGGAATTTTTCAGCATTGAAGAAATCGTCGCCCTTCAGGTGACCATCCCTTTTTTCATTATCGGTATTTACAGAAGCAATATCAACGGCAAAACTGACTTTCGCATCTGAAAAATCGGGCTTACTGTGGTCCATCGTACCATCAAATACCTTGAATGTACCCTCCATCTCAGAAACCACCATGTGGGTAACAGTAAATTTCACATTAGAGTGTGATTTATCAACCGTCCATTTTGTTTGAGCAGAAACAGACAAATTAGCCATTACTGCAATGGCGATGATCGCGATCGTGTAGATTCTTTTCATATACCTTTTCTTAATTGATGTTTAAACACTAAATTATTTCTTTTTGTTTAAAGCCCATGTATAAATATAATAATGATCCTTAACATAGATGACAAACCCTGGGAAACCCTGCTCTTTGCCGGAATAATTACAAAATCGGCTTGAAAACCATATGTCCCACCTCCCTGGCTCCGGATTTGGGCCCAACAAAAGGTGCGGCTCCGGATTTGGGCACAACAAAAGGCCCAACCCCTGATCTGGGGCACAACAAAAGGTGCGGCCCCGGATTTGGGCCCAACATATGGTGGCGGCCCCGGATTTGGGCCCAACATATGGTGGCGGCTCCGCTGCCAGCCCCCGGCATTACTCCGGGCTATTGCATCTGGCCGGGAACCCGCGGATACGAAAGCACGGGCCTCGTTTTTAAGGACCACCGGGGTTTTCAACCAACTAACTGGTTTATATTTGGCTCATGGATAAAGAATCGGGAACACAAGCGGCAGGCAACGTTATTCTATCCGAGTTGGCCGAAACCCTGATCGGGAACGAGATCGTCCGGATGAATGGCGAGATCAAGGAAATGATGGGAAAAGGCGAGCGCATTTTCAATTTCACCATCGGCGATTTTGACCCCTCTATCTTCCCTATCCCGGTAGAACTTGAAGAGGAGATCATCTACTCTTACCGTAAACATTTCACCAACTACCCCCTTGGTGAGGGTGACCTCGAACTGAGAAAATCTGTACTGGCCTTTATCCAGGACCGGGAAGGACTCACTTATCAAGCAGATGAGGTACTGATCGCTGCAGGAGGAAGGCCATTGATCTACACCCTGTTCCGGGCTATCGTAGACAAGGGCGAAAAAGTGATCTACTCAGTGCCATCGTGGAACAACAATCATTATGTTCACTTTACAGCGGGTGAACACTGTGTGATCGAGGCTACGGCTGAAACTAATTTTATGCCGACTGCAGACATGCTTGAGCCTCATTTGCAGGGAGCCAGTTTGCTCGCTTTATGCTCGCCCCTTAACCCTACGGGCACGGTATTCTCCCGGGAACAACTCGAGGCAATATGTGATATGGTAGTGAGGGAAAACGAAAAACGTGGAGAAGGTGAAAAAAAGCTGTATTTGATGTTTGACCAGATCTATTGGCTATTGACCTATGGAACCACTGAGCATTTCAATCCGGTTTCCATCCGTCCCGAGTTAAGGCCCTACACCATTTTTATTGATGGGATCAGTAAATGCTTTGCTGCCACCGGAGTAAGGGTTGGCTGGGCCTTAGGACCAGCCATTGTGATCAGTAAAATGAAAGCGATTCTTTCCCATGTGGGCGCCTGGAGTCCGCTCCCTGAGCAAAAAGCAACTTCAAAATACCTGATGCAGAAGGGATCGGTTGACCAATTCCTGAAGATCTTCAAAATGGAGCTTTCTGAACGATTGCAGAAGATATATGCCGGATTTATCAAACTGAAACAGGAAGGTTTTCCGGTAGATGCGATTTCGCCCCAGGCCGCCATTTATCTGAGTATTCAACTTGACCTTTGCGGGAAAAAGACCGCTGACGGAAATCTCCTCGAAAAGCAGCCTGATGTATCCCAGTATATTTTGAAAGAAGCTAAACTGGCGGTTGTACCATTCCCGATCTTTGGCGCATCTTCAAATTCTGCCTGGTATCGGCTAAGCGTGGGCAACTGCAAGAAAGAAGAGATCAATGAGATGCTTGGAAAACTTAGGGACGCACTCAAAAAGTTATCCTAACGAAAAATCCCGCCTGAAGCGGGATTTTATTTAGTAACGTGTTTGCGATCAATTGAGGTTACACAGGAAAGTGAAAGGTTTCATCTGCTTATTCTTACACATCTGTCGGATGGTCTTTTTATCATGAATAAGCCTGAATTTGTTCAAGTCAAGCAATTCATGCGAACTGTAGAAACTATCAGATGATTCAATATTAAACAGCATGGTATTGAGCTTTTCGACTTCCTGCTCAATGGCCTGCTCGCTCATTGTTTCATCTTTAAGTAGCACCAGCAGATCTCTGTTGGGACTTTTCATATTTCCTGGATTTATATTTTAAGACTCGAACATTAAAAATTAGTACCCAACCATGGCCTTTTTACTTGGACAACCACAATTGCTTTTTTTTGAGGCTGAACAAGAAGTCCCGACCATGATCAACACCAATAACAGTAAAAGTAGCTTTCTATTTAGAATTTTCATCCTCAGGTTTCTCTAAAATAAACTATTTTAATCTGAAAATATTGTCCAGCACACGTAAATTATTACTAAAATTAAAACCTCTGGTTCTAACTTCCAAAATCGTACATGCCAAAAAAAATACTTGTAGGAATTCTGGATTGGGGATTAGGCCATGCAACAAGAAGCGTTCCACTAATTAAATATCTAACTCAATTTCAGTGCCAAATTTTCATCGCAGCATCTGGTCCGCAAAAAAAAGTACTTCTCGAGATTTTTCCAGATCTAGAATTCCTGAATCCACCACGTTATTCCATTCGATATAGTAAAAACGGCAAATACTTGCCGTTAGAAATTTTTCAACAGCTGCCGAGATTGTACAAGGTGATTCGGGATGAAAAGGGCTGGGTAGGGGCGCAACATGGCAAGCATCAGTTTGACCTGATCATCTCCGACAACCGTTATGGCTTTTACCACAAAAGCGTACCCTCTGTTTTCATCTCGCACCAGCTTTCCCCGAAATCCGGCTGGGGAAACCTGGCAGACCGCATGCTGCGGAAAATTCACTACCACTTCATAAAGCGCTTCAACCGATGTTGGGTGCCTGACGCCGAAACTGGAGGAGGGCTGGCGGGTGAACTGTCTCACCCCGCTATCCTCCCTCCCAATACCCGCTTTATCGGCCCCTTGTCCAGACTTGAAAACCAAACTGGCATTCAGAAGAAACAACTCCTCATCCTCATTTCCGGGCCAGAACCCGCAAGAACGCATTTTGAACAATTGTTACGTATACAGCTAAAAGGGTACCAGGGCAGCCATGTGTTGGTCCGCGGTCTACCCACGTCAGCCGACCATCAAAGCCCCAACGAGTTTAATCATGTTGATGCGCCAACGCTTGCAAGGCTCATGACAGAATCTTCACTGGTCATCTGCCGATCAGGCTACACAACCATCATGGACCTGCTGAAAATGGGAAAAAAAGCATTCCTTATCCCTACACCGGGACAAACCGAACAAGAGTATCTTGCAGGATATCTGGACTCAAAAGGGATTTTCCCTTTCACAAAACAATCAAGCTTTAACCTGACGGCAGCGATCGCGAAAGCTGAGTGCTACCCTTATACGACTCCGGATTTAGATTTTGAATCGTACAAAAAAGAAATAGAAACACTCATAACCGCCGACATTTGGAACAAAGATTAAAAGCACATCTTGCCGTTCTCGGCGCCAATCTGATCTTCGGTGTCAACTTCAGTATTGTCAAATTCGTAACGCCAGGCCTTATCAAACCCTTTGGACTCAATGTTGTTCGCGTGCTGGTCACTACAGCACTACTGTGGCTCATGCACCTCTGGGAAAAGCCAAAACAGCCTTTGCTGAAAAAAGATATCCCTTTATTTATCCTATGCGCCATTACAGGCATCGCCATTAATCAGTTATTGTTTATAAAGGGCCTTTCCATTACCTATTCCATACACGCATCATTGCTCATGCTCTGCACTCCTTTGTTCATTACCATCACCGCTTTCTTCTTCCTGAAAGAAAAAATTAGCCTGCCTGTAATTGGAGGTCTTGCATTGGGTATTACAGGTGCCGTGATGCTGATCACCGCCAAAGAAATTACAGGAAATGGTTCTAATGTCATACTGGGAGATGTTATGATCGCTTTGAACGCGGTCTCTTACGCGATCTATTTCGTACTGGTTAAGCCTTTGATCTTAAGGTATACACCGCTCCAGGTATTAAGATGGGCTTTTACGTTCGGTACCATTTTCATCCTTCCATTCGGATGGAATCAGTTTATCGAAGCTCCCTGGTCATCGTTTTCGCACACTGAATACATAGCTATAGCCTTCGTAGTGATCTTGGCTACCTTCCTGGGATACCTGTTGAATATTTACGGTCTTACGCACCTCCAGGCATCTGCCGCTGGTACATACATCTATTCACAGCCAATATTCGCCACCCTGGTGGCAGTTCTCTTTTTGAATGAAGCGATCACCCCGGTCAAAATAATTTCTGCTTTGATGATTTTTGCGGGTGTCTTCCTCGTGCAAAAGTCGAAACTACGTAGGTCCCGTCCTGGATGAAATGGTTATTTTCTAAATCTATTTTCTATTTCGCCGTATTTTAGCGGCTACTAACCTCCGCTCTCTTTTTCTAAATCATATAACTTATTTATCAAGATGAGGCAGACTCTGATGACTCTCCTATGTATGCTGGCACTCCATGTAGCAAAAGCACAAACAGGATTCCCCGTGAATGGCGTAGCGGATCCCCGAAACGGGACCGTCGCATTCACCAACGCTACTATCGTTAAAGACTCACGTACAACCATTTCAAACGCTTCCATGGTGATTAAGGATGGCAAGATCCTATCCATCGGGACCAACCTCACCGTCCCTAAAGAAGCTACCGTGGTAGATTGCCAGGGTAAGTTCATTTATCCCTCTTTCATCGATGTCTACAGCGACTATGGTACGCCGCAAGTAGCGGCAGCCCAGGGATTCCGCTTCAATGCCGCGTCTACACCGGCTGCTCCTACCAAAGGGCCGATGGGTTGGAACCAGGCGATCAGACCTGAAGTGAATACGATAAACGTATTCGCAGTGGATGACAGCAAGGCAAAAGTCCTGCGAGAATCCGGCTTCGGCGCTGTTCTTACCCACGTACATGATGGAATCGTCCGCGGTACCGGCGCCGTGGTCACCCTGGCCACGAAAAAAGAACAACTAGTAACCCTAAAAGAAAAAGCATCTGCTCACTACTCTTTTAGCAAAGGATCGTCCACCACCGCCTACCCAACCTCACAAATGGGTAGTGTTGCTTTAATCCGACAAACATTCCTCGACGGGAAATGGTATAAGTCCGCCCCCGACAAAAAAGAACTGAACCTCAGCCTCCAGGCATTCAACGATTTCCAACAACTGCCGCAAATATTTGAAACCACCGATAAGTGGACCACCATTAGCGCAGACCGCATTGGAGACGAGTTCTCCACCCAATTCGTCATTAAAACAAATGGTAACGAATACCAGCGCGTGAAAGACATCGCCGCTACAAAAGCCACCCTCATCGTGCCACTGAATTTCCCCATAGCCCTCGACGTGGAAGATCCAAATGACGCCCGATTGGTTTCTATGACCACCATGAAACACTGGGAAATGGCGCCTTCCAACGCCGGCGCCCTGGAAAAAGCAGGAATTCCTTTTTGCCTGACCAGCGCGGACCTCAGGGATTCAAAAACGTTCATGTCCAACCTCAGAAAAGCGATCGAATACGGACTATCCGAGACACGCGCACTCGATGCCCTTACCACCACACCCGCCGCCTTACTCGGCATGTCAGACAAAATGGGCAGCCTCGAAGCAGGCAAGATTGCCAACTTCATCATCACCTCCGCTCCCGTTTTCAGCGAAAAAACCATCATCCTCCAAAATTGGGTGCAGGGTGAGAAATATGCAGTAAGGGAAGACCAGTGGACCGACATCAAGGGAACCTACGCGATCAGCATCAACGGCCCTTCCGGTACAAACAACTATAACCTCGATGTAAAATCCGCGAACTCGGCAAACCTCATCGGGAAAGATACAGTCAGCGCAAAACTTTCCCTCGATGGCAAACAGGTCAAACTGAGTTTCACTCCTGAAAAAAGATCGCGGAACACCATTCGACTCAGCGGCATCAGCAATGGAAAAACATGGACAGGCTATGGGGAAGATTCCGCTGGCAATAAACTAAGCTGGACCGCTAACCTCATTAAAGCAAATCCCTCAGCAACTGACTCCGCCAAGAAAAAAGAATCTCCACGGCTCGGTAAACTGAACTATCCGTTTGGCCCCTACGGCAACGAGGAACTGCCCAAAACCGAAAACATCCTGATCAAAAATGCCACGGTGTGGACAAGCGAAACGCCAGCCAAACTCGAAAACACAGACGTTCTCGTTAAAAACGGGAAGATCGCCCAGATCGGCAAGGGCCTGGCCGATCCTTCTGCTAAACAGATCGACGGTACCGGGAAACACCTGACCGCCGGTATCATTGACGAACATTCCCATATTGCATCGTTCTCCACCAACGAAGGCACCGAGTCCGTTACATCAGAAGTAAGGATAGCAGATAACCTCGATCCGGAAGATATCATGATCTATCGCCAACTCGCTGGCGGTGTCACCACGTCGCATATCTTGCACGGATCCGCAAATACCATCGGCGGTCAAACACAACTTATCAAATTACGCTGGGGCGTGAACGACCAGGATCTTACATTCCAGGGCGCACCGGGCTTCATCAAATTTGCACTGGGCGAAAACGTAAAACGGAGCTCTTCATCCAACGGCAATAACAGATTCCCCGACACCCGTATGGGCGTTGAACAAGTGATGGTTGATGCATTCACCCGCGCAAAAGCATACGAACAATCCCTCAAATCAGCAGAAGAATTTAATAAAAAGAAAGGCGTGACTCCCGTGGTGGTAAGGCGCGACCTGGAATTAGATGCGCTGGTCGAGATCCTGAACCACAAACGCTTCATCACCATGCACTCCTACGTGCAAAGCGAAATCAATGCAGCCATCAAAGTGGCCGATCGCTTCGGATATACCATCAACACATTCACCCACATCCTAGAAGGTTATAAGGTGGCCGACAAAATGAAGATCCATGGCGCAAACGCATCTACATTCTCCGATTGGTGGGCATATAAAGTGGAAGTGCAAGACGCTATTCCATATAATGCTACCCTCATGCAAAAAGCAGGCCTTAATGTAGCCATCAATTCAGATGATGCTGAAATGGCAAGAAGACTGAACCAGGAAGCCGCTAAAAGCATCAAATACGGCGGTATGAGTGAAGAGGACGCGTGGAAGATGGTGACCATCAACCCCGCAAAAATGTTGCATGTAGATCAGCAGGTAGGTAGCATCAAGGCAGGCAAAGACGCCGACCTGGTGCTTTGGAGTGATCACCCCCTCAGCATCTACGCGAAGGCAGAGAAAACCATGGTGGACGGAATCATATATTTCGACGCCGAAAAAAATCTTGATATGCAGAAAAAAATCAAGGATGAAAGAAACAGGCTGATCCAAAAAATGATCGCGGAAAAAAGATCAGGCGGCCCGATTGGCGCGCCAACACCCACACCCACTTTCATTAACCATTGCGAAGAACATGGCGGCGTACAGGGTCTGCTTGAAGTGGAGCGCGATTAATCATCACTAAACAAATGATCATGAAAAAACTATTGAATCTCATCCTTTCACTGGCCATCATCTCCGTCTCTTTCGGCCAGGAAACCGTATACCCTGCAAAAGATTATAAGGGACTGCTATTCATAAAAAATGGTACCGTGCACGTGGGAAATGGGCAAGTGCTCGACAGGGCCACCATCCAGGTACAGGACGGCAAGATCACAAAAATCGGTCCCGACCTTCCGATCCCGGTCGACGATGTAAAAGTATTTGACGCAGCTGGTAAACATGTTTACCCCGGACTCATCCTCACCAACACCAATATCGGCCTCGTAGAGATCAATACGGTCAGGGCCTCCAGCGATGTAAGGGAGATCGGGGAATACAACCCCTCCGTTCGCTCCATAGTTGCCTACAACACCGATTCTAAACTGATCAATCCTTTGAAGAGCACGGGTATCCTTCTGGCCCACATTGCACCTCAAGGCGCGGTGATCAGCGGCAGCTCAAGTGTTGTTCAACTGGATGCCTGGAACTGGGAAGACGCCGCGTATAAAATGGACAACGGTATCTATTATAATATGCCTGCTCTTTTCAACAGGCCAAGCAGGTTCTCCGCATTCATAGGTAACCAACAACCAGCCGACCCGATGAAAACAGGACTGGAAGAAATAGAGAAGTTCAAAGCTTTCCTAAAACAAGCCAAGGATTATGAAAAATTGGGTGATAAAAAAGAGATCAACCTGAAATTCGAAGCGCTGAAAGGCCTGTTCACCAAACAACAGAAACTGTTCATCAATGCAGAAATAGTGAAACAGATCCTGATGTGCATCTATATCAAGAATGAATTGAACCTGGATGTGGTTATTGTTGGCGGCAGAGAAAGTTACCAGATTGCCAATTTATTGAAATCAAACAACATCCCAGTCATCCTCGAAGCTTTACATGACCTGCCCACCCTCGCCGACGACGATATCCACCAGCCCTTTAAAACGCCTTACATCTTACAAAAAGCTGGTGTACTGTTTGCCATCAACGATAACACAGGTAATACAAGGTCAAGGAACCTCGCCTACAATGCAGGCACAGCCGTTGCATACGGCCTGACCAAAGAACAAGGCCTCGCTGCTGTTACCTTAAATGCTGCAAAGATCCTCGGCATCGACAACGTAACCGGTTCCATTGAAGTAGGCAAAGATGCCAACATAGTGATCAGCACGGGCGATATCCTCGACATGAGGACAAACAACATCACCCATGCGTTCATCAAAGGCAGGAGCCTTGAGTTGAACGACAAACAAAAGCAACTCTACGAACGCTACAAGTACAAATACAACCTGAACTAAAACGCCCGATTCAACACATAAGAAAGGCCGGAATTTTCCTCCGGCCTTTCTTATGTAACATTCTTTGGGTAATCAAAGAAAACAAATTGCTTCAGCGCCGTTCGAATCTGCACCCAGCTTTCAGCCTCCACGGTAAACGCAAACACACTGCAGGTAGGCATATTATCAATGCGCGCAATACCCAATGAATTAGCAAACTCAGTTATGCCGTTGTTGTGTGAGAAGATAAGCACCGAGTTTAGGCTGTTTTCCAAACTCTCCAAAACACTATAGAAAGTAGCTGCAGGAGCCATGTATAATTCAGGTATCTGAACAATTTGTTCATGTTGCAAACTAAACTCAGCGGCAAAAATTTTAGCAGTTTTCAAGGCCCGCTTAGCAGGACTGGAAAAAAAGGCGTCTAAATCAACATGTCGAAGCTTGAGCCTCCTGGCCATCACCGGAGCATCCCGCTTTCCGCGGTCATTCAGCGGTCGGTCAAAATCATCAACATCCGCACTCCAGTCGCTCTTTGCATGCCGTATCAGATAAATGGTCTTCATGGCAATGTTTGTGATTTGTTAGCGTTGTGGATCTACAAGGCGCTAATACCCGCGAACGTTCTTCCCTTCGTAGTAATTGATAAATGCCTGATTGACCACGCGATTCCCACCCTCGGTCGGATAATTTCCGGTAAAGTACCAGTCTCCTGTATTCGTCGGGCAGCTGTCGTGCAAATCCTCAATGGTCTGGAAGATCAGGTCCACCGGGATACGGACCTCCGGAGGAGTGATCAGCTGAGCGATCTTTTCTGATATCTCTTCCGGCGTGAAAGGCTTATAGATCTGGCGTACCATGTTCTCTTTGTGAAGCTGACCATTTCGCAACATCTCTTTGCAACAATTGTACACATCATCGATCACGTGCTCCTGGCCCTTATCTTTCAACAACTCCACAGCAGCCTTGAACGCAATGAAATCACCAAGCTTGCTCATATCTATACCATAACAATCCGGATAACGGATCTGCGGTGCAGAAGAAATAATGAGTATTTTTTTAGGAGACAGGCGCGATAACATGCGAACAATACTTTCTTTAAGCGTAGTTCCCCGCACAATCGAGTCGTCAATGACCACCAGCGTATCTTCATCCTTACGCACAGTCCCGTAAGTGATATCATATACGTGCTGCACCATCTCCGAGCGATTGGAATCCTCGGTGATGAACGTGCGCATCTTAACGTCCTTGATCGCCACCTTCTCCACCCGGATCCTACGGTTAATCATTTCCGTTAGTTTCTCCTCGTCGTAGTCATTCCCCCAGGCCATGATCCGCTGCACCTTGATCTTATTCAGGTAATCTTCCATGCCTTTCAGCAACCCGTAAAATGCAGTCTCAGCCGTATTGGGAATGAAGGAGAAGATGGTATTTTTAAGGTCGTTATTGATGTGATTCAGCACCATGGGGCTAAGGTGATAACCGAGGGCGATCCTTTCGCGGTAGATCTTTTCATCGCTACCCCTCGAGAAATAGATCCTTTCGAAACTGCAGGCCCTGCGTTCTTTTGGTTCGATGATCTGTTCAACGGTATGGGTTCCATCAGCCTTAACGATCAGGGCTGTTCCGGGCATGAGTTCGATCACCTCGTTCTCGCCGACGTTGAATGTAGTTCTGATGGCAGCGCGCTCGGATGCCGCTACAAAGATATCCTCGTTAATAAAATAGTAAGATGGCCTGATGCCATGCGGATCCCGAATAACGAAAGAATCCCCGTTCCCGAGCATACCCCCAACATGGTAGCCTCCGTCGAACAGGCTAAAGGATTTCTTTAATATGTTGGTTACACTGATGTTACCCGGACTGGCTTCATCTTCTTTTACCTGGAAATGATGCACCACTTCCATCATTGCCGCAAGGTCGCTCTGTTTTTGAAATACGCCGGGATCCAGATTGATGAGTGAAAAAAGCTCTTCTGTATTGACCAGGTTGAAATTCCCAGCCAGCGCAAGGTTTCGTGCCGGAATAATATTCTTCTTTACAAAAGGATGGCAGAACTCAGCATTATTCTTGCCCTGGGTACCATAACGGAGATGGCCGAGCAGGATCTCTCCCATGAAAGGCAAATGGCCCTTTAACAGACCCGGATGTTTCCGGATCTCAGGTTGGTATTTCTCGAGCTCCGAGATCTCCTTACCAATGGTTTGAAACAGATCGGCAATCGCCTGAGACGCAATGCTCCTGTGCCTGTACAAAAACGGATACCCTGGTTCGGTATTCAGTTTCATAGTGGCAAGCCCTGCTCCATCCTGGCCCCTGTTATGCTGTTTCTCCATGAGGAGATATAGCTTATTCAGGCCGAAAAGAGCTGTACCATATTTTTGCTGGTAATAAGAGAACGGTTTACGAAGACGAATGAATGCGAGGCCGCATTCATGTTTAATGGCATCACTCATGTATCTGAGATGAAGCGCGAAGGTAAATTAATCAGATGAAAAGGAATAGTAAAAATCAGGGCGTTTTTCCGGCGAAGCTGGGGAAAGTTTTACGGATGGTCTCGCAACCCGCGTATTCCGGGTCTACCATTACATAGTAAGTGGGAAGTTTAGACTGGAACCATTTTTCCACGGCCACGCTTTTCTTTTCTTCGATTGCGCGCATTGCTACCCGGTTGTAGTCATCTTTCAGGTTCTCCCTATGGGGTTCTGTTTTACTTTGGATCACTACCAGCCTCACGCCTTTCTTCCCGTTAGGATCTGCAAATTCGGTAGGAGGAGAATACTCGCCTACTTTCAGTTTGTTCAGGTCTTTCACCATGTCCTTATCGAGTTCATCGATGGTAACGCTGGTACCAGACTGTCCGGAAATCAATCCGGCTGTGAACTTACTACCCTCGTCTTCACTGAATTTATCTACCGCCTCACCGAAGGTCATCGTACCGGCGATTAGTTTTGAGCGTATACTGTCGAGCTTATTCCTTGCATTGTCCACTTCAATCTGGGTAACCTCCGGGATCCTGAGGATGTGCCTGATGACGGCGTCATCACCGTTCCTGCTTACCATCTGGATGATGTGGTATCCAAATTTACTTTTGATTACCTGGGAAACCTGCCCGTCTTTAAGCCTGAACGCAGCATTTTTAAAGTCCGGGTCCCATTGCTTTTCATTCTTATTGATTTCATAACGGCCGCCACTTTGCTTACTCCCCGGATCTTCGGTGTAAAGACGGGCATAGTTCTCAAATGATTTACCGTTTTCGATCTGGCGCTTGTAATCGTTCAACTCGTCGATAGCAAATTTCTCAAGTTCCCTTCCTGCCTTCGGGAAAAGGATGATCTGCCCCACCACCAGTTCCGTTTCGTAGAAACGAAGACTGTCTTTCGGGATCTTATCGTAATACTGCTTTACTTCCTGGGGTGTGATCTTGACATTCTCCACGATCTTTGCACGCATTGCATCAGCCAGCCTTCTTTCCTTCACCGAAGGCCTGAAGTCTTCCTTCATCTGGTAAATGGTCCGGCCCGCTACCTGTTCAACGGCTTCCTTGCCGCCAAATTCCATGATGAAGTACCTGATCCGCTGATCCAGTTCCGCATTGATATCTTCTTCGCTAATAGGCAAAGAGTCTTTTTCAGCCTGAAGAACCAGGGCCTTATCCATCAGCATACGCTCCAACAGTACACACTCCGCATTTTGGGGAACTTCACCGCCGCGACGCTGTATATCGTCTATATAATTAAGAAGGTCTGACTTCAGTACGATCTTATCGCCCAGTATACCCGAGATCTTGTCGGCCAGCACTTTAGCAGACTGGGCTTCCGCTGCCAGACAAAAACCGATCGTAACCAGGGATAAAAACCATTTCCGCATACGCAAATAAACTTAATTAGATTCTAATGAAAACCTAAAGTTGACATTAAAGGGTCCGCTTCACTTCTTCCATCTCAAAGGCCTCGATAATATCGCCTACTTTGATGCCCGCGTAATTCTTGACCGTTAAACCACACTCCATATTAGACACCACCTCCTTCACGTCATCTTTGAAACGCTTCAGGCTACCAAGTTCAGCCGACTGGCCCTCTCCCTTGGGATACTCAACAATGCCATCCCTGATCACGCGGATCTTGCTGTTACGCATGATCTTTCCGTCCAGCACATAGCAACCGGCAACGGTAGCTTTATCAAAGTTGTACACCTCACGTACTTCAACGTTGGCAATGATCTTCTCCTGGATCTTGGGTTCAAGCATACCTTCCATGGCGCTCTTGAGTTCCTCAATGGCGTTGTAGATGATAGAGTACAATTTGATCTCCACACCTTCAGTTCCGGCGAGTTTATTAGCCTGGCTGGAAGGGCGGACGTTGAAACCAAGTAAGATGGCGTCTGACGCGGCAGCAAGCAGAACGTCGCTCTCCGTGATCTGACCAACACCTTTATGTACTACAGCAACAGCGATCTCAGGAGTAGAAAGCTTCTGGAGCGAATCGCTCAATGCCTCTACCGATCCATCCACGTCACCTTTGATGATGATATTCAGTTGTTTGAAGTTACCCAGCGCAAGACGACGACCGATCTCATCCAGCGTGATGTGCTTCTTGGTTCGAATACCCTGCTCGCGTAGGATCTGCGCACGCCTGCCCGCTACTTCCTTGGCCTCAGCTTCATCTTCATATACTTTAAACTTCTCGCCGGCCTGTGGTGCACCGTTCAAACCAAGAATAAGTACCGGCGAACTTGGCCCGGCTTCCTCTTCTTTCTTGTTACGCTCATTGAACATGGCTTTAACACGACCAAAATGCTGGCCACTCACTACCACATCACCATTCTTTAGGGTACCGTTTTGAACAAGCACGGTGGCTACGTATCCGCGGCCCTTATCTAATGTAGCTTCCACTACAGTACCATTAGCCTCCTTTTCAGGGTTAGCCTTCAGGTTCAGCAGTTCCGCTTCAAGCAATACTTTCTCGAGCAGCAGGTCTACGTTCAGTCCTTTTTTGGCCGACAGTTCCTGGCTCTGGTATTTACCACCCCATTCCTCCACCAACAGGTTCATGCCCGCCAACTGCTCATATATCTTTTGAGGATTAGCTCCGTCTTTATCGATCTTATTAACCGCAAAGATCATGGGCACACCAGCCGCTTGTGCGTGGCTGATCGCCTCCTTCGTTTGTGGCATCACTGCATCGTCAGCAGCGATCACAATGACCGCAATATCTGTGACCTTGGCACCACGGGCACGCATAGCCGTAAACGCTTCGTGACCAGGCGTATCAAGGAAGGTGATGGATTTGCCGTTTGGCAGTTCTACCTGGTAGGCACCTATGTGCTGGGTGATACCACCAGCTTCTCCTGCTACTACGGTTGTATTACGGATATAGTCAAGCAACGATGTTTTACCGTGATCAACGTGACCCATGATAGTCACGATCGGTGAACGGGGATCTGTGTTCTCCACTTCATCTTCATCAGACACATCTTCCATCTCCATCTGCTTCTCCATGTCGATGAATTCCACTTCATAGCCAAATTCGCTTGCCACGAGTTCAATCACTTCTGCATCGAGACGCTGGTTGATCGACACCATTATGCCGAGGCTCATACACTTACCTATTACATCGGCAAAGCTGGCGTCCATCAGGGACGCGAGTTCACTTACGCTGATAAACTCAGTAACCTGCAGCTTGTTATCTTCTCCGCCTTCGCCCATGGACTCTGCCATTTCATCGCGCTTGGCCCTGCGGTATTTGGCTTTGAGGCTTTTACCACGACCAGCAGAACCGGCGAGTTTAGCCTGGGTTTGCCTGATCTTTTCCTGAATTTCTTTCTCGTCGATCTCCTTAGGTTCCCTTTTCTTCTCGGGCTTGAACCGGGAAGGAGCTGAGGGCCTTGCGCCACCGCCTCCCTGTGGCCTTGGGGCACCCGTACCGCCGGCGCTCTTGAGCGTAGGCTTGAACTGACCAGCTCCTGTTGTGGGGGAGGAGCCTTTTTTCTCTATTGGAATACGCTTACGCTTACGCTTTTCTTCCAGCGCACGGTCCTTAACATCGTTATTATCCACCGGGAGTTCTATCCTCCCGATGATCTTGGGCCCTTCCAGTTCAGGAGCTTCTATTTTCATTTTGTCTGGCTGGACTTCTTTAACCTCTTCTTCTACCACCTCTTTGGCTACGGCAACAGGCTCAGGAATTTCCGGCTCCACTACTTCCGGTATGGATACCGGAACGGGGTCTTCCTTCTTATCTGTCTTCTTTGGTTTCTTAGGTCTGGTCGATGAATCAATGGCATCCAGGTCGATCTTGTCTAAAATTTTCGGACCATCAATAACTGGCGCTTCTATTTTGCCTATTTCAGGCACGACCACCTCAGGCTGAGGAACTTCCACGGGCGGCACTACCACCACAACTTCCGGCTCGGGGGCTATTTCAACAGCCGCCGCAACCGGAACTTCTTTTTCTACGGCTTTCTTATTCGTATCCTTCTTAAAGAGGATCTCTTCTTCGTCTTTCTTCTTCTTTCCCTCTGTGACATTCCCCTTAGGAATTTCAATCTGATCGCTCTTCATTTTCGCAGCCTTATCAGACGAAAATTCCTGCTGCAAGGACCTGTACATGTCCTCTGCCAACTTCGAGGTAGGCTTGAGGTCGTCCTTATTGAATCCCTTGCTGATCAAGAAGTCCACAAGGGTGTCTTTACCAATGTTAAACTCCTTGGCAGCGGCCATTAATCTGGGTGTATTACTTTCTGACATGTACGACTTTATCAATTTAAAATTCCGGATCACTATTCCGGAGAAGCGAACACCGAGCCCACTAAGGGAACCCGCAATGCTTCAATTACTCTTTCTCAAATTCTGCCTGCAGCACTTTTCTGATCTCATCAATGGTCTCCTTCTCCAGATCCGTGCGTCTCTCCAGTTCATCCATGGAGAGGTTGAGCACGCTTCTCGCTGTGTCGCAACCAATGCGCTTCAGCTCATCGATGACCCATGGCTCGATCTCATCTGTAAATTCATCCATATCGATATCGTACTCATCCATTTCACCTTCCGTGTCGCGGTACACATCAATATTATAACCGGTCAGTTCTTCAGCCAGTTTAATATTCACGCCTCTTTTACCAATAGCCAGCGACACTTGCTCAGGGGAAACAAACACTTCGGCGGTTTTATTTTCTTGATCAAGGTTCATTCGGCTGATCTTAGCAGGCGTCAAACCCCTTTGAATCAGCAACTGTACATTGTTTGTCCAGTTGATCACGTCGATATTCTCATTCTTCAGCTCCCTCACGATACCATGGATACGGCTTCCTTTCATACCCACGCAAGCGCCCACAGGATCGATCCTGTCGTCATAACTTTCCACTGCCACTTTAGCCCTTTCGCCCGGTTCGCGAACGATCTTACGGATGACGATCAGACCGTCAAATATCTCCGGCACCTCAATTTCCAGCAATTTAGCCAGGAAGGATGGATGGGTGCGGGAAAGAATAATTACCGGACTGTTATTTTTCATCTCCACTTTCTTGATCACAGCCCTGATGCTTTCCCCTTTCTTGAAATAATCGGAAGGGATCTGTTCAGATTTTGGAAGGATAAGCTCGTTTCCATCTTCATCCAGCAGCAGCACTTCTTTTTTCCAGACCTGGTAGACTTCTGCGTTCAGGATCTCTCCCATACGGTCGCCATATTTTTTAACCAGGTGGCTTTTCTTGAGGTCGCTGATGCGGCTGGCCAGGGTCTGTTTGGCGGCCAGAATAGCGCGTCGTCCGAAGTCCATGATATCTACCGCCTCATACAGTTCTTCACCCACTTCAAAATCAGGCTCTATTTTAGTTGCTTCTGAATACGCGACCTCCGCCAGGGGGTCCTCTACAGCGCCATCGTCTACAATGATCCTGCGTCTTACAATCTCAAGGTCACCTTTCTCGGTGTTCACGATCACATCGAAATTCTCGTCTGATCCATATTTTTTCCTGAGCAATGTTTTAAAAACATCCTCTAATACTTTCATCAGCGTGGGGCGGTCAATGTTTTCCGCATCTTTGAATTCCTGGAAGGATTCTATTAAGTTAATACTCGCCATAGCATTGCATTTTACCTGTAAACAGGATCGTTAAAATATAACCTGGACCTTTGTTGTTTTTATATTATTGAATGGTATTGTATGAGATACCGTTTCTTTCTTCTTATTCTTCCCCCTGGTTTCTTCAACCAGTATAAACTCTTCGTCCACTTCCTTCAGGGTTCCTTCAGTTTTTGTTCCGTCGATCAGGGTCACTTCCACATTCCTGTTCACATTCTTCAGGTACTGTCGTTTCAGCTTCAGCGGTTCATCCAGTCCCGGTGACGATACTTCGAGGGAAAAATTACCGTCGGTATACAGCTCCTGTTCCTCGATCAGCTTATACATCTTCCTGTTTACAGATACGCACTTATCTATGCTCACACCCTGATCCGCATCAATAAAAACCTTGATATTATGTACAGGTTTGACCCGGATCTCAACGAGGAAAAGTCCCTCGATCCCCTCCAGAACCCGGTTTACAAGGCCTTCCAACTTTACGTTTTGCGGTTCGTTATTCATGTCCGATAAAAACAGAAGGGAACGTCATCCGTTCCCTTCTACTGTTTCTCTTTCCGTTGCGAATGTAGAACAGAATTGACTGAAAACCAAAAAAACAGCCCTGATAAGGGCAAAAAGATGATCAGGGTCAGGCCTTAACATGGCTTTCCTGCCATGAAAAAGGAGTACCTTAGATTGAATACATTTAATATGGGCAGTGATCAGAATTTTAAGGGGTTTTATGCCGAAAACAAGGCACTGCTAAAAGAGTACGTTGACCTCAGGGTAAATCTGGTCAAGCTCCAGGCCGTGAAGGTGCTGTCCAAATCCTTTGGACTGGTCATAGTCATCTTCTTGGTAGGGTTTATGTCTTTGTTCACTCTGGTGTTTTTGGGGATGAGTTTTGCCTGGTGGTTAACGAATCTGACTGGCAGCGCGGTCCTGGGCTTTGCCGGGGCGGCTGGCCTTTTTTTTATGCTTTTACTGCTGGTGATCGTATTTAGGCGCCCATTGGTCCAAAATCCGCTCATCCGGCTGTTCATCAGGGAAACTTCAAAAGACCTGCACCAAAACGACTAATAGAATGGGAAAGATCAATAATCTGCATGGGTTAGAGCTGGAAATAGAGAAAATGCGCCTTCGGATGAGGACGATTGAGGGCAAACTTGATGATAACCTGACCGGGCTAAAAGAAAATTATGGGATGATGGCGTTCAATTCCGTGGTGGGAAGCGAAAAAAAGGCCAAAATGCACTCGTTTTGGTCAAATCTGGCTGGAAAACTGCTCGAAAACCCTAAACTTCAGAACAATATCGGCAAATGGGTGGATAAGATCGCGGATCGGCTGGCGGATGGGCTGGATCCGGATGCTGCGGAATCTGAGGCTGAAAAATCAGAACCCAAAAGGGAATCTTGATTAAAAATGGCAGACTTCGAGTTAATTTCCCAACGCTTGCCTAAAGACTGCCCCGGAAACTGGACGGGGACTGCACACGGGATTTACAGCATCCTTTCTCCTAATTGTCCTTCTTGATCTCCTCAAATTCAATGTAGTCACCAATACCGTCGGTTACATTCTCCGGTTTACCCTGTGGATTTGATTGCTGCTGGTGCTGCTGTTGATATTGCTGTTGCTGCTGTTCCATCTGCTCGCGGGCCTTGGCAAACTGCTTTTTTATTTTACGGGTAGTGGTTACAATTGGTATGATCAGGTCAAAAATCAACCTGAACCCAACATAGGCGAGGAACGCATAGAATAAATACCTCAGGAACATAGTGCTGCAAATTTACAATAGTTTAAAACTTCACAAAAGGAAGCTATGTTAAAGTGTTTGGTAGACGCCGCCCCATTGATACGGCACCTCCGTTCCAATAAAATCATAATAATCTAAAAAATGATCCGGTAAGCCGATTTTAATTATTTTTACTGCCCTTCATCCTGTTTAAAACTGGATGACGGACCCTTAGCTCAGCTGGTTAGAGCATCTGACTCATAATCAGAGGGTCGCTGGTTCAAGCCC
>JBBAJO010000027.1:0-43504 GCA_040404005.1 Chitinophagaceae bacterium
ATCCGTCAATCCTATTGATGTGCCACAAAAACAGGCACCTTATGTGCCCTGATGATATCAGTCACATAGCTCTTTCTGAAAAGGGCAGACACTTCACTTCGGCCGAATGCACCGGTCACTAAAATGGAGTGGTGATTTTGGGTAAGCCAGTTTTTCAGTTCCCGGGCATCTTCATGATTCAATTGCTCAATACTGAGTGGATCATAATGACGGGCAGCCAGTTCATGGATGCGCTCTTTTTCGGGAAGTTCAGTTCCTTCGGCATGGAAAAGCATAGACCCCATTGTACAACACTCCGGAAACAGATAGGCGAATTGCTTAATGGCAAAAACGGAGGATTCTTTTCCATCATAGCTCAGGATCACTGACCTGGGCTCAAGGAAATTTTCCGGCACCAGAAGCACGGGGCACTCTGATTGGTGCAGTGTGCGTTTCAAATATTCATTGGGCTGTTCTTGATCGATATTCTCATAGAAAAGTTCGGAACTGATGATCAGGCAGTCTGCGAACCGGGTCTCCCTGATCAGTTCTGCCAGCGCAAACAGGTTGGTGTCTTTATGTGTTGCGTATTCGATCTGGTTGGATTCGCAGTAATTGCGGAATTTCGACATGGTGGATTCGATCATTTTGTCGTCATCATTTACCGGCATCGTAAAAACCGGGGCACCCATACCCATGCCACTGTAGCCAAGGAGTTCTCGGTAGTCGACCGGACTGATAAAAACGCCAGTGATCATCAGGGGCACTCGCCCTTGAAGCCAGGTGGCCATACGCATAGCTCCTTCAGAGAAATGTAAGCCGTCAAAAGCAACTATGATTTTAAGCATACCTAAATTTTTATTGAATGTACGGGATGAATCGTGTATAACAGGTCTCTCAGCCGCCGGATCATATCTTTTTCCCGGGCATTGGTGTGGTGGTACGAATCTGCAAGCCTGTCTGCCAGCAACATACAGATGTTCCTCAGGTCATCGTCCATAATTGCCCAGTGTTCCTGTATGAATTCTGAAAATTCGTTAAACGCCTGGTTGGCAGTAAGGCCTGCGTCTTCAGCTGCTTCAAATTCAAACACCGTGTACCAGGCATCATTGGTTCCAAACTCGTCGGTATGACATTCCCGGTGGGTAAGCCGGGTGGAAATAAGATGATACAACTCGTCCCGTTCCTGCCGGGTAATTACACTGTCGGCGTCGGCAACGGCATAGAGGAGTTTGCCCATGGCTATATAAAACTGCCTGATATCCATATGAAATGTTTCAGGTATAAAGCAATGAAAAAACGCGGTATAAAAGAATGAGGAAAATCATAAGGAATTGACGGATTATCGGATTGGCGAATTACTGTACAGATTGTCTTAATCCGCTAATCCGCCAATTCGCTAATCCGTTAATCCACTAATCGGCTCTTGCCCCAACGGGGCAAGAGCGGCGGGACTTTCTGTTTATAGCGCAAGTATTCCTCCCCGTACAGGTCGACCAGCTTCTTTTCTTCCCATGGAATGGCAAGTATGGTGTAAACGATGATCACCGCTGTGGCCATCGCAAAAGAGACGGATGGAAATGCGAGCAGCAGGCCGGTTAAAAAGATGAACGTGCTTAGATAGAGCGGGTGCCTGACGATGCGGTGCAGTCCGCCTGTTTGCAGCGCAGGTTTCTTACCCTCGAAGAATAAGTCTGCAAACCCCTCTGGGGAAACCAGGTATTTTTTAAGACAGATGAAAATCCCTGATATGCCGGCAATGATGACAAGGAAAGCGGGTATGCGGGTATATAGGGTAGGCTTCCACAGCGGCAGGGAAGGGATATTGAGCTGCCAGAATATCAGCAGGGCCAGTAAGATCAATGCCAGAAGGCTATACATCAACCGATAATACCGGAACCCCGCACCCAATACCTGCCGGAATTTGTCCTTGGCCCGGGGCGCAGCCAGAAGGCTATGAAGGAAACCATAGGCCACCCACGCAAGCGTTAGCAAAAGATGTGAAAAGGCCATTCAACTAAATTAGGTTTTTAAGTGTTCTTACGGTTAGATTTGCTGGCTTACTTCAACAAGCGCTGGGGCTTGTTCAAAAAGCCATTACTTTTGCCCCTATTGAATTTTATCATATGACCTGGTTGTATTTCATACTTGTGTTGACCGCTACCTTCCTGATCATGGAAGCAGTGACCTGGGCTACCCACAAATGGGTGATGCATGGATTTCTTTGGTATCTCCATCGCGATCATCATCAGGTAGAACCCGGATTTTTTGAAAAGAATGATGCCTTCTTCGTGATCTTTGCTATCCCCAGCATGCTTTGCATCGCCTACGGAACAACAGGTGAGGTGTGGTGGCTGCAGGCTATTGGTTTTGGGATCATGGCATATGGGTTTGCCTATTTTCTGGTGCACGATGTGATCATTCACCAGCGTTTCAAATGGTTCTCAAGGAGTAAGAACACGTATGTAAGGGCGATACGGTGGGCGCACAAAATGCACCATAAACACTTAAACAAAGAGCAAGGGGAAAGTTTTGGTATGCTCTATGTTCATCAGAAATACTGGGAGAAAGTTAGGCGCGATAAAAAACTCATGGCCGGAAAAAAAGTGGAATACGCCCCGGAGTCATGATTGTTTCTTCCTATGATTATATTATTGCTGGAATGGGATGTGCCGGGCTCAGCCTGGCCGTTCAGTTGTCTGAGGCCGGGCTGACCAAAGGCAAGAAGATCCTTTTAATTGATAAAGAACAGAAGAACAGGAACGACCGTACCTGGTGTTTTTGGGAAACGTCAGCGGGTCCTTTCGAACCCATTGTATTTCGGCAATGGGAACAAGCCTGGTTCCACAGCCAGCAGTTTTCGGGTTTGCTCAGCCTCGCACCCTACTCATACAAAATGATCAGGGGAATTGATTTCTTTACATACTGCCTTGGCAAAATAAGTGAAGACCCTGCTTTTGAGGTGATTTATGAACAGGTGGAGGCCGTTGGGAATGCCGAAGGGAAGGCGTTTTGTACGGCCGCAGGTAAAACCTATGCCGCCGATTTTCTATTTAACAGCATCCTTTTTTCAAAACCTCAGGGCAAGGGTGAATACTATCTCTTGCAGCACTTTAAAGGGTGGATCGTTCGTACCGAGCTTCCTTCTTTCAAAGTTGACCAGGCTACTTTGATGGATTTCAGGCCGGCTCAAAACCACGGTACCACCTTCGTTTATGTGATGCCCTTCACCCCTTATGAAGCATTGATCGAATATACCCTGTTCACGGCTGACCTGCTTGATGATGGCGACTACAACCAGGGGCTGACAGACTATATTACCCGGATCATGGGTTTGGAGAACTGGAAGGTCAGGGATGAAGAGTCTGGGGTTATTCCCATGACCAACCATCGATTTAAAAGAAGGAATGGTTCTGTATTGAACATCGGTACCGCAGGTGGCAGAACCAAGGGCTCTTCGGGATATACTTTCCGGTTCATCCAGAAAGACACGGCAAATATTGTGCGATCACTGGCAAAAACCGGCAGTCCGTTCGCTGGTGGATATGGATATTCCCGGTTCGACTGGTACGATAGCGTGCTGTTAAACATCCTTACCCATCGTACCCTCAAAGGGGATTCCATTTTTACCGATCTGTTCAAAAAAAACGCTCCCGAAAGGATCCTCAAGTTCCTGGATAATGAAACTTCGCTTACAGAGGAATTGAACATTCTCACGTCACTGCCCCAAATTCCTTTCATGAAAGCTGGAATCGAAGAAACTGCCAGAAAGATAAACCCCTTTTGATTTTTGGGGATTGACTTCTACATTGAATGCAGGGGCGAACTGGCTTTGTATTGGAGTGATCCTGTTTACACAACAATCCATGTTATGGCAGACAGTAAAAAGAAAGAGCCAGGGCAGCGCCCAGATCAGGGTTCGAAGTAAGACGAACAGGAAACCGGCGGCAACAAACAGGATCAAAAGAAGGACCCCAGGGCATTGGACAAAAAGAGCCGGGAGAAAGATAGTGGCCGCGAACATCGTCGTTAAGAACAGTGAGTATGTGTAAGGCCGGTTACATGGCCGTTACAATGGTATCATTCATGTGATCGACAGGGTATTGTTGCCATAATCTTTCGATACAAAGACCACATGGTAAACAGGAAGCTGCCTTTCGCAAAGCAGCTTCTATAAAACGTTTGAGCGGAGGGCTTTCATTAGAAAGCCCTCTTTTTTTATGCCCTTCTTCAATCGATTGAATCGTAATGAAATCGTTTTTGGCTTAATTTCCCATCTTCCTCAAAAAAATTTTGTCATGAATTATACGCTGAAGCTTAGGTTCTTTTTGATTTTATTGGTCAGCTTGTCACTGAACACGTATTCACAGGTGAGCATCATCCCCAAACCGCAGGAAATGGTGCTGTCTTCGTCGAAAGACTCCTTTGTGGTGGTACCGCAAACGGTGGTCGTAACGGGAACGGACCTCCTGCAACCCACTGCAGATTTTCTGACCTCTTATATCAAAGAGCTTTATGGCGTTTCATTGAAATCCAGCAAGAAGCCGGTTAAGGGCAGGAATATTTCGCTGGCGGTGGTGGCAGGAAGCAACCCCGGTTCGTATACCCTGGATGTAAAAACGGATGGCATACAGATCACCGGGGCAGATGAAACCGGCGTCTTTTATGGCATGCAAACCCTTTTGCAGTTACTACCCCCGGTCAGGATGGGATCACCCGTTCTGCCGTTAGTGAGCGTGAAAGATGCGCCACGCTTCCAGTATCGCGGCGTGATGCTCGACGTAGGACGGCATTTTTTTCCCGTGAGTTTTGTAAAGAAGTATATCGACTTCCTCGCCCTGCATAAAATGAACTACCTCCACTGGCACCTGACGGAAGACCAGGGCTGGAGAATTGAGATCAAAAAGTATCCCGAACTTACCCAAGTCGGTGGCTGGCGCAATGGTACCATTATCGGGCATCACCCGGGTACGGGAAACGACAATACAAAATACGGCGGCTTTTATACCCAGGAAGAAGTGAAAGACATCGTGCAGTATGCGGCTAAACGATATATAACGGTGGTTCCCGAAATCGAAATGCCGGGTCATGCTTCTGCAGCGATCGCAGCCATGCCTTCGTTAAGTTGTTTCCCCAACGAGCCTACTGATCTCGGAAAACATCCTTCGGCACTGAGCAGCAAGAGCCAAGGCAAATATGTACAGGAAACTTGGGGCGTGCATAACGATGTTTTCTGTGCAGGGAACGATAAGGTTTTTACCGTGTTGCAAGACGTGATCGATGAAGTGGTAGCCCTTTTCCCATCGAAATATTTTCACATCGGCGGTGACGAATGTCCTAAAGCAAACTGGAAAAGATGTCCCCGTTGCCAGGCACGGATGAAGGCGAATAACCTCAAAGACGAGCATGAACTGCAGAGCTATTTCATTCAACGCATCGAAAAATATATCAATGGTAAGGGCAGGATCCTGATCGGATGGGATGAGATCCTGGAAGGTGGACTGGCGCCCAATGCCATGGTCATGAGTTGGAGGGGCGAAGCAGGTGGTATCGAAGCCGCCAAGCAGGGGCACGATGTGATCATGACCCCCAATTCCCATATGTATATTGACCACTACCAGGGGAAGCCCTCGCTGGAGCCACTGGCTATCGGCGGTTACCTGACGCTGGAGCGCGTGTATTCCTACGATCCCATTCCCGCTGCCCTGACGGCAGAGGAGGCCAAATACGTAAAGGGTGTTCAGGCGAATTTGTGGACCGAGTACGTGGAGTCGCCGGAGAAAGCGGAGTATATGTTGATGCCCCGTTTATCAGCCCTTTCTGAAGTGGCCTGGACCGCGCCCGCGCAAAAGAACTGGGATGATTTCAAGCAGCGGATGGAAACGCAATACAAGCGCTTTGATCAGCATAATTTCAACTATGCAAGAAGCATTTACAATGTCCGCCAGTCTGTGATGATCGACGAAACACTGGGCAAAGCCACGGTAAGTTTTGCAACGGATGCCCATGCTCCTGCGATCTATTACACCATCGATGGCAGGGAACCCGGCACAGCTACCCCCCTTTATACAAAACCTTTTGAAGTCAGGAGAACAGCTACCATCAAGGCAGCGGTTTTTGCTAACGGTAAACAAATGGGTAAAACAACGGTTCAGCATGTGGTGATCGATTGATGGAGCGCTGGTATTCATTTGTATTGATGCATTTATTCATTTGTATTGATGCATTTATTCATTCAGGAACACGATTGGTCCAATCAGTTAAACCCAAGCGATGTTGTATTACCTATTTATCATTATAGCAGTACTTTGTTTGGCCGGAGTATCATCAGTAAAACCCATCACGGTAACCGTAGCTGCAACCGCTCCAACCCTTGCCTGGTCTGATGAGTTTGATCGTGCCGGAGCGCCAGACCCTGCCAAATGGGGTTACGATATTGGCACGGGTGCTAATGGATGGGGGAATAATGAGCTGCAGTTTTACACGAACAGGCTGGAGAATGCCTACGTGGATAATGGTACGCTGAAGATCAAAGCCATTAAGGAAAATTTTTCGGGAAGCGCATACACTTCGGCACGGCTGTTGACCAAAGGGAAGTATGAGTTCAAGTATGGAAGGGTTGAAATGAGGGCCAAGCTGCCTGCGGGTGTAGGAACCTGGCCGGCCTTCTGGGCGCTTGGGGCAGATATCAATAACGTAGGTTGGCCCGCCTGCGGAGAGATCGACATTATGGAGCATAAGGGCTCCGACATGAACAGGATCAGCGCGGCGCTGCATTTTCCCGGCAACTCCGGAGCAAACCCTGTAGTGAATACTACGGTGATCACCAATGTGGCTACTGAGTTCCATGTATATAAAGTGGAATGGTCAGCCACATCCCTGCAATTCTATGTGGACGACAGACTATATCATTCCATGGCGAACAGCAGAAGCGCGCCCTTTAACAGTGATTTCTTTTTGCTCCTGAACCTCGCCATGGGTGGCGGTTTCGGCGGACCAGTTGCGCCTGCATTCACCAACGCGATCTATGAAATAGATTATGTAAGAGTATACAGATAGTCTTGATTTTTCAGGATCATTTGTCTTTTGGTTACGGCGATCTTCGGATCGCCGTTTTTTTGGCGGCCAGCCTGATCGTTTGCGCCGTTCATAAGAGGATCAACGCGGTCAACGGTTTGGGCTAAAAACAGATATCAAGCAAACAGCAGGTTAGGGATTATACGCTAAATTGTGTTTTATGATGAAATTAGAGGGACTTGTATCTGCAAGTTTTACGCCATTTTTCCCGGATCGTTCAGTGAATTATGATATGATCCCCGAGATCGTGGAGAAACTGATCTCGGATGGCGTGAGTGGTATTTTCGTTTGTGGCAGTAATGGCGAAGGCCCCAATATGTCGATCGACGAAAGAATGAAAGTAGCGCAGGCTTTTGTGGAGGCTGCTGATAAAAGGATTAAAGTGATCGTTCACGTTGGGCACAGCAATATCACAGAAGCGAAAATGCTGGCCGCACATGCCTCCCTGATAGGGGCAGATGCTGTTTCTGCAGTGGCCGCGTTTTATTTCAAGCCGATCTCTATTGAGAACCTGGCCGATTGTATGGCCGCCATAGCCAGCGGCTGTCCTGATCTTCCTTTTTATTATTATCATATCCCGCTGCTCACGGGAGTGGGCATGGACATGGTCGAGTTTTTGCGCATCTCAGAAACGCTGATCCCCAATCTCGCAGGTATTAAATACACGGCTACCACCCTCAATGAATACCAGTCTTGCCTGAATTATAAGAATGGCCGTTTCCAGATCCTCTATGGTTTCGATGAGTTGTTGTTGCCGGCACTGGCTGTTGGCGCTAAAGCAGCCATCGGAAGCACATACACCTTTGCGGCCCCGATCTACCTGGAAACAATGAAGTTGTTCTTCGCAGGCAAACTCGACGAGGCCCGGGAGAACCATGCTTTTATGGTTGAGGTCATCCGCAGGATGGTCAAACATCCACCTATACCTGCCCAAAAAGCCATTATGAGAATGCTGGGCTGGGATATGGGGCAATCCAGGCTGCCGCTGGTTAGCTTGTCGGAGAGATCATATCAACAGCTTTATGATGATCTGAACGAGATCTCATTTTTTGATAAAGTAACATCAAAGAGTAAGTAAGCGGTCAACATATGTACATAACCATGTTTAAAGAACAGCTAGCCCTGTTTTTCATTTTATCTCTGGCCTTCACTCAATGCCGGAATATGCCAGATAAGCATGATTTTGAGTGGCGACAACTGGCTTCCATTCCGGATGGCGACGGTTTTGCAGGTTCCTATGCAGGGATCTCAGGCGGTGCATTGATCGTGGCTGGCGGGGCTAATTTCCCTGGTGATAAACGTCCCTGGACCCAGGGAACAAAAACCTGGCATGATAAAGTATTTGTTCTGGAGAAGCCGGAAGGGCAGTGGAGAGAGATCGGTCAGTTGCATCGGCCTATGGGCTACGGTGTTTCGCTGAGTTACCAAGACGCTGTGATATGTGTGGGCGGAGGCGATGCGCAGCATAACTATTCAGATGTTTTTTCCCTGACGTATTCAAACGGCAGTATGCACACTGAAACGCTACCGCCCATGCCCGCGGCCCTCATTAATGCATGTGGAGCCATCGCCAACGATGTGTTGTATGTCATGGGTGGTATCAAAACGCCAACAGGACTTACCGAGAATGTTTTGTTTAGTTTGGTGTTACATACAGCAGGTAGAAAATGGCATACCCTTGAGCCCCTTCCAGGGCAAACAAGGATGCTGTCTACAGCAGGTTCATTCGATGGAAAAGTCTATGTGTTCGGCGGTGTTCATCTTTCAAAAGCAGAAGACAGCACCATTAAACGTACGTATCTGAAGGATTGCTGGGTTTATGAGCCGGGAAAGTCATGGAAACAGATCGCTGACCTGCCCTACCCGCTGGCAGCAGCGCCATCTCCAGCCTTCAATGCCGGATCCAACTTAGTGCTCGTTGGCGGCGACGATGGTCATTTGGCTACCCGCACGTTGGAGTTGAAAGATGAGCATCCGGGATTCAGATCAGAGATTTTATCGTTCAATACTGTAGAAGATCTTTGGGTATCGGTGGGTAGGTTTCCCGTTGAGATAAAGACGGATGCTGCTATCCATCCGCATGCCAGCATGTATGCGCCCGTGACTACACCCCTTGTTAATTGGGAAGGCAGTATGGTCATCGCTGGAGGCGAAGCAAGGCCCGCAGTAAGAACCAATAAGGTCTTTATGGCGATCCCTCATTAGTCATACTGAATAAAAGAAAGTCTAAAGACCGACTTGCATTATTTTAATTGGCCGGCTTTTATAACGAATTTTACTATACTTTGAACGGAGCTTAAATGATAAAAATAATGTTGTCCGCTCTTCTTCCTATGATTTGCCTGATCATCGGGTTAACAGGATTTTCTCAGGATATGAGCCACCTGTTTAAAAGTGGCGACGATGGTTACTTATGCTACCGCATACCTGCCATCATCACCACCAATAAAGGGATCGTACTGGCATTTGCCGAAGCACGGAAAACCGGGTGTGGTGATGCAGGAGATATCGATTTGGTGGTTAAACGTTCTTCCGACGGCGGGAAAACCTGGTCCGGCATCTCCATGGTTTGGAACGATGGCGAGAATACCTGCGGCAACCCTGCTCCGGTAGTAGACCGCAAAACGGGTAAGATATTTTTGCTTTCCACCTGGAACCTGGGAACGGATCATGAGCCGGCCATCATCAATGGTACGAGTAAAGATACGAGGCGAGTCTTTGTGCTGTCTTCCAGTGACGATGGCAACACCTGGTCAACAGCCCGCGAAATCACAAAAGATGTCAAGAAGCCCGACTGGACCTGGTATGCTACCGGTCCAGGCAACGGCATTCAGATGAAATCGAAAAAGTATATGGACAGGCTGGTCATCCCTTGCGATCATATAGAGGCCGGCACTAAAAAGTATTTCTCTCATTCCATCCACTCAGACGATCATGGAGCTACCTGGAAGTTGGGTGGTACAACGCCTTCAGATAAAGTAAATGAATGCACCGTGGCAGAATTGCCCAAAGGCAAACTGTTGCTGAACATGCGCAATTACACCAATATACGGGTAAGGCAAACATCAACCAGTACGACTGGTGGTGAAACCTGGTCTGAGTTGCAGGGAGATACTACGCTCATAGAGCCAGTTTGTCAGGGCAGCCTGATCTGGTACGATCATAAAGGCAGAAAACCTTTTCTTGCATTTTCCAATCCTGCCAATCAGAAGAGCAGGATCAATATGACGGTGCGGCTCTCTTACGACCAGGGGAAAACCTGGGCTAAGAAACTGGTATTGTTCGAAGGGCCATCAGCCTATTCAAATCTCGTGACACTGCCCAATGGTAACCTGGCCTGTCTATACGAATCAGGTAATAAAAGCCCTTATGAGGGTATCGTTTTCAGGGAAATTTCTGTTGATGAATTCAAATAGATTCTTCAATCGGGAAGGCTCCGCTGGAAATCGTTTGTAAATCAATATTTTTTATTCATAGATGCAAACATCCACTGTCAGCCCGCTGCAGACACACCGCCTCAAAAGCATGTATCCATGGGTGTTAGTAGCCCTGCTTTGGGTAGTGGCCATGCTGAATTACCTCGACAGGCAGATGCTGGCTACCATGAGGCCATCCATGCAGGGCGATATTGAAGAACTACAACTCGCTGCTAATTTCGGTCGTTTGATGGCGGTTTTCCTGTGGGTCTATGGTATGATGAGCCCTTTTGCCGGAATGATCGCGGATAGGCTCAGTAAAAAATGGTTGATCGTGCTCAGTTTGTTTGTCTGGTCCGTCGTAACACTGGCCATGGGTTATGCAGAGAACTTTAACCAGTTGTATTGGTTACGTGCCCTGATGGGTCTAAGCGAAGCGGTATATATTCCGGCATCCATGGCCCTGATCGCTGATTTTCATCCTCCAAGAACAAGGTCGCTGGCTATTGGTATTCACGTCACCGGGATCTATGTAGGACAAGGATTGGGGGGATTTGGAGCTACCATTGCAGGAGAGTTCTCCTGGAATACCGCGTTTTACTTTTTTGGATGGGTTGGGATCGTCTACTCACTGGTGCTGGTGTTTTTCCTGCGCGACGATCATCATCATTATGTGGAAGCTCCACCCGGTATTGAAAAGATAAGTAGCAAAGGTTCCATCTTCCGTGTTTTGGCGGTATTGTTCAGCAATGTTTCTTTCTGGATCATTCTTTTCTATTTCGCAGTACCCGGTATACCCGGTTGGGGCGTAAAGAATTGGCTGCCCACCCTGCTTTCCCAAAAATTGGGAATTGAAATGAGTTTGGCAGGTCCCATATCCACCATCACCATATCCGCGTCCTCGCTGCTTGGCGTATTGTTTGGCGGCATCATATCAGACCGGTGGGTACGAAACAATATCAGGGGAAGGGTATTTACCAGCGCCATCGGCCTGGCCCTGACCATACCCGCGATCCTGCTTATCGGTTATGGCTCAACGTTAGTACATCTGGTGGCTGCGGCATTCTGTTTCGGCTTTGGATTTGGCATGTTCGATGGAAATAATATGCCCATACTCTGCCAGTTCGTGGCATCAAAATACCGCGCTACGGCCTACGGGTTTATGAATATGATCGGGGTATTTGCCGGTGCCATGATCACAGAATTTTTGGGTAAGTCCACCGACAAAGGCGATCTGGGTGCCGATTTTGCTATGCTGGCAACGATCGTAGTGGCCGCTTTGCTGATCCAGTTGACGTTTCTCCGCCCTAAGTATAGCGACTTCACTTAATACCCGGGTTTGTTTTGTGGTATTTTTACTGGCTTTATTTTCCCAGATATACACATGAAAAGATTTTTAGTCTCAGTATCTATCTTTCTGTGCTTCCCTTCATTCGCGCAAAAACACAGTTTTGCATTGTCTCCTTCAGCTTTCTTCCATGACGGTAAACCCTTTCAGATCATTGGTGGTGAACTGCATCCTGCCCGGATACCCAGTGAATACTGGAAGCATCGTATTCAGATGGCTAAAGCCATGGTTTGCAACACCATACCTGGTCACCAATGGCGGAAACCTTATCATGGTGCAGGTGGCGAATGAGTACGGCAGTTTTACGAACTACCGGATATACAAAAACACTTCAGGATTAGTGGGTGAAGAACGGGATCAATGTGCCTTTCTATATCGCCAATGGTTCAAGAAATTTCATGATCGGGGCTGGGTCATTACCCGGGCATAACATATGTATTTATTTATCATGTGAAACATCAACCCTTTGTATCAACTTATAATTATATCGAGTCAGACAAGCTGGCAATGTTACCTTCACCCGAAATCTCTTACCTCTTCGAAATCCGCCAGTTTTTATTTAAATACATTTTTAAAACTTTCTTATGTCTTTCAATTTATTAGACCTTGTAAAAGGACAATTCAGTTCTGAACTCGTTAGCCAGGCTTCTTCTTTTTTGGGGGAATCAGAGTCGAGTGTGTCAAAAGGCCTCGACGCGGTTATCCCTGCTGCCCTCTCCGGTATCCTTAAAAAAGTGGAAGATGGAGATACCAGTTCATTGGTTAACCTGTCGAAAACTGCTTATGAAAGCGGGATCCTAAACAACCTCTCCGGAGCATTCAGTTCCGCGGGCGGTGGTGTGCCTTCGATTGGTCCAAGTCTGATTACCGGCCTGTTGGGCGACAATTTTGGTGGTATCGCCAACGCGGTTTCTTCATTTGCCGGATTGAAAGGCTCTACTACGTCTTCCCTTTTCGGAGCTGTTGTTCCTGCCGCACTTGCTATGGTAGGAAAATATGCGAAAGACAATAATGCAGCACCGTCTGCGATTGCCTCTTTACTATCCAGCCAAAAATCTTCCATTCTTTCTGCCGTACCGGCAGGACTGAATCTTGGGAAGTTTTTTGAAACACCAAAGAAAGTGGAACATCATCATCATGTTCGCCCAGCTGCTCCTGTAGTTGAGGAGAAGAAGAGCAATATGCTTTGGTACATTCTGGCTGGACTTGGACTTCTGGCCTTGATGACCTTCCTTTTCAGAGGATGTCTCGATACAAACAAAGAAGCTGTAGTTCCTGCAGTGGTTGCTGACACCACCGTTGTTGAGAGGAAAGAGGTGATTGTACCAACAAAAGAATCTTTGAAAGTTACCCTTCCCAATGGTGTTACACTGGACGCTTATAAAGGTGGTATTGAAGACCTGCTGGTTTCATTTCTCCAAGATGCCAATGCTAAGCCCGGAAACGATAATTGGTTCGACTTTTCAGATCTTAATTTCAAATTCGGAACTTCTGAGATTGAACCAGCAAGCCGTAAGGAAGTAGATAATATTTCCGAGATCCTTAAGGCTTTCCCAAATGCTAAGATCAAGATCGGCGGATATACCGATAAGGTAGGTGATGAAGCAGCGAATAAGAAACTGTCGGGCGAAAGAGCTTCTGCCGTTGCTGCAGCGCTGAAAGACCTGGGTGTTGGTGGCCAGATCGAAGGATCTGAAGGCTATGGCTCCGAGTTTGCAAAGTTTCCTGCCAGCGCACCTGAGGAAGACAGGATTAAAGACAGGCGAGTGTCTGTTAGCGTAAGAGCTAAGTAAGTAGTATCGATAGTGATTGTGCAGACCGCTAAGCCTCGAGCTTAGCGGTCTTTTTTTGGACCCGTCATGAATACACCTCGTTTAGTGAAATCAATAGTTCTGGCATCGATACAGCGATAAGTTGGGCGGGGATATTGAAATTGCCATTAAAAATTGCGGAAGCCATCGATCCTGTTTACTTTCACTATATGAGAGGAAGTAGTTATATCATCAGCAGGATCGCACTATTTTTTTTATTGAGTTACTCCGCAACCCATGCACAGGTTAACTCAATCGGATCGAAACCGCAGTGGACCCGTAAGGCCAATGGAGTGTGGTTGGTCACAGCAGGAAAGCCTGAAAGCTTTAACCTGACCAGTCATCTCCAATTAACGCCCAAATTCTCCGCGATCAACGCCATGCCTGATGCCCCGGTGCCTATCAAACAGGAGGAATTAAAAATAGAATTGCACGATGGGAAGACCTATATCCGCTTTCCGTTGGATAAGGGTGAGAAAATATTTGGACTGGGCCTGAACTTCAAAACGGTTGAACAGCGGGGGCGGATACTACGGCTGCATATGGATCATTACGATGGGATTGATAATGGCCGAAACCATGCACCGGTTCCATTTTTTGTATCGTCTAAAGGTTATGGCGCGTTTATCAATACAGCCCGATATATCGACGTGTATGTAGGCACCGGCGTTCGGAAAGACAGTCAGAATCCGCCGAAAGTATTTGACCGGAACACAGATAAGGAGTGGACGGCGGAGCCGTACTCCGACAATCTTGAGATCCTCGTTCCCGCCCAGGGCATCGAGATCGTTTTGTTTGCAGGCTCCACGATGTTGGATGCCGTGAGAAAATTCAATCTCTATAACGGCGGCGGCACGCTGCCACCCAAATGGGGTCTTGGTTTCTGGCAACGCGTGCCTACAAAATCTACCGAAGCAGATGTGAATGCCGAAGTAGCGGAGTTTAAGAAAAGAAATTTCCCGCTTTCAGTGATCGGCCTCGAACCCGGATGGATGACCGCCAGTTATCCATGTACCTATGAATGGGACAAATCAAGATTTCCTGATCCTGTATCATTTGTAAATAAATTGCAGTCGCAACACATCCAGACCAATGTTTGGATGAACCCCGGAGTGTCACCCAGCTCATCTGTCTATAAACAAATAGAACCCTATACTGCATCGCATACAGAGTGGAATGGGATCGTGCCGGATTACTCCATGCCGGAAGCCGTTAAGATCATGACCGCCCACCTGAAAAAAAATGTGCTGGACGTGGGCGTCAGTGGCTTTAAAATGGATGAGAACGATGGCTACGATAACTGGCTATGGCCAGACGTTGCCAGGTTTCCATCAGGTCGTTCCGCGGAGCAACTCCGACAAACCTATGGGGCCCTGCAGCAGCGATTCACATTAGATATGTACAAGAAACAGAACCTGCGAACCTATGGGCTTGTCCGCGCATCAAACGCAGGCACCGTTTCATTTCCATATGTGTTGTATAACGATTATTATGAGCACAGGGATTTCATCACAGCGCTCGTTAATAGTTCTTTCATCGGTATTTTGTGGACTCCTGAAGTGCGGGCATCAAAGACTTCAGAGGAATGGCTTCGCCGAATGCAGACCGTTTGTTTTTCACCCCTCGCAATGATAAATGCCTGGGCCGATGGCACCAAGCCCTGGTCTTTCCCCGATGTTGCCGATGATGTGAAAGCCATTGCCGACCTGCGAATGCGACTCATCCCTTATCTCTATTCATCATATGCCGATTATGCTTTTTACGGAACCCCGCCCATACGTGCCATGAATTTGGAAGAAGGCTATCAGGTGGATGCGCAGGAAGAAACAGGGAAATTAGATGCCACCGAAAATCCATATGCGATTGCGCTGCGCAGGGAAGTCAAGGATCAATTCATGGTGGGCGAACATTTGTTGATCGCGCCGTTGTTCGCAGCACAAACATCGCGCTCAGTCGTGCTGCCAAAAGGGAAATGGTATGATTTCTATACGGGCAAACTCGCGGGGGAAGGCGAGATCATACAGGTAAGCCCCGGGCTTAGCCGCATACCCGTATTTGTGAAAGATGGCGGCATCATCCCCATGTATAAAGAGGCTGTACAGCTCGACGGCAAAAAATACCCCCTGGAGATCCGCCACTATGGAAGCAAGGCATCGTCCTTCAGTCTTTACGATGACGATGGCAAATCCTTTGATTACGAGAAGGGTGAGTATATCCGCATTGCGGTTAAAGTTGCATCCGATCGATCAGGCAAGGTGGACATGCCAAAAGGGAAGCAGTCGTGGTCGTACACCGATTATCAATTCCGGTTCATGACTGAATAAGATATGATATAGTTTCAGTACCTATTCATTGCCCCCAAACACATACAAATCAAAATGGTCAGAATCATCTCTCTAATTGTTGTAGCAGCCCTCGTGCTGACCGTAGTATCATATACAAAACCGGAATATGGATTTAATGCAAGGCAGTTCAGCACCGATACGGTGATCACTGACCAGCGCCTGCCGGAGAATGCATTAAAGGGGTTGGATGTGGCCTACGGGTTGAAAGTGCAGCTCATGGCTACCGAACCCATGCTGAAAAATCCAACCAATATTGATGTTGATGAGAAAGGACGGATCTGGGTGATCGAGGCATACAATTATCGCCCGGGTATCAATGGCAATCCAACGAATGCTGAAGGCGACCGGATCATGATTTTGGAAGATAAAGATGGCGATGCGAAAGTAGACGTGGCGAAAGTTTTTTACCAGGGCCCTGAGTTAAACGCGCCACTGGGCATTGCGGTATTGGGCAATAAAGTCATTGTTGCACAGAGTCCTTATATCTGGGCATTTTACGACGATAATGGGGATGATAAGGCAGATCGTAAGGAGATCATGTTCCAGGGTATCCAGGGTGAGCAACACGATCACGGGGCGCATGCCTTTACCTTTGGGCCCGACGGGAAACTGTATTTTAATGTAGGCAATGAGGGCAAGACGCTGAAAGATAAAAATGGTAAGATCGTATTGGATCAGGATGGCGATGAGATCGGTCCTGCCAAGTATAAACAGGGTATGGTGTTCCGTTGCGATCCTGATGGTACAAACGTAGAGTGCCTGGGTGATAATTTCAGGAATCCATTTGAAGTAGCCGTGGATAGTTATGGAACGATGTGGCAGAGCGACAATGATGATGATGGAAACAAAGGAACCCGCATCAATTATGTAATGCCCTATGGTAACTATGGATATTCCAATGAAATGACCGGGGCCTCCTGGTCGTCTACGCGCAACAATATGGAAGATTCGATCCCTTTCCGGCATTGGCACCTGAATGATCCGGGTTCCATTCCCAATATGCTTCAAACCGGGGCGGGTTCTCCAACCGGGATCCTCGTGTATGAAGGAAAATTAATGCCCGAAGCCTTTCAACATCAGTTGATCCATGCCGATGCCGGTCCGAATGTAGTGCGCGCATATCCTGTCATACAGCAGGGGGCAGGTTATTCGGCGGGCATCATCAACATCCTTAAAGGCGGGCAGGATAAATGGTTTCGGCCCGCTGATGTTTGTGTTGCTCCTGATGGGTCCCTTATTGTGGCCGACTGGTACGATCCCGGCGTGGGTGGACACCAGGCCGGGGATCAGTCGAGGGGCAGAATCTATCGTGTAGCTCCCGCCGATGCTGCTGCTTACAAAGTTCCCCCGATGGATCTTACAACACCCGCTGGTGCGGTGCAGGCGCTGCAAAGTCCTAACCTCGCCGTGCGCTATCATGCATATAATGCCCTGCAGGTTTTCGGCAAAAAATCAGTTGCACCGCTGGAGCAATTATGGAAATCCGGATCCGATCCCGCGATGCGTGCGCGGGCATTCTGGGCCTTAGTGACGATGGCGGATATAAAGACAGAGAAATATATTAAGCAGGCACAGAAAGAGAGCGATCTAAATTTGCGCATACTCGCGTTTCGGGCAGTGAAGCGTTTGAAGGGCGATCCGGTCCCTGTAGTAAATGCCTTGAAGAACGATGCAGATCCCATGGTCAGGAGGGAATGTGCCCTTGCATTGCATCATCTGAAATCGCCCGAAGCACCAAAACTATGGGCTGAGCTCGCGGCCAGGCATGATGGGCAAGACAGGTGGTATCTCGAGGCCTTGGGTATTGGCGCAGACGCGCAGTGGGATAGTTTTTTCGCGGCCTACACGGCGTTGGTTAAAGATCCGTTGAGCACTGCCGGAGGCAGGGATGTTGTGTGGCGAGCCAGGACGGATGCGGCCATTCCGTATTTGTCGTCCCTGGCAACCGATGGAACACAGCCCTTACAGGCCCGGCTCAGGTATTTTCGTGCATTTGATTTTAACCCTGGGGCTGCTGCCAATACGGCGTTGTTGAACATCATCGAGGGCAACAAACAGAACGACATCGCCTTGAATAAACTCGCGCTTTACTCACTGAATAGCCAGACCGTTAATCAATCCGCCACCGCACAAAAGGCGCTGAAGCAAGTGTTGGATGATGTCTATCCTACGCAGCAGTACCTCGATCTGGTAGGTCGATTTGACGTGAAATCGGAGAATGCCAGATTACTCGATATGGCCATCAGCAAGAATGGGAATGATCTCGGCACGTCGGCCAGCAGATTGCTTTTATCTGGCGGTGGTACCGATCTGATCTGGAATGAGATCAGAGGCAATGATGCCACGCGTTCAAAAGCCATGTTGAATGCTTTGTCGCGCGTGGGTTCCACGTCATCGGTGGACATCCTGCAAAAAACTGCATTCACAGAAGCGTATCCTGAAGAAATTCGGAAATATGCGGCGAACAGGATTGGTAAAAGTGGTGAAGGGGAGCGCAGGGTGTTGAAGATATTGAAAGATGGACAGGTACCTCCAGCGATGATCCCCGACGTTGTTGCGAGTGTGAGTGGCGCATGGCGCGAATCTGTGCGCACGGAAGCCAAATCGTATTTGCCCAAATCAGAAGTTGCTGCTGAAGAAGTGGCGGGTATTCCAACGCTTGAGCAGCTGAATGCTTTGAAAGCAGATGTAGCAAAGGGTAAAGCTGTGTATGCGATCTCTTGTGCGGTTTGCCATAAGATGGATAAGGATGGTTACGACTTTGGGCCCAAGCTTTCCGAGATTGGTTCTAAGTATGGGAAAGATGGTTTGTTGAAGTCGATCGTAAGTCCTTCTGACGGCATCAGTTTCGGATACGAAGGTTGGAGTATCAAAATGAAAGATGGGTCCGAGCTGATGGGCATCATCTCCAGCAAAACCAATACCGAGATCGAAGTGAGGTTACCCGGTGGAGCAGTTCAGAAGGTGAAAGCTTCATCGGTAAAATCAATGGAGCAGATGAAGGTGTCGATGATGCCCGTAGGTTTAACTGCGGCGATGTCTGCCCAGGACCTGGCGGACTTACTGGGTTACCTGGAGAGCAGGAAGAAAATGTGATCAATGTGGGGAATGTGGGGAATGTGGAAAATGTGATGATGCTGTAAGATGCTTTCGACGTCGTATCCTCGAGTATATATTCCAGTTTGATAACACAACCAAAAATTACAGGACTTTTCGATCGTTATCCGGACTTTATGTGGTTGGCAAAGGATAGCTCCAGCTTCAATCCTACAATCGTGGAAATAGAAGCGCCAAATAAGAGGCTCTGTACAATAAATGGAACGCCACATGCAGACTTTACCAAAGCCAGGAATCAATAACTGAATGTCTGATAAGACTTCATAGTTGAAATCTCTCAAAACAGAAGTGGAGGTTAATACTTCTGCGACTTGTTCTTCATTGTGAACTGGAATTTTAAATTCATTTTCTTGAATAGCCTGGTTTCTATCTTTACAACTTAGAAAACATAAGGATAGAATAAGTATGAGACCAACGAACTAATATATCTCATAGGTAAATTGCACTTAGTGCTCAAAACCGATTAAGTAAAAAAAGGACAGATCTTCTTTCTTACGCCTATTTTTTACTACCACTGCGAATAAGCGTTATTGCAAAAAGAAAAATCACAACAAGGATACCAATAATTATGTATTCACTTTTACCCATTTATTCAATTTATTTAGTTTTTAAGATGTTCCCAAAGTAATTCCAAAGAAATCCAGTCTGTCGACTATCAGGCACAAATATAGTATCAACATTCAACTTCTTGTCGATATATAAGAACTTTTACCTTTCTCCAATTGAATTGGTATATTTCCCTTAGCTATCCAAAATACATCCGACTCCACTTCGGATATTTTACGCCATTTTAGATAGTATTCGTAATCACTGAAATCGATCAAAAATAAATTGGGATAATTGCTGCATAGTAATAATTTTTTCAAACACTAACTTTCTCTTCGTCTTGCTCTTCCTACCCTTGATTGTTTAAACCATGTTTAAACCGAAATAAAAATCCCTTGTAACTTATACAATTACAAGGGATTACAATTTTAGTGGTGGTCTCGTCAGGAATCGAACCTGAATCCAGGGCTTCGGAGACCCTTATACTATCCATTGTACTACGAGACCAAGCCATCATTCCCACAATCCTCTCACGTTCGTTGTAAAGATTTTTACGGCAATGGCCAGCAAAATTACGCCAAAAAACTTACGTACGGCTAAAAGGCCGCCTGTTCCCAGCAAACGGGCGATCCGATCCAGCGAATGCAGCACCAGGTATACAAAAATCAGGTTAGCCAGAATGGCCACCAGCACCAGCCACTGGTCATATACTGCCCTCAGCGAGATAACGGTGGTCAGTGTGCCTGAACCCGCAATGAGCGGAAAGGCAATAGGTACCACGCTACCGGAGGAAGGATTTAATTCAGACTTGAAGAATTCCACGCCCAATACCATTTCCAGCCCCAGGATGAAGATCACGATCGATCCGCCCACCGCAAATGACTTCACATCAACCCCCATGATACTCAGGAATCGCTCCCCCACCAGGAGAAATAAGATCATAAACGCTCCCGAGATGAGCGTCGCCCTCAATTCACGGATCCCACCCATTTTCTCTTTCAACGTGATCAATAGTGGGATGGAGCCGATGATGTCGATCACGGCAAACAGGGTGAAGGTTACGGTAAGAAATTCGTCAAAAGAAAACTGCATACATGGTTTGAGTGGCAAAAATAGGAAACGCGGCCAGTATGGTAATGTGGAGTATGCGATAAATGTGCGGAATGCGGTAATGAATGGGGGAATGGGCGGACTGTGCCGCTGACTGTAGGGAATGAAATGGGAGGAATGCGGAGAGTGTATTTCCCACATTCATTCTCCCACATTCATCACATTCCCCACATTCATCACATTCTAATCGCCGCCCCGGCCATTAGATTCATGGGTCTTGTGGTGAATCCACTGATGTCGATATACTTTTTATCAAAGATGTTCTTCAAATCAAGGAATATACGAAGCCGTTGATTGAACTTGTATTCTCCGTAAAGGTCGAAAACTGTGTATGCGTCTACCTCAACCGGACTGGCCATGAAACTGGGCTCAAAGCGCCTACCGGCAAAACGGCCATGGATACTCGCAAACAATTTGGGCGTCACCTGGTAGCCGGCAAACAGATTCAGACTGTGTTTGGGTCGGCGGAACTGGTAATTATAGGTGGTGTCTCCGTTAGGAATATAGCTGAAGCTTGGCGCATCGTATTTGTATTTGACCGTGTTTACTTCTCCTGTGACGAACGTGTAATTGAACGTCAGATTCCATTTTCCTTTACGGTACATCGATTCGAACTCCAACCCTTTGTCCGTCGCCTTATTGTTATTGAAATAGGCATAGTCCACAAAACTGTAATCGATGCCATCGCGCAGTTTTCTTGCAAATACTACGGCCCGCGACTGCCAGGCATTTTCAAAGGCGCTGTATTGAAGTCCGCCTTCAAACGAAACAGATCTTTCTGGTTTCAGATCCGTGTAGCCACTAACGGCATCGTATAGCTGGAAAAGGGTAGGGGTTTTGAATGCCGATGCCAGGTTGGTGAAAAACTTCCAGTTTTTATACACAAAGGATGGATTTAGCGTAAACGTGGCATTGGTCCCATACATGGAATGATGATTCAGACGCCCCCCGGCTTCCATAAAAAATCCCTTTCCTGAACTGAAGAACGCAGATGCGTAACCACTGTAGATCTGGATCCTGGCCGTATCAGCCGACAAACTATTCTTGTATGGTCCGAAGCTGCTGATCGAAAGATATTCCTGATTGGTATGCTGCCAGCGTGCATCAGCTCCTGCAAGGAAAGACCAGTGATCATTGGCTTTCACATTGGCATACAACTCGGCAAAGTGGCTAAGGCCCTTGTAGGTGGAGGCGCTGAACTTTGAGAACCCGGATCGGGATGCAGAATCATCTCGATAGTTTCGATCCGTTTCATTCAAATGATAATTCGCGTGGATCGTGGCTTTGCCCAGTTTGTAACTCAATCCCGCACCTGCCATGTAGTTGCTGTTGCGCACGGTGTGGTCTTTATCATCAACATATGCATTGCCATCCAGGTCCGTTTTGTAGAGATTCATCTGCCCGTATAATTTCCAGCTGAGTTCCTTGCTGAATGTTCCGTTCACCGCAGCATTCAGGTTATGCTGGTTGAACCCATCCTTGTCAAAATTTCGGTTACCCACGGTGTCTATGGCAGAGGAAAGTCCGGCCGACTGAACATTCTGGTACTGCAGGTTATATTGCAGATCGTTCTTGCTGCCGTTGATGCCCGCGCCTAATTTGTATGTCCCAAAAGACCCTGCGGCCGCTGTACCGTTGAACTGCAGGGGTTTGTTTGACGCTTTTCTGGGGATGATGTTAATTACCCCAGCCACGGCATCCGACCCGTATACGGTAGACTGTCCGCCTTTCAGGATCTCGATCCGCTCAATCATATCAGGCGTGAAAAAGTTGAGGTCAAAGGCCGAAGAAATGGACGATACATCATAAACCGGCACGCCGTCAACCAAAATCAGGGTGTTCCCCAGGCCCGAACCCCTGGTATATACATCCGTATTGGTGCCGGGGTTGTTGTTGGCACCGATGATCGTCATACCCGCATACTGATTCAGCACCTCGCCCAAATTTTTGCCTATACTTTGATCCAATACGGCCCGGGGGATCACCGTAAGTACTTTGCCGGTCTGTTGTTGTTTCTGGGGGAACCGATTAGCGGTCACTACCACTTCATCTAACGAGCTCGCAGCAGTGTCCGACTGCGCGGAGGACAGGAAACTGCAGCATATAGCCCCAGCGAAAAGAATGACTTGTTTCATTAAAAAAATTGCGGGACAGGGAGCAGAGAAAGAATACCAGTCTTCTTCCGGCCGGAAAGAAAAAGGTATACCAACCCTGGCTTTTCACCCGAAAGCCCAGTTAACAAATTACGAAGGCAGGTCTTCTGGCTTGTTTCTATGCACCTTCCCGGGACCGTCAGGTCCTAGTGGTTCTATTGCTAAAGAATTGACGGATTTGCGGATTGACGGATTCTTCAAGTAGAATAATTCGCCAATTCGTCAATTCGCCAATCCCGAAACATACAGCTACGGGGATAGCGCCGGACTCTAACCGGCTTCCCTTTTCATCCCGGGGTTAACCGGGAAACCATTCGCAAGGCAAATGTGACTGGATTGGACTGAAAAACAAAATCGATTTTTCTTGCGCTGTATATTTTGTTGATTTCGCAGCGTGCACGCTTGCGTTGCGTGCACGAAATGGCTGCCCCGATGGCCGCGGGATGAAAAAATCTTTATCTTGACCTGGCGTATGCATGAACAACGTTCCCCCAAATCCCTGTTGAGCCTGTTCGACCTCACCATGATCGTGATCGGACTGGTGATCGGTCTCGGTATTTTCCGCACAGCGGCAGACTCTGCCAAGGCGGCAATTACACCCAATGTTTTTTTTCTTGCCTGGCTGTTCGGTGGTGTTGTTGCGCTTTGCGGCGCGCTCACCTATGCAGAGATCGGATCGCGTTACCCGGTTACCGGCGGTTATTATAAAATATTCGCGATCGCCTACCATCCTTCCCTGGCCTTTGGCATCAACTGCATCATCCTGATCTCTAACGCGGCATCACTCGCGGCCGTAGCGCTTATCGGAAGTGAATACCTCGCTGAGATCGTGTTCAACGTTCCACCATCTGACTTAGTGAAATCGTTCATGGCCATGGGTGCCATTCTTGTTTTCTACCTGATCAACCTCATGGGCCTGAAAGTAAGTGCCAAGACCCAGAACCTCCTCATGTTGATCAAGATCGGTATGCTGCTGCTGCTGATCTCGGCGTTGTTTTTCCCGGCCAGCCATACCGCAGTAAAAGCCCTGGCGCCCACCACAGATTTCTCCGCGATGGACTATATAAAATCATTCGGCCTCGCACTGATCGCGGTCTGCTTTACCTATGGCGGCTACCAGCAAACGATCAATTTCGGTGATGAAGTCAGGAATTCCCGCCGAAATTTGCCGCGCGGCATCTTCATCGGCATCTTAGTGATCATCGGACTCTATCTGCTCGTCAGCTACTCTTATTTCAAAGTCATCGGCTTCGAAGACCTGAAAACGTCCAAGGGCATCGCCGCCATTATTGCGGAAAGAATATTTGGGGCACCAGGAAAATATATTTTTTCCATCCTGCTCTTCATCGCCGTGCTGGCATACGTGAACGTGATCCTGCTCAGCAATCCGAGGGTCATGTACGCCATGAGCGAAGACGGCATCCTGCCGGCAGCATTTAAAAAGAAAGATGGTAAGGGCGTACTAACGGTCAGCCTAACCGTATACGCCCTGATCAGCATGGGAACCTTATTCTTCCTGGATACGTTCGACAAGATCCTCGGGTTTACCATTTTCCTCGACTGCATCGGCATGGCATTTTCTGCAGCCACCTTGTTCATCCTGCGAAAAAGAATGAAGGGGCAGGACGATAGCCATATTTATAAACTGAAACTGTATCCTTTCATGCCCCTGCTGTTTATTGCTACCTATGTTTTTGTGGCACTGAGTATCGCGTATGATCAACCCTATACCGCACTCACGGGATTACTGGTACTGGCAGGATTCATTGCCCTCTATTTCATCACCGCCCGTTTTCGCAAACTGAAAACCATACCCTGATGGATATCTCATACATACTCAATCAACTGGGAGAAGACCGTGAAGATTATTACAATGCCATCGCTCCGCCGATCATTCAAACCAGCAATTTTGCGTTCAACACCGTTGATGATCTCCGCAAGGCTTTTGAGGATGAGATGGGTTCCTACATCTATAGCAGGGGCATCAATCCAACCGTGGATATCCTTCGAAAAAAACTCGCCGCCCTCGACAGCGCTGAAGATGCCCTGATTTTCAACAACGGAGCTGCCGCCACCTACGCCGGCGTAATGGCGAATGTGAAATCCGGCGATCATATCGTTTGCGTTGAACATCCTTATAGCTGGACCAAACATCTGTTCGATAAGATCCTCCCAAGGTTTGGTGTCACCACTACGTATATCGATGGGCGCGGTATAGCCAACTTCGAGCGGGCCATTCTTCCCCATACATCCCTGATTTACCTCGAGTCACCCACCAGCTGGTATTTTGAATTGCAGGATCTGGCAGCCGTTGCAAAGCTGGCCAGGGCAGAAGGAATCGTAACGCTGATCGATAACACCCATTGCTCACCCTTATACCAACGGCCAATCGAGCTCGGCATCGATATCTGCATGCAGACGGCTACCAAGTATATTGGTGGCCATAGCGATACACTGGGCGGTGTTCTGACCGGCAGCGCAGCGATGATGCGTAAGATCTTTCTAAGTGAATATATGTGCATCGGCAGCGGCATACAGCCCTTTAACGCCTGGCTATTGTTAAGGGGACTCAGAACTTTGCCAGCAAGACTGGAAAGGATCACCCGCAGCACCAAAACCGTATGGGAGTTTTTGAAGGATCATCCCAAAGTAGAATCTGTCATCTATCCGTTCGACCCCGAATTTGACCAGTACGAACTCGCCAAACAACAAATGCAGGAGGCACCCGGACTGATCTCCATCTTTGTAAAACTATACAGCTGGGAAGCCATCGAAGACTTTTGCAACGGCCTCAAAAACTTCAAAATGGCCGTGAGCTGGGGTGGCCATGAATCCCTCATCATTCCCAAAATCTCTATGATGCCCCGGGAGGCTTTTGATCCGAATAAGAAAGACCACCGTATGATCAGGATCTATGTGGGACTCGAAGATCCGGAATATTTGATAAAGGATTTGACACTAACTTTTGACAAGGCTTCTTAGAAGATGGTCACGGTTCGATGAAAGGCCTGTCCATTCACCTCATTCATTCGTCACATTTATCACATTTACCACATTCATTGCCCACATTTACCACATTTATCACATTTATCACATTCCACAAGCGGTGGCATTCGATTATCAACGATTTTGCCATTCCCCGTTTTGGTTGAATATTTGTATGCCCAAAACGCCTGACAACCGGATTTGGTGAAACTAAAGCATGATGCGGAAATTTTTTTTACTCTTAGTTGTATCAGTCCTGTTTTTGAAACTATCGGCCCAAACAACGGCCAAATGGGACCTGAGAAGGTGTATTGAGTATGCCATGGCCAATAATGTATCTGTGAAGCAGGCTGATATCCAGGCCCGTACCTCAGCCCTGATCCTGAAACAAAGCAAGTTGGCGCAGGTTCCAAATTTGAATTATAACCTCAACCACGGATTTTCGTTTGGCCGCTCGCTGAATAGGAACACCAACGTATTTCAGGATGCCAACATCATGTTCCAAAACCAGAGCTTACAGGCGAATGCCACCATCTATAATTGGGGCAGTCAGCGTAATACCATCGCATCAAATAAATACAGCTATGAGGCAGACATGGCAGATGTAGACAGGGCGAAGAACGACATTGGACTGAATGTGGCCCGCCAATACCTGTTGGCCTTGTTGAGCCTGGAGCAATCCCGGGTCAATCAGGTTCAGCTGATGCAGTCCCAGGCGCAGTACCGAAATACCCGTAAGCTTGTTGATGCAGGAAGCCTCCCTGAGCTGAACGCAGCTGAGCTCGAGGCTCAGGTGGCCAGGGATTCTGCCACCATGATCCAGTCACAGGCACAGTATGAGATCGAAAAACTGACCCTGAAAGGCCTGCTTAACCTGTCTGCCGACGTTCCGTTTGAATTGGAAACCCCACCCGTGGATCAAATTCCTGTAGACAATATCCTGGAGGAATCGCCGGCCAGTGTATATAAGATGGCTCTCAGCTCACAGCCTCAGATCAAAAGCAATAATCTCAGGTTGTTGGCTTCTGAAAAGGCCTATGCCGCCAATAAGGGAAGATTATATCCTACCATCAGCGCGTTTGGAAGCCTGCAGACCGCGTTTAACCAGAACTTTACTGAAACCTTCGTGACCGGACAGATCGAGCAAGCGACAAACCTTTACATCAAAACGCCGGTGACCCAACCCGTATTTGGCCAAACGCCTACATTTGGAACACGCAACAGGAACTTTGGGAATATCTGGAATGGCTATGGGCAGCAGCTGCGGGATCAGTTGGGTAGGGGCATTGGTATCGGTTTAAACGTACCGATCTTTAACGGATGGCAGGCCCGCTTCCAAGTAGAAAGATCCAAGCTGGATATCGAGAGAAGCCAGCTCGCCATCACCCGCGATACGCTCCAGTTGAAACAGGATATTTATAATGCCTATCAGCAGGCAATGGGATCATTTCAGACCTATCTTGCGCGCGACAAGCAGGTGAAAACTGCGGAACGGTCATTTGAACTGGCTTCTAAGCGCTATGAAGTGGGCGTGATGCAGACCATTGAGTGGTTGACCAATCAGAATAACCTGACACGCGCCAGGGTGGATAAGCTGATTGCGCAGTACGACTATGTATTCAAAATGAAAGTGCTCGAATTCTATAAAGGGAAGGGCATTAAATTATAACGCAACCATTAAGAAAAAGGAAAATGAAAAAAAAATGGATATGGATAGGGGTCGGTTTACTCCTGGTGATCATAGCGCTGTTGGGTTTGAAACGGGCTGGCGTAATTGGAAAGGAAGAATCAACAAAAGTATCGGTTGAGAAAGTAGGCAGAATGGCCATTACAGAAATAGTCACCGCCAGCGGAAAGGTTTACCCCGAGATCGAGGTGAAGATCAGTCCTGACGTTTCGGGTGAGATCGTAGAACTAACCGTTCAGGAAGGCGATAGTGTACAGAAAGGACAGCTTCTGGCCCGCGTGTATGCAGATATCCTGGCGACGCAGAGGGACCAGGCCGCCGCTGGCGTAAACCAGCAGCAAGCTCAGGTGCAAAACTCAACGGCTTCCCTGGAGTCTTTTAAAGCAAGGATGGAACAAGCGGAGAAGCAGTTTAAAAGGCAGAAACAATTATTTGACGAGAAAGTGATCTCCAGACTTGAATTTGAACAGGCCGAAGGTGCTTACTTAACCGCTAAAGCGGATTACGCAGCGGCCACACAGAGTATACGGAGCGGTCAGGCCGGCGTTCAAAGCGCTCAGGCTAGTTTACAGCGTGCCAATAAGGATCTGGGCAGAACCAGCGTGGTCGCACCCATGAACGGCGTGGTGTCCCTGCTGAATGTGAAGAAAGGCGAGCGTGTGGTAGGTAACTCCATGATGGCGGGAACAGAAATGATGCGGGTGGCTGATATGAGGGTGATCGAAGTGCGGGTTGACGTTGGTGAGAATGATATCCCGAAAGTCAAAATAGGAGATACCGCGATCGTAGAAGTGGATGCATATAATAAGCGCAAGTTCAAAGGCATTGTTACTCAAATTGCGAGTACAAATCGCGGCGTTGGCGGCACCACCCAGGTGTCAACCACTGATGTAACCAATTATGAAGTTCGTATCAGGTTGGATCCTTCTTCTTACCAGGATCTGATGGAAAATGCAAAGGCAAAGAGTTTTCCTTTCCGGCCGGGTATGAGCGCGAGTGCCGACATCCAGACCAAAACCCATGGTAATGTGATCTCTGTTCCCATTAATTCGGTAACCACCCGGGACAAAAATGATACGGGTAAAGTGGCGGGTAATGAGAAGAAGATGAAGAAGGCAGAAGCGTCAGCTGATGATAATGGACAGTCGGAAGTGAGTGGTGATATCGAAGATATGGAAGAAGTGGTGTTTGTTTTACAGGCCGATGGTACGGTGAAGCGGATAAAGGTTCGTACGGATATCCAGGATATGACTCATATTGAAGTATTGAGTGGCGTAAAAGAAGGTGATCAGGTCATCACCGGGCCCTATACTGTGGTGAGCAAGATGCTGCGCGATGGCATGAAAGTGAAAGTGGTTCCCAAAGAAGAATTGTTTGAGGTTAAGAAGTAATATAGTAAGATGAATTACTTGATTGGTGCCGGCGGTCATGGCCTCGTGGTTTTGGATGTGCTGTTAAAACAGGGCATCCATATTGACGGGTTTATTGACAGCACCGCCAAGACCGATCCCATCAGGGGCATCAGTTGTTCTCCCCAGGCAGAGACGACCATAGGGGAGGCAGACCAGATCATCATCTCCATTGGCAGCAATGCCATCAGAAAGAAACTCGCGGCCGCGCATGCCGGCCGATTTCTCACCGCCATCCATCCTACTGCTGTTATAGATGAAACAGCAACCATTGGAGAGGGCTCCGTTGTGATGGCCGCTGCAGTGCTGAATGCACGCGTCAGTATAGGAAGGCACGTGATCATCAATACGGGTGCGATCGTTGAACATGAATGCGTTATCGCAGACTACGCGCATATTTCCCCGAACGCGACGCTGTGCGGCAATGTCCATGTAGGTGAAGGTTCGCAGGTAGGTGCGGGGGCTGTAGTGATTCCCAATATCCGGATCGGTAGCGGCTCTATGATCGGTGCCGGTTCCGTGGTGATCAGGGATGTCCCCAACAATACCCTGGTGTTTGGAAATCCCGCCAGGGTGATCAAAGAGTTGCCAGGTTTTTAAAAGAATATTCCTCCTTTATTGAATTGTCCGCGTACCCCTCCAGAAAAAAGGAGGTTGAATGGAGTATAACTTGCTATGGGTACTTCCTCGAACTGCTGTTTCAAGTTCTTTCTGCATAATTTATATGATATTTGAAAACTCAATCAAATAATAAAGTGTAATGATGCGGTTAGGGGTGATCGGAAGCGGTAGTTGGGGTACTGCCCTGGTAAAAATACTGACGGATAATCAACACACCGTCAACTGGACGGTCAGAAGTGAACACGTGGTGAGCCATCTGAAAGCCAGGCACCATAATCCCAATTATCTGCATTCCGTTCAGTTCGACATTTCATTGCTCAACCTCAATACAGATCCTGCAATTACATTTGACAATTCTGATGTGGTGATCCTGGTGACTCCCTCCGGGTATATGACAGAAACGCTGGATCGCGTTGAGCCCGCCCTCTTGAAAGGCCGAAAGATCGTGTCCGCCGTTAAGGGCATGGTGCCTGGCAAAAACCAGTTGCTGAACGATTACCTTAAGGCGCAGTACGCTTTCCCGGAGGAAGATTATTTCACCATCATGGGACCCTGCCATGCGGAAGAAGTGGCCGCAGAAAAATTATCTTATCTCACTTTTTCAGGATTTGACGAGGCCTTTACCCAGATATTGGCTTCCTGTTTTCAAGGCGAGTACCTGAACGCCATCGTCAATACCGATGTGTACGGCGTTCAATATGCCGGTATCATGAAGAACATCTATGCGCTGGGTGCGGGCATCGCCCACGGACTTGAATACGGCGACAATTTTCAAAGCGTGTTTATCGCTAACTGCGCAGATGAAATGGCCGGATTTCTAAGAATGGCCGGAGTGGCTGATATGGAAGTGGGTGTCCACAAAGTATTGGCTTCACATAAAAAATCACCCAACTATGCCGCCTCTGTTTACCTGGGCGATCTTCTGGTAACCAGTTATTCGCTTTTTAGCCGGAACCGCACTTTTGGCAACATGATCGGGAAGGGGTACGCCGTCAAAGCAGCACAACTGGAACTCAATATGGTGGCGGAAGGTTATTATGCCAGTAAGTCAATACACGAGATCAACAAAAAGATCAACGCTGACCTCCCCATTGCAGATGCGATCTACGAGATCCTGTGGGATCATCTGAGCGCCGAACAGGGATTTAAGAAGATCGAGAGTAATCTGATCTAAGCCTGCCTAATGGACTGAGCTTACTGTGGTATCCACCGACTGCAACAACGCCATGATCACGGGATAAAAATCATGCTTTTGTGGATGTTTATCTTCAAACTTCAGCCTGATCTTTTCCATCATATGCAGTATGGCATCTTTGCTGATGCTTTCGGTGTGAATATTGGCTGGACCGTGGATCTCGAAATCATCTTTCAATAGATCCATAACCGACACCTCCAGGATCTGGGAGATTTGTTTGATGTGGTTTACCGTTAACTGCGTGATGTTGTTTTCGATCTTGCTGTAAGCATTCTGGGAGATGCCCATTTTCCTTGCAACATAATCCTGAGAGTAATTCCGAAGCTCCCTGTACTTTCTCAATATTGTTCCCGGCATTGGTCTATTTTATCGAAATAACATTTTTTTGAGCTATAAGTTCAACAAAATTACTGGAAAAGCTCTCTTAAAATGTTAAAAGATCTAGCATTCCTGGGAGAAGCAGCATATTTCAGGTCTTAAAATATAACCTTCGGTTGTCAGCCCTTCCTAAGGCTTTGATAACTTCTCCTCCATCATAAAAAGATCAGAAGCAATTCCATCAGCAAATAACTTTCCCTCCCGGGTAAGAACGATATGCTGGTCCTCAATCCGGACCATGCCCCGGGATCCGTATATATAGCTTGAGATTTTAACCTGATTAGCTATATCTATTCCCCATTTTTCTGCCATAAAATTCAAACTTATCCCTTCCATGGTGCGAAGGGAAGTCATAATGTACTCATTCAACTGCTGCTTTTCCGTGAGGTCCTCCTTATCAAATGGAATGATGTTGTTAGATAAGATCGAGTCTATGAACCGTGCATTGTTGCTGATATTCCAATACCGCGTATAACCATCGTAGGAATGTGCACCCGGCCCAAAACCGAAATAAGGAATGCCCTGCCAGTACGACGAGTTATGTTTTGATCTGAAACCGGGCCGCGCAAAATTGCTGATCTCATAGTGCTCGTACCCCGCGTTTTCCAACATGTCCATCAAAATAATAAATTGCCGCGCCTGCTGTTCGGGATCGACCGGTTCTTTCTTTCCCTGCTCGATCATCGTACCCAACGCGGTATTGGGCTCAACCGTTAGGGCATAGGCTGATATATGCGGAACCTCCAGGGCAAGTGCCTGTTCAATATTTTTTATCCAGGCTTCATCCGTTAAACCGGGAATGCCATAAATAAGATCTATACTGAAGTTCGTAAATCCGGCCTTTCGTACCAGGGCAATGCCCTCCATCGCCTGGGCAGCCGTATGACTCCTGTTCATCCATTCCAAATCCTCATCACGAAAAGATTGTATACCGATGCTGAGCCTGTTGAAGCCCTGCTGTTTCCAGAATGGGACGGTCATCTCAGTCATATCGTCCGGATTCACCTCAAAACTGAACTCGGCATCCGGCACAAACGTGAATACTTTCCGGACTTCATCCATGATGGCCCTAAGCTCTTTTCTGAGCAGTACCGAGGGAGTGCCGCCACCGAAATAGACTGACGTAATGATCCTCCGGTTTTTCCCCCTTGTAATATCGATCTCCTTCAATAAAGCTTCCACCATACCGTTCTTTGAGTGAAGGGATGTTGAGAAATGGAAATTGCAATAATGACAAGCCTTCTTACAATATGGTATATGAAAATAAACTCCTGCGTATGTTTCAAATGGATTAACCATCATCGTTGTAGTTTTGTATGATGCAGCGTATTAAAAACGTCCTGACCCTCGGGCTCCTGTTGCTTGCCATGGTGAGCAAAGGGCAGGAACGTTACCCGCTGACATATCATATCTCAGACAAAGATACCTCCGCAAGCCCTGAAACCTTAGGATTAAAGACTGTATTTTCCTCGCGAAATGACTGTTTTTTATACATCGAATCGCTGTTAAAACAACATCAGGCAAAAGGCTATATCAGTTTTTCCGTTGACAGCGTACAATATCAGCCAGGTGCTGCGGAGGTCTGGATCTATATAGGCAAACTGTACAGATGGAAAAACATCTTGCTGAAATCCAATGAAATGTCCACTTTTCAGGCGCTGGGTTACAACGAAAAGAACTTCTCCGGCAAAAGCCTGGATCTGGGGAAACTGGAACAGTTCCAGGAGAAGGCCCTGGGATATATGGAAAACCATGGCTATCCTTTCGCCAGTTTCAGTATAGACAGCCTGGTGATCGAAGAGGACCTGGTGAGCGGACAATGGGTAATGGATAAAGGACCTCATTATAAGATCGACAGCATCACCGTAACGGGTTCGGCCAGGATCTCAAATTTTTTTCTGCAGCAGTACCTCGACATACCCAAAGGCTCCTATTACCGGAAAGACAGGCTTAATGCCGTGAGCCGAAGACTGATGGAACTGCCTTATCTCTTTGAAACCAAGCCCTGGGACATGACCCTGGTGGGCACCGGCTCTGCCCTTAATCTTTACCTTGATTCCAAACGAAGCAGCCAGATCAATGCCCTCATCGGCCTTTTACCTTCGAATACCCAACTTGGCGGAAAACTGCTGGTCACCGGCGAGGCTAACCTGAACCTTAAAAACGCGTTGGGCGGTGGAGAAACCATCGGCCTGAACTGGCAGCAGCTCCAGGTGAAATCACCCCGGCTTAACCTGATGTTCCAACAGCCCTACATGTTCAAATCTAAATTCGGATTTGATTTCAATTTTGACCTGTTCAAGAAAGACAGTTCCTTTCTCAACCTTAACCTGATGCTCGGCCTGCAGTATATGGTTAGCCAGCGCCAGCAGGGGAAGATCTTTTTCCAGGGTTTCAGAACAAACCTGATCGATGTGGATACCAGCCAGGTCAAGGCTTCGAAGGCATTGCCGGAATTCCTGGACGTGGGCACCAGCAACCTCGGGTTAGATTATCAGTTCAACAATACCGATTACAGGCTGAACCCGAGAAAGGGAAATGAATTAATGGTGGTGTTGACCGGCGGACTTCGGAAGATCAGGAAGAATACCGCCATTACTTCCCTCACAACGGACGCCCAGGGCAAGCCCTTCGATTATGAAAGTTTGTACGACACCCTTTCCCTGCGTAGCTACCAGCTGAAACTGAAACTGTATGGGGCGCATTATTTCCAAACCGGCAGGCAATCCACCATCAAGGCCGGACTGAACGCAGGTTGGTTGCAAACGGAGAATCCATTTAAGAATGAGGTGTTCCAGATCGGAGGATATAAATTGCTGCGGGGCTTCGATGAAGAAAGTATTTATGCCAGCCAATATGCCGTAGCTACCGTTGAATACCGTTACCTGATCGGAGTCAATGCATATTTATTCGGCTTTGCAGACGGCGGTTGGGCAAGAAGCAAAACATTCACCGAAAACATCAATCATACATACCTCGGTACAGGCTTCGGGGTCTCCCTGGAGACCAAGGCAGGTATCCTCAATCTTAGTTACGCGGTGGGAAAAAGGGACGATGGTCCATTTAGCTTCCGGCAGTCTAAGATCCATTTTGGATTCGTCACCCTATTCTAATCTTGATTGAGTGCTTTAATGAGATATTTTTGCAGCGTTATATGAGAAAGACCCTCCTGCTAATGTTATTGCTTGCATGCCATCTTGTTCAGGGGCAGGGCGTTGATAGCCTCTATAAAGACAGTCTTGCACTTACAGATTCAATAGGAAAAAGACCTTCGAGTCAGAGATCGATCGAAGCATGGTATCAGGTTGAACCGTATCCTTCGGTATATGGTAAACAAGTTGGCGGATTGTTGCGGAATGACAAACAGTTTAACCCAACAGCACCGGTTGTCTGGGTTAAACCATTGGTGAGGGTGGCACCTGGCGTGGAGTGGATGTTCTATCTGTTTTGCGGAATCCTTCTTCTTCTGTCGTTCTTCAGACTGGCCTTCTTCAAGTATTTTTTGGATCTTTTCAAACTGTTCTTCAATACTTCAATGAGGCAGAAACAAATCCGTGAACAGTTGTCTCAGGCATCCCTTCCTTCACTGTTATTGAACATTTTCTTTTTTATCATCGGGGGCATCTTTCTTTACTTCCTGATGGATCATTACCGGTCTGTCCCGAAAGGTCCCGTGGCATTGGTGCTGACCGTTTCCATTTTAGCTCTGGGAGCTTTATACCTCGGGAAATATGTTTTTATATCCATGCTGGGATGGACCTTCGATAAAAAAATCGCAGCAGACAATTACCTTTTTGTTGTGTTTATGGTGAATAAGATGGCAGGATTGTTCCTGCTTCCCATGACGTTGCTAATGGCTTATACCGAGCCGGGTGGCAGGCAGGTGATCATTACACTTACGGTGATCGGACTGGTTATTCTCAGCATGATCCGGTTGGTACGGGGTTTTGCCTCCGTGAGTAATTTTTTAAAAATTAACCCGTTACATTTTATTGTGTTCGTAGCAGCTTTTGAGGTGGTCCCCGTATTGCTGATCTACAAAGGGATGTTGATTTTTATTTGATAGAACTTTGTAACTTTGCCCAACGATTTTCAGAAAATGAATACGGCGCAACTATGACGGAGGTTAAAAAGCCAGTGAAAAAGATACTCATTACGCAACCACGGCCAGAGTCTGATAAGTCACCCTACTTTGAATTGGCCAGGAAATATGCGGTTGAGATGGAGTTTTGCCCCTTCATCAGACTGGAATCCATTCCTTCCAAGGAGTTCCGGAAACAGAAAATCGAAATTTCGGAGTTCACAGGTGTGATCTTTACCAGCAGGAACGCCATTGACCATTTTTTCCGTATTTGCGAAGAACTAAAGCTAATCGTCTCCCAGGATACCAAGTATTTCTGCATTACGGAAGCAGTTGCCCTCTATCTGCAAAAATTCATCCTTTATAGAAAGCGGAAGGTCTTTTATGGCGCGGACGGCACAAATAAGAGTCTTTTTGATGTCATCAATAAGCATAAAGAGAATGAAAAATTCCTTTATCCCTGTTCGGAGAATCAACAGGATAATGAGATCGTGAATTGGCTCAAGAATAACAAATGTGAGTTTCAGACGCCGTTCATGTACAAAACGATCAGCAATGAAGTGGTGGACACCATCAACACCCATACTTTCGATGTGATCTGCTTCTTTACCCCCAGCGGTGTGAAAAGCCTTTTTGACAATTTCCCCGGTTTCAAACAGAACGGAACCTATATAGGCGCTTTTGGCAGCAATACATCAAAAGCCATACAGGAAGCGGGTTTGCAGCTACATATAAAAGCCCCTGAACCTCAGGTTCCAAGTATGATCGCCGCCCTGGATAAATTTCTCTGCAACAGCTCCATTCAATAAAAGTCAAACTTCAACTATCGAAAAGACCTCTACGCAGCAAAAGTAAAAATCGGAATTTCAGCAGTTTCCCAGGCAAGTTTGTTGCTGCCTTAACTTTTGAAATGACTTTGGTTTCAAAATTGAAAGAAGCCATCCCGTCGCTTTACTTTTCGAAATGATGAAGTGTAATGAACCGCCTGTCTAAAGAATCAAGCCCTTATTTGCTGCAACATGCACATAACCCTGTGGATTGGTATCCATGGGGGGCGGAGGCATTACAGAAAGCAAAGGCGGAGGATAAGCCTATCCTGGTGAGCATCGGTTATTCGGCCTGTCATTGGTGTCATGTGATGGAGCGAGAAAGCTTTGAAGATGAGTCCACCGCCCGCATGATGAACGAGCATTTTGTGAACATCAAGATCGACCGCGAGGAAAGGCCAGACCTCGACCACATATACATGGATGCCGTTCAGGCGATGACCGGCGCAGGCGGTTGGCCCCTCAACGTTTTCCTTACGCCGGAAGGAAAACCGTTCTACGGGGGCACTTATTTCCCGCCTGTTCGGGCCTATAACCGCGCCTCATGGAAAGAAGTGATGTCGGGCCTGGCCAAAGCCTTCCAGGAAAACCGCAGCCAGATCGAGGAGCAGGCAGACCAGCTGACCAGCCATTTAAAGCAGGCGAACAGTTTTGGCACCAGCCCTGCTTCGATCCATATTCCCTTTGAAGAACGGTTCACCCGAACACAACTCGATCACGCTTTTCAGCAGGTAATGGGTCAAGCCGATAAAACCTGGGGTGGATTTGGGAAGGCGCCCAAGTTTCCACAGACTTTCACCATCCAGTTTCTGCTCAGATACCATTTTACTACAGGCAACCAGGAAGCACTCGATCAGGCCCTGCTTAGCCTTGATAAAATGATCATGGGCGGCATATACGACCATATTGGGGGCGGCTTTGCCAGATATTCAACCGACACCGAGTGGCTGGCTCCACATTTTGAAAAAATGTTATATGATAATGCTTTGTTGGTGCTGGTGCTTTGTGAAGCCTGGCAGTTGACTGGGGAAGCGAGGTACGAGAAGGTCATCCGCGAGACGCTCAGATTCATTGAAGAGGAGCTGATGAGCCCTGAATTTGGGTTTTACAGCGCGTTGGATGCCGACAGTGAAGGGGTAGAAGGTAAATATTATGTGTGGGCAAAGCAGGAGGTTCGTGATATTCTGGGTTCTGCCGGTGACGTCCCGAAGGGCCATTCAGGGTCCGGGTGGAATGGAAAACCGGTCTGCGACTCAGACATTGAAATATTTTGCAATACCTATGACATTAGCGATCAAGGTAATTGGGAGCATACTAGCATACCCAGGCTGAGGACGTGGCCGCCAGCTGAGCATGCGGAAATGTTGGAAGCCTGTCGGGTGAAACTGGCTATGGCAAGAATAGATAGGGTAAGACCCGGGCTGGATGATAAGATCCTGTTGAGCTGGAACGCATTGATGAACCAGGCTTTTTCCAAGGCTGCGGCGGTTTTTGCCGACAACCATTACCGGGATATCGCTATAAAGAACATGGATTTCATGCTTGGCAGGATGGCCGGGGCCGGGACTGGCAGGATGAAGCATACATATAAGGAAGGGGTTGCGAGGGTGGATGCCTTTTTGGACGATTTGGCATATTTGATCAGGGCCCAGATTTCGCTACAGGAATTGACCGGTGAAACGGGTTACTTGAATAGCGCAAGGGTATTGATTGAAGAGGCTACAGCGCATTTTACCGACGAAGAAGGCTTGTTTTTCTTTTTCACCAGGGATGATCAGGAAGATGTCCTGATCCGGAAGAAGGAGATCTATGATGGGGCAACACCATCGGGCAATGCAGTCATGGCCAACGTTTTACTGCATATGTCCATCTTGTTCGAACGAAACGACTGGAAAGACAGGGCAGTGGGTATGGCGGATGCAGTGAATCAAATGGCCGTGCGTTACCCTACCTCTTTCGGGGTCTGGACAAATTTGATACAGGAACTGGTTCACGGCACGCTGGAGCTGGTGGTTATCGGGCCGGAAGCGTCCGGGGAAGGAAATGAATTGTTGAAACCATTCATTCCATATAAAGTTTTTATGTCATCTGAAAGGGGCGACGAAGGTTTTCCGCTATTAAATGGGAAAAATTCCGGCAGTTTAACAAGTTTTTACCTCTGTAAAAACTATTCATGCCAAAATCCCGTTAATAATATAACACAATTTATTCAACTCATTGAAAAAGAGTTGAGCACAAAATATGAGCTGGCACAATAATCATTCATTAGAGCTCGTTAATTTACAGCGGCAGATAAGATTATGCTTTGTTAAATATTGTATTAAGAAACAAATGCCATCAAAAGGTCAATTAAATATTAATCTATATTTGTCCAAATACCCCAATATTTTTTTATGAAAATGAGAAACCTTCTGCTCAACCTGGGAATGCTTATGCTGGTGTCAATTTTGGCAGCAAGCTGCGGCAAACTGGGAAAATCCAAATCCAAGAGCGCTCTTCCTGCTGACGGGCAGCTCCACGGTGTGTCAATGGGTAGCAAATACAGTCTTCCAAAACCTCCCGGTATGATCTATGTTCCGCAGGGAACATTCCATATGGGACCAAGTGATGAAGACATCAGCTATTCATTTACGGCCCGTAACCGCCAGATTTCCATCAATGGTTTTTGGATGGATGCTACCGAGATCACCAACAAAGAATACCGTCAGTTCGTTTGGGCTGTCAGGGATTCCATCGCGGCTAACATCCTGAACTACAAAAAACCAGGTGGCGACGGTGTTGAGATCATCGACAAGAAAAAAGCGGCCACCATCAAGTGGAGTGATCCAAAGATCCTGGAGCAACTGAACGCCATGATCGTAACACCTGACAACAGGATCCTTGGCAAAAAGGAACTGGATGCCGACAAATTGGTCTTTCGTTCTGAAATATTTGATTACAAAGAGGCATCAAAAAGGGAAAATGCAAACAAACCTCGTTCCCAGTTCATTGTAAAGAAGGACATCAAGATCTATCCAGACACATTGGTATGGATCCGTGACTTCTCATACTCATATAATGAGCCGATGTCTAAAAGATATTTCAGCCATCCATCATTCGATAATTATCCTGTAGTTGGTGTAAGCTGGAAACAAGCCACCGCGTTTTGCGAGTGGAGATCAAACTTCCTGAACAGCTTCCTGGAATCCAAGAAGAAAATGTCTGAATCAGACTTCCGCCTGCCAACAGAAGCTGAATGGGAATATGCTGCGCGTGGCGGTCGTTCTCAGGCTCCATACCCATGGGGCGGTTATTATCTCCGTAATAAGAAGGGTTGCCTTCTGGCAAACTTCAAACCCGGACGTGGTAACTATCCTGAAGATGGAGGTTTCTATACAGTTAGGGCTGATGCTTACTGGCCTAACGACTTCGGCCTCTATAACATGTCAGGTAACGTAGCTGAATGGACATCTTCATTGTACTACGAAGGTGCATACAACTTCCAGCACGACATGAACCCGGATATTCGCTGGAACGCAAAAGACAGCGATCCTCCAAGGATGAAGCGTAAAGTGATCCGCGGCGGTAGTTGGAAGGATGTGGGTTATTTCCTCCAGACAGGAGCCCGTAGCTACGAATACCAGGATACATCAAAATCTTATATCGGTTTCCGTTGTGTCATTGACCTCCCTCCTACACAAGGTAAAAAGAGCAAAGGGTAGTAGTAAACTTTCAGAAACTTAAAACAAGCAACTTACATTTTTAAGAATAATCATCATGCTATGCAACGTTTCGCACTTTGCATGACATGTAATCTCCAACAAATCCAAAATAAAACCATTAAAAATTCATCGTTATGGCAGGTACAAACAAAAAAACAGACAAAATCGTTAACATCATCGTGTGCGTAGGTGCTGCGGTAGTTATCTTCGGAGCTTGGGCAAAAATCCTGCACAAGCCGTACGCTGACTTCATGCTTACTGTAGGTCTTTTGACAGAAGCTGCTATCTTCCTTGTTTATGCAATTCTTCCACCTCCGGGCAATGAAATGGCTAAGCTTGCAGAGGCTTTACCAAAGATGAGCAGCGGTGGAACCCCGGCTCTTGCATCAATGGATAAAATGCTTGCTGAGGCAGAAATCAATCCGGCAAACATGAAGCGTCTGAGCGAAAATTTCAGCAAATTCGGTACTACTGTAGAGAAAATGGGTGACATCGCTGATACCCATGCCGCTACTGCTGACTATACGCAGAAAACCAAGGAAGCGGCTGTTGCTTTAGGTTCCATGAAAGACGCGTACCAGAATGCAACTTCTACCATTGGGCATTTCAACAGTGCTGCTGAAAGTACTCGCCAGTTCCATGAGCAGGTTCAAACCCTGACGAAAAACCTGGGATCATTGAATACCATTTACGAACTGGAACTCCAGGATACGAATAACCACTTGAAGGCTATGAATACATTCTACGGCAATCTTGTAAACGCTTCACAGGCAATGCAGGGCAGCGTAGAAGATGCAAACAAAGCCAAGGATCAAATTGGTCTGTTGGCAAAGAACCTCGGTAACCTGAACTCGGTTTACGGAAATATGCTGGCTGCCATGCAAGGTCGTGCCTAATTAGTAGTGTTAAGTTGAAAAACCCTAATCTTAATTTTAAATCCAACTAGAAAATGGCACTACCTAAAGAACCGCGGCAGAAGATGATCAACATGATGTACCTGGTGTTGACCGCTCTGCTTGCGTTGAACGTATCTGCTGAAATCATAAATGCCTTCAAAACTGTTGATAACAGTCTGAAGCAGTCAAATACCATACTTACCTCGTCTACCGCGGGTATTTATGAGAACTTTTCTGAAATGATGAAGGATCCAAAGACTGCTGAGAAGGCGGGAATTTGGAAACCAAAGGCAGACAAAGCAAGGGAATATTCCAAGCAGGTTTCTGATCTTATCGACAAGTATAAGATGGACCTGATGAAAGAAGCGGGTTACAACCCTGCAGGAGGTGATTCATCTTTCAAAGAAGATAACATCGATGCAGCTACCCGTTTGTTCGATACAAAAGGTGAAGGCAAGAACCTGTACAACGCTTTGGCGAATTTCAAGAAGAACATTCTCGCCATTGATCCCGAGATCTCAAAAGCACTGGGTAACAAACTTCCCCTGAACCTCGAGATCCCTAAATCAAGCACCGGAAAGAATTCAACAGGTGATCCGATCAAAGACTGGACGTACACTAATTTCCATATGGCGCCTACTGTTGCTGCACTCACGATGTTGAGCAAGTACCAGAACGACGTGAAGAATACGGAGAATGAAGTGGCTACTTTCTGCGCCAGCCAGGTGGGTACGGTAAAGATCGTGTACGATAAATTCGTGCCACTGATCGGTACCAATGCTACATACCTGATGCCCGGTGACGAAATGGAAATTACTGCAGGTCTTGGTGCTTTCAACGCTTCTGTGAAGCCTGTGATCACCATCAATGGCGCTTCCGTTTCAGTTGATGAAACAGGTGTAGGCACAAAGAAGTTTGCTGTGAACAGCAGTGGTAAAGTAAGTGTAAACGTCAGCTATGTTGATCCCAATTCAGGAGAGACTAAAGTGACTACAAAAACGATTGACTATACCGTAGGTTCTCCATCAGGCGTGGCTGTTATGGCCGACAAGATGAACGTGCTCTATATTGGAGTCGACAACCCGCTGACCATCACCGCAGGTGCCGGTTCTGAAAAAGTGACCGCATCTTTTTCTGGTGGTAGCCTGAGCAAAGTAAGCGGTAACAAATACATCGCTAAGCCTACAAACCCCGGTGAACATACGGTTACCGTAATGGTGGAAGGAAAGCCCGCTGGTAAAGTAGGTTTCCGTGTGAAAATGCTTCCTCTCCCTGCCGCTTATGTAGGTAACCTGAAGCCCGGTCCAGTTCCCACGGCAAACTTTAAAGCGATGGGCGGCGTGATCGCTAAGCTTGAAGACTCTGAGTTTGATGCTCCCTACGAAGTGGTTAGCTACTCCGTTGGTGCAGTAAGCCCCGATATTCCTGATTACGTTCCAACCGTTAATAATGGCAACAGATGGTCTGGTGGTGCCGCAAACCTGATCAACAAACTGAAGCCCGGATCACTTGTAGTGATCAACGACATCAAAGTAAAAGATCCTAGCGGACGTGTGCGGGCGTTGAATGGTAGCTTGTCATACAGTTTGAAGTAAGATTAACAAACTGAACAATAAGTACTGATTTAGAATCGTTTAACTTGTATCGTAAACTGTACATACCATGAAATTCCAATTGGCGAAATATGTTTTACTGGTAGCCGCCTTCGGATTGGCGAGTCATGTGGCCGATGCCCAGACCCGTAAGAAAACAACCCGTTCGGCCACTACCAAGAAAACCAGCACAAAAACCACCCAGGCAAATACGGCTTCTGCCAATTTGAATGCGGCGGCCAAGGATACTGTTGTTCCAGTAGTGAAAAGAGATCCTCTGGCCATTGATACTCCCCGTAAGTCGCTGCGCAATGATGCTGCAGTAGAGAAGAACCTCATCAAGGACAGGATCCCGCTCGCTCATGAGAACATTCGTGAGGATGATGCCTGGTTCCGTGAGCGTGTATGGAGGGAGATCGACATCCGCGAGAAAATGAACCTTCCTTTCCGTTATAGGGCTGATGAAGACAATGGTAACCAGCGTTTCATTATCATCTTGCTGAACGCACTGCGTACAGGCGAAGTGACCGCTTTCGATCCTACTGTGGACGACCGTTTCACTACCCCTATGACCTTGGGTAAGATCGGTGAAATGATCGCCGGAAAATGCGACACCACGCAGATACCTGACTTCGTAAAAGATCCTAACGGTACCAAGGGCATCTTCAAAGACACTGCGGTGTGCCAGGAGTTCAATCCCGATGATATCGTAAAATTCAGGATCAAAGAAGAATGGGTGTTTGACAAAGAATCTTCCAGGCTCTACGCACGGATCCTCGGTATTGCTCCGGTGAAAACCTATGTAGACCAAAGTTCAGGTGCTGTTCTTGGTGAAGCCCCGCTGTTCTGGATCTATTATCCTGACTTCAGGCCAACACTGGCAAAGTATGAAGTATACAATGGCAAGAACTTTGGAGCCAGGATGAGCTGGGAAGAGCTGTTCGAAAGCCGTTACTTTTCAAGCTTTATCGTGAAGTCAACCCTTGAGAATCCTTACGACATGTATATCAAGAGCTATGTTAAGGACGATATCATGAGGCTGCTCGAAGGCGAGAACGTGAAGGAGAAGATATTTAATTTTGAACAAGACCTCTGGTCGTACTGATCAAATAAATGCAATGGAAAATCCCTCGTGATCACGTGGGATTTTTTTTTGCATTTATTTGAATGTGATAAATGTGATGAATGTGGGTAATGTGATGAATGAATGTGATGAATGTGGGCAATGTG
>JBBAJO010000028.1:0-43081 GCA_040404005.1 Chitinophagaceae bacterium
GTTCGCCAGCGTTCAGATGCTGCAACCACTTTGGCACCTGCTGATAGAAATGCCCTGATCGCAGCCATACTCCTGGAAAGGCGTATAGAGCTGTTGGGTGAAGGTTTCAGGACCAGCGACGTAACCCGCACCGGCGCCGATTTTGCCCCTAAGGGTTCTGTAGGCGCTTATGGCCCCTCTTCAAACCTTTATATCTGGCCGATTCCGAACGCAGAGTTGATCACGAATAAATTGATCAAACAAAACGACGGTTATTGATCTAAACCAGTCATCATAAAAAAAGTGCCGCTTATTGCGGCACTTTTTTTGTTACTAACTTAGGGAAACAATAAAAGCACCGTCATGAAGTATCTGCTCCCCCTCATCTTCCTGAATATGGCATGCGACGTATACGGACAAAGCATCAATGTAGACGATACGTCCAGTCAGCTCAGCAGCATGAATGTGCTGAACGGTGTGAACGGAGAACCCATCCTCAATCCAAAATTCACCCGCATCGTTGAGGGTTCTCTGTATGTGCCGGCTAATTTCACCAAATCAAATATCTACATCAGAAATAACAAACGGCCCATTTCCGTGATGTCGCGCATAAACATAGTAGAAGAAAGAATTCATTTCCTGAACATCAACGGAGTGGAAAATTACGCCACCTCTCCTATCGAAGAGATCCAGTTTTTTGAAGATGAACATAAAGCGACGGTATTTGTATTCGGTCTTCCCGGTTGCAGCAGTGCCACCAGAGCCTGGTATGAAGTGATGGAAAAAGGAAAGATCAACCTGTTCAGGATGGTGAATAAGAATGTGCAGGAATCAAAAACGTACGGATCTGCCACAACCGATCAAAAAATTTTAACCACCTACAACTACTGGATACAGCTGGAAAATGCCTGCAGCCAATTGAAGAATATCGCCGAGTTTCAATCGCTTCTTATCAAAACAAACCCTGCCCTGAAAGAGAAATTACCTGCGAGGAAACTCAGCGATAAAAAAGAAGCTGACTGGGTTGAGCTGGCCAGCATTTACAATGCCCTCTGATCAATCAGCTGTTCCCGCCTCTTGATTTAGTCTCTTCAGAACCATCTAAAGTTCCAGGCATCCCCATCAGGCCTTATTTCAACAATTCTGCGAGTTTGGTCTGTAGATTCGGCCCCCGCAAATTGCTTGCAATAATGATCCCATTGGGGTCAAGGAGAACATTATAAGGAATACCCTCAATGCCATAGAGCGGAACTACGATACTTTCCCAATATTTCAGATCACTCACCTGTGTCCACGTCAATCCATCGCCCTCGATCGCCTGCAGCCATGGTTCTTTGGCCCGGTCCAGAGAAACACCCAAAACCGTAAAATTCTTACCCTTGAATTGATTGTAGGCCGCTACTACATTGGGGTTCTCCTGCCTGCAAGGGCCGCACCAGCCGGCCCAAAAATCAACCAGTACGTACTTGCCTTTAAACGAACTTAGGGCGATCATTTTGCCACTTGGATCAGGAAGGGTAAAATCAGGCGCGGGTTTTCCGATTTGAACCGGCGCCTTCTGGCTGCTCAGATAGTCAAAATATTCTTTCACTGTTTTCTGCACCATAGGATGGCCTCCGAACCTCTTGGACATGCTGGTCATGATCGGTTCAAAACGCTGCGCATCGATCTGGGTGCGAAGCAACGGTCCTACAATGTATAACGCGATGGCAGGGCTCTGCGTGGTGTCCGCATAATTGAGTAAGTAGTTTTCTGTATTATCAACGTAGTCTCGAAAGGTTACTTCTGCCGCCTTCGCTACGCTGTCGTTCGCAGCAAGTTCTTTCAACTTGATCGTCTGGGCCCGAAGTGAATCTATACCGGTGAGCCGGTTGTTGAAATTCTTCAGTACATCCCGGAATGAGTTGCTGTGAGGCGAGTTCGTTTGATAATCACCCAATGTGTTCCAATTGGCATTCACCTGGATATCATTCCTGTCGTTCACCAGCATCAGAAATTTGCCATCACGTTCAAATCTGAGTCGGTAGATCCCTTCTTCCGAAGCCATATCAGACTCGAGTTCAAACTTAGCGGCACCGGCTTCGAGCACCGCCGTATCCAGGGAACGCGGAGCGGCTGCATCCAGCTCAAGAATATCGAGATACACCGTTTGCCTCGCATTGTTATCACTAACGGTACCTGATACCCGAAACTTAGCAGGGTCATTGTTCTTACAGCCAGTGAATACAAGAATGACGATAGCTATGGCAATGTTTTTCATGATCAGGATTGATTTAGTTTTTGAAGTAGTATTTCGTTTGCAAGCCTTGGATCTGCTTTCCCCTTCGACAGTTTTTTAACTTCTCCCATGAAGAGGCCTATAAGACCTTTCTTACCTTTCCGGAATTCAATAACTTTATCGGGCATGGCCCGGATCACTTCATCTGCCCAGGTGTTGATATCTGACTGGTCAGACACCTGGATCATATTCAGTTGCCCGGCAATATGCCCGGGATCGGCACCGACCTGGCTGATAAGAACAGGAAACAACTTAGATGCAGCAGCAGAAAAACTCAGTTTGCCACTGTCGAGCATTTCTATCAGTTTCGCCCATTGATCAGGGGTGATATGGACAGCATTCAGATCAACGTTGTTCTCATTGCAGTATGATTTAACCGGACCGATCAGCCAGTTAGAGACGGCTTTGAAGTTTGATGTCTTTGCCGCGATGGCAACAAAATAATTGACCAGTTCATTATCCTCCGCTAGGATACGGGCATCGTATTCCGAAAGCTGGTATTCTTTGGTCAGTTTGTTCACCCATTCCTCCGGCAACACGGGAAGCTCTTTACGGTATTGCTCGATCTGTTGATCGGTAATGATAAAGGGCGTCAGGTCAGGATCAGGAAAATATCGATAGTCGTCTGCATCTTCCTTGGTTCGTATGGAGTACGTGGTTTCCCGGTCTGCATCGAAGCCTCTTGTTTCCTGGACAATGGGTTCGCCTTTATCGAGTAACGACTTTATTCTTTCTGCTTCTATATCAATTGCTTTTCTTACGTTCCGGATAGAATTGAGGTTCTTTACTTCTACTTTGGTGCCCAGTTGGGGATCCCCTTTTCTCCTCAGGGAAATATTGGCATCACACCGGAGGCTGCCTTCTTCCATGTTTCCATCGCAGACGCCTATCCAGCGAACCAGCATGCGCAGTTCCGTCAGAAAAGCAAATGCTTCTTCACTGCTGTTCATATCTGGCTCGCTCACGATCTCTACCAGCGGCACCCCCGCGCGGTTATAATCAACACATGTCAGGGAAGGATCTATATCGTGGATACTTTTCCCAGCGTCTTCTTCCAGGTGAATGCGGGTTAACCTTACATTCTTAACCTGATCACCAACCCGAACCTGAACATAACCGCCGACACAGATCGGGGTAGTATGCTGGGAGATCTGGTAGCCTTTTGGAAGATCGGGGTAGAAATAGTTCTTCCTGGCGAAGTAATTGACCCTGGCGATCTCTGAATGACAAACCAGTCCCATTTTCACGGCATGTCCGATAGCCCTTTCATTCATTTTTGGCAACGTGCCCGGATGACCAAGTGTAATAGGACTTACATGGGTATTGGGATCTGCGCCGAAAGCGTTGGCATCGCCGGCAAACAATTTAGTTTCCGTAAGTAACTGGGCATGCACTTCAAGACCCACTACCAGTTCATATGTTGATGTCTCGCTCATGTCGGGCAAAACTATGAAAATAAGCGCAAGGGCTACAACGTAAAAAGGCAACCAGATGAACTCCGGTTACCTATACGCCTGGATAAGTGGTTGTATGCCAGACTTCCCTACAAATCTGCCTTTTTAAGTTTTTGGGGAACCTTGATGTCCACATTGATAACAGACCCAACGCGGTTGAGCACAACCGGGTAGGATGTTTTCTCCCTCGCGGTTTGCAATGCGGCCCTTGCCTCGTCAGTGTCTTTCACCCGTTTCCCATCAATACTTATGATGATGTCATTTTCCATAATGCCCGCCGCAGCTGCCAATGAGCCTTCGTTGACATCCAAGACCTTCACGCCTGAGGAATCATTGGTATCCTGGATGCGGACACCCAGCTGGGGCCTTCCGTATGGGTAGAACTCCCCTTCCATGTACCGGTCCATCCCTGGTGGAAATGGGGGCATGGGAACATTGGGAAAAGTTTCTCCGTAAGGCATGGCTGGCTGTGGAGATCTCGGTGCTTTAGGAGGGCGGGGCGCACCGGGCGCAGTGCGGAACAACTGTACTTCAGGTGTATAGCTGCCCAGTTTCACTTTCATCTTCCGTTCCTTCTTTTCGCCAGCTTTAATGTAAGCCAATTCCACTTCTTCATCTGGTTTCTTACTGCGTACCAAACTTCTTAACGTTTCGGGGTCATTTACCGCGGTGCCTGCAAATTTGGTCAGCACGTCGCCTTTTTTCAGACCTGCCCTCCCTGCTGCCGAGCCTTCAGTGATCTCAGCCAGCTTGAGGCCTTTGCTGTCCTTTTCAGTGACCACTCCCAATACGGCCTGTGACTTACCGTTGGATAACATGTTGAAATCTTCTTCGAAATCGAAATTGAAATCAAACTCTTCCCCCCCGAACTCGGGGCCAGTCATGATCCTCATTTTAGGCACGGTTCCGGCGAGCGGCGCCAAAGCTCCTTCGAGGACTTTTTTCCTGATTATGATGTTTTCGCCATCGTACTCAGTGACGGGTTTCCCATTGATGGTCACCTGATCGCCGTCAATCACGATCGTCATTTTCTCTTCGGAAATGCCCTTCTTCCTAATGATCACATCCTCTGAGGTTTTGATTTTTTCCTTTTGCTGCCCCATAGCAATACCCGTGACAAACAGGGCGATCGTGGCAATGAAAATATTCCGGTTCATAATGCAGATTTTAATGTACGAAATGTTTAGTAGGCCAAATCTAAGGCAAAAAATCATACCTACGAAATCCTTCGCACAAAATTATGTTAAAGCAGTATGGGGCGGGAAATCTTAGCCCAGCAATAAATTTCTGACTTCCGCTATGACTTGCAGTAACCCGGTAGCATCCTGCCCCCCTGCCGTGGCCAGATTCTTCTGCCCGCCACCACCACCTTTGACCAACGGCGCCACTATATCCCGGATGATCTTACCCGCGTCTAATTGCCGGGCAGCGACCACGGTATCTGAAATGCCGATAGCTACCGCAGGCTTACCCCCGATATTGGCAGCAAGTACCACGAGATGATCGTGCAGGTTATTGCGAAGGTCATAGCAGATCTTCTTCAATGCATCTGCGTGCGGCACTTCAACGATCTGGCCTATAAAACTTACATTATTGAGGATCTCGTCTTTCTGGAGCAATTCATTCCTTATGCCCACCAGCATGCGGTTCTCCAGGTGCTCGATCCTTTTCTTCAGATCAGCATTCTCCTGTTGCAACTGATCAACCGCCTTACCCAGATCTTTAGGATTTTTAAAGGTCTCCCGCACCTGGCCCAACTGTTCTAACTCAGCACTAACAAACTTCCCGGCTGATTCACCCGCAAGTGCTTCGATCCTTCTTACACCTGCAGCCACTGCGCTTTCTGTGGTAATGGTGAAATACCCGAGTTCACCCGTTGACCCTATGTGAGTTCCGCCGCAAAGCTCCATTGAATACGTTGGATCGATCACCACCACCCTAACCACATCACCATATTTTTCGCCAAACAAAGCCATGGAACCCAGTTTCAGGGCTTCTTCCTTCGGCATCTCCCGGATAACAACGGGTATATTTTGCCTGATCTTCTGATTCACTAATTCATTAACCAGCGCGACCTCATTGTCCGACATCTTCGCAAAATGAGAAAAATCGAACCTGAGGTATTCTGCATTCACCAACGAGCCTTTCTGCGCCACGTGGTTACCCAGCACCTGCCTGAGTGCAGCATGCAATAAATGGGTTGCCGAATGATGCACGGCAATGGCATGGCGTCGGTCCTGATCGATCCGGGCCTTTACAACGGCTTCAAACACTGCCGGAATCTCGGGTAGGAAATGTATAATGAGGTCGTTCTCTTTCTTAGTATCAGTAACCAAATAATTCTTCCCGTCCGATCGGATCGATCCGGTATCACCAACCTGTCCACCACTCTCTGCGTAAAAAGGCGTATTCTTTAACACCACCTGGAAGCTCTCCTTACCCTTGCCTTTCACTTTACGGTATTTCAAAACGACCGTTTCCGTTTCAACATGGTCATAGCCCACAAACGAGGAAGATGTGTCCTCGTTTACCACAATCCAGTCTTCCGCATCAACCGCGCTGGCGGCACGGCTGCGGTCTTTCTGCTGCTGCATTTCTTTTTCAAAACCAGCTTCGTCCACTTCCAGGCCGTTCTCCCTGGCGATCAGCCGCGTGAGGTCGATCGGAAAACCATAAGTATCCAACAGTTCAAATGCGGATGCGCCGGGTATCAGCTTCACGCCATCAGCCATGATCTCGTCCATCTTCTTTAGTCCCTTATCCAGCGTACGAAGGAAAGATTCCTCTTCTTCATGAACCACTTTCCTTACAAAGTCAAGCTGATGTTGCAATTCAGGGAAAACATGACTGAACTGAACTGAGAGCATCGGCAATAAATGATGCAGCAGTGGCGATTTATATCCGAGGTAAGAGTAATAATACCTCACGGCCCTCCGCAGGATCCTGCGGATCACGTACCCGGCTCCTGTATTTGAAGGCAGCTGTCCGTCTGCTATGGTGAAAGAAATAGCGCGGATATGGTCCGAGATCACCCTGAATGCGATATCCTTACGCGAGTCGCTATACTCATATCTTACGCCCGTGATCTTTGCCACTTCTGCGATGGTACCCGTGAAGAGGTCGGTATCGTAATTGGAACTCTTTTTTTGTATCACCCTTACCAACCGCTCCAGGCCCATCCCAGTATCCACATGCTTATCCGGCAATTGCGCCAGGGTGCCATTCTTCAATCTGTTGAACTGAATGAAAACATTGTTCCAGATCTCTATCACCTGGGGATGATCTGCATTGACCAGGGTTCTTCCGTCTACAGCTTTTCGTTCATCATCTGTCCTGCAGTCCACATGGATCTCAGAGCAGGGGCCGCATGGACCCGTGTCACCCATCTCCCAGAAATTGTCTTTCTTATTGCCCATCAGGATCCTGTCTGCCGGGATCCATTTTTCCCATTCCTCAATGGCTTCCTCATCCTTAGGTATGCCTTCCTTCAAATCACCCTCAAATACGGTAACATACAGCCGGTCTATGGGTATGTGGTATTCCTTTGTCAGCAGTTCCCAGCTCCAGGCGATCGCGTCTTTCTTGAAATAATCCCCGAAGCTCCAGTTACCCAGCATTTCGAACATGGTATGGTGATAGGTATCAACCCCCACTTCTTCCAGGTCATTATGCTTACCGCTGACCCTTAAACATTTCTGGGTGTCTGCCACTCGTTTATGGGGTGCGATCCGGTTACCGAGGAAAAAATCTTTAAAGGGATTCATCCCTGCATTGGTAAACAGCAGTGTAGGATCATTCTTCACTACTATGGGTGCAGAAGGGACGATCTGGTGGGAACGGGATGCAAAAAAATCCAGGAATTTTTGCCGTATTTCAGCCGAAGTCATGCGGTTTATTCGTTTTAATTAGGCGTTTGTTGCCTTACAAGGTTATATTTGCCATTGCCGACAAGCGCACAAAAGTACATTATTTGGGCAAGCCAATCCGGTTGCTTTGAAACCCTGACCCCGGGGAATTGCACCAATGGTACGTATGAAGAAAGTCAAATATTACTATAATGCCAATACACTCCGGTATGAAAAGCTGGTAGTACCCCTGAGGGTGCAGCTATTGCGCGTACTGGGATTTATAGCCGCCGCCCTGGTGACCGCCCTGATTATTGTGGCTGTTGCGTTCCAATTCCTCGATTCTCCCAAGGAAAAGCTGTTGCGCATGCAGTACGAAAGGTCGCAGCAAGACCTTAACCTCATCGGCAGCCGAGTGAAGCAAATGGAAATGAAGCTGCGGCAGTTGGAAAAACGGGATAATGACGTTTACCGCACCATTTTCGAGGCTACCCCAGTGCCCGACAGTGCCCGCCAGAAACAGCTGGAAATGGAAAAGGAATTCAAGCTGGTTTCATCCATGGCGGAAAATGAACTGGTGTACTCTATTGCGTCCACATTGAATTCAATCGCCTCGAGAATATCCTTTCAGGAAAAGTCGTATTCCGATATCGAGGGCATGATCAAAAATAAAGAGAAACTCCTGGCCTCCACGCCCGCCATTCAGCCCGTAAGTAATAAAGATCTGAACCGTGTGGCATCTGGTTTTGGCAACCGAATAGATCCGGTTTATAAAACGATGAAGTTTCATGCCGGTCTTGATTTTTCCTGCCCCCAGGGCACTCCGATCTATGCTACCGCAGATGGTCGTGTTACCACCTCAGGAAATTTAGGGAATGGCTATGGAAATCATGTGGTGATCTACCACGGCTATGGCTATGAAACCCTTTACGGTCACATGGTCAGGGTAAAAGCAAGAAATGGACAAAGCGTTAAGCGTGGGGAAGTGATCGGCTGGGTGGGAAGCTCAGGCAAATCTACGGGCCCGCATCTCCATTATGAAGTCCATAAAGGCTCAAAACCCCTCGATCCGATCTATTTCTTTTATAACGACCTCACCCCTGAGCAGTACCAGCAAATCCTCAAACTTGCGGCTTCCAGCAACCAAAGCTTCGACTGATTATTTGATTAGTAACAGCATGTGAATAATTTTTGGTATCTTCTTTGAGGTATCATTATATATTGCACCGATGCCTGAACAACTGGACTTATTTACAGCTACGGCCATTGGTCAAGAGATCAAGGAAACCCCGGAAGAAAGAAAACCGGAGCGCACATTAATCCCACCACTTGTAGTGATGCAGGATGAGCCGGTGAATACCAGCCCAAGGGAATTGCTAAAGGAAGAGGCTATTAAGATCGCCAGGTCAAGCGTGGAAATAGAGGCGCCCAGGAAAAGGATAGAAATCAGGGAGATCGCAAAATCCGAGCCCGCACCGGTGGTAATAACTTCGGCGCCCGCACAGGAAGAACCCATTGTGATCCTGGCCGTTAAGAAGGAAGAATTAAAGCTCAAATCTACCCGGGGAAGGAAATCCATAAAAGAAATGAGTATGGAAGCAGACCTGCCCGAAGTACCGGAAGACGAGATCCTGTTTGGCAAACAATATTACGGCATCGGCGAAGTGGCGTCCATGTTCAAGGTAAACGCGTCGTTATTGCGATACTGGGAGTCTGAATTTGACGTGCTGAAGCCCCGTAAGAACGGCAAAGGGGACAGGTTCTTCCGCCCGGATGACATCAAAAACCTGCAAGTCATCCACCACCTCCTACGTCAAAAAAAATTCACGATCGAAGGCGCTAAAGATTATCTGAAAAATAACAAGAAATCAAAAGAGAAATTTGAGATGGTCAGGCAACTGGAACAACTCAAGCGCTTTCTTCTGGAGATGAAGGCTGGTCTCTGACGATCCTGATGGTATTATCCTGGCCCGACAAATTAAGGCCGTTCTCTTCCAGTAATTTTATAACCCTCACGTTGACCTGGTCTTTCATTTGATTGAACTCCTTGAAATCGAGCGTGGAGCTTACAAAATCCGCCGTGATCACGAAGGCATTCTGGGTGATCTCACTGAGCTGCACATTATAATCTTCAATGGAAGGCCCCTGTAGTACCGCTTTTATACCCAAGATCAATGCTTCTATCTGTTCAGACTTAGTTCTCGCGTCTACCTGCACCCTCAATTCGCCCCTTCTGTGTGTCCGCTGGGTGAGGTTATCTACAATGGAATCCACCATTTGTTTATTGGGTACCGTGACAAACGTTTTTTCCACTGTCCTGATCCTGGTACTCCTCAACCCAATATGTTCCACCACGCCTGTGACGTTATTGACCCGCAAGAGATCGCCTACTGAAAATGGCTTGTCGAAGAAAATAATGAATGAAGCGATCAGGTTCTCAATACTCTCGCGTGCTGCAAGGGCTATGGCAGCACCAACAATACTTAGTCCCGCAAGCAGCTTGGAAATATCCTGGTGAAAGATCACCTTTAGCATCACCAGCGCACCGATCATGAGCAGGATCACTTTAACGAAATCCTTAAAGAAAACGATCAGTTGGTTGTCGTCCTGGCTCGGAGTAAGGTCTGCTTTCTTCCCCATTACCAGGGCCATGTAATCTACCAGCCTCAGCAGCATCCGGATAAAATAATAAATGATAACGAATTCACCGGCTGCTTCAATGAAATCCGCGGCGGACAGCCGGAAAATCTTCCCATTGAGCCGTGCTGGAAAATTGAGTGATTTAATGGCAAAGAAACTGAAGAGCACAAACAGAAAATTTTCAACCGGACCAATGATCAGATCCACGAAGTATTTCTTTTCTACATGGCGGCCCATGCTTTTCAGAAGGAAATAAGCCCAGGACGAAAAATATCTCCCGATAAATTTCTTCAGCATGTATGCCAGCAGGATAACCGCGATCACAACGGCATACTGCCTAATGGTATTATCAAGGAAAATACTGTCCCAAAACGCGTCCATGGTACAAATTTAAGGTTTGCGGATTCTTAATACCCGGTAAATGAATACAGCGTAACGCCTTTTTCATCCAGTACATAAATTCCCAAGGGAGTGATTTGAATATGCTGAGACGTAGCTGCCGCCTGCGGAATAGGTGTTTCCCTGATATCGAGCGTGCCCGTTCTATAACTCATGATCTTATCATCCACCCTTCCGGCAATGGTTGTTCCCAACACCTGAAGATCTCCCCAATTGAGTAAAGCGATCTTATTCTTCAACGCCCCGTAGTAGTCGAATATGAATATCCCTTTACCAGGGTCATACATGTATACATAGCCATTTTGGTCGAATATTCTCTGCGGTATGGGAGCTTCGTCAAGTACAAGTCTCAGGTCGGCAGTTTCACTTAACAGTCTGCCATCTTCCCCAACTTTCTTCAGTTTGCTCTCCTGTTCATCAAAAACCCAAACGTTGTTATCATATGCCGGGGCCACTACCCGTACCTGGAAGATGTTAAGCCTTCTAAGGTCAATGGTATTAACGGTGTTCATCAGCCTGTCCAATACTACAACCGTTCTGAAATCCCTGTAAAACAGCACCGTACGTAGCGGATTGGTTGCATTGATATGGGAGAGTTTACCGTACCGCCTGACATCGTTGAATACACCCATGGAATCTCCACGGGCATTGAATTTTTTTAACTGGTTCTCTGTGGTCAGCACATATAAATTGCCAAGATTATCCGCGGTGAAGGACGTGAAGCTACCCATCAGTTGTCTGCCCGCAGGCAGGTCCATCTGTTGTGCACAAACAAAGGCCGGCAAAAAAATGAATATGGCAAAGAGGGACTTCACAGCGTATATTTTTTTAGCTCAAGTTGATGGCCATCAAATACCGCATAGGTGAAATACTTTATCCAGTCGCCCAGATTGATATACCTGCTACCACCGCCCAGGTCGAAGTCAATGGGCAAATGACGATGTCCGAAAATAAAATATTGATAGGGCTTGTGTTTGAGTTGCTCCCGGCAATAGGTGATCAGCCATTCCTTCCCCTCGCCCAAAAACTGATCTTCGCTGTTGCCGGTAACTGAGCGGCTACCACGACTGGAATAATGGGCGATATTCATACCGATGTAGGGCGGAATAATACCGAACAGGAATTTGCATATGGGGTTACGAAATATTTTTTTGAGAAACTTGTACCCGTGATCCCCGGGACCGAGGCCATCGCCATGACCTACCAGGAACGACTTCCCATTGAATTCATATTCGCGGGGCGCGTGATAAACAGGGATGTTCAATTCGACTTCGAAATATCCGTTCATCCACATATCATGGTTACCAACAAAAAACTCTATGGGGATTCCCGAGTCCGTGATCTCCGCCATTTTACCTAAGATGCGGACAAATCCTTTGGGAACAACTTTCTTATACTCGAACCAGAAATCAAAAAGATCGCCCACAATAAAGATGACAGCCGCGTCCTGCCTTGCCAGTTCGAGAAACGCAATAACTTTTTTCTCCCTGACCAGGCTGGATGCCTGGTCAGGCACGCCGAGATGAAAATCAGATAAAAAATAAACCTTTTTTCCCTGGGGGATCTGCATGGAAAACAATTATAGATCAGCTAAAAAGCAATATACTTCTTTAGGTCCATGAACACCTACTACAAGAGTCTTTTCAATATCCGCCGTTCTGCTGGGCCCTGTTGCGAAACTGATCATCGATGGAAGCGGGATCCCGTATTTCCCCTTTAGGAATTCAAGTGCGTCGCCAACATCATACACTACCTGAGATGCTTCTGCGATACAGATATGAACTGGTGAATATACTGATGCTGTTCTGCCTTCCGGAAGTGCCGAACTTAACACTATGGAACCTGTTCGGGCAACAAGAACTTCGCAGGAGGTGATGGCCACATCTGATTCAGCCAGTGGCTTGGTGCTGAAATCAGCAAATCCATTCTTCTGTAGCAGGTACCTGAGTCCTTCTTCTGCGCAATAGACTTCCTTCCATTTTTTCTGGCTGGCGATCTCTTTGAACTGCGTCACCATTTCTTCGTGATTGAGGAAAAAAGCAAATTTCCCCAGCAGTCCGGTAAAGTTTTCAGCAAATAAAACGGTGAGGTCATCTGAGGGCGGATGGTACAAGGCCTCATCATTCTCGGCTTGCGGAAAAGGCAAAGGCACCGGTTTCTCCAGTGCCTCCCTGATCTTGCGTAGTATGTTCGCTTTAGCTGACTTCATGAAAGATTAACTTGCTCACTTTCAGATTCTGCCGTGGTGTTGAGCTCTCCATTAGATGGGGCACTGGTCACCTTAGCAGGCAATTCGTCTAAAAATACTTTTTTCTCTTCAAAAGGTCTTTTACCGATGATCAATTCCACGTCCTGCTGATGCAGTACTTCTTTCTCGAGCAAAGCATGGGCAAGATCCTCTACTTCCTTTCTCCTTTCCTGCAATACCCTTTTTGTTCGCTGATAGGCTTTGTCAACCAGTAAGCGAACTTCATCATCGATCAACTTTCCGGTTTCCTCACTATAAGGCTTGGTAAACTGATTTTCAGTTTGCGGATCGTAAAAACTTACGTTTCCTACTTTTTCGTTCATGCCGTATACGGTCACCATGGCGTATGAGATCTTAGTCACCTGCTGCAGATCGTTCTGAGCGCCTGTAGAGATCTTGCCAAAAAAGATTTCCTCACTGGCACGTCCCCCGAGGGTCATGCAGAGCTGGTCCATCAACTGCTCTGTGTCATACAGATACTGTTCTTTAGGCGTGTATTGCGCGTATCCGAGTGCCGTGACACCGCGGGGAACAATAGTCACTTTTAGCAGCGGATATGCGTGCTCCAGGAACCAGCCGCAAACGGCGTGTCCCGCTTCGTGGTAGGCGATGATCTTTTTCTCTTCGGGAGAAATGATCTTATTCTTTTTCTCCAGACCACCGATAACCCTGTCGATCGCATCCTGGAAATCATCCATTTCAACCTGGGCCTTTCCTTTACGCGCAGCGATAAGGGCTGCTTCATTACATACGTTGGCGATATCCGCCCCGGCAAATCCCGGTGTCAGTTCGGCCAGTTTATGGATATCCAGTTTATTTGATTTTGTGATCGGCCCAAGATGGACATGGAAGATGGCTTCGCGTCCCTTGAGATCTGGCTTGTCGATGCTGATCTGCCTGTCGAAACGACCCGGGCGCAACAACGCACTGTCGAGCACGTCGGGCCTGTTCGTTGCTGCGAGGATGATGATCCCGCTGTCGCCACCAAAACCATCCATCTCAACGAGCAGCTGGTTAAGGGTATTCTCCCTTTCGTCGTTGCTCATCATCATATTCTTTCCACGCGCACGACCGATCGCGTCGATCTCATCGATAAAGATGATACAGGGGGCTTTTTCCCGGGCTTGCTTGAACAGGTCACGCACCCGGCTTGCACCAACACCCACGAACAGTTCAACAAAATCGGAACCCGACATGGAGAAGAAAGGCACTTGTGCCTCCCCGGCCATGGCTTTGGCCAACAGCGTTTTACCGGTACCGGGAGGGCCAACCAACAGTGCACCTTTCGGTATTTTACCGCCAAGCGTCGTATACTTTTTAGGATTCTTCAGGAAATCCACGATTTCCATCACTTCACCCTTTGCTTCGTCGAGCCCCGCCACATCGGCGAAGGTGATGTTCACCTTGGTGCCTTTATCAAACAACTGGGCCTTGGATTTACCAATATTGAAAATCCCGCCAGGTCCGCCACCACCGGGTCCACCGCCGCCCACTTTGCGCATCATCAGCACAAAGAGCAGCGCAAACATCAGCAAGGGGAAGAGGAGGTTCACAAAGGGACCGAACCACTCCGGCTCACTCATGGGGGTAACCGGAACGGCTTGCACCAATGGATTCTCCTTGAAATACTGGTCAAGTTTCTCCTGGTAGTCTTCCACTTTGGAATAGGCAAACTGGAAATGGGGCGCTTCTTTGGAGTTAAATACATAGGTCCAACGCTCACCCAACAGATTTTTATAATATGCTTTACTCAGGCTGTCTTTCTTAATGTACACCCTCACCACATTACGGTTCATCACGGGCTCCACCTTCTCTACGTCATTTGACATGAGCATATTCTGCCTGAATGTCAATTCCGGAATATCCCGTGCGTCCGGCGTAACGCCGCGCATCACCTGGTAACCGATAAGAAAAATAGCTACGATGGCGTAGATCCAATAGAAACTAAACTTCGGACCCTTCTTCCCGCTCTTATCATCACCGGGCTCTATGGTTCTTTTTGGACCTGTTTTAAAATCTTCTTGTGACATTTGTTGTTGACCTGATATTTAGTAAATTGTTTATTTGCGTTTAGTCGCCCTTGTCGCTTTGGATTTCGGCGCTTCATCCTCATGCTCCAGCATCACCCCATCATGCCACATCTCTTCCAAACGGTAAAACTTTCGGGTTTCACGTTGAAAGATGTGAACCACTACATTGACATAATCGACCAATACCCACTGGAGGGCCTGATAACCTTCGTGCTTATATGGTAGTTCACTGCATTCTTTCTTTACCTCCTCCTGCACGAAATCGGCTATCGCTTTAACCTGCACACTGGATCCCGCCTCACAAATGATGAAAAAATCTGCAACTGCCTCCGGGATCTTTCGCATGTCCAGCGACACCACACTTTCTCCTTTTTTATCCTGTATTGCTTTGATAATAACCTTCAAGATCTTGCTGCTTTTCGTTAGCCTGGAATACTTTTTGTCCCGGCCAGCTAATACTTGTACTTCTGTCAAATGGATTGTTTTATATTATTGTTGCGTACGGGGTGGTTGGAGTTGTATGTCAAATTATAATGTTTCCTTTTATCTTTCCAAAAATAACGATTAATTACCACAAGCAGGTGTATATAGGACAACCATTGATCATTTTACCTACTGTTGATAGTACCAACAAATATGCCATGGAAGAAGTTCATGCCCATATGGCAAAACATGGTACAGCCTATTTTGCCCTTGAGCAAAGGGAGGGCAGGGGTCAAAGAGGCAAAACATGGAAAACCACTCCTGGAGAAAACATTATTCTAACGGTTGTGACCGAGCCGCAATGCCTCTTTCCTGCCAACCCGTTTCTGTTCAATGCGGCTATCGCCCTGGCCTGTTATCGTTTTTATAAAACTTGGGCGGGCGATGAAACCAGGGTCAAATGGCCGAACGATCTCTACTGGCGTGACAGAAAGGCAGGCGGCATGCTCATTGAGAACGTTTTGCATGGTAATACATGGACTTTCGCGCTCGTTGGTATTGGAATCAATATCAACCAGGTCCAATTTGACCCCAACATACCCAATCCGGTTTCGTTAAGGCAGATTCGGGGGGAAGTACTTGATCCACTGGTACTGGCAAAAGAACTAATGGTCCTGATCGATCAATACTGGCAGGTTTGGAAAAACAATCCTGCGGAGCTGATGGCGGAATACAATGACACACTATTCAGGAGAGGCGAGAAGGCAAAGTTCAAGGCTGGAAACCGGGTTTTTGAGGCCTTTGTATCCGGCGTGAATGAGTCGGGGGAATTAATGGTGCATACCGCAACAGAAGAGTGCTTTAAGATAGGTCAGCTCATCTGGCTATGACCACTTAATCCGCCAATAACCGGCACGCTGCGGCAGTACATTGTTTGTTCTATACAACTAATCTTGCTCTGCCGCTCTTGCCTCCACCTCGTACTTATTCTCTTCATATCCGTTTTTCAACCATTCAGCCAGATACATACCAATGAAGGCAAGAAACCCGTATTTCCTGAATTGCCCCACATGCGCCAGCTCATGCCTCAGCCATCTGTCATTCCCGAGTAATTCCTCCCGGCTTGCCCGATAAAGATGTATCGTATTACCAAGCGTTAACGCAACACTGTCCACCCGCAATTTCATCGCTGCTATCCGCGCCAGCCAAGAGTTTTCCCTGATTTGTACATGTTTCATATCCAGAAACTATAGACCGTTATCAGGGCTGATTCGTTGCATGGCGTTCCGATCAGCTTTGACGGGATTTTTGTATTGCGTAACATTGCTGATGAGATTCACATTATTTGCAGCTTTTTTGTTGTTCAGCCTGGCTTCGCGCACCCAGGTGAATGCTGTAAAATCTCCGGTTCATCATGACACCACCGATGTGAACGATATTATCTATAAATGGTTCGGGAAGAAAAATTCGCCCCCAAAGAAAAATTCAGGTATCGCTTTGCTTCCTGCCATTGGTTATAACCCCAGTGTTGGATTTATAATGGGTGCCAACATTTCAGCAGGGAAAAACCTGGGAGACCCTGCTGATACCAGAATGAGCACGGCCACGGCTACTGCTTTTTTCACCACTAAAAATATACTTAACCTGCAGTTACGGCATAATATCTTTACAAAGGGCGATATCTATAACATGCAGGGAAATATTCAATTCACCAAAATGGTGGTTCTTGACTATGGCATGGGACCTACGGCCGGTAAAAAGGGGAAAGAAGGATTCAGCATCATGCAATATGCCACCAAGAACAGCCCTGTTGTTAATCCGATCAAGTATAATGAGATCAGGATCAACGAAAAGCTGTACAAAAAAATTTCCCCAGCCATACTGGTGGGTGCTGGTGTAGCATTAAATTACCACTATGCGGTGAAGGATGAAAATCTGCAAACCGACTCCCTAACATTTACTCCGCATTACCAGTATAGCATCGAAAAAGGCTTCAACCCTGACCACTACACCACCAGCGGGGTTTTGCTGAATATACAGTACACCACCAGGGACCATTTGAACCGCGCCTTCAAAGGCATGTACGCAGACATCACATTCAGGCTCAATCCTACCTGGCTGGGGAGTACCAAGGCCTCAACGCAGATGATCACTGAATTCCGAAAATATTTCGGATTATCCAGTCGTAATCCAGAGCATGTGCTCGCCTTCTGGCATCTCGGTACTTATAAACTCTCGGGCGACCTGCCCTATCTCGACCTCCCTGCCACCGCGGGGGATATGTATAACCGAAGCGGCAGGGCCTATACGATCGGGCGGTTCCGGGGACCCTCTCATTTCTACCTCGAATCTGAATATCGATTTCCCATTACAAGAAATAAACTCATCAGCGGTGTCGTTTTCACGAATATCCAAACCGTTTCGGATGGCGGGAAGATCAATTTATTCAACACCCTCATTCCTGGAACAGGCGCCGGTTTAAGGCTCCTTTTCAATAAGGTGACGAGAACAAATATCTGCATTGACTATGCCTTCGGAAGATATGGATCCCGCGGTCTGTTCTTTGGACTGAACGAAGTGTTCTGAAGAAAGGAAATATAATCGAAGAGCTGATGTAATGAAGCAGGTTAGCTTTTAGTTGAAATGTCCTTTGTTTTCTCAACGATCTCCTCGGCATGTTGCCTCACTTTTGGCTTCTTGAAAACCTTCAGGATCACTCCTTTTTCATCTACCACATAAGTAGTCCGGAACAAACCCATGTACTTTCTTCCGTACATGTTCTTCTCGCCCCAGACCTCATACTTGTCTATGATCTTATGGTCGGGGTCCGCAACCAGGGTAAATGGCAGGTTATACTTAGCCTGATACCTGGCATGTTTTTGAACATCGTCGGGGCTGATTCCTACCACCGCAAAGCCATTCTTTTCAAGCAGGCTGTAATGATCCCTGAGGTTGCAGGCTTGCTCTGTACAGGTAGGGGTATCGTCTTCAGGATAGAAAAATATAACGATCTTCTTTCCTTTGAAATCTGCTAAAGAAACCTTGTTACCGTTTTGATCCTTGCCGCTGAACGCGGGAGCTTTTTGTCCTTCTGTCAACATAGTTTATCTCGTAAATGAATAATTCTGCACGGTTTTATTACCTGCCTCGTCTTCAACAGAAATTTTAAGCTGATGTTCACCCCTGCTGCATTTTTCATCAAATTGGTAGGTGAACGTGTTTCCCCGTTGTACAAATCGGAGCCATTTCCCATCGAGTTCCGCCCTGAAGTTTTTAACCAGGTTGTTGTCGTCCTTAACGTAAATGCTGATCTTACTGGCGCCTGTAAGGTTGGCACCGGGGAACCCCGACAACTGCGGTGGCTGCTCGTCTGCAATTAACTGGAATAAACCGAAATCGCGGAAATCGGCACTGTATTTACCCATGGCCCAGGTCGCTTTTTTCACAGAAACATTTGACCGGGTGATCTTCTTGATCAGCATACGGTCGCGGTACTGGTATGGGACTGTTTTGTCGGGCCTTAATCTTAATGTGAAGTTGGTGTGCAGGGGAACGGTGGCCGTATGTATGGTATGGATCTTTGAAAAAGTCAGCGGAAGTCCTCCTGGCATGCTGCTGTACTTGAAATAAATAGAATCATATAAAATGTTCTCCGGCATATACAGCTCCATATCGTCTGTCTCATACACATTGAGCTCCTCAGGCCTCATTACATTAGGCTGTGTGCCAACCGGCGCGATGGCTGATGTCCGTTGCAAGCTAAACAGCAGTTGTGAAGTATTACCGTAGGGATCTGTGACCTCCAGTCTGTAGGCATGTGAGGCGGTATCATTCAACTCAACAAAACCCCCGGGCTTTGAAAATGGATAAATGGTAAGCCTGTCCCCGGCAAGTGGCGTAAGGAACTGGATATATGACCCGCCCGACATTTTTGTTTTGTAATCAATATGGGCGTTCAGGTAGCGGGTCTCATCGTAGCTTATTCCGTCCAGACGAAATCCGGCGAGTGGTTTACCGCCTTCAGAAAGGGTGGCTTTGAATATCCCATTATTATTGGCAGCCCCTGTCATCCGGTCCGTAGCATGAAGGGCGATCAGCACTTTATCGAAATTCAGCCTGGGAACGGTCGCCTTATATGATCCTGTGGCACTCTTAACCGCAGTTACCAGGATGGGGGTTTGTTCATAGACACTTCTACTCCTGTTGTAAATCGCTATTTTATACATATCGGGCGGAACATTGTCGGGTATATTGAAGCCCCAAAGCAAAGGATTAAGGCATTTATCTGTTGCAGTTTCCCGGATCTCAAAATGAACATGCGGCCCTTGAGAACCGCCCGTATTCCCACTCATGCCTATTACATCACCTTTTTCCACCGGAAACAATCCTTCAGGGATCGGCAGATCCTGGGCCCAACTTTCGGCGATGTATTGTTGTTTCTTGACGTACTGCTGCAAAGCCGGATAAAAATCATTCATATGGGCGTACAAAGTTGACGTGCCGTTCGGGTGCGCAATGTAAATGGCATTCCCAAATCCGCCAGCCTCTATCTTAACCCTGGAAACATACCCTTCCGCCGCAGCATAGATAGGAAGGTTCTCTTTCCTCAGCGTGAAAAGATCGAGCCCCATATGAAAATGATTCGGGCGCATTTCACCAAAATTGGCATTCAATTTTGAGCTAATATCAAGAGGGTACCTGAAGTACCCCTTCTCATACTCAGGTTTAACTTTTGACTGCGACAACAATACCCCGGAGAAAAGAAAAATTAACAGAATCACTAAACAAGTCTTATTCATTTTTTTCTACCTTCAATTGCAAATTTAACCTCAATACATCTTTTAAAAAATCAATATTATGGGAGTTAATTCAAAACACATGGCAACTTTTTTGCTGGGAGCAGCTGCAGGCTATGCCGCTTTCAAGTATTCTTCAATGAGTGAGGAGGAAAAAGAAAAGATAATGGCCGATATCAAAGCCAAAGCAAATGACTTCAAAACCGAGGCTGAAGGAATGGCAGACAAGGCAAAGGATTATTTTGAAGAACTGCGTACAAAGGGAGGGACAGCAATGAAAGACCAGATGGGCGAAATGGAAAATATTATTGATGATTTGTTTGGGAAAAAGCAAAAACCAGGGCCAGAAAGTAACTCATGATACAGATCATGTTTCCTTTTTGTTATCATGAAACAAAAGTTAAAAAAAAATCCATTTTGTGGTACAACATTTGGACCATAGAAGTTGTCTTACTTTAAATGGAGGTGTTATGAGGAATCTAATACAAAAAATAGCGATCGCCTGGATAGCGATTTTGGGCATTATTGGTTTAGCAAAAGAGAAAGCCGGAAGAAACGAAGAAAAAGGAGAAGTTCGCCAGCAACAGCAGGAAGTTGTGCTGGATGAATATGAGTTGTCAGCCTTTCATAACATTTAATTCGTTTATGTGATCTGCAATATGCTGAATGTTCGATTCAGGATATCTTCGCCTGTCGATTTATTCAAGGAATTCTCATCATTATCCCCTGCCATGCAGGGGATTTTTGTTATTAGAAGCTGATGTTGCCACTGACCAGAACATATCTTTCCACTACGTAAAACATTGATTGTGAAGTATTGTAGGGCGACACAAGTTTTTCAGTGACCCTTCCCGAATTCAACAAATTCACTCCTGTTACATGAATACTGACCGCCTTTGAAATGGGGTAGGACCAAAACAGGTCCAGGCCGAAGAACCGGTTGCGCTCAGACAATAGGAACCCGTTCCAACTCATTGCCACATACATCTTTTTGGCCGATTTGAATTTCAGCTTTGTGTTCCAATGATACTGCCAGTTTGTATTCACGGCACCGCCGTTCCATTGACCCGTGGTATATGCAACACCACACTTTAACTCCATGTTCAGGGGAAAATTGAAACCACTGGTCCACCAGGTCTCAGCGTTCAGCCCTGTTTTGTCAGACCGCCCCTCAAGGCCGTTCAGTATGCTATTAAACTCGCTCATATGGTAATTTAGCTTGATACCCATCCGCCCCTTAACTGACTTTACAAAGCTTTCCCAGCTGAACAAGCCATTAAAAAGCCTGTTATCCCTAGTAAGGCCGAAACCAAATTCACTCAACTCCGGCAGGGTTGTAATGGCCATAGCGTAGGCTCTTGGTAGTAATTTGTAATTGGCCGACAGGGACCAGTTACGTTGCTTGTAGAAATTGTTTGCCTGAAAGGACGCAGACCAAGCCTGGGAAAAGACCGGCTTGTCAAAGGCAAGACCGCAAAGGATGATCCCATTGCCCGACAAAAGCCTGGCCGGATACAACTTATCGTAGTCGGAAAACCCGTTAAAAACTGAGTATCCCAGCCTAAGTGACCTTAGCAGGTTAAAACTGTGCATATAAGTTACCGACCCGTTGAAGACTTCAAAACCAACGCTTGAGCTGTCGTTCTTCAGCTTTTCAAATCCCAATTCCCCATTTATCCCCAGTTGCCCCTTATTGCCCGTTTTTGTACCCCCTTTGAACATTCCCTTAACCTGGGAAACACCGAAGTCGCCATATACTGGCTCGGGACTCACATCCGGCTTCTGTAACTCGCTGACAACTTTGGGTTGGGAGAAAAAGGTCATTTCGCGATGTTGGATGGATGCTCCATATTCATATTGAAAGACCCGTTTTTTGCCATTCATTTTCAAATGAAGATCCAGCGTCTGCCTTTGCTGGTCTAACCGATGCTGGTTCCATAAGTAACTGGAGTCAAGACCCCAAAACGACAGATACCGCGCGGATCTGTTATCCAGGAACTGTGACACGGACCCATTGGCATAGTCCAGCCCTACGCGGAAAACCTGCCTCTTCAGTAGGAATGTTTCCTGCCAACTGACCTTTATGGCGGATACCTTATTTTTTAATTGTTCCCTCAGGCTGTCATTAGCCGCCCCCGACAAGAGATCTGAAAAACGATGGAGTTCCCTCGACCACTGGAATCCGAAATTGATCCTCCTCATATGATTTTTTCCCCTATCAGTTTGCAGTGAACCCCGCAGTAACAGATCCCGGGATCTTTTGCGGGAATCCATCACATTATTCAACACCCATTTCTCCAGGTCACTGATCTCTGTGTTCACCAAAGATTCGGATTGATTTTGCAGTGAAAGATCATTGAAGCCGCTCAATGTATTCACTTTAGTGTACTTCCCGATCTTCCATGTGTTCATTAAGGCCAGTCCGAGGTCACTGTTATTTTTTACATACCGGTCTCCCACGCGAGGTATACTTAAAGAACCGCTCTCCAAAACAGATTGGGTCAGGAGGTTCTGTTCATCTTCATTGAACTGGCCCCCTTCCTGTTGATAAAAATATCGCACGTTACCAGAAGGATCCCTTGCCACGTTATTAAAGTTTCCGAAACCCAGCCATTTAACCTTTTTACCAATGAAAATACCATTGACATCCGCCACATAACGGTCATTCGCAGAAGCACCCATTTCCCCGCTTCCACTCAACCTTGCCTTATATTTTGAAGCGATCCTGAGATTAATGCCCACTTTATTCGTTCGTTCAACACTACGCATCAGCCTGTTGATATTGAAATTATCGACCACTTCAACTTTATCAATTAGAGAAGCATCCAAATTTTTGGTGATCATCTGGTATCCCTGGTCTGCCAGATCGTCGCCTTCGATCAAAACCCTTTCAACTGCCTTGCCATTAAAACTCAGTCGGCCATTTGCATCAACCGTAAAACCCTGCATATTCTTCAGGAGATCTTCCAGTTTACGCACCTCAGCGGTTCGGTAGCTATTGGCATTAAACACGATTGTGTCTGACCGTGTTGTAACCGGCACTTCCCATTTGATCACTACTTCTTTCAACTCTTGTGTTCGCTCAGCCAGTATGATGAACATGCTGTCTCCACAACATTTTTCTGCTGACTCAATGTTTATTTGTTGGGGTAGGTAGCTGATATGCCTTACTTGCAGTAAAAATTTCTTCTCACCATCGATGGCCTTAACCGAAAAACTGCCGTCGGCACGGGATATGGCAAATGAAAAGATCGCCGACGTATCGTTTTTCTTTACCATAACGGAGGCTCCTTGTACAGGTCGGGCGGAAGTTGAATGAACGAAACCCTTTAGCGTTGCCTGCTGTGCGATCAAATTGAATGGCAGCATCAACAGTAGGATCAGGCGTAGCATTTTCATTCTGGGAGTTTTTCCCAGGTATAAAGTTCAACTGTCGATTGCTGCTGGCAGGTGATGCAATCACCCGAAGAAGTTGCCCTGTTATTGGACTTGATCCTTTTGATAAGCTTTTTAATTTCAGCAACATGATCCTCCATCGTGTATTGAACGTTGGCGGGCGGCTCCGTTATCTCATCAATTTTTCCGATACTGGCCAGACGGATCACCAGGTTCTCCTCTTTATCCTGGAGGTCTACCACCAATCCCGGAAGTCCCCCTATCTTCCAGGGGCCATAAGGAAGGGGAATGTCGGGCGTGAACCAGGCAATGTAATGGCGGCCCCTAAACTCGCATTCCGCTTTTATGCAGGTAAGTGACTCGATTTTTTTCTCTTCCGCCGTGATCTCCCACTTCATCGGATATAGTGAATCCTTTACAAAGTAGTGTTTCCCCTTCATGTTCATTTCTTCAGCAACAAGAAGGCTTTTTTCCTGGTCAGTGTACACCTGGTTGGCAGTGTCGGGCAAAATAGAAATATCATGCTCATCCTTTGGAACATAGGCGGTACGTTGTATGGTATAATATCGAGAACGGTTATTGTTTAAAATAAGAACGCCATTGTGCATCCTATCCGACCGGCCTCTGTCGAACTGATCATTAAACCTCACATGGTATTCCACCTTTAGGTTATCCTGAGCGCTTGCCAGCGTACTTAAAAAAATGGTTATCAGAAAGCAGTGTCTCATATCGTCAAAATTTTCGGAAGTCTCCCCGTTTTACTCAATGATGAATTATTCCATTATCAATTTCTTAGCTTCTTCCAGGCAGCTTTTCGCTAATTCGATCGCTTGCCTACATGATGTAGATGAGGCAGTGCAAGTCACTTTAATCGAAAGTCCCGGAAAGTTTATAGAAGTCTCTAATGAGACTTCACAAACAGGCACTTTTCCCTGATCTTTTTGTCGTTCAATTCTCTGATCAATTTTAACTTCTCCTTTCCTTACGTCGGCTGCAAAAACCGAAACTGTACTCACCAGCAGCACTGCTGCCATAATCATTCTCTTCATGGTTCTATTTTTTTTGATTTTTAAAATGCTTTCAGAGAGACTTCCGAAAAACTTTGATATGTTGTAAAACTATGATCAGGCCCGGGGCGTTTCCAACGTGATAAAACGAGCTTTTTCGCTTTTTTCACCGGGTGCCTGGCTTACATGCGACCCTATCTTATTTATTAGATAATGCTTGATTTCCATTCCCGGTTGTCACCAGTTTCCCTTAGTTTTGCAACCCGGGAAACCCCGGGTTCCGGGTTCCCTTCACCAATAAACAACTCCGGAAGAAATGCCCCAGGACAAATCCATCAAATCAGTACTGATCATAGGTTCGGGTCCGATCATTATCGGGCAGGCCTGCGAATTCGATTATTCAGGCTCCCAGGCCGCCAGAAGCCTCCGCGAAGAAGGCGTAAAAGTGATCCTGATCAACAGCAATCCTGCCACGATCATGACCGACCCCATGATGGCCGATAAAGTTTACCTCTTACCCCTGACGGTGGAAAGTATTGAACAGATCCTGGAAGAAAATCAGATCGATGCAGTGCTCCCCACCATGGGTGGCCAAACAGCGTTGAACCTTGCCAAGGAAGCGGATGAACTGGGTGTTTGGCAGAAGTATAATGTTAGACTCATCGGGGTGGATATAAAAGCCATTGAAAAGGCAGAAGACAGGGAGAAATTCAGGCAATGGATGATTCAGATGAATATCCCTGTTGCCCCTGCTAAAACGGCGAACTCTTTCCTCGAGGGCAAGGAATTTGCCCAGGAGATCGGATTCCCGCTTGTGATCCGGCCTTCCTTCACGCTTGGCGGCACGGGCGGGGGCTTTGTGCACAGCAAAGAAAATCTGGACGAGGCCCTGAACCGAGGATTGTCGGCCTCCCCAATCCACGAAGTGCTGGTTGAAAAAGCAGTATTGGGTTGGAAAGAATTTGAGTTGGAACTCTTAAGGGACGCAAATGACAATGTTGTCATTATCTGTACAGTGGAAAATTTCGACCCTATGGGGGTTCATACGGGCGACTCCATCACGGTTGCTCCGGCGATGACACTAAGCGATACTGCATTTCAGCTGATGCGCAATACGGCCATTGACATGATGCGCAACCTTGGAAACTTCGCAGGCGGTTGTAATGTTCAGTTTGCACTCGACCCGGTTACGGAAGGGATCATTGCGATCGAGATCAATCCAAGGGTAAGTCGCTCTTCAGCCCTTGCGTCAAAGGCAACCGGTTACCCGATCGCGAAGATTGCCGCCAAACTCGCGCTGGGCTTCACACTGGACGAATTGAAAAATCAGATCACCCAAACAACATCCGCATATTTCGAGCCGGCGCTCGACTATGTTATTGTAAAGATCCCCCGCTGGAACTTCGATAAGTTCAAAGGCGCCAATGACACCCTTGGTCTGCAAATGAAGTCGGTAGGTGAAGTTATGGCCATCGGCCGGAGCTTCACCGAGGCCATTCAGAAAGCCTGCCAGAGCCTGGAAAATAATGCTGTTGGCTTGGGCTACTATGGCAAAAGCATGATGCATGCCGATGAGATCGTGGAATACCTGAAAACCCCGAAATGGGACCGGATATTCAGGATCAAGGATGCCCTCATGATGGGTATCAGCGTAAAAACGATCGTTCAGGCAACCCTGATCGACAGGTGGTTCATATACGAGATCGAAAAGATTTGCATCATTGAAAAGGAAATTTCAAAATACAAACTGGAAACACTTCCCCTCGAATTGCTGCGAGAAGCAAAACACCATGGCTTTAGCGATGAGCAGATCTGCCGCATTATGAAGGATGGCTCTGAAGATGAGGTGTACGAGAAAAGAAAAGCAGCAGGGATCACCCGCGTTTTCAAAATGGTGGATACCTGCGCAGCTGAGTTTGAAGCGAAGACACCTTATTTCTATAGCAGTTTTGAAAATGGTGGCATGAACGAAAGCATTGTCACCGATAAGAAAAAGATAGTAGTGCTCGGTTCTGGCCCGAATAGGATAGGTCAGGGAATAGAATTCGATTATTGTTGCGTACACGGCCTGATTGCCATCAAGGAAGCCGGATACGAATCCATTATGGTCAATTGTAACCCCGAAACGGTTTCGACAGACTTTGATGTGGCTGATAAATTATACTTCGAACCTGTTTATTGGGAACACCTATGGGAGATCATTGAACATGAGAAGCCGGAAGGCGTGATCGTGCAGTTAGGCGGACAAACCGCGCTAAAACTCGCTGAAAAGCTACATGCAAAAGGAATAAAGATCATTGGCACCAGTTTCGATAATATGGATATCGCTGAAGACCGCGGCAGGTTCAGCGACATGCTGAAACAGCTGGATATCCCTTATCCGGAATATGGTACGGCCTTTTCTGTTGATGACGCTGTTGAAGTAGCTCAGAAAGTAGGTTATCCCGTCCTGGTAAGACCCTCCTATGTTTTGGGTGGTCAGCGGATGCGTATTGTGATCAATGACGAGGAAGTGGAGAAAGCAGTGGTGAGCCTGCTGAAACATCTTCCCGGTAACAAGATCCTGATCGATCATTTCCTGGACAGGTGCCAGGAAGCAGAGGTGGATGCGATATTTGATGGCGAAAATTTCCACGTCATGGGCGTGATGGAACATATTGAACCGGCTGGTATACACAGCGGAGATTCAAATGCAGTACTTCCTGCTTTTAACCTAACCCCGCTTGAGGTCACCACGCTGGAATTCTATTCTGAGAAAATTGCAAGAGCACTTAATATCAAAGGCCTGATCAATATTCAATTTGCCATAAAAGATGGAAAGGTGTATGTGATCGAGGCTAACCCAAGGGCTTCCAGAACAACTCCGTTCATTGCCAAAGCCTACCAGATCCCATACCTGAATATTGCTACCAAGGTGATGATGGGCACGCACACTTTGAAAGAATTCACGTTTGAGAAAAAACTCAAAGGTTTTGCCATCAAGGAACCTGTATTCAGCTTTGATAAGTTCCCCGGAGTGAACAAAGAACTTGGGCCAGAGATGAAGTCAACCGGTGAAGCGATACGATTCATTAAGGATCTGCGTGACCCCTATTTCAGGCAGCTTTACAAAGAAAGGAGTATGCATCTGAGTAAATAATTAAAAAGCCCCGATCGATGATCGGGGCTTTCTTTATAATGTACATGCTGATGATCATGGAATGATCACCCTGCCGATCTTATGGATGACACCGTTGAGCGCAACGATATCTGTTTCTGTGATCGGTGCCGCAGCCTGGGTGCTTCCGTTGATCTTCACAGTGGCGGTGGGCGTTGTAGTGATGATCAGGGTAGTTCCATTCAGGTTTGGAGCAGTGATGTTATTCACCAGATCTGATGCAAATACGTTGGTACCGATCACGTGGCCCTTCAGGATAGGCTCGAGGATCGAATTTGGAAGCGCGTTTACGTCAGTAATACCAGAAGCCCGGAAAGCTGCATTTGTTGGCGCAAACACGGTAAACTTACCAGGACCGCCAAAAGTTGGCAACAACCCAACTTTGTTGATTGCTGTGGCAAACATGCTAAGAGTGGTATCCTCAATGGCAATTGCAACGATGGTCTTTGAGGGCGGCATCAATACCCTTTGAACGGTATGGATAATTCCGTTTGAGCCAAGCATATCAGCACTCTTAACCCTAATTCCGTTGGTAAATACCCCATTTGTGTTGCGCGAAGCAAAAATATTCCTGCTATTCAACGTTTTTACTGTATCAGATACGGGCACGGCAGCAGAACCTACCCTCTGACCAACCACGTGGTAGGTCAGGATGGACTGCAACTGGGCCGATGTGAGTCCATCGATGCTGGTGATCCCGGAAGCGTTGAAAGCAGCGTTATCGGGCGCAAATAAGGTGATATTCTGGGTAGTTGCCAAAGCACTGGCCAGGCCAGCCTTGTTAACAGCAGCATTTAAAAGTGAATAATTAGGACTTTGGGCTAGGATCTGCTGGATGTTTGGAGAGGGTGCAGGAACAGTATTTTCTTGTGTAGAACATGATGCCAGAAATACTGTCAGCGCTGCGAAAGCCAACATAGGAAGCCTCATCATCTTGAAATTTTCCATAAAAACAATTTTCTTAATTGATGCAAATATAGACGTATAACTCACGTCTACGAATATTTAGACAACTTATCGGTCTAAAATGTTGATTCAGTTTCCAATATTTTCCTGAATTCCCCTACAAAATGATCGTTTTCCGGGGAATTTCAAGGAAAACACTGATTCCCAATAACCTCGGTATGGCCAACTTAGCAGGGTGAAAAAGACATCACCGTGGTGGAATTCAGTTCCTTTTGTCAGGCTACTCATCCCGTTTGCCGGAGGCATTCTCCTTTACAGGTTCCGCATTCTTTGGCCAATGGCGGCAATAAGCGCCATTTTCTGTCTGGCTGTGCTTTGCCTGAGGTTTTTACCGGTTTACCGGCAGTTCAGGTTACGATTTCTATGGGGACTAATGCTCCATTTACTGCTTATAACCGGCGGCCTGTTTCTAATGCATTACGGCGATGTGAAAAATTCCCGGTCCTGGTTCGGGTCCCGAAACTATGAGTACCTGATCGTAACCACCCTGACCGAGGCTAAACTCAATAAATGGGGCTATCAAACGATAACGGCTGACGTCAACTGGATCAGACACGGAGGGAAATGGCTTCCCGCCAGCGGAAAAGTGCTTCTAAGCCTCCCGGCTCATTTACCAGCCCTCCACCCCGGGTCATTGATCGGATTCAAGAAAAAGCCGTTGGATATCGTAAACAGGCCTGAAAGCAGAGGATTTGACTTCGCCGGATACATGGCGCTGCAACAGGTGTTTCACCAGGTAAGGCTACAGGATGATGAGATTACGATCATCAAACGAACCGCGAGCCCTGAAAGTCTGATTATTTCAATCAGGCAAAACATCCTTGGCATACTTGACAATCATTTTACGGGCGAGGAGAGAGCCCTGGCCAAGGCCCTGCTGGTTGGATACCGCGGAGAACTTGAAAAAGACCTGGTCACTGCCTATACCAATACGGGCGTAATTCATATCATCGCCATTTCAGGGATGCACCTGGGGATCATTTACGCCGTCCTGATCATGATTTTGAAGCCCCTGGCAGCCGGAAAAACACCGCGCGTGCTGATCAATCTTCTAATCATGACCGTACTCTGGGTTTTCAGTTTTATCTGCGGCGCATCTCCTTCAGTTACACGAAGTGCGGTCATGTTCAGCAGTATCCTGGTGGGCGAAAGCATAGGTTCAGAAAACAACACCGGGAATGCGGTGGCTTCTTCTGCCTTTCTGCTGCTTTGTTTTGACCCGCTACTTCTCTGGGATCTCGGGTTCCAGCTCAGCTATGCTGCCGTAGCCAGCTTGTTGATCTATAACAGGGCGATCGTCCGGATCTTCTCACCGGAGAACGGAATACTCCTGCTCTCCTGGAACAGCATAGCCACTTCCCTGTCGGCGCAAATCCTTACCACTCCGCTTGTACTGGTTCATTTTCACCAATTCCCGCTTTTATTCATCCTGTCTAACTTTGTTGCTGTGCCCCTGTCAGGTGTCATCCTGATCTTATTGATACTGATCATCGCCTTGCAGTCTTTTCCTTTGATCCCTTCGGTTCTTTCCACCTTAACCAGCTGGTGCATCGGGTTTATGAACACGCAAGTGGAACGGATCGCATCAGTCCGCTTTTCCGTTTGGGATGAAATCAACTGGAACTGGGCGGACCTGGTCCTGGCCTATCTGGCCATATTGACGTTCACCCTTTATCTTAGAACGAAAACCGCCAGCCAGCTGATTTTATTTCTGCTCACAATACTCACATGGATGATCTCTTCAAAATATTCTATTTTATAAAGTTTACCTTTGCGCTTCCCTAAAAAATCAGCATTTAACCGCAATCATTGAATATGAATAAGAAGATCAGGTCAGCATTGATCTCTGTTTTTTATAAAGATGGCCTCGAACCCATCGTAAGAGAATTATCAGCATCAGGAGCTGCCATCTACTCAACAGGAGGCACCCAACAGTTTATTGAAAAACTTGGGATCGGCTGCATCCCTGTAGAATCCGTCACATCTTATCCCAGCATACTTGGAGGCAGGGTGAAAACGCTGCATCCAAAGGTATTTGGTGCCATCCTGGGACGCAGGGATGTTGAGCAGGATATGGAAGAAATGAAGCAGTTCGAAATTCCTCAATTTGACCTGGTGATCGTTGACCTGTACCCTTTTGAGGAAACGGTAGCTAACACCACTGAAGAAAATCTGATCATAGAAAAAATTGATGTAGGCGGACCTTCCATGATCAGGGCTGCAGCCAAAAACTTCAGGGATCTTGCTGTGATCGCATCGCGCGAGCAGTATGGCCACCTCCTTGGGCTGCTTCAAACCCAGGCGGGCGAAACCACGCTGGAGCAGAGGAAACAACTTGCTGCGAAAGCTTTCGAAATTGTGGCTCACTATGATGTGGCCATTGCCAAATACTTTAACCCGAAGGGCGATTATTTTGTTGAATCGATCCCTTCACCACATAGCATGAGATACGGTGAGAACCCACATCAGCAGGCCGTATTTTATGGTAATACCAGCAAGTTGTTTACCCAGCTCAATGGAAAGGAACTTTCCTACAACAACCTGGTTGATGCAGAAGCGGCGATGCAACTGATCCGTGAGTTTGAGAACGAACAATATGTGTTTGCGATCATTAAGCATACCAACGTCTGCGGAGTAGCAAAAAGGGATGATGTGGTATCCGCATGGAAGCATGCATTGGCAGGCGATCCGGAGTCGGCATTTGGAGGTGTACTCGTCACAAACGGCAAGGTCGACAAGCAAACTGCACTTGAGATCAACGAGATCTTTTTTGAAGTGCTCGTGGCACCCGCTTATGATGAAGATGCCCTTGAGACCCTCAAAACAAAGAAGAACAGGATACTACTCCAGCAGCACCAACAGGTAGAATACATTCAGGGTTATAAATCGCTACTCAATGGCGTGCTGGTTCAGGGCCAGGATAAAGGCAATTATGAAAAATGGGAAGAATCAGGAGGAAGGCCAACTACAGAAGCTGAGAGGAACGACCTTGTATTTGCTAACCTTGTTTGTAAACACCTTAAGTCAAATGCCATTGCGCTGGTAAAGGATCTGCAACTCATCGGTAAGGGTTGCGGGCAAACATCCAGGGTAGATGCCTTGAGGCATGCACTGGAAAAAGCAAAGCAGTTTGACTTTGACCTTCAGGGCTCCGTTATGGCGAGTGACGCTTTCTTCCCGTTTAACGATTGCGTTCAAATGGGACATGAAGCCGGCATAACTGCCTTTATCCAGCCCGGAGGATCGATCAGGGATAAAGATTCCATTGAATACTGCAAGCAATATGACCTCGCGATGGTGATGACGGGAATGAGACATTTCAGGCACTAAGGTCAATAAAGGAGAATGAAACAGCCTCCGTTGAAACAATATGTATACGACGTTTATGATACCGTAAAAAATACAGTACAACCCCTTCATCCTAAAAACCAATCAGAAAAAACAAGGGCGCTTGTAGCTGTTGGAATGGTCAGTCTTTTCTGGGGCACCACCTGGCTGGCCTCAAAAAAAGGGGTTGAAACCGTACCCGGACTCCAACTTGCAGGTATCAGACAATTTTTGGGCGGGTCCATATACCTTATCTATTTCTTGCTGATCAAGAAGCATCCCATGCCAGGTCTCAAGTTGCTCATGCAGTTCGTTTGGATGAGCCTGCTTATGTTTGTGATCAGCAATGGATTCAGCACCTGGTCTTTACAATACATACCCAGTGGCCTCGGCGCGGTCATTGGCGCAATATCTCCCATATGGATCGCGGTTTTCAGCGTGATCATGATCCGGGAGACCAAACTCAACCTAACTACATCGCTTGGTTTGTTATTGGGTTTCATGGGCATACTGATCATATTCTACGACTACCTTGATGCCTTTCTGAATACAAAATTTACCATAGGTATCATACTCGGCATTTTCGCTACCATGACCTGGGCCATTGGGACCATTTACACGGTTCGTCATGCCCGCGACCTGAATCCTTATTACAGTGTGGGCTGGCAGATGTTTCTAAGTGGCGTGATCCTAACGGTAACGTCAAGGGTAACGGGACAATATGTTCCACTGAAGGAAACGACCCCCACCACATGGTTTGCTATCGGTTACCTTGTTATCATAGGCTCCATTATCACGCTGGCAGCCTTCATCTATGCCTTAAAAAGACTCCCTCCTGCCCAAGCTTCCGTGTATGCTTATATCAATCCCATTGTGGCCGTGATCATTGGTTCGCTGCTTAACAATGAAAAACTGAATATGGTCATAGCGGGCGGCACGCTGGTCACCCTGCTTGGAGTATACCTTGTTAATACGGGATATAAGAAAGCGAAACTCAGTGAGGATACCTGATCAAAGATCCCAGTAAACAACCTGATCCAGAAAGCTTTCATATACATCCTTCCACCCCGCGAAACCGGGCTCATCACCCAGGAAATTATTGTGGGAAATGGTCATCAGCTGACCCTTCACTGATTTGACCACATCGTGGTAGCTTTTCAATTCTGCAAATGCCTGGGCCGGCGTATACAACTGTTCATAGTAACTGTTGGCATCCATCCAGCAGTAAGGATATACCATCAAATCGGTGGAAGATTCCCGTTCCAGATCATACCAGGGAAAAGGAATACTTACAGAAGCCCTGAAGCCATTGATCGTTCCATAGCCCATAGAAAAATCCGAATCAATGCCCTGTTCCTGCAGCTTGCGGTAATCGGCCGGAAGATCGAATGCGATATAATGAAATCGGCTATTCTTAACCGGTAGTCCACATATGTTCTCGAGCGTTCTGATCTCCTCCTTAAACAAGGTGAGATTGGTCCTGGATCTCCAGGAAGGGTGTATACCCATTTTGTACCCGGATGCGTGATAGCTGACCAGGCTTTTCATTTTTTTATTCGAAGGCAGGATGTTCTTATCGTATTCACTGTTCTGTTGTGCCAGCAGAAAAAAATAAATCGGCTTGAGGGAGTATTTGAGGTGAAGGGCATCCAGCCATTCATACACATCAAAAGGATCCGGCCTCATACCCCTCAAGACCTGAGATCGTTTCTCGACCTGCTGCCAATGGCCGCTGCCAAGCGACTTGAAAAATCCGCCGAGGTTCCTGACGAAGCCCTTATTCAGGTAGGCCCAGGCCATATCGATGTCGTAGGTGGGAACGAAGGAAAATGAGCGTTGCAATACTCCTGCCTCAGCAACAGGGACAAGATTTCTAAATGCTGCGGCCCATAGATCCACCAGTGGCAGGTGAAGGAAACGTTTATTATACGCCAAGCTGCTGGTATGGGGGTACCTGCCGTACAGATCTTTTTCGTGTGGAAGATACTCTTCGTACCGGGTGATCAGGAAAAAGGATGCCGACAGAATATCGAAGGGGATATCACCATCAGTAGAAAAAAAGCAGGGGAGTTCACCCCAGCTGTCCACAACAGGGTCCATAGCCTGCAGGCCTTCCTCCGAAAGCAATCCGCAAGGTTTAACATGAATGGAACGCGGAGACAACTTGGCTTCATCGTAACAAATCGCCAGACCGGGATAGTCCCTCAACTCTATGGGGTCATTGGTAACCGCGACCGGCAAGCCACATAATTTCCCCAGGAAAAAACTGGTAATATAGGTAAAGCGAGGGCCGTTATCAGCACTGTAAACAAGCATTCGTGGTTATGAATAAATTGTCCTTATTGCTTTTTATGATTGCGCTTTCCCTTTTTCCTTCCAGAGCTGGTTAAATGTTTTTCTGGAAAAATTGAGATTGGATCGATGAGTATTCCAGCCCTTGAACATCTTGTTCACCACCCAATTTTTGATTTGACCATTTCCAAGGTTCATCATGCCCCTGTTCAGCGAAGCCTGCCGCCAGGCTTTCCATGCCAGGCGTTCTGTAAGGCTGCTGCTCCCATAGGCCACAGATTCATACCTGTTTTCAAGGAGCAGTTCGTGAAGATTGATTTTTACGGCGCATACTTCTGTGCAATTTCCGCATAAGGAGGAGGCGTAGCTCAAATGCTTCCATTCACCCATCTCGCGGAGATGCGGCGTGATGACGCTTCCAATAGGACCGCTATAGGTAGTGCCATAAGAATGGCCGCCAATATTCTTGTATACCGGGCAGGCGTTGAGGCATGCTCCGCAGCGAATGCAGTACAGACTTTCCCTGGTTTTATCCTTCATCAAACTGGTTCTGCCATTATCCAGCAGGATCACATACATCTCGTCTGGCCCATCTGCTTCGCCGGCTCCTCGCGGCCCCGATATGATTGAATTGTAAACAGTGATCTTTTGGCCGGTACCAAATGTGGCCAGTAGTGGCCAGAAGATATGCAGATCGTTCAACGACGGAATGATCTTCTCGATGCCAACGATGGCAATATGTGTTTTTGGCCATGCGCAACTCAGCCGGCCATTGCCTTCATTTTCCGTAACCGCAATGGAACCGGTATCAGCAATCAAAAAATTGCCCCCGGTAACGCCGATTTGCGCACTTGTATATTTGCCCCGGAGTTTTTCTCTTGCAACCAGCGTGAGTTGTTCAGGAGTTAGACCAGGATCGGTATTCAGTTTTTCCGCGAAAAGTTTAGCCACGTCCTCCTTGCTTTTGTGCATGGCGGGCGTAACGATATGATATGGTGGTTCCCCGTCAAGCTGCTGGATATATTCACCCAGGTCGGTCTCCACACTTTCAATTCCATGCTCTTTCATGAAATCGTTCAGGTGGATTTCTTCTGTGGCCATACTCTTACTCTTGACAAGCATGGTACAATTTTTCTTCCTGCAGATATCCAGTATCGCCTTCTGTGCATCGTCCACATTCTCTGCCCAGATCACCTTTCCACCGTTCCGGGTAAAGTTATCTTCAAACTGCTCCAGGTACCTGTCCAGTTTCTCAATGGCACGCCACTTGATATTCTTTGCTTTCTCCCGTACCAGGTCCACATTAGGAAACTGTGTTTTCCCCTGGGGGACCACCTTGTTGTACCTGCCAATATTGAAATTGATCTTTCGCCGGTGCTCCAGATCCGAGGCCTTCAATTCGCTTTGAGCGTCAAAAGATTCAGACGGATGTTTATGCATATTCAACCCTTCTTTACAGGTTTTACAAGATGATCGTCGTGTGCTATTTTATCCAGCACTTCGTAGAATTCTTCACCATATTTACGGATGATCGATTCCTTCAGAAAAACATAAACCGGAACCTTCAGCTTTTCTCCCAAAGCGCATCCCGGAGAACACAACGTTTCACGGGGTTCGTAGTTCACCATTTCGTAGTCTGTACGTGTCGATTTCCTGATCTTGATCGGGTAAAGATGGCAGGAGATCGGTTTCTTCCAGCCGATCAGACCGTCGCTATAGGCCTGCTCAAAAGAACATTTGATGATACCTTGTTTGTCTTTGTACCCATAGGCACAAATTCCACCATCAACCGTTGGTGTTACCCATCCGAAATCAGCGTCGTACCTGAACAGTCCTTGTCTTTCAATTTCAGCTTTCCCGGGTGCCGTGAGGTAATGGACGACAAACTCGAAAGATTCTTTCACATGATCGAGTTCCTCATCTGTCAGTGGAGCGCCCGCATCTCCGTCTTCACAGCAACCGCCTTTACACTTATTCAGGTCGCACACGAACTGTGCTTCCACTACATCATCAGAGATCAGTATGTTGTCAATTACAATCATCTTTCAAAATTTACCACAATTATCAGATTCACCACACTTATCACATTTAATTTAATTCTTTCTCCACGAAAAAGAGTTAATTAAATGTTTGAGGTCTTGCTGCAGGAAATCATTCACCGGCTTTAGTGAATCTGCGTTTGGAGAGGCATCAAAATACAAAGCCCCGCGAAGGAAATGCCTTACGGTATCTGTCAGGAAAAACTGGTTTGAGGTAGCTGCATTCCCTCCCACTGCAAAGAAAACGCCCGACACCCCGTTGCCTGTCACAAAAAGGGAATCATTGATAGAACTTGCCTTTGGGGTATGTTTATAGGTCATTTTAAATGCCTCTTCGCGCAGCCCTTCAAAACTATTCCGCACCATAGAGTCTTTATACCCCTGATCGGTTTTCAGTTTATAGACGGATGTGCCGCCAACGGATTTATAACTGATATAGATCCTTCCATTAAACCGGGGAAAGTCTATGTTTATCCAGTATGGATTATCGGGGTTATCATCGAACAGCGTACTGTCTTTCGTGATCTTTGCATACAGCGGATACTCGAAACTGTAGGGATATCCCGGCTCGTTGAACAACTGGTATGCATGTTCCGGCAAATCGATGCGGTAATAAGACCTTGGTTTAGGTGTATATGGACTATTACAGGAAACCACCAGTAAAAACATCAGCCCAAAGACGGTTCTCTTCAACATATTGATATTCTATGATGGTATGATGGTAAGATGTATTTTATTGATCCTGTTCTTGTCCACTTCCGTAACCCTAAACAAGAAATCGCCCTGCCTGATCTCCTGTCCTGCAACGGGTATTTCACCAGCCATTTCAAGCACAAGCCCGGCCAGCGTTTCACTGTCGCCCCTGACTTCGTCAAAAGTGTCAACAGGGAGATCCATGAACCTGCATGCATCGATGATCATGGCCTTGCCTTCAAAAATAAAATTATGATCGTCGATCTTTCGGGAGCTGCTATCTTCCTCATCAAACTCGTCGTGTATATCCCCGATCACTTCTTCCATTACATCCTCCAGGGTAACAATGCCTTCGGTACCGCCGAATTCATCAACCACGATGGCGAAGTGCATACGTTTCTGCTGAAAATCCCTCAGCAGGTCTTCAATGAGTTTATACTCGTGTACAAAGTATGGGGTGCGGATCAGCTTGTGCCAGGTGAATTCGGGACCTTCGGCCAGGTGGGGAACAATGTCTTTGGTGTGGAGGATACCGATCACGTTATCCAGGTTCTCCTTATACACGGGGAGCCTCGAATAGCTCAGGTCTTCCACACGGTGTACCACTTCGTTGAAGTTCAGCGAACTGTCCACACCATGTACGTCCAATCTACTACGCATGACCTGCTTAACGGTGATGTTCCCAAATTTGATAATGCCTTTAAGCATATTCTTTTCTTCCTCGGTGGCATCTTTCGAAGTGGTCAGATCAATCGCCTGATCAAGCTCTTCAAGGGTGTATGCGGAAGATTTTGCACCTCCCAGAGATTTCTCGATACTATCGCTGTAACTGACGGTCCAGTTGCTTATTCCTCGAAACATATAATGGATGGAGCTGATCAAAAAAGAGGAATAATAAGCAAAACGCAGATTGTTCTGGGCTGCCCAAACCTTTGGTAATACTTCTACAAACAGAACCAGCAGCGAAGAGATCACCAGTATTTTGACCATGAGGGCAAAAAAGAAATTGGAGTCCACATCCGTAAGTTCATCGATGAGGAAATTGGCCAGGATGATGGTGGCGATGTTCAGCAGGGTGTTGGCAATGGATAATGAAGCCAGGAGGCTTTTGGGTTCGTCGAGCATATCCAGAATTCGCCGCGCTGAGGGATGCTGTTTAGTTTTCAGCACGTTGAGGTCTTTAAAACTCAAAGAAAAATAGGCCACTTCTGCACCTGATATGATGAACGAAGTCACCATTAGCAGCAAAAGGAGTACAAACATAGCAGTTACTGATGTTTGCGGTATACTACCCAGTAAGATGGGTTTGATTGAAGCCTGTATGAGGATGCCTGAAATGATATCGTACAAAAGATCGTTTTTGGTGAACAGCAACAAAAATACGGAATGCCACCCTAATACCTTTGTCAGAAAGGCAGATCACCGGTGTGGTCAGACATAGGAGGCATATCATCCTCCCGGTTCAGGTCATCCGGGCCACCGTGTCCGCCTTCCATTCTTTTATCCAGCATGATCAGATTATCGCCAACAACTTCAGTCGCGAATTTCCTGTTTCCTTCTTTGTCTTCCCAACTTCTCGTTCTAAGCCTGCCTTCTATATATACAAGACTTCCCTTATGCAGGTATTTTTGGGCGAGTTCTGCTAGGCCGCGCCAGAGCACCACAGTATGCCATTCTGTTTGGCTGATGAGTTTTCCGGTTCTGTCTTTGTACGTTTCTGTCGTCGCCAGGGGAAACTTGGCCACGCCAATATTACCTTCCAGGTGCTGGACATCGGGATCTTTCCCCAGATTTCCGATCAGCATGACCCTGTTTACGCCTCTCATATAATTTCGTTTTTATCTGAAATAAATCCTGCCTCAGATAAATTTACATTTTTTCGTGCAAATAGGAAAGTATAAAACGGGGCATGGCAAGTTTACCAATTTCATGCTCGTCGACCGGAGTAAAATCTTTCAAACCCTCAGGATTCGAGTGTAGCTTGATCCTGAAAAACCTTCCATTTAATTCCTGGTGGGTGAGTTGCTGCTTCATAACCGCAGAGGAATGGATCATATGGTAACTGCTGCCCCGGACCATCTCCCTGAAAAATGATGTGTCAGTCAGTTCTTTTTCATCCAGCAGCCTGTCTGACTCATACAGGCAGAACTCAAACAGGTTCTGCCAAATATCCTTTGCACTCCTTTTCTTAAGGTAGAGCTGACCGTTATGGTCAAAAATGAGGTAGTGAAAGTACCGTTTCCGTTTGGGTGCCTTCTTTTGCTTATTCGGCAACTGGTCGATACGCTTCAGCACAAAAGCCTGACAATCCTCATTCAAAGGGCATTTCCCGCATTCAGGATTCTTAGGCTTACAAACCGTTGCGCCAAAATCCATGATGGCCTGGTTATACAGGGCCGGTTGTTCCCGGTCGAGCAGTTCATCGGCCAGTTTTGAGAACAGTTTTTTTGTTGCCGCTTCGTCTATCGGCGCATTGATGCCAAATACCCTGCTGAGAACCCTTACCACATTCCCATCCACAACGGCATGGGGGAGGTCAAAGGCAAAAGACGATATGGCAGCAGCGGTATAGGGGCCTATTCCCTTTAAACCTGAGATATCCTGATAGGTATCGGGAAAATTGCCTTCCATTTCAAGGGCGATCTTCTTTGACGTGGCGATCAGGTTGCGGCAGCGGGAATAATACCCGAGGCCCTCCCAAAGTTTAAAAACCTCATTTTCCGGGGCAGCGGCCAGTAGATGTACGTTGGGAAACCGGGAAATAAACCGCTCGTAATAGGCCCGGCCTTGTTCCACGCGGGTTTGCTGGAGAATAATTTCGCTGATCCATATCCTGTAGGGGTCCTTTTCGCCCTTCCAGGGCATTTCCCTGGCGTTGGACTCCTGGTTCCATTTGAGGAGGGACTCTGCGAAAAAGTTAGTCATTGGGGTTGTTTTTATATAAAACTTAAGGGAAAATTAGCCCTGTAATCAAAACGATGCAATTTTTATTAAATGATGTTCGTTTCTAAATACGCCATCCAGGCCCTGTTAATGATTTGAATTCGTTAATTTTAGGCCCTGTAGGTGCCAAAGTTAAAATCCTGGTACCCAGTACAGTGGGGCGTTAAATATTTTAATATCCCATTAAAAAACTCAGAAAATGAGAAAAGCCGATCTGATCAACAACATTTCAGAAAAAACCGGAATCCCCAAGGTGGACGTTCTGGTAGCCCTTGAAACCATGTTCAAGGAAGTGAAAGAATCCCTAGCGAAGGGTGAAAACATCTATATCCGGGGTTTTGGAAGCTTCATCACCAAGAAAAGGGCTGCCAAAATTGGACGCAACATCAAGAAAAACACTGCGGTCCACATCCCTGCCCATTTCATTCCTGCATTCAAACCGGCAAAAGAGTTTGTACAGGAAGTTAAAAAATTACAACTGGACACAGCTATAAGAGATGAAGGTGCTGAAGAAATGGCTTAACTGCGTTAATTTCGCAGCTAAATCATTTTGATGAAGCAACAATGGCTTGTTGCGATTGGCAGTATCATTCTGTTATTCGTACTATATTTTTTCGGCCGAACGAAGCCTTATCCCAAAGGGGTTACCCAATCCCCCAGGGATACGGCTTCTTTAGTTAGTAACACTGATCAGATCCTGGCCGAGGCACGGAAGCAACTGACACCGGAACAACAGGCCCGGGTGACCACCCTGGAGAACTCTATTACACGGGGAGATCTGAAAAACCAGAAAATCGACCTGTACAGTCAGCTCGCGGATTTCTGGCGTGACAGTGCAAAACAGGACGTTCCTTACCTCTGGTACCTCGGAGAAAAGGCTAAATTGGTAAATACAGAGAAAAATCTCAACTTTGCCGCCCAATCATATTTGGAGGAGCTGAAAACGGTTTCTGAACCTGGCATCCGAACATGGATGGCAGATCAGGCGCAGGGCCTCTTTAAAAGGGTTTTAGAGATAAATCCCGGTAATGATTCGGCCAAGGTTGGATGGGGAAGTACATTCTTTTTCGGGGCTTCTGGCGCCGCTTCACCCATGGAGGGCATTATGAAGATCAGGGAGGTGGCCCAGCAAGACAGCACCAACATGTATGCTCAATTTATGCTGGGTTATGGTGCGATGATGACGGGGCAGTTTGACAGGGCGATCGAAAGGCTGAAAACGGTAGCAACCAGGGAACCTGGAAACACCGAAGCTGTTTTCCTTCTCGCTGAAGCCTATGAGAGGTCCGGCGACAAAACGAGTGCGGTTAAATGGTATAGTGAGGGAAAAAAGAAAGTAGGCAATCCGGAACTTCTGAAAGCGATAGACGAGAAGATCAACTCTTTGCAGTAAACTATTAACAATATAAATTCATTACAATGCCTTGTGGTAAAAAAAGGAAACGTCATAAGATAGCTACACATAAGCGTAAAAAACGCCTGAGAAAGAACCGTCATAAGAAAGGGAAGAAGTGATCTTCCAACCTCCGCCAGGAGGATATCGTCAGATGCATGATACCATAACGATTGAGCCTGCTATCGTCATACTGACATTTGTGTAGGTTTTAAGTGTGTTTACGCTTGAATAAAGAATTAATTATAAATGCAGCACCGCAAGGTGTTGAGATCGCCCTGTTAGAGGATAAGCGACTGGTTGAGATGCACAATGAAAAAGCAGACGCCAGTTTCGCAGTGGGAGATCTATATCTCGGGAAAGTCAAAAAGCTTATTCCCGGGCTCAATGCTGCCTTTGTAGATGTGGGCTTTGAAAAGGATGCCTTCCTTCATTATACTGATCTCAGCCCCTATGCCAAGTCGCTGTTGAAGTATACCCAGACTGCGATCAACGACAACTCCCCAGGAGGGCTGGATTTTGCTAAATTTAACGTGGAGCCCGAAATCGTTAAAACGGGCAAGATCAATGAGGTACTGGGACAAAAACCAAACATCCTCGTTCAAATCCTGAAAGAGCCTATTGCCGCTAAAGGTCCGCGGCTTAGTTGCGAGATCTCCCTGCCTGGCAGATGTGTGGTAGTTACCCCTTTCAATGATATTATAGCAGTTTCCAGAAAGATCCATTCTTCGGAAGAAAGAAGAAGGCTGCAGAAGATCGTTGAATCGATAAAGCCGAAGAATTTTGGCGTGATCGTCCGTACAGCTGCCGAAGGCAAAAACACCGCGGAACTTCATGAGGACCTCAATAACCTGGTAAACAACTGGGCCATTATTCAGAAGAACCTGAAAGGTGCAGTAGCCCCCGCAAAGATCCTGAGTGAGCAAACCAAGGCTACGAGCATGCTCAGGGATCTCTTGAATGAAGACTTTAACAGGATCATCGTCAACGATAAGAGTATTTATAACGACACCCGGAACTATATCCAGAAAATAGCTCCTGATAAGCTGGATATTGTTTCCTACTACCATAACGGCGCGCCCATTTTTGATCATTTCGGCATTACCAAGCAGGTAAAAGCAGCATTTGGCAAAACAGTGAATCTGCCAAGCGGAGCATACCTGATCGTAGAACATACCGAAGCGCTGCATGTGATCGACGTCAACAGCGGCTACAAGAGCGTAGGTAACAACCAGGAAGAGAACGCCCTGCAGACCAACCTGGAAGCCGCCGAGGAAATTGCACGCCAGCTCAGGCTGAGGGATATCGGCGGCATCATCGTGGTGGATTTCATCGACATGAAGTTCCCCGAAAACAAACGGAAACTAGTGGAAGCCATGGAAGGTTTCATGAAGACGGACAGGTCAAAACATGCCGTACTTCCCATTTCCAAGTTTGGCCTCATGCAGATCACCCGCCAGCGCATGAAGCCCGAGATGAACATCAACACCCAGGAACTTTGCCCATCCTGCCAGGGCACCGGTAAAATATCCTCCGCCCTGATCCTGGAGGACGAGATCGAGAAAAACATCAGCTACCTGACCATGCAGAAGCACAAAACGCTGGTCATAGCAGTGCACCCCATCATGCATGCTTACCTGACCAAGGGATTCATCTCCATGAGACGCAAATGGGGCTGGAAATACAAGCTGAATCTCTCGGTAAAATCCAATAACACCTACCACCTTACGGAATTCCATTTCTACGACAACAACACCGAAGAGATCAAACTTTGAT
>JBBAJO010000029.1:0-42202 GCA_040404005.1 Chitinophagaceae bacterium
TCACATTCATTTCCCACATTCATCACATTCCCCACATTCATCACATTTTGATTTTCACTCCACTCCCTCCTCTAATCTAGATCCCGGCCTATTCAGCACTTTGGTCAGTTGCGCGCGGTCGTACACACTGTGTTCGAAATTCTGCGCCATTTGTATGGCGTTCGTCGGACACGCCTCAATACACAGGTTACACATCGTGCAGAGTTCGAGGTGATAGATGAACTTATCGATCGCCTTCTTTTTCTTTCCTTCAGGGCTGATATCAAACTTAGTGATGATCTTGATGGTGCCATTCGGACAAGCCAATTCACAAGCCGTGCAACCCGTGCAGCGGTGCTCATTGGTATCGGTGTGCGACATCACCACTTCACCCCTGAACCTTTCAGGCAGCACCAGCTCAGCCCGGTTATCCGGATACTGCTGCGTGATGATCTCTTTATGGTGCGTGAAGTAATAGGCCGTGCGTTTCATGCCAATCGCCATCGACTTCACCGCGCCATAAATGTCTTTTATATAGTCAATCAAAAACATATATTCGTTTTAATTCATCACATTCATCACATTCTCACATTCATTCCCCACATTCCCCACATTCTCACATTCATTCCCCACATTCCCCACATTTATCACATTCATCACATTCTAAAAATGCCATCCCTTTATCGCGATCAACGTCACCAACAAGATATTGAACATACTGATCGGCAGCAGATACTTCCACTCCAGATTCAGCAACTGGTCGATCCTAAGCCTCGGAAAGGTCCACCTGAACCACATGATCACGAAGATCAAAAAGAACGTTTTTCCAAAAAACCAGATCGACGAAGGGACATAATCCATCACATGGTTGAACCCTGCCCAGTTACCTATATGCAGCGGCATCCAGCCCCCTAAAAACAGTGTGGCGCCTATCGCGCAGACGATGAACACATTGATGTATTCCGCCAGAAAGAATAGCGCGAACTTCATCCCGGAATATTCTGTATGGAACCCTGCCGTTAACTCCGACTCCGCTTCCGCCAGATCAAAAGGAGCACGATTGGTCTCAGCCGTAACCGCAATAATAAATATCACAAAGGCGATCACGGCAGGAATATGACCCTTAAACAACCACCAGCCATTAGCCTGCGACTGCACGATCTCAGACATCTGTAAGCTGCCCGTAAGTACCACCACTGTCAGTATCGCCAGACCCGCACTGAGTTCGTAACTCACGATCTGCGCGCCGCTACGCATGGCACCCAGCAGGGAGTATTTGTTGTTGCTGCTCCATCCTGCCATCAGGATGCTGATGACAGACAATGATGAAACCGCGGTAACGTACAAGACTCCAATATTAAGATCCCAGATATGAAGATCCCTGGCAAATCCGAGTGGCGCCAGCAACAACATCGCCGTGATCATCGCAATAAATGGCGCAAGATTGAACATCATTTTATCAGCGCCCGCAGGCGTAATGCCCTCCTTCATCAGAAGCTTTACCGTATCGGCCAACGACTGGAGCATGCCCTTATAGCCCACCCGGTTGGGACCCAGACGTATCTGCATATAAGCAGCAACTTTCCGCTCCATGATCACGAGTACCAGGCCGAGTAATGCAAAAAGGGTGATGGCCAGTAAGCCAACGATCACCATTTCAGTGATCAGCGCCACCGTCGGCGGCAGCACTTCATAAAGCCAGGCATCGATCGATTTTGCTATGTTTGATAAGCTCCACATAAGTTCAATTATCGGATCGGCGGATTTCCGAATTGTCGGATTCTCCACCGCTTAGTTCACTATACAACAAAGAATTCGCAAACCCGCCAATCCGTTAATTCGCTAATTCTGTCTATCGGTCTATATCCGGTATCACCAGATCCAAACTTCCCATCGACGCGATCAGGTCGCCGATCTTTGAGCCACGGGTCATATGATCCAATGCACTCAAATTCGAATATCCCGGCGAACGGAATTTGATCCGATATGGCGTCATTCCACCTTCACTGACCAGATAAACACCGAACTCGCCGCGGGCCGATTCCACCCTCGAATAATACTCGCCTTTCGGCAGTTTCAACACCGCTTTGGTCTTGGCCTGAAAATCACCTTCCGGAATATTGTCGATCAATTGTTCTATGATAGAGAGGCTCTGCTTAACCTCTTTCACCCGCACCAGATACCTCGCATACGAATCGCCTTCGGTCAGTACCACTTCTTCAAAACTGAGTTTATCATACATGCCATACGGGTACAGCTTTCTGATGTCACAACTAACGCCTGACGCCCGCGCGGAAGGACCGCTCATGCCAAATGAAATCGCATCTTCCTTACTGATATAACCCACGCCTTTTGTCCTGTTGATAAAAATGGTGTTATCCGTCACCAGTTCATCATATTCATCCAGCTTATCCTTGAACTGCTGTAACAAGGCTTTAACCCGTTTATGAAAATTGGGATGTAGATCGGTCATCACGCCGCCGGGCACCATATAATTCATCGTCAGCCTCGCGCCGCAGGTCTCCTCCATGATATCATTGATCATCTCCCTCTCCCTGAAGGCATGGAAGAACGGCGTAAATGCGCCGAGGTCCATGGCCAGCGCTCCCCAGGCAAGGATGTGGGAAGCCACCCTCGTCAGCTCGTCCATCAGAACCCTGATCACTTCCGCCCTGGCGGGGATCTCAACCCCAAGGCCCTTCTCCACCGCCAATACACATCCGTGGTTGTTGATGTGGGCACTCAGGTAATCCATTCGGCTGGTGGAATAGATGAACTGACGATAAGAAAGAGATTCACACATTTTCTCTATGGAACGATGGATATACCCAAGATGCGGCTCCACCTTTCTGATCGTTTCACCATTCAGGGTGATCAGCAAATGCAACACACCGTGCGTGGCGGGATGCTGGGGACCTACATTGATCACCATATCGCCCGATTCAGTTCTTACTATTTCTTCTGTTTGTGTAAACATGTTTACTTTATCAAAGCTTGATCATGTTGACCTCGTCCTCATAATCTTTCCGCATCGGATTTTTCCCCTCCCAGCCGTCTGGCAAGATCAAAAGCCTGAGGTCAGGGTGATTCAGAAATGTCACACCAAATAATTCAAATACTTCACGCTCGTGAAACTCTGCAGTTCGCCAGATATCGCAGATCGTTTCTATTTCGGGCTTGGTTCTGTCGAGTTTCGACTTCACCACAATATTATAACGATAACGGGTACTCGAAAGATGGTAGACCATGGTCAGATGGGTCTTCCAATCCACACAGGTCAGGCAGAACATATAGTCAAATGCCAACTGTTCGTCCGCCCTCAGTTTGAGCATCAACTCCCGAAACGCAGCGGGCTCAACGAAAACATTGATCCATTCGGCGCCTTCTTCGAATGTCAGACTGGCTGCCAGATCGCCTATATATGCCTGCAACTCTTCCCGGTTCATTTTTTATCAAGATTTATATCGATCCTCTCGCGCTTGCCACCACTTTTGATCTTCTCCTGAAGCGTGATGAGCGCGTGCAATAAGGCCTCAGGCCGGGGAGGGCATCCCGCAACATAGACGTCTACCGGTATCACATGATCCGCCCCTTTCACCACCGAGTAGGTATTATAGAAAAAAGGGCCCCCGCTTGTGGCACAGGCACCCATGGCAATCACATACTTGGGGTCAGGGATCTGATCGTAGAGTCGTTTCAGAACCGGCGCCATCTTATTCACGATCGTTCCGGCTATGATGATCACATCGGCCTGCCGGGGTGTGGCGCGGGCCACTTCAAAACCGAACCGCGACCAATCATATTTTGCAGAGGCGGTAGACATCATTTCTATGGCGCAGCAACTGGTGCCGAATGTCAGCGGCCAGAGGGAATTACTCCGCGCCCAGTTGATCACATCGGCAATGGCTCCGGTCATGATGCCTCCGGTTGGCGTCTGATGCACCTGCCCCGGGAATTCTGTTACAGGTCTTTGTCCTTCCATCATAAAATCAGCCTCCGTTACTTCCACTGCAACGCGCCTTTCTTGTGCGCGTACAGGAAGCCCATGAACAATATAAAAAAGAATATCACGATCTCCACCAGTGCCGGCCATCCGATTTTTTTGGCTACAACGGCCCATGGATATAGGAATACCAGCTCCACATCGAAAATCAGGAAGATCAGCGCAAATAAATAATACCCCACGTTGAATTGTATCCAGGTATTGCCCTGCGTTGGCACGCCACATTCGTATGGCTCCAGCTTTTGCTTGTTCACAGAGCCCTTTAACACCGCCTTTGAGATCAAAATGGCGAATACAGAAAACGCTACCGCCGCCAGAGTGAGTATGAGCATGGAAACAGGACCCATAGTGTGATTGATTTGTAATACTATGATAATGAATAATTCAACCGTCACAAAATTTATTATCTCTGGCAACATGAGATATGAGCAAAGTTGAATATGGGATGATATTTGTCATTTCCCTGTATCAACATCCACGACAGGCATTTTATGCGCTTGTTAGCAAGTTTTGTATATTCATTGCACCAAAATCTTTCATGTATAACACAACAAGACGGAAGACCTATATCCTGCTTCATCCGGAACTGGGTCATTCGAAATGGGACAGGCTGATCAACGGCTTCATCATCACCCTTATCCTGCTGAACGTAGTTGCGGTTATGCTTGAAACCGTACCTGCCATACACGATCCGTATACAGATTATTTCGCCTATTTTGACCTGTTCTCGGTAGTGGTATTCTCTGTGGAATATATTCTAAGGGTTTGGAGCTGCGTCGAGGAACCCCGATATAAGCACAGCGTTTATGGCAGGCTGAAATATATGTTCAGCGCAGGCGCGCTCATCGACCTGCTGGCCATCCTGCCGGTCTACCTGCACGTCATTATTGGCCTGGATCTCCGGATGCTGAGGATCTTCAGGCTCGCCAGGTTTCTGCGCCTGTTCAGGCTGACCCATTATATGAAAGCCACCCGGATCGTGGTCAATGTTTTCCGCACCCGGAAGAATGAGCTTATCCTGAGCCTTGTACTCGCCATTTTCCTGATCATCATCTCGTCCAGCCTGGTATATTTTGCAGAACACCTTGAACAACCGGAAGTATTCAGCAGTATACCTAAAACCATCTGGTGGTCCGTGATCACCCTAACCACCGTTGGCTATGGCGATATGGTGCCCCATACCGAGCTCGGTAAATTCCTTACCGGTGGACTGCTCTTAGTAGGCGTTGCCATTTTTGCATTACCTGCAGGTATCATCACGGCAGGGTTCCTGGAAGAATCCAGGAAATCAAACCGCCAAAGGGTCAACTGCCCCCATTGCGGGAAACAACTGCCAGATCACTATCATCCAGATGGGAACGACCCCCACGCGGAAGAGATCGAACAACAACAGCCCGAATCCACAGCTTAAAAAATGCCCAAATATGTGAATAGCCATTTCATGAAGGCTGGTGAGATTGGATAAAAGATCACTATTTTTCACCATTGGAAACAACTATCTGGAAATTCATCGCGGGCATTGGCTTCTTTCTCTACGGGCTTCAGCTCATGGACCAGGCTCTAACTAAACTTTCAGGAAGATCCTTCAAATTATTCCTGCGCAACAGCACGAGTTCGGTTATAAAAGCCATTGCCGGCGGTACATTATTAACTGCCTTTTTACAAAGCTCATCCGTCATTGCCCTGATCACGCTCGGATTTGTGGAGGCAGGCATGATCCCCTTCAAAAACGCGCTGGCCGTGATCATGGGATCCAACCTGGGCTCAACCATGACGGGCTGGATCGTTGCCACAGTTGGTTTCAAAATGAATATCGAAAACCTTGTGCTGCCCGGACTGGCCATCAGTACTATTGCGATGTTCTTCCTAAAAAAAAGGAAAAACCTGTTCAATATATATCGAGTATTCTTCGCCGTTTCACTTCTGTTCTACGGTCTTGCATTTATGAAAGATACCTCCGGTAGCTTTGTACAGCAATTGAATATTGCACAGTACAAAGACCAGCCACTGTTCATATTCGTCATCATCGGTTTCATGATTACATCCATGGTTCAATCCAGCTCCGCAACCATGGCCATAGCCCTCACTGCGCTTTATTCGAAAGCCATTTCCTTTCCAGCTGCAGCCGCTGTGATCATCGGCGCTGAATTAGGGACATCGATGAAAACACTGATAGCAGGGCTGAACGGTAGCGGTGAGAAAAAAAGGGCGGCATTTGGGAATTTTTATTTCAACATTGCCACTGTCTTACTCGCATTTACTTTCCTGCCGTTTCTCATCCGCTTCATCACAGATATCCTTGGTTTAAACGACCCCCTTGTTGGGCTTGCTTTCTTCCAAAGCCTGATCAACCTGCTTGCCATCCTCATCTTTCTCCCATTCCTGAATATCTATTCAAAATGGCTCCAACGGCAGTTTTCAAAAAGCGACATCCAGGAATCATTCATTAGCCCGGCTCTGCGCGTAAATGAAGATGAACCCACCATGTTGAAAGACGAAATTCAACACCTGCTGGAAAGGAACCTCGATTTCCACGACATGGTGATGGATATCAACGTGCCGGAAGACAACGGCATTTTAGACCATTTCAAATCCTTCGCGCGCGTATCGGGTAACACACAAAAAATATATAACAAACTAAAGGCCTCCGAGGGTGAACTGCTGGAGTACTATGTCAGACTAAGAAAGGAAGACGAGTCCGACAAAGACAGCCACCTGATGGGCGTTTACATGGAGGGCCTCAGGCAGATCATCCATTCAGCTAAATCAATTAAAGACATACATCACAATATCACTGAACTCCGGGAGTCAGAAAACGACCGGCTGCACGAGCATTTTCACCGGCTCCAGGAAAACTGGATCGCTTTCAAGGCATCTTTTCAGCAATCTTTATACGCCAAACCCGAGCTCGATGAGCTCATGCACCAGGCGCACATAGACCTTGCAACCAACAATGAATTGATCAGAACAGAATTGGGGAAAAGTGAACTGGGCGAGATGGAAGCATCTACCCTCATGAATATTGAAAGGGAAATTCTTTCGTCAAAAAAAGCGATGATACGGGCAGCAGAAAACCTTACCTGACCTGGATCTGCCTGCCAAGTCAGACACTGCAATTCTCATCATCAACACAACGACGGGGACGAAAAAAACCTGTGATCACCATCAACAAACCAAAAGCAATGGCCGGCCAGGCTCCGTCATGGTAAAAGGCTATCCCGGCCCCGATAAACAGGAGGCCAAACAACCAGCGAAAAATTCTATGAAACCAAACAGCACTCATGGAATAACAAAGTTGCCGCAAAAAGGGCATACCATTGGTGACAATCATCACCTGATCAAGGTAAAAGTACCTTTGAATACCTGTTATCTTCCGTATTTATAAACAATGCTGACCATTTTCCGCAACTGAACAACGGAAAACTCTCAGACTTCAACCCGCTTACATACCAGATATTCATATAACGCCTGGTATCCCATGAGATCAGGTTCCTGGTTTTTTTTCGATATCAACATCAAAATCAAAGAAGATGGCACAATATGTTATAGATAAGTACGGTACTGAAACAATTGTTGCGTGCCTTTTCATCAAAGTACGCAGGAGAAAAGTCAGAATACGATAAAGAGTTCCACCTTCACCTCATTGTTGGTCTTCACCAGAAACAATGTTGGCCTTTCGATGGCGTAATCTTCCAGCAGGAATATAAAATTGCCTGTGAATATTCGATCCTTCCCATTGACATCTTCTTTCAATTTGAACTCGATATTTTTTTCCACCCCATGAAAAGCCAGCACACCTCTCACCACATACTCACCCTCCTTCTTGGTCACCGATGTAGAATAAAAGTTGATGCTGGGGTGGGTAAGTGCGTCAGTCACTTCCAGCATATGGGAATCGCGGTTGGAGTTCTCACTGTCGAATGATTTCAACTTTGACGTAGCGGCCACTTTCTCCACCTCGCCTTTCGCATTTACCTGCATCACACAGCTCACTTCTTTAGACATACCAGTCCAGGCATGCACTGCATGCTTCATGTAATATTTAATATATGACTTCGTTTTGTCGGCCCGAAGTTGTAAGGGCTGTGCTTCAACGGCCAGTTGAAACAACAAAAGGACCATCAACGTGATGTGTCGCATAGGTCAGAATTTAATGACTACTACCGAGGCTGCATAACTGACGAAAGTGGTATACGCCACAGCACGGTGAACCGGCCTCAGGCTGGGATTATTTTCGATCTGACCCGCCAGTATATTGGTAGCGATCATGCCAGACATATGCACCAGTGCCAGCCACTTGTGAAGCCTCAGGGACGTGACCCCTTTGTCGCGGTTCACCAAAGGCGGCGGGGCAAACAGACTCATCATGGCCGCCATCGAGTAGGTGATGTTAATGCCCGTCGCCATGGCCTCATGGGTGTCTTTTAAATTAAATTTGCCATTATACAATTGACTGCCAACGATCCCCTGGGCAACCATACCACCAAGGGTGACGAACCCCAGTATCTGGTGGGCTTTCAACATTAACCTCCGGGTTTCCATTTCCTTTTTCCGACTGTCCAAGGTCAGCGGCGATATGTTCCATTTTCGCATGAGCCCCTTCTCTCCCCATAGCATGCGTTGGGTGAGAATAACCTTAGGGGGAAGGAGTGCAGTATCCTCCTTCTCTTCCTGTTGAAGCTGCTTGAGCAGGTCATTATCCTGACCGAGGGCAGAGGCACTAAAAAGCAATAACAGACATATGAATATTCTGCTGCGCATATATTCTTTATGAGAAGACCCTCAGATTGGTTCCCGAGAGGGCCGTGTTATATCGTGCCAGCGGAGCAGCGGCTGGACCCGTTGTTACGGCTCCGGTATTAGAAAACGTAGAACCATGTGCCGAACAGAAGAACCGGTTATTAGTGCCCTCGTATACCACAGTGGTTCCCTGATGCGTACAGGCCTGCGAAACCGCTATATAGGTATTGGCCAATGTGCGCGCAACAATGATATTGCTTCTATAAATAAATCCCCCGGCAGTGCCAAGGCTCGCATTGGCGGCGTCGCTGAGGTTAATGGTAAAGTCCACTCCAGTTGGAGCTGGCGGAACGGTGCCCCCGCCGCCGCCATTATCGTCTTTAGAACAACCACCTAAACAGGCACCGGCAAAAATGGCGGCGCCGGTTAACCCAAGCTGGGCCAGGAACTCTTTTCTATCCATAACTTAATTGTTTACAATATTGGCGCTAACCTGAAAACGTAGCCCGGATCTTCCACGATCACATACACAAACCCGTCAGGCCCCATCCTGACATCCCTTACCCTGCCTACATTCTTCATCACCGTTTCTTCCTTCACGATCTTATTCCCCTGCAAATAACAAACATTCAAATATTTAAATCGAAGCGATCCCACCAACAAGGCATTGTTCCAGCCTTTGTAACTATTGCCCTTTACAAAAGCCATGCCCGACGGCGCAATGGAGGGAACCCAGTACAAAAGAGGCTGTTCCATGCCAGGCTTAACCGTCTCTTTTGATAATACCGTACCATCATAATTTAGTCCCCAGGTGATCACTGGCCAGCCATAATTTTTTCCGGCCTTAACGATATTCACTTCATCTCCGCCCCTTGGTCCGTGCTCATTGGTCCATATCTCACCGGTTAGAGGATGTATGGCCATTCCCTGCGGGTTTCTGTGGCCTATAGAATAAACAGATGCATTCGCTCCCGTTACTTTTACATAAGGATTGTCCGCCGGAATAGAGCCATCGGTTTTAATGCGATGTACTTTGCCACCGTCATTATCGACACTTTGTGCCGTCACAAAATGTTTCCCCCTATCACCGACGGTAACATATAGATAACCCTCTTTCCCAAACTCCATTCTGCCACCATAATGATACTCGGTTTTCTGATAGGGCTTCGCTTCAAAGATCTCTTTAACATCTTTCAACATTCCGCCTTCCAATCTCGCTCTGACCACCGCTGTGGTATTCACCGCTCCTGAATCCGATGTCACACCTTTGGCATAAGACAAATAAATGATCGAATTAGTTGGGTAAGCCGGGTCAATTTTTACGTCAAATAATCCTCCTTGTCCTGCCGCACGTACTTCAGGCACGCCGCTGATCTCCTGTTTGTCCATATTGGCCTTTACATGAAACAGCTTCCCTGCCCTGTCGGTCACCAGTATTTCTCCACCGGGAAGGAAGTCGATGGACCAGGGATTTTTGATGCCGCTGAACAGGGTATCGAGCCGAAATGTATTGTTCTCGGTCTTAACGATATTCGATGTCATCTTTTCTTCCGTAATGTACTTGCCAGCATTTTTGATACCGGACTGTATATAAGCCACCAGTGCCTTCTTATCGGGCTCACTAAAAGCGGTTGCAAATGGCGGCATGCCTTTCTCCACATTACCTTTATTAATAGATGCCAACAGCGCAGAATCAGAATTACCGTTCTTCCACTGCCTGTCAGTGAACGCGACCATCTGCTCACCATGACATCCGGAGCAGAATTTGGCCCAGATCATTTCCGGTTTTTCTGCCGTCACCATGGGTTGGTCAGTTGAGTGGAATGCAGAAAAAATGACCAGTGACATCAATAGCGGCACAATCAGGAACCGAAATAAAGATGAATAATGCATACTATATAGTTGGGCTTAAATGTAGGATTTTAGTAGCTAAACTTACTCCGGAACTCCTATATCTACTGCACAAAAACTGGCTAAATCTCCTTAGGTGGTCATGAAACATGATTTTACGGCGCGATTAACGGATATTTTTAACCTTTGGACCCTGTTTCAACCCCCAAAAGAATGGCCCCAAAACAGGACCATGAATATCGTTTTCCATGGCCACCCTGTGCCGGCCGGATTTTTAAAAACGCCCATAGTGAATACCGAATCTTCCTATCCCACCCTGCAGCTGCAGAAGCTGCCCGGGCATGGATTTCTATGATCGAAGCAGCTAGCGCAAAAAACACAAAAATCATCCTGCTGACGCCAACGCCGGACCTTGCTTTGAACATCCTGAACACGGCCAATATCCTTCATGTACACCCGCGGCAGATCAGTGGCCTGGCGAACAAATACCAGACAGGAATTGTTGACAGTTATGAAATATTTCACCGGAAAGCGGAAAATGGGAACAATTTGCCTGCCCTTATGTCGCAAGGCAACCACCCGAATGAAAGAGGGCATGAATTGGTAGCGAAAGCGATTTTTAACAGTTATTTCAATTAACCTTCGGCAATTCGGCTTTACTTAGCGCTTTTGTTTTCCTGACCCGGAAAAGCTTTGTCGTGATAGAAATTTTAACTACTTTTTTCATCACTAAGCAGCCCAAATTTTTACATATGAAAAGTCTACTTTCTGTCCTGTTCATTTTCTTTTCCCTTGCCGTTTTGGCCCAGCCTACAGTCCGGGAACAATTCGAAAAGATCAAAACCGTGGCTGACGCGGAAAAATATATTTCCGCAAATGCTAACCTTAAGCCTGCTTTGCTGCGTCTCTCCTATGGCAAGGACACTGCGCTGATCGACAAGCGATTGTTGAAACAGAACAAAGGAGATGTTTTTTCTGTGGGTTATGTTACTTATAAGATCATAGAAGCAGAAGAAAACATAAACTACAGGGCCAGTTATATATTCCTCGACAGGTCATCCCTGTCAAACTCAGAGGTCGACAGCCTGAGTAAACTGATCACCAAAAAGATCGGCGCCGGCTCCACCATTGAACAACTGTCCGATCAGTATACCATGGATGGCAATACCACTAAGGGAGATCTGGGTTGGTTTTTCGGGGAAGATATGGTTCCAAAAGAACTGCAGGATGCCGTAGCCAGACATAAAAAAGGAGATGTCTTTTATGTAGACGTCCCGGATCGTAAATGGTATTATATCGTGATAAAGACCTACGACGACCAGATCAAAAAAGACATCACCGTACTGAGGTCTAATGGCAGATAATCAGGGCATCACAGTCATGCACAGGGCTACAAACCCCCTATGCTAAAATGGAATTGATCCTGGCAAGTTCTTCTGAAGTAAAAGCGTAATTATCGATACTTCGTATCGAATCCAGTACCTGCTCCGGCTTGCTCACGCCAATGAGTACCGACGTGATCCGTTTGTCTTTCAGAACCCATGCAAGCGCCATCTGGGCCAGGTTTTGCCCGCGCTCCCGGGCAAGGGCATCAAGCCTCGCAACCTTCTCAAGTGTTGACGGTGTAACGGCATCTTCCGCGATGGCTCCATTTCCACGGTGGCTGGAAGCCCTTGAATCTGCCGGTATGCCATTCAGGTATTTGTTCGTCAGCAGCCCCTGTGCCAACGGGGAGAAAGGAATGCAACCAACGCCGGATTCTTCAAGCACGTCCAATAAGCCATCTTCCACCCACCTGTTCAGCATAGAATATGTAGGCTGATGAATTAAACAAGGTGTACCCAATTCCCTGAGGATCTTTATGGCCCTGGCTGCTTCATCAGGGTAATAACTGGAGATGCCCACATACAGGGCCTTACCCTGCCTGACCATCAGGTCCAGTGTGCCCATGGTTTCCTCCAAAGGGGTTTCGGGGTCGGGCCGGTGATGATAAAAAATATCAACATAATCGAGGCCCATCCTTTTCAAACTCTGATCCAGGCTGGCCACCAGGTATTTCTTTGAACCCCAGTCGCCATAAGGACCGGGCCACATGCCCCATCCCGCTTTTGTTGAAATGATCAGTTCATCGCGGTAACGTGCGAAATCAGATGAAAATATCTTACCAAAATTCTCTTCGGCAGATCCGGGAGGCGGACCGTAATTGTTTGCGAGATCGAAATGGGTGATGCCGTTGTCAAAGGCCAACCGCAGAATATCCCGCGCATTGTCGAAGTTGTCAATATGTCCAAAATTATGCCATAGGCCAAGTGATACTGCGGGCAACTTCAGCCCACTGTTACCACATCGTCGATATTCCATCTTACTGTATCGTTCGGGGTTTGCTGTGTAGTCCATAACTGTTCATCTTTGTTTACTGTTTAATCATTCCCTCAGATCTCTATTGCTTTTGGATGCTATCTCACTTCCTCGATCCGCACGGGCCGGTTCTCCTGCATCGACTTGTAAGCTGCCAATGCGATCAACATCGCCTGCAAGCCGTCATCGCCCGTGATCGGCATGGGTTTCTTTTCCCTGAGTGCATCGAGAAAAGCACTAAGCTCCAACCGGTATGAATCAGCGTAACGATCGATGAAGAAATCAAGATTGTGCGAAAGATGCACACCGTTCCCATCCAGGAACTGGGTAGTGGTCTTCAGCGGGTTCTCCGCCCTGACCATCCCCTTTGAACCGAAAGCCTCCAACCGCTGGTCGTACCCATAGCTTGCCTGCCGGCTGTTTTCAATCAACGCCGTCACCTGGTTCTTAAAACTGATCATGATGTATCCCGTGTCAATATCACCCGCTTCCCCTATCGCCGGATCAACCAGGTTGAACCCTTTTGCAAAAACATCCTCAACTTCTGCTCCCGCGAGGTAACGGGCCATGTCAAAATCATGGATAGACATGTCGAGGAACAATCCCCCGGAACTTCGTATATACGTAACCGGTGGCGGGGCAGGATCCCTGCTGATGATGTGGATAGATCGAAGTTCTCCTATCTGGCCGCCGGCGATCGCTTTCTTCACTTCCTGAAAACTCGGGTCCAATCGCTGGTTGAATGCCAGCATCAGTGGAACACCGGCTTTATTCACTTCATCCAGCGTCCATTTCACTTTGGAGAGCGACAGGTCCAATGGCTTCTCACAGAATATGGCCTTCCCCGCCCTGGCCGCAGCAATCACATAATCGGCGTGCGCATCGGTGGCCGTGCAGATCAATACGGCATCAACCTCCGGATGGTTCAACACGTCGTCCGCCTGATCTGTCACCAGCGGCACGTTTACACTGCGCGCAAAGGCCCTGCCCGCTTCCGAGGGGTTCATAGCCGCCACTACCCTTGCAGAGGGAAAATGCCTGACAACATTAGCCAGGTGGATTTTCCCTATCCTTCCGATACCCAGTAAACCGAGATTGATCATGGTGCTGAAGGTAAAAAAAAGTAGGACACATTCGTAACCTTCATCATACATCACCCATTTTGTGTAAATTGGAAGCAAACTATTGCATACCGTTGAGGTTTCTGAACAACAATAAACTTTTATTGGTCGTGGCACTCCTTGTGCTCACGGTAGCGGGCTTTGCCATTTTCGGCGGGGACAAGGAAGCTGCACTTCCCCAACAGGTCGACTTCAACTATGATATCAGGCCCATCCTTGTTCAGAAATGTTATCTCTGCCATGGCCCGGACCCCAGCAGCAGGAAGGCAAACCTCAGATTGGACACTTATGAAGGCGCTACCGCTTTGACAAAGGAAGGGCTGAAAGCCATCGACCCCGGGCATACGAAAAACAGCCTCGTGCTGTTCAGGATCAATCACAAGGATCCGGACATCGTTATGCCTACTCCGGAATCCAACCTCTCGCTAACGGAACGCGAACGTAAGCTGATTGAGAAATGGATCGAACAGGGCGCTGAATGGAAACCGCATTGGGCCTTCCTCCCTGAGAAACCATCACCTGGGGTAAAGGAATATAAAGGCAATCCGATCGATTATTTCATCAACAACAAGCTGGACGCAATAGGACTGGACGCAGGAAAGGAGGCCGACCAAAACACACTGATCCGCAGGGTATCCTACATGCTCACAGGATTACCGCCCACGGACAAAGAATTACAGGAATTCCTGGAAGACGGTTCTCCGGAGGCCTATGAAAAAATGGTGGACTACTATCTCGGCTCTGCCCGTTATGGGGAACGATGGGCCCGCCATTGGATGGATGTGGTCAGGTATGCGGAAACAAAGGGCCACGAATTTGATTACCCCATCTCGGGGGCCTGGCGCTACCGCGATTTCCTCATCAGGACTTTCAACCACGACATTCCTTATAACCAATTCGTACTCGAACAACTGGCGGGCGACCTCATGAACAAACCAAGGACAGCCGCCAATGGCTCCATTAATGAAGCACAACTCGCTACCATGTTCTATGTACTCAGCGAAGGCACCCACAGTCCCGTTGATATCAGAAAGGATGAAGCAGATCGGATCGACAATATGATCGATGTCACGAGTAAGGCGTTTCAGGGACTCACGTTGTCCTGCTCACGTTGCCACGACCATAAATTCGATCCGCTTGCAGCGAAAGATTATTATTCATTCTATGGCGTCATGGAAGGCACGAGGTTTACTCCCGTGGCTTCCAACCAACTCGCCACTACGTCAACTGCGGAAAAAATCCAGGGGTTGAAAGACTCCGTTCGCAATGCCGTATGGAATTATTTATCGGCCCATCTCGGCAGCGACGCCGTCAATAAACCTTCTTTTGCATCCCTGAAACAAGGCGAGGGCAGCCATGTGAAAAAAGCTACCCCCGTACCCATGGATTCCAGCCGAATCCTGGCCGATTTCACGGGATCCGACCTGCAGGGATGGAAAACCGATGGCCCTGCCTTCACCCGATCCACCACACTGGGCGAACCCGTGTTTTCAGATCAGCAGAAACTGACCGGCTTGCAACAGGGCCTGGCTTCAAGCAGAAAGTTATCGACGAATATTTTTGGCGCACTCCGCTCTCCTGATTTTGTGATCGACAACAATTTTATTGGGGTGTTGGCAGCCGGCAGTAAATCATCGATCCGTATCATCATTGACAATTTCCAGCTCATCCAGTTTCCGATATACGGGGATATGGACCAGAAGGTGAATACCGAAAAACTTTCGCGGTTCATTTTCAACGTAGTCAAATGGAAAGGACATAAAGCCTACATAGAATTTTTACCGGGAAGTTTCGAGGGCCATGTTTTTAAGATGGCGAAAGATGCGTATATCGAAGCCAAATATGTAATTGCCTATAACAAGGACTGGTTTGAGCCCCGCGGCACGGACAGGAAAAAAAACATCGCTACCCGTGATGCCTGGTTGGCCATCACCAGTGGAAAAGGGACAGACGAAGACGTGCAAAAAATCAATCAACTCCTTCGTCCCGGTAAAACAAGCGTCCAATCTCCCGAGTTATTCAGTTGGCTAGAGCAAAACAAACTACTGGAAGCTTCTCTGACCGACTCCATTGAATTTTTTCACGGAGTGACGGACGGCAACGGTAAGAACAGTCCTGTTTTTGTCCGCGGCAACCACCTGGAGCTTTCACCTGAGCGGGTAAAAAGAATGTTCATCCCGGCCATTAAAGTCTCCAACCCAAACCTCGATGTTCCGGGGAGCGGCAGGTTGCAACTGGCCGCGTCCATCATTGACCCGAAGAACCCATTAACATCGCGGATCATCGTCAACCGCATCTGGCATCACCTGTTCGGAACGGGCATTGTTGAAACAGTTGATAATTTTGGCATGCAGGGAAAACTACCTTCGAATCCCGAGCTCCTTGATTACCTGGCGATACAGTTCCGTGAAGACGGTTACTCCATAAAAAAGACGATCCGCAGGATCCTGATGTCCGATGCATTCAGGAGATCCACAACTACTGAACCGGCTGCGGCTAAAAAAGATCCATTGAATATATATCTGTCTCATTTTCCTATTCGTCGTATTGAAGCGGAAGCCATTCGCGATGCCATGCTATGCGTATCGGGTTCATTGGACACCACCATGTATGGCTATCCTGTACCGGCCCATATCACCCGCTTCATGAATGGTAGGGGTAAACCTGGCAAATCCGGACCCATGGATGGCAACGGCAGGCGAAGCATCTATGTTGAGGTCAGGAGAAATTTTCTTGACCCCATCATGTCGGCCTTTGACCGGCCCACCCCGTTCTCCGCATTTGGTAAAAGGACGGTGACCAACGTTCCTTCCCAGTCGCTGATCATGTTGAACGATCCATTTGTAGTACAGACAGCTGAACGCATGTCCAACAGCATGCTCTCGCGGAAACTGGAATCTGCAGCCGATCGTGTTCAGTGGATCTACCAGCGATGCCTGTCGAGGAAAGCGTCGGATGATGAAGTGGAAGATGCGGAAGCTTTCCTCAAACAGTTGAAGACATCCTATGCCAGGAATGGCATCCCGAAAGACAGGATCGAGGGGCTGGTTTGGAAAGACTATGTACACACGATTTTTAATGTAAAAGAATTCATTTTCCTGAATTGAGCTGATATGACCAACCATCATCACATCCGAAGACCCATGTCGAGGCGAGAAATGCTCAGCATTTGCAAATGCGGATTTGGGTCCGTAGCCCTCATGGGAATGTTCGGAAGCCTGCTCCCCTCCTGTGCCAGCAGGGGTAAGGATGAGTTGCTGAAACAACTCGCCGGCGGCACCATTGCGCCAGGCATGATACCCCGGGCCAAGAACATTATTTTTCTGTACATGGATGGGGGTGTTTCGCAGGTTGATTCATTTGACCCCAAGCCCCGGCTTACTGCTGAAAATGGCGAGGATCCTGCCAGTAAATTCAAGGTTGACGCTACCCAGTTCGCTAACGTTGGAAAGATCCTGAAGAGCCCCTGGGCCTTTAAGAAATATGGAGAATCAGGGATTGAAGTGAGTGAACTATTTCCGCATATCGGATCCTGTATCGATGACATCACGTTGATCCGTTCCATGGTATCCAATTTCCCGGAACACACCAATGCCAATTATTTCCTGCATACCGGCAGCGGATTGCAGGGCAGACCCAGTATGGGTGCCTGGATGAACTATGGTCTGGGCAGCGAGAACAGCAACCTTCCGGGGTATGTGGTACTGGATGGAGGACTGATCCCACCGGGAGGACTGGACAATTTCAAGAATGGATTTCTGCCTGCCTCCTATCAGGCTTCTATTTTACGCACCGGCGCTGAACCGGTTGCCAACATCAGACCCATCGATTCCATACCCGGCATTCAGGATGAAAAACTGGCCTTCCTGAAGCGGCACGACCAGCAATTGATGAACTCCATGGAAGGCGCGGCGGATGACATTGAATCCGCCATCAGCAACTACGAACTGGCATATAAAATGCAGTCATCTGTTCCGGAACTCACCGAATTCAAATCAGAATCAGAAGCTACAAAAAAATTATACGGCCTCGACTCCCAAGACCCGCATACCCGCAGTTATGGCGCTCAGTGTCTGTTGGCAAGACGTTTGGTGGAAAGAGGTGTACGATTCATCGAACTCACCTGCCCGCAAACAAATGGAACGGACCGCTGGGACCAGCACCAGGGCCTGAAGATGGGCCACGAAAACAACGCCCATGCCGTTGACCAGCCGATTGCAGGATTACTGAAAGACCTCAAGCTGAGAGGGCTTCTTGATGAAACCCTGGTGGTATGGTCCGGCGAATTCGGGCGTACTCCCTTCGCGCAGGGTGAAGATGGCCGTGACCACAATCCTTCTGCGTTCAGCATGTGGATGGCCGGTGGCGGTGTAAAGGGCGGCATGGTGTACGGATCGACCGATGAATATGGATATCGTGTCGTGGAAAATCCTGTAACCATCCACGACCTGCATGCCACCATGCTCCACCTGATGGGCATCAATCATAAACAACTGACCTTTCCATTCGGCGGTCGCGATTTTCGCCTGACCGACGTACATGGCAACGTGGTAAAAGATATACTTGCATAAAACAACCCCGAATGTCATTATCCATAATTTACGTTTATACGTTGCTGTTATTCCTCACGCCCGAACCCATTCAAGTCAAGGGCGGGAGCGCAACGGTTGTACTTACTGCAGGAAGGGTTGCGCCTGATCAACAGAACATTGCCCTTTCGGTAGGCAGGTATTATAAATCGACACCCATCACGCATTCCGTTTTCATTGCCGGTCCGGATTTCACCGGCATCATGGGTGAACAGGGCGAAGTGGTCTGGGATTCCGGCAAACCGGGAGCCCGCGATGGCTATGTGCTGGAAAATGGCCATGTATTGATCTGCTGGGCCGATGAAGTGAGGGAATACGATAAAGACCGAAGAGTCATTTTCAGTTTCAAAAGAACGGCACCCGAAAACGAATTGGGTACCGCGGAGAGGCTACCCAATGGACGTACCATGATCACTGAGTCGGGTCGTTCGCCCAGATTGGTGGAAACTGACGCGGCGGGTACTGTGCTGGTATCGGTGCCGCTGCAGCCGGAGTCCGACAACATTCACATGCAGACCCGGATGGCGCGCAAACTGCCCAACGGGAACTACCTGGTGCCCCACCTGCTGGCTTTTGCTGTAAAGGAATACAAAGCGGATGGGACGGTGGTTAATATTTTCAAAACCGATCTGACCGAATTGGGAGGCCGTGCCGCCGAGAACTGGCCATTTACCGCCATCCGTTTAAAGAACGGAAATACGCTAATCACCCTAACCCATGGAAACAAGGTGGTGGAGGTGGATGGCGCCGGCAAAGTGGTCTGGAAATTATCGAACAGTGATTTTAGTGAACAACCTTTTGCAGATCCATGTGGTGCACAGAGACTACCCAATGGTAACACGATGATCGCCAGCTACGGTGCATCGAAAGGGATCAAATTATTTGAAGTGGACAAAAAAAACCAGTTGGTGTGGTCGTACTCCGGCCCTTACCGGGTGCACCATTTCCAGGTGCTGACCACGAATGGAAAGAAAGTAAAAGGACCACCGCTGAAATAGTTGAACGGTTTCAATAAATTGAAAGCAATTCGCCAATCCGTCAATCCGTCAATTTAGATTATGACTGCAGATATCGTGAATTACTTCGCTCGCTTCCATCCGCTTCTTGTCCATCTGCCCATTGGATTCCTTTGCTTCGCCATACTAATGGAGATCCTGCGCGTGTGGAAGCAGGAAGCCGCCATCTTAAAAATAGTATCCCTGCTCTGGCTGGCCACAGCCATCAGCTCAACGCTTTCTGCCGGCTCCGGCTATTTTTTATCACAGGGAGGCGGATATGACAATGAGATACTGGTCTTGCATAAGTACGGTGGTATTGGTCTTGCCATACTGTCCTGGGCAATTTATCTAATACATGCACTGCCCGTGTTTGAAGCTGTCAGAATCAGAGGTGTTTTACGTTTTGGCCTTGTGAGCCTGACTTTTCTGCTGTTGTTGTTTACAGGACATTGGGGCGGCTCCATGACCCATGGCACTGATTATCTTACTACCAGCATTGTTGCAGAAGACGCGGGTAATAACACCGAAACTTCGCGCATCAAAACACTCGATTCAGCTGATATATTTCGCGATGCAGCAATGCCCATTTTCCAGGCCAAATGCGTGAGTTGCCACAATCCTGAAAAGAAGAAGGGAGAACTGCTGCTAACAAGCTATGAAGAGATCCTTGCCGGCGGTAAAACCCGGGAAGGTGTTATCCCCGGCAACACAGCTGCGAGTGAAATTTACAAGCGCATCACGCTTCCTAAGGACCATAAGGAATTCATGCCCACTGACGGTAAGAAACCCCTCACCGAAACACAGACCCGTATTATAGAATGGTGGATCGAGACCGGGGCACACCGTAAGATGTCTATTGCGAAGATGAATCCCGACAAACAGATAGCAGATGTGTTCAACGACTTCTTTCAATTGGACAGAGACGCTATACTTGCCTATAAAGCGGAGCCCGCTTCGGAAAACGACCTCGCAGCGCTGATCAAAGCGGGATTCCAGGTCAATGCTATTAGCAAATCGGGCAACCTGCTTGAGGTTAAGTTCAACGGTAACGGGCAGAACAAACCGGACCTTTCGCTGTTGGCCAACATTAAAGACCAGCTGGTGTGGCTGCACCTCACGAACTGCGGACTCACCAATGAAGACTTAAAGGTTATAGCAAAGCTGCCCCATCTGTACAAACTCAATCTCAATCGAAACAAAGTTTCTGATCAGGGTGCATCCAATCTGGCATCACTGACAAAACTTGAATACTTAAATCTTTATGGTACTGAAGTAACGGACTCCAGCCTGCAAATGTTGACTTCCCTGCCTGAACTGAAGAAGTTGTATGTATGGGAAACAAAAGTGGACAGCGCGGGGGTAGCGTCTTTGGCTACAAAAAACAAATCACTGGAAGTGGTATATAGGCTGCTACCTTGATAAATAAGCATCAAAAATATTCCTCGCTTCATTAGAATCTTTCTTCACTCCCCATATGGTTTGCGAAGAGGCCATTTTGAGAAATATATGGTAGCCTTATACAACGCATCACTTGTTTTTTTATCCACTACCAAAATCCCAATTTTTATGTCCTTCAATTTTATCGTCTCGTAAGGCCACGTGATATGGTTTGGTAAAATACTTTACCCTAAAAATATCCATAAATAGAAACAGACATACTTAATCATTTTCATTACTCTTTGGGAGAACATACCCTATTTCGAAGCCAAAGGATATTCCTCAATTGTCATCGCTCCTACCCCAATCCGTTGGTGAAGCAAACAAACAAATGACCTTTTCGTTCCGCGAGGAGATTTGCGAACAACTCACCCCTTGCCAACGTTTCATTAGGCCATCCACCGTCTCCGGATTTGCAAGCAGGATGCTGTAGGAATAACGCTGTTTCTTTTTGAAAGAATTTATTCCCCTGTCTGTAGCGAAACAGATCCGATCTTTTGCATGTTCTTATAATCCGCTGCGGATGATCAGGCCCTTCAAAGTAGAATAAACGGTATTCGGGGAAATTTCGCCGATACGCTCAAAATACAAGGGTTCCCCTCCCTGTGGGTTACCCTGGGTTGAAGGTAGCAAAAGCACTAAGGCAATCAGTAACTTCAACAACAGTTACCCCGGGAAGTTAATCCTAAACCTGCTATTTTTCTTCCCCAAAAATGATTACCCTTACGCCTGCAAACGATCCTCGGCGCCAACGGTACTATTGTTTCCATTTTGGCCAAAGAACTGACCGCATATATAGACCGAATTCGACTGGTAAGACGTACTCCTAAAAAAGTAAAGCTGAACGACGGATCTCATAACCCTGAAAAACTTCAGAAAATCAGCCAGGTTTATTATCCAATACGTTATGGTGCGAAGCGGAAGTATGGGAAGCCATCAGGTCCGCAACGGCTTTCGCCTGGATCAGATCGGGTTTACCTCATTTTGCAATTTTCCACTACATTTGAGAAGGAAATATAAAAAATGAGTAACCAAACAAAAGGATTCGGAAACGGCATTCTGGATGGGTTAAAAAAAGTACTGTTTAATGACCAAAATGAATCACCTGAAAAGCGTGAACTTCCGCAAGAATCTCAAAAACAGCCTTCGCAACCGTTTAGCCATATTGATTTCAGCCCTTCGTCACCGGCCGCTCCGGAGGATATACGCGACATGAAACTTCGGGTATACCAACTACTCGAAAACATGAATAAGCCCGGCGTTGACTTTTTCGAAGTATGGAATGCTGCTGTTGAAATGGGCGGAGTGAATAGTTCCCATATCAAATCAGCCTACACCTCTCTTCGGTTTGCAGATAAATCGTTAGACAAATCCCGGCTTTTGGGAACTGGTAAAAATTACATAGACGGTCTGAATTCGGTATTTGAAACAGAGTTGCTGAAAAGAAAGGCAGAAAAAGAGTCTTACCTTCAAAAAAAAGCACAGACTAAAAGCAACCTGGAAGCAGACATCCAATATCTTAATGTTCAAATAGCGCAATTGCAACAGCAACTGGTAGACAAAAAAGCAGAATTACAGCAGATAGACGCAGGGGAGGATCCCCAGGTTTCAGCCATAGATCAAAAGATCGCCCATGGCAAACAAGCTGTAGACCTTGTACTAACAGAAATGAACCAGGTATTGGATATCATTGAAAAAGACATAAACTAACAACTATGAGCGAAGGTAACAATGCACTCACTGTTATTCCTGCTGAACTGAAGAATCAGCTTCCGATCTTCCAGGTATTGGGCGATACGCTTCCTGCCGCCATTACTGAACCCCAGGGAAAAAAAACGATCGCCTCCATTTTCTACTGGGCCCTGATCATTGGCGGTGCGTATTGGTTTTTTACCAACCTGGACGTTTTACTCGATTATGCACAGAAATCAGTGCTCTTTATCGTATTTAGCATTCTTTTCCTCGTGCTTCTGTTTCTGGCACCAAAAATCATCAGTGTGTTGAATCGCCTGGGAAATACCCTGCTTTTCAAAAGCGAGAAGTCGATCGTAAGAAATAATCCGGTGATCGCACTTCAGTTGCTACTCAAAGATGCAAAAGACACCCTCAAAAGAGTAAAGGAAAAAATTTCCCATGTAGATGGTGTACGGATCGATATGATCCAAAGCGGGACCCAGGCACAGAAAACTGCTGAGGAAAAATATGGCTTTGTCAAAAAACTGGTATCCGAAGCATCAAAACAGGAAGATGTTTCTGAACAAGCTATGAAAGCCGGTGATGCAGAAAAAGCCAATGACCTGAACAGGGTTGCCAAGGAAACACGAACCAAGGCATTTCTTATGGGTAAAGAAGGTGAGGCGGAAGAACATAATGCCAGGAGCTATGCACAATATGCCAATCAATTCTCCAAAGTCATAGAAGTGTTGAAAGACAATGAAAGTGCCGCAAGGATCTATGTAAGTACGCTGGATAGCAGTATTTCGATCCTGGAAAAGAAATTAGAGGCCACACAGAAAATGAAGAATGCCACTGAAGGGTTGGCCGATGTTTTTAATATCAAGGAAGGTTGGGTATTCCAGGAAGCGATGAGCGCTGCCACACAGGCTATCAGCCAGAATATTGCATCCATTCGTTCAAATCTTGAATTCCTCGATCAAAACAATAATGTTACGGTAGGTGGTACACCATCACAGGAAGAACTGGAGGCTTTTGTGAAAAAAGTAGATGAACGAAATCTCACAAAACTGAATGTTTCTATGATCGGTAGCAGCAACTATGAACTGAAGAATGAAGAAAAAATTGATAAAGGATTTAAGCTTTTAGACTAATCACTAACAATCACCAATCAATATTTAAACTATGTCTAATTCCACATGGAGCAGGCTCAGATGGCCCTTTAAAGCGCTGCTGATTGCGGCCCCCGTTCTTGTGTTTTCATATTTCGCGATAACAGATGGCTGGTTCAATGCAGGCGATAAGTCCGAGATCGACAATAGCATCACTTCTAACAAAGGTGGTGACGCAAACTCGGCTGTTGAACCCCCCAACACCAATACATCAAGGGAAGCAGACACCAAGCCTGCTGCAAAAAATACCGAATCAAGGATTTTTGCCTACCAGCCAGAGAAACCCGTAAACGGCAAATTAAAAGGTATTGTGGAAGTTGGTGCCACCGGTTTCAACTCATTCGTTGTGAATGTAGACCAGCAACGCAGATGGGAAGTCATGTCAAAAGACTTCGGTCAAAGCCTTGTCTATGAAGGCCTGGCTACCACTGAAGACATCAGGTCAGGCTTGAAAAAGTACATCTCGATGATGTTTGACAAGGGCGTGAAATCGAAAGACGTGCATTTCATCATCAGCTCCGGTGCACAAAAAGAACCAAAGACAGCCATCATTGCTTCTGAGTTGAAGAAGATGGGCTTTGTGGTAAACCTGGTCACAGCTGAACAGGAAGGTAAACTGGCATTGAAAGGCACCTTACCTGAATCCTACAATGGCAGTGCTTTTGTAACTGATATTGGTTCAGGAAATACCAAAATTTCCTGGATGAACGGCAGTACAGTGGTTGCTGTGGAGGCCCCCGGATCTAAATATTTCGAGAAGGATCTGTCCGACAATAATGTATATAATGAGGTGAAATCAAAGGCAAGCCAAATACCCACCCCTAATCGGGAAGTCTGTTTCATTATCGGGGGAACACCATTTGACCTGGCCAAACAAGACAGGAAGGGTGATGAGCGTTTCACTGTGCTTCAAGCTCCGGGAAATTACAAAGGCGACAAGCCAAAAACCAAAGCGGGCTTGAACATCTATAAAGCCATTCAAGATGCCACTGGTTGCGACACATTTGTGTTTGACTGGGACGCGAATTTCTCCATAGGATTCCTGCTGGGGTTGCCGTTTTAGGAGTTGGGCATGTAAAGATTACAGGAAATCAGGCACTGGAGCAGGATAAAACTGCTCGGTTTAAATCGTCTTTGTGTATGGGGCAATAGCCATCTTGCTTTATCGTGTAAAAGGCAAAGTCAGCCTCGTGAACAGGGGCTGTGAATGGAATGATATCTAGTTGAATCGACTGAACCATGATTTATTGTCATTGCTTTTTATTCAAAAATTATCTGCTCAAAATATGCTCTACCTAATGAGTAAGGAATTAATTTTTTATGTTGTAGCCTTCCAATAATAATGGCCGGATGCGTTGTGAACCGTTTTGCAAAATCCCGGATGTCTTCTTCGCTGAGTGGAGCTGCTGCTAAAATTTCCGCTTCTTCAACTTCGGTCAATGTCCACTTGCAAGCAAATTCATCCGCTTCCTGTTCTTTTTCCATGTCCTTGTCGGTGTAATCAAGATTCTCCAGGAAAATATCCTTTTTACCATGTAAGAGAATATGCCCTGCCTCGTGAAAGAAAGTGAACCAGAAACTATCGTTGCGGTTATAACGCCCTGTTAACTGAATGAAAGGGGTATCGTTCAACCAACGGGTAGAACCGCTTATCGGGGCTTTATTAATGCAAGGGGTGTGAACCACTTTAACACCTGCTTCCAAACAAATACTTTGCAACTGATTAAAGAAGCTATCAGGATGATTGGCCATGATTGCTTTCAACTCGGGCAATGCTTCCTTAAACTTCCTTTCTGAATAGTCGTTTGCTTCTAACTCTGCCGCCTGTAATTCACCCTTGCGAAGCCATGCAGAAATTGCATAAGGTTCTTTTGTTTGAGCCAGTGAAATACGGAAAGCAACTTTGAGTTGCTGCTTGAAATAATAATCTTCCCAGGCGGTGTGATTGGAGAAGCCAAAGAAAGCAAGCATTTCCATTGTTTTTTCTTCAATGGTAGCCACTTGTGGCAACCATCCTTTCTTTATCATATCTGCTAAAGGAAATTGCTTTGCCCATGCCAATGCTTCCTGAATAACGGTTTGCCTTTTCTCTCTTGCCATGTATTCATCGTAACCTCTTTGGTGGTTCATCCAAAAGCTTGCGGGGATCTTGGTAACATTCTCAAACTGCACCGCCATATCGGGTGTAATGGAGCTTTTGCCGTTAACAATGGCTATAATGGTTTTCTCAGGCTTTCCGGTACGGAGTGCAAACTCATTTTTAGGCATCTCCATTTCTTCCAGTTTCTCAGCCAAAGTTTCGCCCGGGTGTGGAACTGATTGTGGGAAATATTGATTTTGCTTTGCCATGATTATTTTTCTTTATGATAGTTTACTACTTCTATCACTTCAACTCCTGTGATGTCCATCCAAACATACTGACCATGTTCGTTGGTGGGGATGGGGTTTTCGTGAGGTATGAAAACCAACCTATAAGGTTGGTCTAAGTCGCAAGCCCATTGCCCTTTCCGGTTGTTGGTAAGTTCGTGGTAGTTGCCGGGCAAGTTTCTTACTTCTTCAAGGGTGGTGGCGAATCTTAGCTGTGCCAGCCTTGTTTTTATCTTATCTGCCCGGAGCTTACCAAACTCCTTTACCAGCTTTCGGTCATCGTTTGCCAGTTTTTCGAATTTCTTATGTGTAAAAGTTATTTCTACTGCAAAGAGTAGTATATTTTGGTTAACACCTAGTGTAAGTTATTCTATTTTTTTTTAACTAGGCAAACCACACTTTGGGTATCGAAAATGGGAGTACTAAAATTCGCGATTCGCAAAGTGAGATATAAAACAACATACTCTCCCAATACTACCGATTTCCGGCAATTCAAAACCAATGAAACCAACATAAAAAAACCGGTGAAAATGCTGGTTACTTTCCCGATACAGGATGTCGACATCAGTATGGAGGGTGTCACTAAATGGAATGGTTACAAATTCAGACACCGGCTACACACTTTCTCTCGTTGAAGCTGAAATGTCACACATAAAAGCATGAAGGTTATTTGGGTCATTCGCATCGATTTTTATTCCACATGTCTACCACTCCATGAACTATACATATCTCTGGTATTTCAATGACAGGTATTAAAACATATTTTCTCGTGCAAAACATAGGTATAAGCACTTACATAATCACTATTTTTGAAAACACATGCTTCGAAAACCATTGTTATGGCGAGTGTAGAAAAAAATGAAATATTTGACCTGGCTTACCGATTTATAACCGAAACGAATGAAAGTGTTTTTCTTACAGGTAAAGCTGGCACCGGGAAAACCACTTTTTTAAAGTATCTCGTTGAACATTCATCCAAAAACACGGTGGTGGCAGCGCCAACAGGCGTTGCGGCCATTAATGCAGGTGGTGTTACGCTGCATAGCTTGTTTCAATTGCCGTTCTATCCTTTTTTGCCAACAGACAATAATCGACAGGAATTGTTAAGCAACATTCGTTATCAAAAGCAACGGATACAATTGCTCCGGAAAATAGAATTATTGGTAATCGATGAGATCAGCATGGTACGATGCGACGTACTGGATGCAATTGATGCCATATTGAGAAGTGTAAGGAGAAACCATTCTACCCCTTTCGGAGGCGTGCAGGTATTGTTCATCGGAGATCTATACCAGTTACCTCCTGTTGTCACAAGGAATGAGTGGGATGAAGTATTGAGCAATTATTATGAATCACCATTCTTCTTTTCCAGCAACGCTGTAAAAGAACAAATGCCCCTGCTGATTGAACTCAATAAAATCTACCGGCAAAAAGAAGAAAGTTTTGTATCACTCCTGAATAAAGTGCGTAATAACCTGCTGGAGAAAGAAGACTATGATGCATTAAACCTTCGTTTTATTCCGGATTTTCACACAACCATAAAAGACAAATACATCACGCTCACCTCCCACAATAACCAGGCGGATAGCATCAATCTTTCAAAACGGAATAACCTTGATACTCCCTCCTTCGTCTATAAAGCCAGAATAGAAGATGAATTTCCTGAAAATCTTTACCCAGCGGAAGCGGAGTTGATGTTGAAAGAAGGCATGCAGGTTATGTTTATCAAAAATGATACACTTACAAAAAAATATTATAACGGAAAGATCGGCATCGTGTCTTCCCTCAGTCATGATAACATAACCGTTAACTGCGATGGCGAGGAAATTGAAGTATTTGAAGAAACGTGGGAAAACACGCGATATACGCTCAACCGATTGGATGAAAAATTAGAACAAAAAGTATTAGGCAGGTTTATACAATATCCATTGCGGATGGCTTGGGCAATAACTATCCATAAAAGCCAGGGGCTAACGTTTGATAAAGTTATGATCGATGCCGCTTCTTCTTTCAGTAGTGGGCAGGTTTACGTGGCGCTGAGCCGATGCACGTCACTTGAGGGGATTGTGCTATTGTCAAAAATCCCACCCACTGCGATCCATAATAACCAGAAAGTGGTAGACGGTCAGCGTGCGATGGCGCCAAAGGGCTCACTGGCTGAAAGGTTTCAGGGTGCAAGGCAAATATTTACATGGCAGTTGCTGAGCGAAATATTCTTACTGGAGGAAGCAGAAAATAACATCGATCTTTTAAGAAATGTCGTAGATGATCATAAAAACAAACTCAACGAAAACGCAGTGGAATGGGCGGAGCAGTATCTGGGAGAGATAAGGAAACATAAATTTACCGCCGAAAAATTTTTATCGCAGGTGAATCTATTGATGAGAGACAACCCTGTGATTGAAAAAAATGAAAAACTGCAACAAAGAATACAGGCAGCCGCAGCATATTTCTTACCCTCGCTTGAAAATATAAAGCGGAAACTGCAGCAACACCCGATTATTACAGAGCATCGGGAAACAGCAACAAAAGTTGATGAATCCCTTCTGGAAACCATGACTTCCTTAATCAAAACAATACACGGCATGCAATACTGCCATGAGCCCTTTTGCATTACGGAGTATTTAAAACACAAACTCAACTTCAGCATTCCCCGAATTCATATCAGCAGCTATGCCGCCAATAAAAAACAAACGCCGGCCTCTGACATTCCAAACGCAGGATTATTCTTTGATTTAAAAAACTGGCGAGACAAAACGTGCAACCAACAGGACCTTCCCATTTACTTTGTTGCCAACAACAACAGTCTGAAAGAGATAGCGACCTATCTCCCCAGAACAACAGAGCACCTTCAGCTAATCAGTGGGTTTGGCAGAGCCAAAGCAGAAAAATATGGGGGCGAAATCCTGGAAATGGTCCAGGATTACTGCACTGAAAACGATCTTGAAACCAATATTGAACTAAAGGCGGCCAATCCCAAACGGCAACGGAAGGAGCCAATAGCAGAAAAGGCTGACAGGAAGACCCCTTCTGCCGTTATCTCCATGCAATTGTACAAAGAAGGAAAAGATATAGTTGCCATCGCCAAAGAAAGAAGTCTTGCTGCAAGCACCATAGAAGGCCATCTTATTGAGTTTATTAAAACAGGTGACGTAAATATTGATGCATTTGCAGACGGACCCAGTGTAAAAATCATCTCTGAATACCTCAATTCCAACACTGATAAAAAACACACCGAAGTAAGAATGATGCTGAATAATGTGTATAGCTTTACTCAGATAAGAGCGGTAGCTAATTATTTGATTTGGGAGGAGAATAAAAATGGGGCGTAGAAAATACCCTAACTGAAGAACGTTATAATTTTTTACCCCATACTAAAAGTTGAGGGGGATACCGCGTTTACTTTCCGATACAAAACTTACTGAATATATAATCCAGCTGATCGTCATTGGTGATCTCGCCGGTGATCTCACCTAAATAATGCAAGGCCCGACGAATATCTAAGCTCAGCAGATCGCCGGGGATCTTAGACTCCATGCCTTTTCGAACATCTACAATGGCCGATGATACTTGCATTAAGGCATTGTAGTGCCGCGCATTGGTTACAATGGTACTTTCTGTATTGACCTGGCCCTGCAATACTTTGTCGACCAGCCTTTCTTTCAATGTCTCCACATGGTGGTGGGTCTTCGCAGATATATATAAGGCATCTATTCCCTCGAATTTCAAGGCGGCAGCCGCATCTCCCGATACGTCAGCCTTGTTCCCGATCAACAGATAATTTTGGTTGATCTCCCGAAGCTGTGCCACGGCCGCTTCCAACTCACCATGACTCTCTCCTTCTACATCGAACATATAGACCACAATATCAGCATCCCGCATTTTCTCCCGGCTCTTCGCCACGCCAATGATCTCAATCACATCTTCACTGTCACGTATACCCGCCGTATCGATCAGCCTAAATAATATTCCTTCTATATTGATGATCTCTTCAATGGTGTCCCTGGTGGTTCCTGCAATTTCACTGACGATGGCGCGGTTCTCATTCAATAGACTATTCAGCAATGTGGACTTACCGGCGTTCGGCTTACCCACAATCGCCACCTTCACCCCGTTTTTGATCACATTGCCCAATTTGAACGAATGGATCAACTCCGCCACCGTACCATCTATCGTATTGATAAGCCCATACAACCGCGTCCTGTCGGCAAACTCCACGTCCTCCTGCGAGAAATCAAGTTCCAGTTCGATCAACGCCGAAAAACTGATCAGCTGGTCCCGCAACTGCTTCAGCACCTCCGAAAATCCACCCCGTATATTCTTCAAAGCAGTTTGCTGAGATGCGGCTGTATTAGAGGCGATCAGATCCGCAACCGCTTCTGCCTGCGTAAGATCGAGCTTGCCATGCAAAAATGCGCGCTGGGTAAACTCCCCCGGCTTGGCCATTCTGGCGCCAAGTGATACAAAAGTGTTGATGATCTGCTCCTCGATATAGGGCGAACCATGGCAGGAGATCTCCGCTACATCTTCGCCGGTGTAGGACCTGGGCGCACGAAAAATAGACACCACCACTTCGTCCAGCAACTTCCCGTCATACTTCAACGTCCCCACATGCATGGTATATCCGGGAACAGCAGTGAGGTCTTTCGAAGGGAAAACACTGTCCACAATAGCCACTGCAGTGGGACCGCTCAGCCTGATGACCCCAATGGCACTTACGCCATGTGCCGTTGCCAACGCTACAATCGTATCATCCCAGGAGGTATACATGGTGCAAAGATAACCATTAGGCCGTTAGGGACTGCCTCGCTGCAATCCAGTGGAGCCATCAGCGATTCGATTGCCCCAAGTGGTACCGGAATCAGTCCACGATCGTATACCTTGTTACTTCGGTAATAGTGAGCTCATCTATCAGGTCGATGAGCGTCTGGTAGGAGCAGGTAGAATCGGGTTTGATGATTACAAAGAGCTCCTTGGGGTCACCATAGAATCGCTGCATTTGGGCGCGCTTGGCCAATAGCCTTGACCTAATTTCCTTGTCATAAAGCCGCATATCCTGTGGTGCCTGTTCCACGTCATCAATGCATTCAATCCATTTGACCTTTCCATGAGCTTCAGCCTGCATCGTAATTGTTTTACTGCATTTCACCTTGATCGGATTACTAAGGTCAGTAATGGGCGTATTGTATTTCAGGGCTTTGTCTTCAGCCATCCTCGTGGTGAACATGAAGAAAGTGATCAACAAAAATCCGAGGTCAACCATGGGTGTCATGTCAACCCTGGCTGGACGAACGCTGTACTTTCCCTTTGGGGTATTGTCGATAGATGCCATATGATCTGTTTATCATTAGATCGTCAAATGGCAAATTTCCACAAAGCTCTATTCGCTCACCACCTTCAACACCCACACGTGTTCGCCTGCATTTGTGATGGCTGCAGGCAGTGCAACTTCTACTGCCCCATCTACCTGCTTCCATTTTAACGCAGACTTGCTGCCTAAAGCGGTGATTTTTGATTTCTTATCGACGGCTAATTTTGAAAAACTAACTTTCCCACCTGGCTTGTCAAAGAAGAATACGTATTTCGTTTTACCATCTTTAGATGCCGTGTACCTGATGTTGCCTTCGCCATAAGTCTCAGACATCCTGCTGCCATAGATGGCTTCACCATTCATCCGCATCCACTTGCCGATCTCTTTCAGACGCTGGTACGCGGTGTCGTCGAACGTGCCATCAGGACCAGGCCCAATGTTCAGCAGATAGTTACCGCCCTTGCTGACAATATCAACCAACTTTTCAATGATCTCATTGGTTGGCTTGTACACATCATTCGGCACGTAGCTCCAGCTGTTGCCCATCGTCATGCAGGTCTCCCAGGGATAAGGCAGGCCTTTCTCCGGGATATGCTGCTCAGGGGTCAGGTAGTTTTGCTGCTCACCAGGCACGGCACGGTCCACCACGATCAGCTTGGGTTGCTTCATCCTGGAGTTCTTCACGATCAGGGGCATGTTGATGTCCTGGCTCTGCGCAAAACGAATGGGTTTCACACCATCCATCACTTCGTTCATATCTGCGTTTACCTCGGCGGCAGTTTTGGGCCTTACCCATCCACCGTCAAGCCACAGTATATCCACCTTTCCATAATCCGTCATGAGCTCATTGATCTGACCATGGGTGAAATCAACATACTTCTTCCACTGCTCAGGATATTTTTTGATATCGTAGTTCGCATTCCTGTCGAACGCCGGAAACTTCTTCCACCAATAATAGTCCGTATGCCAGTCGGGCTTCGAAAAATAAGCGCCTATCCAGAAATTCTCCGTCCTGAAGGCATTGAAGATCTCCTTCGTTACATTCGAACGGGGGTTAGAAGAAAACGGCACCGCCTTATCGGTGATCTTATAATCCGTCAACTTCGTGTCGAACATGCTGAATCCGTCGTGGTGCTTGGTGGTGAATACCATGTATTTCATCCCTGCATCTTTCGCTGCAGCGGCCCATTTCTCCGGATTGAAATTTTTTGGATTAAAGGTATTCTTGAGGTTCTCGTAATTCTTTACGTATTCATTATAGCTGTCTCCCTGCCCCGGCTTACGCCCGCCGGTTGCCCAGCCCACGTCTTCCGGGCAAATGCTCCAGCTTTCAACAATGCCCCACTGGCTGTAGGTACCCCAGTGCATCAGCAGGCCGAATTTCAAATCTTTCCACTCCTCCAGTCGCTGCTGGATGGCCGGATCAGGATCAGGATAATACTCTTTGTGTTGGGCACTGGTTGCCAACATCATCAAAAAGAAACAAAACGAAAGAAAAATGGAACGAATCATACCAGAAAAATTATGGCTTAAATATACACCCCGAATCGGAGCAAAAAAAAAGACGCGGACCTGCCGCGCCTTTCTACAAAAGAAATATTAAACTACTTATCCGAGTCCACCAGGACTACTTCATACACATTCTTGCCGTTCTGTTGCATGGGCTGGTAATAGGTTTCGCCGATCTTCACATAGGTGATATCACCCATCTTCACCTCTTTTCCACCCTCAGGAAGGCTTTCCACAATAGTGCCTGCAGTTGGGGGAACTACAGTGTATCCTTTTTCAGACTTCTCATAGTATGCGCCTCCGTAGTAGTAATTATTTGTTGTCTGATTGACCACCACCGTCTGCGACTGTGGCGGCAGTGTAGTGACTGTAGCGCCAACCGGCGCCTGAACTACGGTATAACCGCCGTTGCTGGCTACATAATACACACCCTGATCGTAATGATACTGCTGATTATTAACACTGACAATGATGGCAGTTGCAGCCATTGCAGCAACGAAAAAACCCCAGGGATGCCAAACCGGACCCCAGTAGAAAGGCGTGTAGGGGTGGTAATAATAAGGATGGAAGCTGTAATAACGAAAGCCGCCGTAGCTGTATGGGGGGCGGTTGTAATGAATATTGTTATTCCGCACTACGGTTGTATTATGACTGTTGTCAATATTGATATTCACATCACCGCGACTGTTGTCAATATTGACATTACCCGAATTAATGTTATTGGTGCGGTTGCCGGAATTATTACTGACCGTATTTCCGCCTCTGTTACCGGAATTGTTGTTCACAGATTTGGTATCACCACCCGGCTTTGAGATCCCCGTGTTCCCTGATGTGGTTGACGGCCTTGAGACCTGGCTCGATTTCGCGGAAGTGGCAGCGGGCTTGGAAACCCCTGAAGCTTTGCTGGCAGATGGCTTAGCAGCTGCACCACCGCTGGGCCTTTTCGGCTGTGCCATTAACAGGCCCGGAACCGCCAGTAGCACAAAGGCAGCCGAAGCAAGTCGTATTTTCATATTGCGCATATTTTGTGTTTTAAGGTAATTAAATGATTGGATTAATTGGCCGTCTCCACGGCTTCCCAGAGCGCGCTGAAATTCGGATTGATGATGATCTCCGTGCGCCTGTTCAGCGCCTTATTCTCGGCTGTAGTATTGGTGGCTACCGGATCGTATTTGCTTTTACCGGCTGCTGTCAACCTGGCCGGGTCGATGCCATATTTATCCCTGAAGAGTCGTACAACCGTGTTCGCCCTTTCGGTGCTCAGACTCCAGTTATCCTTAAATGCTTTTCCAGCGCCATCAGAGTCGGTATTACCGACCACGATGATCTTCACGGTATGGTACTGCTGCACTACATCCGATACCAGTTGCAGGGCCTCGTACCCTTCAGGCTTCAGTTTCGTGCTGCCCTGCGGGAACAGTAATTTATCCTGCAATGACACATAGATCAGTCCGTTCTTGTACCTGACATCAGCGCCAGCGTCCTCGAATTTCGTCAGGGCATCGCGGGTTTGTTCAAAAATCTTTTGAAGGGAGGTCCCCTGAACCGCAAGTGCCGAATTGATCTTCTCTACCCGCTGCCGAAGGGCATACTCCAGTTTCCGGCAGTTCTCCGCTTCCTTGCTATACTGGATGTTTTCTTCCTTGATCTGACTAATCAGCTTGCTATTATCTGCAATTTTTGATGCCTGACTCTCTACCTGGCTTTTCAGCGTTTCAATCTGGCCATTGGCTGCCTCCAGCTTCTTACTGGTTCCGCAACCAGACAAAAGCGACCCTGCCACAGCGATCACCCATAATCCTTTTTTCATGTACTGTTTTTTTGTTGAGCAAACTTAGAATGATTCTCCGGAATAGACGAGAATCGACGGTTAAAGCTTGTTTGAAATTCGAATTGCCGTACAACTTTTCCCGATCGTGGCAAAAAAAGACGCGGCCAAAGCCGCGTCTTGAAAATATAGTCGGGAAACCGCGATCTGTTAACCTTCTTCCAAACGGAATGTAACAGGCTGCCTTCTGTAAGCTTTCACATTACGTCCGTTCTGAACAGCAGGCTTCCATTTTGGACCTTTCTTGATCGCTGCTACTGCAACCTCAGCCAGCTTGGTGCCAGGGCCGAGACAATTGGTTACACCTGCTTCGCCACAATTCAGTGCGCGAACTTCAGATACAGCGCCTTCTTTATCCACAATGAATAGTACCACTACGGTTCCGGACTTACCATCTTCCTGAAGTTCATCCATGTTACGCTCGATCTCACGGCTAACATATTTGAACCAGGCCTGGTTGCCACCGGGAAACTCCGCATCGATCTCTACCTTCTGGAAAACCTTATCCTCATCATCACCTTTTGGTGCCTCAATAACACCACCTTTATCTTCCACTGGCGGAGCTACAATACCTTCATCCTTGATACCTTCCTGGTTGGTAGTACCGATCTTGGTATCCTCGAGCTTCTCCACTTCTGGTGGCTTCTCTTCTTCCTTTACTTCTTCATCCTTCACCACTTTGGGAGGCGTGAACTTTGCCATTTCAACCTTGGGCGGCTCTGGTGGCTTTGGCGGAGGCGGAGGCGGAGGTTCGTTTTTCTCCTCCTGCTGGATATCCTCCAGCTTAACTTCCTGCACCTGCACCTGGCCTTTGTTGCGGTCCTTGGCTGCGTTCAACAGGAACGAGGTTAGGAAGATCAGCAACGCCAGAGAAACAGTAATGATCAAAGCCTTGGTCAGGCGCGAATTATACTTCCTGCGAAGCTCATAAGCACCGTATTCCTTGTTCCTGCCTTCAAAGACAATATCAAGGAGATCGCTGCCTAAAATTTTGTTTGCATCCATGTTAATGCCTTTTCTTTATGATGCAGCTATGGACCGAAATCCACACTGCAAAGGGTTATTTAATTCCGTTTGCGGCTTCAGTTGCCTTAACCAGTTCATACTCTCCGGGACTGATGTCTACCATCGCATAACGCTTGATCTCCGCGATCGTCATTTCGTCGAGGATGTCCACGGTATTCTTGTACGTAGCATCTTCCGACGGCTTAAGGATCACTACCAGATCTTCAGGATTGGTAGTTTGCTTCTTGCGAAGGATCTCTGCCCTGATGCCCTTGAAATTGGTAGCCTTGATCTGCGAAGGATCGAGCCCCTCATAATAATACACCTGATCCTGCTTGCCCAGCATAATAGTGAACGCACCGGACTCCTTCACTTTATTCTGTTCTTCAGGCTTATCCACGTCTTTCGGCAGGAACAGTTTCATTGCTGTTGGCTGCGCAACCGTAGTGGTAAAGATGAAGAAGGTGATCAGCAGAAACCCAAGATCAACCATGGGGGTCATGTCTACCCGGGTAGACAGCTTTTTCGCCTTCTTGACACCAGGCCCTTTTTTGTGGCCGCCACCATCACCGCCGCCTTCTATACTAGCCATATCTTACGATTTTAAATGTTATAACTATTTACTTGCTCCACCTATCTGCTTTTGCCTGGTCACATGCAGCGGAGTACCCGGGGGGGCATCCTCAGGGGCAGTGATCAACAAAAACTTATTCTGATCATTCTTTTTGAACGCATTCAGAACATTCTTGAAAACAGGATATTTTGTTCCATTATCGGCCTTGATCACCAGGTTCAGTTTCCTGCCTGAATAAGCATTCAGCGCATCGCGAACCCAATAGTACATTTCGCCGCCCGTTGAATCCGAAGCAGGGATACCCGGCTGCTTCACCTTCTTCATCTCGTCAGGAGATAAAGCAAGCAATGATTTCAACTGGCCAAATGGAACACCGACGCTTGGGGCGTTTATGAAGGACTTGATTTCCGTAGGAGTTAACCCGAGCGACCTGGTTTTATCAAGATTCTGGATCAGCACCTGACGAAACTCCGGATTGTCCATGGAAACAAATGCCCTTCCCTCTTTATCTATTGTTACGGTGAAAACATCCTTTTCGGGAACAGCGTCCGCTGATACCGATCCAGGCGTAGTCACCTCCACGGCTTCTTCCGGCTTGAACTTGGTCGCCAGCATGAAGAAAGCCAGGATAAGGAAAGCCACATCCACGAAGGGGGTCATATCATTATCCGTAGTATGCTTTGGAATTTTGACACTTGGCATGTTAAGTATTCTTTTTTAGATATTAATTAGACGCAGATCCTGCATCTTTCCATAAACAACAGGCTCTTATTTATACAAAGAACCGAAGCTTTGGGTCAGGGTGAAACCTGATTCATCAATACCATAAGTGATACTGTCAATTTTCGTTGTAAAGATGTTATACATCACCAACGCAAATGAAGACGTGGCAATACCCAGCGCTGTATTGTAAAGGGCCTCAGAGATACCAACCGCCAATTCAGCAGCAGCACCGGCACCACCTTCTTCACCGAGTGAAGAGAAAGATTTGATCATACCCATTACCGTTCCCAACAAGGCGATCAGGGTACCCAGGGAAGTCAGAGTAGACAGAAACACCAGGTTCTTCTGCAACATAGGCAGTTCGAGCGCTGTGGCTTCTTCTACTTCTTTTTGAATAGCCACTAACTTTTGCTCGGTATTATACTCACTGTTGGGTATCATTTCCTTGTACTTACGCAGACCGGCCTTCATTACATTGGCTACGCTACCTCTTTGCTTGTCGCACTCCGCCAGGGCTGCATCAACGTTTTTGTTCGCCAGGTGATACTGCACCTTACGGATGAATTCTGAGATATTTCCACTCCCCTGAGCTTTATTTATTGTCAGGAACCGCTCAATAGAGAAAACAAGAACCATAAGAAAGCAACCGATCAGCAGTGGAACGATGATTCCACCTTCGTACATACGATGCCAAGGGCCCTTAGGTCCTTTGTGGGAAGGCCAGAATCCTCCGGAAAGATCAGGCTTACTAAATCCCGAGTCAGCACCGAGAGCGAATCTCCATATCAGGTACCCGCCGATTATACAGGCAACTGGTGCCAGCACGGAAATAAGGTTACTGCTCTTCTTTGGTTGCACAGATGTTGTCGCTTTCGCAGCAGTTGCAGTTGGTTTTGTCTCAGCCATGACTTTTTGATTTTTAAAAGTTTAAATGTTCGTTTTGGTGATTTGTGTTACAATGCTACTTAAAAAATATTTTGTTAAATCAGAGTCCTGTTAAAATATTCTCAAGGGAACACAATATAGCAAGTTTTCTAAAAAAAAATCAAAGGGCCAAATTAATTGTCTGTATCGAATTTATTCAGCCCCTTGCCCCCCACCTTTTCTTATGCTCGACTCACCACTTCCACATCTTCGTCGCACCCGCGCCCGGGGGTATTTTTCTGCCAAGATTCCCATCGAAGCCAGTATTGGCAGGGTTTTCACGCTTTAAGGGATCTTTTAAAAAAAAGCGAGGTACATTAGCTGTCTTCAAATTGAAATCAAACATGCAAACTGCTCTGGTCCTGAAACGTATCCTGGTATTTTCGCTGACACTTGCCCTTTTGATGCCCGCCATGGCACAACGAAAACCCAAAAACCCCGCACCTGCCCCCGTTCCAACACCCAGCCTTCCCGTGATCCCCGGAAGCGGGCCAAATGTAATGCCCAGCGGAAACGGCTCCCGATCATCCTCATCCAGTGGCCCCAAAGCATACAAGGACGTGATCACCGATAAGGCTCAAACCATGAGGGGCCTGTTCACCGTTCATAAAGTGGACGAAAAATACTTTTTTGAAATACCTGACTCGATCATGAAACGGGAGATCATGGCGATCACCAGGTTCACAAAGGTGGCTGCCGGTGCCGGTATCTACGGGGGAGAACTTGCCAATCAGCAGGTTATACAATTTGAAAAAGGGCCAGACAATAAACTGTTTCTCAGGGTGACCACCCTGGTATCCTTAGCCAATGATTCCAGTCAGCCCATTTATAAAGCGGTCAGGAATTCGAATGTAGACCCTATTGCCGTTTCATTCGATATCAAAGCAATATCTGAGGATTCTTCCGGTGTGGTGATCGATGTAACTGAATTTTTCAAAGGTGATAACCAGCCCGTTTCACTCAGCGCAAACGCCAAAAGAAGGCTGGGGCTGGGCGGCCTGGCGAGCGACAGGTCCTATATCGAAAGCATCAAAAGCTACCCCATCAACACGGAAGTACGCACTTTGAAGACCTTTTCCGCTTCCGGTGGATCATTTTCGGCCTCCCCCTTCCCGTCCGCGTCCCTGCCGGCCGCATCCGCAGCGGGTGCAGTAACCGTGGAAATGAATACATCCTTTATTGTACTGCCGAAAATACCCGCTAAGAAAAGGCTGTTTGACCCCCGGGTGGGCTATTTCACTGAAGATTATACCGTTTACTCAGACGACCAGCAGAAAGTACAACAATCCCGTTTTATTGTCCGATGGAACCTTGAGCCTAAACCAGAGGACCTCGAAAAATGGAAAAAAGGGGAACTGGTTGAACCGGCCAAACCGATCGTTTATTATCTGGATCCCGCTACCCCAAAGAAATGGCGGCGATACCTGATACGGGGCGTGAACGACTGGCAGATGGCTTTTGAAAAAGCCGGGTTCAAAAATGCTATCATGGCAAAGGAGTGGCCGGAAGACGACACCACCATGAGCCTCGAAGATGCGCGCTTCAGCGTGATACGCTATCTCGCATCGCCCATCGAAAATGCATCAGGACCGAACGCACATGACCCCCGTTCCGGAGAGATCATCGAAAGCCATATTCAATGGTACCATAACGTGATGAAGTTATTGCACAGTTGGTATTTCGCCCAGGCAGCTGCAGTGGACCCCGGAGCCCGTAAAATGGTTTTTGATGATGCCCTGATGGGCGAGTTGATCCGCACTGTTTCTTCTCATGAAGTTGGACACACCCTTGGCCTGCTGCACAACATGGGCTCAAGTTCACGCACCCCTGTAGAAAAACTCAGGGACAGGAAATGGCTGGAGGAAAACGGCCATACAGCCTCTATCATGGACTATGCACGTTTCAACTACGTAGCCCAACCGGAAGATAGTGTTGGCAGAAATGGCCTGTTCCCGCGCATCGGGGAGTACGACAAGTGGGCCATTGAATGGGGCTACGGATTTGTACCCGGTAAAGATGAACAGGAAGACAACCTGATACTCAATAAAAAATATATCGACAGGCTGGCGAAAAACCCGCGTATCTGGTTCGGAACATACGAATTCGGAAACTTTGCCGATCCCCGCACCCAGGCGGAAGACCTGTCGGACAACCCTGTTAAAGCCTCAGAGTACGGCGTAAAGAACCTGAAAAGGATCATGCCAAAACTTCCTGAATACACGAAAGAAGATGCCGACCGCTATGAGAACATGAGCGATATGTATAAGGCGCTGTACGACCAGTTCAGCCGATACGTATTTCACGTGGTCAGGACCATCGGCGGCTATTACGAAACGCCAAAATCCATTGAACAATCTGGCGATGTATACGAAATAGTACCAAAGAAACAACAGAAGGAAGCCGTCAATTTCCTGCATAAACAACTCTTTACCACGCCTACCTGGCTGATGGATAAAAATATCATCAATAAATTCTCTAACCCTTCAGCCAACCAGGTCAGCAACATCCAGGAAAATGCCCTGTCCAGCATGCTGACCACGTCAAGGCTCGGCCGGATGGTTGCGCTGACCAGCCGTTATGATGATGCCTACCAGATAGATGAATATCTGACCGACATCCGGAAAGGATTATTCAGCGAACTGGGTTCGAAATCAAAAATTGACATGAACAGGCGTAACCTCCAAAAATCATATGTGGAAAAATTGATTGGGCTTATTAACCCTCCCAGTGGCGGCAGCACCGGTATTTCCATTTCATTTGGAACCCTGGCATTGAGTCCCGATGTTTCGAAAACAGACGTCAGTTCAGTCACCCGGGCACACCTGGTGAACCTGAGAAATGAACTGTCGGCCGCTTCAGCATCTTACCCCGATAATATGAGCAGGTACCATTTGGAGGATCTTGCAGTTAGGATCAAGAGAGCGTTGGACCCGAAGTAATTGAGTAATCATTACTGTCCGGGGAAAATCCTTTATTCTTATGGATCTCCAGAAAACAGTACTTATCGGGTTGTGAGTAGCAAATGATTGCTTCGCATGGGGTGGTTTTTACGGATATAGTTCATTAGACGATGATCATGGCGTTTCTTATAAATGATTTGCCAGAGTATTGTATTGTAACAACAAGTCGCCCCACCGAGAACGGTGGGGCGACTTGTTGTTACACCTACACAACTGTTCTTATTGCTTGAGAATTTTCCTGGTCATCATGATACCGTCCTCACTTTTAAGGGTTACCACATACAACGCCTTAGGCCATCCGGAGGTTGATATAGACAAATTTCCATGGGTCGCTATACGGCTGACCAGTACAGTGCCTTTCATATCTGTTACTGTGAGATACATCTTTTCATTGCGGTAGCGCTGGTTGATCTCTATATTCAACAAGTCCTTCACCGGGTTGGGCCAGATCGCCACTTCACCATTAATCACGTAGTTGATGCGAACAACGCTGCTGTAAGTGAACTTATCGTCCAGGTCAATCTGCTTGAGCCTGTAGTAAGACAAGCCTTTCAACGGTGAAAGATCAGAATAGCTGTAAGAGCTAAGCAACGCACTATTGATCTTCCCAGGGATAAAGCCGATCTTGGACCATGAGCGACCATCTGCACTTCGCTCCACATCAAAGCCGGTATTATTCTGCTCAGAAGCCGTCTTCCAGTTCAGTATTACTTTGTTGGTTACAAGCTGACCGGTAAAATCAAGCCATGTTACAGGCAACATGATAACACAACTCGCATTCAGCGCATCACCTGAAATGGTCCATCCTTTAGCTCCAATCAAATTGGCTCTGTCTGTCGTGGCTGCAGGGCCATACGTTCTGCCAGTAGCACCAAGGTTTCTACCGGTTGGGACGCTTGGATTTACATTCCACAACATAAGCGTGGCAGAATAGTTGGAACAATCCAAGCCGGAACCGCTTAACATATCGCTCAAATTAACAGTGGCATTCAAGGTCCAGTAGCCTAAGTTTTGATTGAAGGCTGTGGCACCATTAAACATAAAGGACATATTAGTAACAGCCCCGGTATTCCAGCTGC